>NZ_CBDATK010000007.1:530000-574734 GCF_965200135.1 Sphingomonas sp.
TGTGGACGCTGGTGTGGGCGCCGGTCGCGCTGTTCGCGGTACGCGCGGTGGGGATGACGCTGGCGGCGCGGTCGCTGGTCTGGCCAAGCTTCCGCTTCGGCGGCGCGGGAGCGCTGGCGCGCTATGGTGGCGTGCTGACGCTCGGCCAGTTCTTCTGGTTCGCGCAGGCGCAGGCCGACGTCGTGATCGCCGGGCGCTGGTTCGACGCGCACGCGGTCGGGCTCTATACCACCGCGCTGTTCCTGACCCAGATCTTCCAGAACAAGGTCGTGCCCCCGCTCAACGAGGTCGCGTTCAGCGCCTATGCCCGATTGCAGGACGAGCCGGGCGCGATCGGCAGCGCCTTCCTGCGCTCGGCGGGGGCGATCATGGCGGCGGCGATGCCGATCTATCTCGGCATGGCGGCGGTCGCCGAGCCGATGGTGCGGTTCGCGCTCGGCAGCCACTGGGTCGACGCCGCGCCGCTGGTACGGCTGCTCGCCTGCGCGATGCCGTTCATGACGCTCTATGTGCTGATGCCGCCCGCCAGCGACGCGATCGGGCGACCGGGGATCGGCGTCCGCGTCTCCATGATCGGCGCCGTCGTGCTGCCGATCGCGTATCTCGTCGGAATCGCCGCCGGCGGTGCAGCGGGGCTGGCGGCGGCGTGGCTGGTCGCCTGGCCGATCATGCTGCTGATCCTCGGCGGGCGCGCGCTGCCCGCGATCGAAGTCACCGCGCGCGCGCTGGCGGCAGCGGTCGCGCCATCGGTGCGGGCGGCGGTGGCGATGGCGCTGACGGTGGTGCTGCTCGGCCGCGCGCTGCCGCCGCTCACGCCGGGGCTCGCGCTGGCGCTGCTGGGTAGCGTGGGCGCGGCGATCTACGCCGGCTGGCTGCTCGCCTTCGCACGCCCGACGGTGACCGCACTGGTGACGCTGGTCAGGCGGCCCTGAGTTCGGCGATCGCGGCGCGCGTCGCATCGCGATACGCGCGCCCCCGATACCGGCACATGCCCAGATAATGGACGAACGGCGCGGCGGCGGGCACGTCCTGTCCCCAATAGTTCAGGTACCGATCGTACGGCAGCAGCAGCGCGTCCGCCTCGTTGGCGATGACGAAGTTCGACGTCACCTGCTCCGTCCCCCACTCACGCCAGCGATCCGCCCCCAGTCGCGCCTCGCACGCTTGCGAGAACGCATCGGCAAGCAGCCGGCCTCCGTCGCCGGGCGCAAAGCCCGCGAACCCCGAACACCCCCGGACATAGCGCGGCACCGGCAGGCCCGGCAGGTCCAGCCGATCGAGCAGCCGCTCCGTCGCCTTCTGGATATGCATCCGCCCGTCGATCGCGGGCAGCGTCGCGACGAAGGCGTCCGCAGGCATCAACGCGGCGTCCGCCTCGCCGCGCAGCGTGAAGCTCCGCCCGGCGTCGATCGCCGCCGTCACCTCCGGCATCGGCGCGCGCGTGATCGTGTCCGAGTCGAGCTGGATGACGTAATCGTCCGCGCGCGCGTCCAGAATCGTCAGCAACCGCTCCCACGTCCCCCCGCGCGGCGCCGGGCCGGTGTCGACATCGCGCAAGGCCAGAATCTCAGGATCGCCCAGATGCCGCGCAAGAACCAGGCGGTCGGCGGCGGTCAGCGACCCGTCGTCCATCACCACCACCCGCCCGCGCCCGAGATGGCGGTGGAAGGATTTCACCGCGACCAGATAGGACAACAACACGCGCGTCCCGATCAGCGAAAAGATGACGACGCCGTCGTCACGCGGCCGCAACGGCGGCGTCGCGAGAACGCCACGCGTGCGCCAGCCATGACGCGCCTGCTTCCAGCGAAACACCAGATGCTCGGCGAAGGTCGACATGCCGACGCGCTTAGGCCGAGGGGCGTTAACACCGGGTGCCGGCGCGGACCGCGACGATCATACCCGACACGGGGCTGGGACGACACTCGAACACCCCTCTGCGGGACCGACGACGATGCCTCTTACCAACGGCCTCCTCCTTCGGTGGCGAGCACCGATGGACGATCGCCCGACGGCGGGCCGACCATCTTGACCGGCTGTAACCTCTAGGTTACTAGTAACCTAGAGGTTACGTATGGAGGGTCGACATGGATGACATACAGATGGCCGAGCGGACCTCGCGGCGGACCGCCATCATTTTCTACCTGCTCGCCACGGTCCTCATCCTCAGTGCCGTGCTGGCGGTGGACGATCGGTCGGGTGGCGGCGCGGCGCGCTTGGCCGCATGGCTGTTCATGATATGCCTGACCGCGCTCAATCTGACCCCCCTGGCGGCACACCTGAAGCACCATCGCATGCGGGATCTGCTCAACGACGACACGACGCAGGATCATCGCCGTACCAGCTTCGCCGCGGGCTTCTGGGCGGCGCTCGCCTCGGCCGTGATGCTCATGGTCGTCGGGTCGGTGCTGCCGCTCACGGCGCCGATGTCGCTTCGCATCGTGGTCACGGCCATGCTCGCAGCCGCCTTGATATCGTTCGCCACGCAGGAATTGAGGGCGGCGCGGTGAGGGAACGGCTGCTGAACTCGATCAAGGCGGAACGTGACCGGCTGAACCTCACCCAGGCCGCGCTCGCCGAGAAGGTCGGCGTCAGCAGAAAGACGATCAACACCGTTGAAAACGGGGTATTCATCCCGTCGACCCTGCTCTCGCTGAAACTCGCCGAGGCGTTGGGACAAGGTGTCGATCGGCTCTTCTGGATCGATCGAGCGGATTAGCCACTGGCGGCCGGCTCGCGACCGGCCGTCAACGCAACCGGTCGCGGCGGTCAGGCCGACTGGATATAGGCGCGCATCGCGTCGGCGTCGGCCTCGATCCGGTCGATGCGGTACTTCACCAGATCGCCGATCGAGATGAAGCCGACCAGCGCGCCGTCCGCCACGACGGGCAGATGCCGGATGCGCCGCCGCGTCATCAGTGACAGCGCGGCGATCACCGGCTGGTCGGGCGCGACGGTGATCGCGGGCGCGGTCATCGCCTCGGCGACCGGCCCGTTCAGCGCCGCCGCGCCCCGCGCGTGGATACAGCCGATCACGTCGCGTTCGGAGAAGATGCCCACCACCGCGCCGTGGTCGTCCAGCACCGGCACCGCGCCGATCCGCTCGGCGGCGAGCATCGCCACCACCTCGCGCACCGTCGCCGTGGGCGGCACGCCGACGACGCGCGCGCCCTTGCTCTTGAGTATCGCCGCGATCGTCATGGGCCTCTCCCGAACCGCACTCCCCGCGCCGGCAGTCTCTCACCAATCGCGATCGGAAGCAAAGGCGGACATGAAAAGGCCGGCGACGCGCGTGGCGGCACCGGCCCGTTCGTCATCGGTGGCGCCGTATCACTCGGCGGCGGTCGGGGTATCCTCCGCCGGCCGCGCGCGGCGGCGGCGCGGTTTCGCCTCGGGTGCCTCGTCGTTGGCGGCGACGGTCAGCGAGGCCGACAGCGACGGCGGCAACCGATCGGCGGCGATCCCAGCATTCTCGGACCCGGCATCCTCGGACGCAACGGTCTCGGACGCCGTCGCGACCTGGACGGCGTCACGCCGGGGCCGGCCACGGCGGCGCGCGGGCGCCTCCAGCGGACGATCCGCTTCCAGCACGTCCTCGGCGCGATGCTCCAGCGACTCGGTCGGCCCGACCGGATCGGCACGGCGCTGGCCGGCGACCTCGACGGGACGCTCCTGCATCGGCCGCGCGGCGACCGGCTGCGGCTGGCGCTCACGGCGCGGCTCGCGATCCTGCCACTCGCCGTCGTTGCGCGGCCGGTTGCCGCCATCGCCGTTACCGTCGCGGCGGACGTCGCGCTGCCCCCCATCGCGGCCGGCATCACGGTTGCCGTCGCGCTCGGCGCGGGGCCGGTCGTCACGGGCGCGCTCCTCACGGGGCCGCTCGACGCGCTGACGATCCTGACGATCCTCGCGGGGCCGGCCGTCGCCGTTGCCGTCGCGAAAGCGGTCCTCACGCGGGCCACGGTCGTCACGGCCCTGCTCGCCATCGCGATCGTTGCCCCGCTCGCCGCTCTGGTCGTTGGCGCGGATCGGCTCGCCCTCGTCGCCGAACTCGCCCCCGCCGCTGAACTCGCCGTCGCCATCCTCGTCGAACTCGTCGCGGCCACGGCGCGGCTGCTGCTGGTCCTCGAAGCGCCCGCGCTGCTCGCTCAGCACGCGGAAATAGTGATCCGCGAACTGAAGGTAATATTCGGTATTGACCCGATCGCCCGCGCGTTGCGCGTCGGCGGCCATGTTCTTGTATTTCTCGTGGAGCTGGGTGGCGTTGCCGCGCGCGCGATTGTCGATGCGGCTGCCGTTACCCTGCCCGCCCTGACGCGGTCCACCGCCACCGCCACCGCCACCGTTGCTGTTGTTGTTGCCGCCACCGCGGCCGCGACGGCGACCCGCCTGCCGATTATTGATCAAGCTGTTTCGTCCTTGTAGCCGAAATCAAAACTGGTGCTGCTCCGAAACCAAGCGGTGCAAACCCTCCAAGCGACGGCCACCAGCGGCCCGATCGCGTGATCGCCACGGCCGCGAAACAGGGTGCGGCGGTGATACGAAGGTGCGGGCCTTTCCCCCGATCCGACACCCCCGCTGGAGCGGAATGGCGTCGGAAAACATCGGCCCGTGCCGGTGCAATAGCGGCGGGCATGCCCACCCGACAAGCGAAATATGGGCTGGCCGTCCGGTTTGTTCAATCCGCCGCCGTCAGGGCGTGACCACCAGACAGCGATCGCGCCCGCCCAGATCCTGCCGCAGCGCGACGCCGAAGCCGCGCGCCCGAAACAGCGCGCCCGCCGCCGCGCCCTGGTCGTGCCCGATCTCAAGGCACGCGACCCCGCCCGGCGCGACCAGCCCACGCAACCCGTCCGCCAGCACGCGCAGGTCGTCCAGCCCGTCGCTCCCGGCATACAGCGCGCTCGCCGGCTCATAGCCCGCGACCTCGCGCGACAGCACCGCGTCGTCGGCGACATAGGGCGGGTTGCACAGCAACAGGTCGAAGCCGCCCGCCCGCACCGGCAGCGCCGCCGCTCCCCACCCGCCGACCTCGATCGTCGCCCGCGCGTCGAGCCCCAGCCGGCGCGCGTTCGCCTGCGCCACCGCCACCGCGCCCGCCGACGCATCGACGCCGACCCCCGTCGCCGCCGGCCACTGGTCGAGCGCCGCCAGCAGCAACGCCCCCGACCCGGTGCCCAGATCGAGCACCGCCGCCGGCCCGGCCGTGCCCGCGAAATGCGCCACCGCCGCCTCCAGCAACGTCTCGCTGTCCGCGCGGGGGATCAGCACGCGGGGGTCGACCGCCAGCTCGATCGTCCAGAACCCGCGCGTGCCGGTGAGATAGGCGACCGGCTCCTCCGCCGCGCGCCGCTCGACCAGCGCGGCGAACCCCGGCGGCACGGCGCGATCGAGGTCGAGCAGAAACGCCTGCCGCTCGATCCCCAGCGCATGCGCGAGCAGCAGCTCCGCATCCAGCCGCGCCGTCGCCGAGAACGTGAACCGGGCGGTGGCGTCGATCAGCGCCTGCCGCGCGCTACCAGCCATGGGGATGGACGCACTCACCGGCCACAACGCTTGCGGTGAGCCCCCTCCACCACCCGGCTGCGCCGAGCGGTCCCCCTCCCCGCCAGACGGGAAGGAGTCACCCATCCAGACTCGCAAGCCGCTCCGCCTCGTCCTCCGCGATCAGCGCGCCGACCAGCTCCCCCATGTCGCCCTCCAGTATCTCCGGCAGTCGATGCAGCGTCAGGTTGATGCGATGGTCCGTCACCCGCCCCTGCGGAAAATTATATGTCCTGATCCGCTCCGATCGATCGCCCGAGCCGACCATCGACTTGCGCGCGCCCGCCCGCGCCTGATGCAGTCGCTCGCGCTCGGCCTCGTACAACCGCGTCCGCAGCACCTTCAGCGCCTTGGCCTTGTTCTTGTGCTGCGACTTCTCGTCCTGCTGGATCACCACCAGCCCGGTCGGCAGATGCGTGATCCGCACCGCCGAATCGGTGGTGTTGACCGACTGACCGCCCGGCCCCGACGAGCGATAGACGTCGATCCGCAGGTCCTTCGCCTCGTCGATCTGGACGTCGACCTCCTCCGCCTCGGGCAGCACCGCCACCGTCGCGGCGGAAGTGTGGATACGCCCCTGATTCTCCGTCGCGGGCACGCGCTGGACGCGATGGACGCCGCTCTCGAACTTGAGCCGCGCGAACACGCCCTTGCCCTCGACGCTGGCGACCGCCTCCTTGAACCCGCCCGAGTCGGACGTGGACGAGGAGATCAGCTCGACCCGCCAGCCCTGTCCCTCGGCATAGCGCTGATACATCCGGAACAGGTCGCCCGCGAACAATGCCGCCTCGTCGCCACCGGTGCCCGCGCGGATCTCCAGCATCGCCGCCCGCTCGTCCGCCGCATCGCGCGGCAACAGCGCCAGCGCCAGCGTCCGGTCCGCGACGTCCAGCTTCGCCTTGTTCTCGTGCAGCTCGTCCGCCGCCATCGCGCGCAGCTCGTCGTCGTCGGCATCCTCGGCCATATAGGCGAGGCTGTCCGCCTCCTGCCGCAGGCGGCGCACCTCGGCGGCGGCGGCGGCGACCGGCTCCAGCTCGGCATATTCCTTCGATACCTGCACGAACCGCTCGCCCGCGAGGTCACCCGTCGCCATCAACGCCTGCAACTCGTCCAGCCGCGCCTCGATCTGCCGAATCCGATCCGGAGAGATAGTGGTCATACCCCAAATCCTCCCCGGCACGGGGAGGTGGCGCGCGCGCAGCGCGTGACGGAGGGGGCGGGCCACGAGCGGGTCGCTCGCGGTGAGCCCCCTCCACCACTCGCTGCGCGAGCGGTCCCCCTCCCCGTGCCGGGGAGGAATGGAAAACGATGCGCCTGGGTTTCAGGAAAGATGGTAGTCATTGTACGGTGGTACTGGCCGGAGGTGCGATGATGCCTCGCGGAAATCTCTCGCTGCCGAGAATCTCGGTCGCCTTCAAAAGCAGCGATATTTCGGTCAGTTTTACCGAGCCGATGTTGATGTTCATTCGTCCGTCGGCGCTGACATAAAGCAGTAAGGTATCCGGTCGCTTCCGGGCTCGAGTAGAACGATCTTTCGCCGAGCCACGAAAGGAGACGTTTGCAATGATATTTGCGGCCCTCAGCTTGGCAGCGGCCGATTGCGCTTCAAGTATCAACTCGGGCGTATCTGGAATGACCTCGAACCGAAGCATCGCCTCCGGCTCCCCCACCAACATCGCCAACCGCTCCACCCCAGCGGCCCAGCCCACCCCCGGCGTCTCCGGCCCGCCCAAACTCCCGATCAACCCGTCATACCGCCCCCCGGCCAACACCGTCCCCTGCGCCCCCAGCCGGTCGGTGACGAACTCGAACGCGGTATGCCGATAGTAATCCAGCCCCCGCACCAGCCGCTCGTTGCGCTGGAACGCCACGCCCGCCGCCTGCAACCCCGCCTGCACGGACTCGAAAAACGCCCCCGCCGCGCTCGACAGATAGCCGTCGATCCCCGGCGCCGCGTCCGCGACCGGCCGATCCCGCGGGTCCTTCGAGTCCAGAATCCGCAGCGGGTTCTTCGCCAGCCGCTCGACGCTCTCCGGTGACAGGTCGCCGCGATGCGTTTCGAAATGCGCGACCAGCGCCGCCCGCCACGCATCGCGCGTCTCGGCATCGCCCAGCGTGTTGAGCTGTAGCGTCACGCCCTCGATCCCAAGCTCGCTCAACAACTGATCCGCCAGTGCCAGCAGCTCGACGTCCGCCGCCGGCTCCGCCGCGCCGATCACCTCCGCGTCGATCTGATGGAACTGCCGGAACCGCCCCTTCTGCGGCCGTTCGTAGCGGAACACCGGCCCGGACGTCGCCAGCTTCAGCGGCGCATATTGCTGCCACCCCTCGGTCAGATACGCCCGCGCGATCCCGGCGGTGAACTCGGGCCGCAGCGTCAGCGAGTCCCCGCCGCGATCGGGAAAGGTGTACATCTCCTTCGACACCACGTCCGTGGTCTCGCCGATCGAGCGCGCGAACACCTCCGTCGCCTCGAACACCGGCACGTCGACGCGCTGGAAACAGTACAGCGCGCGCACCCGCTCGAACGTCGCCAGCACATGCGCGAAGCGGCGCTGTTCCTCGCCGAAGATGTCCTGCGTACCGCGCACGCGGCCCGGGGTCTGCACGCGCGGCGCGCGAGGGGGGGTCTGTGCCATGTGGCGCGTGGCTGTAAGCGAGCCGTCGCCTTGCGGCAACGCTTCCGACGCGCCATAATGGTGGGGCGGGGGAGCCAAGCTTCCTTTTTCCGCGCGCCCGCGCTAAGGGCCGCGCGCTCCTAACCCAGAGGTTTGCTTGGCGAAAGAAGAACTGCTCGAGATGCGCGGCCGCGTGGTGGAATTGCTCCCCAATGCGATGTTCCGCGTACAACTCGAGAACAATCACGAGATCCTCGGCCATACGGCGGGCAAGATGCGCAAGAACCGCATCCGCGTGCTTACCGGCGACGAGGTGCTGGTCGAACTCACGCCCTACGACCTGACCAAGGGCCGCATCACCTACCGCTTCATGCCCGGTCGCGGCGGTCCCGGACCCTCCTAGGATCATGTGCTCCTGCGAAGGCAGGAGCCCAGGGGCACGGGCGGGTCGCTTGACGCTCTAGGTTCCTGCCTTCGCAGGAACACGGCTACCACCGGCGGGAACGCATGAACCTCGTCCTCGCCTCCTCCTCCCCCCGCCGCCTCGACCTGCTGAAACGCCTCGGCGTCACCCCGACGCGCGTCTGCGCCCCCGCGATCGACGAGTCCCCGCGCAAGGCCGAGGTCCCCCGCGACTATGCCCTCCGCCTCGCGCTCGCCAAGGCCCACGCCGTCGACCGCGGCGCGAACGAGGTCGTCCTCGCCGGCGACACCGCGATCGCGCTCGGCCGTCGCATCCTGCCCCCCGCCGAGACGGAGGCGGTCCAGCGCGACCTGCTCGGCAGGCTGTCGGGCCGCCGCCACCACGTCCTCTCCGCCGTCTGCGTGATCGACGCCGCCGGCACCGCCCGCACCCGCCTCGCCGACACGATCGTCGCGTTCAAGCCGCTCTCGGCGCAGGAGATCGACGCCTACATCGCCTCGGGCGAGGGGCTGGGCAAGGCGGGCGGCTATGCGGTGCAGGGCTATGCCGAGGCGTGGGTCCGCTTCCTCGCCGGCTCGCACTCCGGCGTGATCGGCCTGCCGCTGTTCGAGACGCGCGCGCTCCTCAAGGCGGCGGGCCTGCCGCTTGCCTGAATGGCGCTTCCTTGCCTGAGTGGGTTTGGGAAACCGGCATCGGTGAAACCCGCGCCGCGCTGATCGCGGACGGCCGCATCGTCGAGGCCGCGATCGAGCTGGACGACGGCGGGTCGCGCGTCGGCCACGTCGCCCGCGCCCGGCTGATCGACCGCGCCACCGGCCGCGTCCGCCTCGACTCGGGCGATGAAGCGCTGCTCAACGGCGCCGCCGGCGTCCCCGAAGGCGGCACGATCACCGTCGCGATCGTCCGCGAGGCGATCCGCGAGCCCGGCCGCCTCAAACTCCCCCGCGCGACCATGACGGACGCGCCGCCCGCGTCCGGCCCCGACCTTGTCGCGCGGCTGACCGCCACCGGCGTTCCCCTACGCCAACTTCGGAGTCACCAATGTGATGATGAGTTGGAGGCCGCCGGCTGGTCCGAACTGCTCGAAGAGGCCACCACCGGCACCATCGCCTTCCCCGGCGGCGCGCTCGACATGACCCCGACGCCGGCGATGACGCTGTTCGACGTCGACGGCGGCCCGCCCTTGGAAAACCTGGCGATTACAGCGGCAAAGGCGGTCGCCGAGGCCATCCGCCGCCACGCGATCGGCGGCTCGATCGGCATCGATTTCCCGACCCTGCCCGGCAAGGCACCGCGCCAGGCGGTCGCCGCCGCCCTCGACGCGCACCTCCTGCCCCCGTTCGAGCGCACCACCGTCAACGGCTTCGGCTTCCTCCAGATCGTCCGCCCCCGCCCCCGCATGTCCCTCCCCGAGCTGCTCCGCGCCGACCCGATCGGCGCCGCCGCCCGCGCCGCGCTGCGCCGGTTGGAGCGAGAGCCCGGCCCGTCGCGCCCGCACCGCCTCCCCGCCGCCGTGCTCGCCCGCCTGCACGCCCAGCCCGGCTGGCTCGCCGAGCTGGCGCGCCGCACCGGCCACCCTCCCCAGCTGGAAACCGCCTGATGCCCGCCCCCACCTGCCCCGTCTGCGACAAGCCCGCCTCGGCGGCGACCAAGCCCTTCTGCTCGCAGGGGTGCCGCGACCGCGACCTGCTGAAGTGGCTCGATCAGGGCTACAGCATCCCCGTGCCCGCGCACGAAGAGCCGGAGGATTAGCCGGGACGACCGGCTGGAGAGCCCGCGCGGGTGAGATGCAGGCTAGACAGCCTGCGGGGCCGCCCGTAAAGGCGCCCTTCCGGCCGGCGGCCGGGATGCCCGGGTAGCTCAGTGGTAGAGCAGACGACTGAAAATCGTCGTGTCGGTGGTTCGACTCCGCCCCTGGGCACCATCCGCTGCCGGCCTGCCGCAGCGTCGCTGCGACAGGACTCGGCGCGGATCGGCCGGCGCGAAGCGACCGACGAGTCGCGGGCTTTGCCCGCGACCGCCTTTCCCCAACCCCGTAACCCGATCTTAGCCCCTCCCCACCTACGGCCCGCGTCATGCGGCCGCTTCCCCTCATCGCCCCCCAACCCGCCCCGCCTCAGCGAGATGACCGAGGCACTGGCGCGGGTCGAGGCGTCGGGGATCTATTCCAACAACGGCCCCGAGGTGCAGGCGTTCGAGGCCGAGGCCACCGCCACGCTCTACAACGGCACGGGCGCGTGTCTGGCGGTCGGCAACGCCACGCTCGGCCTGATGATCGCGCTCAAGGACGCGGCCCCCGACGGCGGCTACGCCATCATGCCCGCGCTGACCTTCGCCGCCACCGCGCAGGCGGCGCTGTGGGCCGGGCTGACGCCGCTGATCGTCGATGTCGACCCCGACGACTGGGCCGCCGACCCCGCCGCCGAGCAAGCCGCGCTCCGCACCCACGGCGACCGCGTCGCCGCGCTGCTGCCCTACGCCACCTTCGGCACCGCGATCGACCTCGGCCGTTACGAGGAATGGCGGCATCGTCGCGGCGTCGGCGTGGTCGTCGACGCCGCCTCCTCGCTCGGCACGCTCGACGACGAAGGCCAGGGCTTCGGCGCCGGCGCGCCCTTCGCGGTCGTCGGCTCGATGCACGCCACAAAGACCTTCGCGGTCGGCGAGGGCGGCCTCGTCCATAGCGGCGACGAGGCGCTGATCGCGCGGCTGCGCGCGATGACCAATTTCGGCTTCGAGTCCGGCCGCAGCGCGACGCTGCCCGGCATCAACGCCAAGCTGCCCGAGGTGCTCGCCGTCGCCGCCCGCGCGAAGCTCGCCACGATCGGCCAGGTCGCCGACGCCCGCGCCGCCGTCGAGGCCGCCTATCGCGAGGCGCTGCCCGGCTTCCAGTGCCAGCGCGCCCACGGCCGCCGTCGCGCGATGCAGTTCATGCCCGTTCTCCTGCCGGCCCACCTCGCGGCCAAGCGCGAGGCGATCGCCGCGCGGCTCGCCGAGGACGGTGTCGGCAGCGGCCGTTATTTCAGCCCGCATCTGGGCGAGCAGCCGCTGTTCCGCCGCACCGCGCTGATCGAGCCGACGCCGGTCGCCGATGTGCTGGCGGCACGGATGATGTCGCTGCCGATCACCGACGCGATGACGCCTGCCGACGCGCACCGCGCCGCCGCCGCCTTTGCGAGCGCCTGCGCCGCCGAGGATCGTCGCCCCGCCGCTCCGGCGCGCTACGGCCCGGCGATCGCCTCGGTCGTGATCGTCGGCGGCGGACCGGCGGGGACGGCGTTGCTCACCGCCGCCGCCCGGCGCGGCGCGCTGCCCGCGATGGCGCGCGACATGGTGCTGGTGGAGCGCGACGCCGGGGTCGGCGGCGGTCGGCTCGGCCGTTACGCGATCACGTCCGATTCGACCGCCGAGACCTTCCTGTCCGCGATCAAGGACGTGCCCGGCCTCGCCGACCTGATCGACCACCCCGCCGCGCGCACCGTCGCGGGCCATGCCGGGGGCGCGATCGGCGTGCCGCTGGTCGAGGTCGGGCCGTTGTTGCGCGTCGCCGGGGCACGGCTGGCCGATCTCGCCCGCGACCACGGCGCGACGCTCGCCACCGGCACGGAAGCGGTCGGTGCCAGGCGGGGCCGCGACGGCTTGTGGACCATACGCTTGCGCGCACCCGACGGCACCGAACGGGACCAGCGCACCCGCGCGCTCGTGCTCGCTACCGGCGGCCACCAGCCGCTCGACCGCCTCGCCGCGCAGCGCATCGCGGGCGTGCCGCTGGTCGAGCTCGCCGGCGACCGGCTGATGCAGTCCGACGGCGTCCTCTCGCTCGGCGGCCAGGCGCAGGTCGCCGACCTGCTCGCCGGCAAGCGCGCGCCTCGCATCGCGGTGATCGGCGGCTCGACGAGCGCGCTGACCACGATCGCGCTGCTGCTCAAGGGCACGCTGCCGCTCGGCGCGGGCGCGATCACGCTACTCCACCGCCGTCCCTTGCGCCCCTTCTACCACTCGGTCGAGGCAGCGGCGGCGGAGGGTCTCGACGACTTCGGCGCGGACGACATCTGCCCGGTGTCGGGGTTCGTCTATCGCCTCGCCGGCTTCCGGCTGGAGGCGCGCGAGCTGGTGCTCCGCATGCTAGGCGTCGACGGCCGCGCGCCCGATCCGCGCGTCGCGACACACCGGATCGGCGCGGACGATGCCCGGGCCCGCACGCTGATCGCGGAGGCCGACCTCGTCATCGCCGCGCTGGGCTATCGCCCGCACGCGCTGCCGCTGACCGGCACCACCGGCCGCCGCCTCTATCTCGCCGCCGATCGCGGTGCGCCGATGGTCGACCGCCACTGCCGCGTCCTCGCCGGCGACGGCACCCCGCTGCCCGGCGTCTACGGCATCGGGCTGGCGGCGGGGTTCGTGCCGTGGGGGGCGCTCGGCGGCGAGGCGAGCTTCAGCGGCCAGGCGAACGGACTATGGCTGTGGCAGAACGACGTCGGCGCGATGATCGTCGACCAGTTGCTCGGCCAGGCGCAACAGGCGGCGGCGTGAGGGCAGAGGTGACCGGGCCCGCCGTCAGCGTCATCATCCCGGCCTATAACGGCGCGGCATTGCTGCCAGCGACGCTCCGCAGCCTCGCCGACCAGACGCTGACCGACTGGGAGGCGGTCGTCGTCGACGATTGCTCCCCCGACGACGGCGCCGCGCTGGTCGCCGCGTGGCCCGACCCGCGCGTGCGGCTGGTGCGGATGGCGGCGAACGGCGGCCCCGTCCGCGCCCGCAACCGCGGCGTCGCCGAGGCGCGCGGGCGCCATGTCGCCGGCCTCGACCAGGACGATCTCTGCCGCCCCGAGCGCCTCGCGCGTCAGGTCGCGCTTCTCGATCTTCATCCCGAGGTGGCGCTGCTCGGCACGCAGGTCGAGTTCCTCGCCGGCGACACGATCCGCCCGTCGGGCTACGCCGCCGCGACGACGCCGGGGCTGATCGACTGGCTGCTCCGCATCGAGAACCCGCTCGCCTGGTCCAGCATCATGGTCCGCGGCGAGGTCGCCCGCGCACTCGCGCCCTTCACCCGCCCCGAGCGGCTCTACGCCGAGGATTTCGACCTCTACCACCGCGTTCGCGCATTCGGCGCGGTGGCACGGCTGGACGAGCCGCTGCTCCTCTATCGCCAGCACGACGGCGGCGTCTCGCGCCGCTTCGTCGACACCATGCGCGCCAGTGCCGTCCGCGTCCTCGCCGATCGCCACGCCCCGCTGCTCGGCGAAGGAGCGGAGCGCGCCGCGACGCTGCTGGTCACCCACCACATGGGCGGCGAGCCCGTCCCCGACCGCGCCACGCTCGCCGAGCTGGGCGCGCTGTTCGGCACGCTCCAGGCCGCCTATCTCGCCGATGTCACCCCCGACCGGGACACCCGCCGCCTCGTCCGCTGGGAAACCGCCCGTCGCTGGGCACGGCTGGGCCAGGCGGGCCTGCGCGCGGGCACGTTGACGCTCGGCGACGTGCTCGCGGTAAGGCCCGCGCATCTGGGGCTGGGCTATGCCGGCGCCGATACGCTGGCGATGGCGGGGCTGGTCGGCGGCGGCCGGCGGGCGGGGCGGGGCGCTGGCAGGAAGGCGGACCGGCTAGCAGCTTGCCGACGCCGACGTCAGGCAACTATGCTGCCGCGACATTCGGCGGAGAAACACGGCGATGACTGACGAACCGACCAAAGGTCCAGCTTCCTGTTTTCCCTCGATCGAGAAGAAATACGGCAAGCTGACCGCCGAATGGCAGGCGATCGTGCGCAGCCACTTGCCCGCCAAGCAGATGCAGCTGGTCGCGATGCTGAAGAACGATCATGCCATAGGGCACGGGCACGCCAACGCGCTGGCGGCGCATACCCTCGCGCAGCAGAGGGGCTGAGGAGACCGAGCATGGCCAAATACCTGATCTCGTTTCCGAGCGCGGCGATGGCGCTCTCCGACGACGAGTTCGCGGCCGCCGGCATCGACTCGCGCGCCGTCATCGAGGAAGCGAAAGCGGCCGGCGTCTACGTCTTCGGCGGCGGCATCGACGAAGGGGTCGCGCCCGTGCTGGTCGCCGGGGACGGATCGGTGTCGTCGGATACGTATCCCGGCAGTCGCCTCGACGGCGGCTTCACCGTGCTCGAGGTGCCGACGCGCGCGGAAGCCGTCGAGTGGGCGCGAAAGATAGCGGTCGCCTGCCGCTGCGCGCAGGAAGTCCGCGAGTTCATGTACGACCCGGCCAGCTGAACCGGGCTACCCCGCCCCGAACCCCGCCCGGCTCCGCTCGCCGCCGTCCGCCCGCTCGCGCCCGGCGAGCACGTTCTCCAGCTCGTCCAGCGTATGCGGCACGTCCAGCTTCTCGTTGCCCAGGAACAGCCGGCTGCCGCCCTCCTGCGGGACGGCGTGGCTCAGTTTGTCGATGTCGATCAGCGCCTTGCCCTCGGGCAGGATCTCGATCTGGACGAAACGCATGGCGGACTCCCGTTGGCCTGAGCGGCACTAACGCACGAGACCGGGATGTCGCCCTTCAGACCTTGGCGGCGTAGATCATCCGGCCTTCACCCAGCCGCGCGAACACCTGATCCAGGTCGCCGTCGCCGACCGCGAAACAGCCCTGGCTGCGCCCCAGCATCCCGTGCGTCCGCAGCATGTCGGAATTGGCATACCATGCCGCATGCACCACGATCGCCCGCTCCAGCGCGCGGTTGTTGGTCGGGTCCAGCCCGATCAGCCGCTGCGATCGGCCATGCTTGCCGACATAGTAATCGGCGGTCACGAACGCGCCCTGCGACGAGGCGTTGGAGCCGGGGTCGTTGGAAAAGCGCTGTAGCCAGCCGGTGTGCGACGGGTCCGATCCGCTGCCGTGCGCGACCAGAAAGGACTTGCTGGTGCCGTTCGCCAGGTCGAGCAGGTGAAAGCGGGCCTGCGCGGACGGCGCGGCGAAGTCGGCGATCGCGATCCTGTCCCGCTTGACCCGCCCGCCCTGCGCGTCGAGCGCGGCCAGCGCGCGCCGCAGCAAGGCCGGACGAACAACGTTTGCCGACGTCACCGGACGCGCCACGGGCACCGGAAAGCCGGGGACCGGCGGCTGCGCGACCGGCGTCAGCGCCGATTGCGACAGCCGCTGCACCGCCGCCGACACCGCGCCCGGCACCGCCAGCACGCCCGCCAGGAGCAGCCCGTTCTTGACCACCGCGCGGCGGCTGTGCGCCGCGTCCAGCATGTCCCGCATCGTTCGTCGCATCCCCGTCTCGCTGGCCCGCGATATAGCGGACCGAATACGGCTTTTCTGTAGCGATTCCGATGGGTTGCGCGCGCCGGGCTTCCGTTCGGCGCTCACGGCGAACGATTCGGCGCAACCCGGCGATGAACCCCGACCGTCATCGCGCGTTTGGGTTGCCGTAAGGGAGTATCGTCGATGTCGGGCCGTCAGTT
This sequence comes from Sphingomonas sp., assembly GCF_965200135.1. Classification (GTDB taxonomy): domain Bacteria; phylum Pseudomonadota; class Alphaproteobacteria; order Sphingomonadales; family Sphingomonadaceae; genus Sphingomonas. Next base: position 546,011 of record NZ_CBDATK010000007.1, read on the forward strand.
GGGATTCGCGATCATGTCGGCGCTGGCGATGGCGGTCGCCACGCCCGCACTCGCCGCCAACGCGGCGGGCGTCGAGGTCGAGCGCGGCCGCCGCGACGCTGGCGCCCAACCAGTTCGTCTGGCGCGACGTCGAGACCGCCGATCCGGTACGGGTGGTCATCAACATCGGCGAGCAGCGCGCCTATGTCTATCGCGGCGAGGCGCTGATCGCGGCGACCGCCGTGTCGACCGGGAAGGATGGCAAGGACACGCCGTCGGGTGTCTTCACCATCCTTCAGAAGAACATCGACCACCACTCCAACCTGTACAACAGCGCCGCCATGCCGTTCATGCAGCGGCTGACATGGGACGGCATCGCGATCCATGCCGGTCGCAATCCCGGCTTTCCCGCCAGCCACGGCTGCATTCGCGTGCCGCTCGCCTTCGCCAAAAAGCTCTACGGCGTCACGTCGATGGGCACGGAGGTGACGGTAATCGGCGCCGACGGTCAGATCGACGCGATCCCCGACGCCGCCCCCTTTGACCCCGAGGCAGGGGAAACCGCCGCCGCCAACCGCGCCGCGCTGCAAGTCGCGACACGCTGAAACGGCGCTGTCCTACACGCTGGAAGGTGGCTAAACCCTGATCGGACAACACCAATCAAAACAATACCTTAGCGCGAATCGGGAACGCGTTTTGGTGTAACCTTTGGTTACCTTTGGCGTCGCCTGAAGCTCGATCGCGCCACAAAGCCACCGATCGCGAGCAGCACCAGCGGTGCCGCCCATAGCGGCCAGGTCGCCGCCGACAGCGGCGGGTCATAGGTGACGTAGTCGCCATAGCGCGCGATCAGCCAGTGCCGGATCGCCGCCGGCCGTTCGCCCCGCGCGATCCGCTCGCGGACCAGCGCGCGCATGTCGCCCGCCATATCGGCGTCGGAGTCGGCGATCGACTGGCCCTGACACACCAGACAGCGCAGCGTCGCCATCAGCGCCCGCGCCTGCTCTTCCTGCCCGGCGTCGCGCAACTGGGTATAGGCGAGCGGCGACGGTGGCGCGCTGCTGGCGGTCGCGATCAGCAGCAGCAGCGGCGCCGCGCGTCTCACCGCGCCAGCACCCGCGTCGCGAGGTCGTCGACCTCCTCCGCCCGGATGTCGCCGATGTGTTGCTCCAGGATGCGCCCGTCGCCGTCGACGACGAAGGTCTCCGGCACCCCCGACGAGCCGAGCGACAGCTGCACCTGCCCCCGCCGGTCGTCGCCGATCCGGCTGTAGGGGTCGCCGTTGCGGGCGAGGAAGTCGCCGATCGCGCCGGGCGTGTCGCGGATCGCGACGCCGTCGATCGGCACGCCCAATGCCTTCAACCGCATCAGCTGCGGTACCTCCGCGACGCACGGCACGCACCAGCTGGCGAAGACGTTGACCAGCCGCCGCCGCCCGCCGCCGAACCCGCCCTGCACCCCCGGCTTGCCCGCGACCATCGCCGGCAGCGCCACCGCCGGCATCGGCTTGCCCACCAGCGCCGAGCGGACCGTCCGATCGGCGGGTGTGTAGAGCGCCCACGCCACGACGCCGAGCACCGTCACGAACGCGATCAGCGGAACCCACAGCAGCGGCCGGCTCATGCCCAGACCTCCGCTTTCGGCCGTCGCTCGCGCCGCCACCGCCCGACCAGCGACATCGCCCCGCCCAGCGCCACCAGCACGCCGCCGAACCAGATCAGCGTCACCAGCGGCTTCCACCACAGCCGCAGCTGCCAGCGCCCGTCCTCTCCCGCCGCGCCGAGCACGGTATAGAGCTGCCCGTCCGCCACCGTCAGGATCGCGCTCTCGCTGGTCGCGGTCGGCGGCTCGGAAAAGAAGCGCTGCTGCGGAAACAGCGCCGTCGTGTCACCACCGCGCACCACGTCCAGCCGCGCCTGCAACGCCGACCAGTTCTCGCCGATCACCGGCGAGATGCCGCGCAGCGTCACGGTGTACGGCCCCACCCTCACCGGCTCGTCCACCCCGACCGCGACCAGCCGCTCGACGGTAAAGGCGCTGTCGCACGCCATTCCCGCCAGGCTGACCGCGATCCCCAGATGCGCGACCACCATGCCCCAGGTGAACAGCGGCGTCCGCCGCAGGCTGCGGCCCCACAACGGCGCCACGCTCGCCCCCGCCACGCCGATCGCCAGCGCCAGCCCGGCGAGCGGCAGCCAGCCCATCCGGGTGCCCGCGACCAGCAGCGCCGCCGCGAGGCACGCCGCCGCCAGCGGCCACGTCACCCGCGCCAGCGCCGCCCGCGCGCTGTCCTTGCGCCAGCGCAGCAGCGGCCCGACCGCCATCGCCGAGACGAGCAGCAACGCCACCGGCCCGATCGCCTTGTTAAAGAAGGGCGGCCCGACCGACAGCTGCACCCCGAACCCGCTCGCCACGATCGGATACAGCGTGCCGATCAGCACGACGCCCAGGATGACGGAGAGCAGCAGGTTGTTGACCACCAGCGCCCCCTCGCGGCTCACCGGCTCGAACGTCGATCCCGCCCGTACCGTCCCGGCCCGTGCGGCGAACAGCACCAGCGCGCCCCCGATATAGATCGCCAGCAGCACCAGGATGAATGCGCCGCGCCGTGGGTCGACCGCGAATGAATGGACGCTGGTCAGGATGCCCGACCGCACCAGGAAGGTGCCGACCATCGACATCGAAAAGGCGACGACGGCCAGCATCACCGTCCACGCCCGCAACCCGTCGCGCGTCGCCAGCACCGTCACCGAATGGAGCAGCGCCGTCGCCGCCAGCCACGGCATCAGGCTGGCGTTCTCGACCGGGTCCCAGAACCACCAGCCGCCCCAGCCCAGCTCGTAATAGGCCCAGTAACTCCCCGCCGTGATCCCCAGCGTCAGGAACACCCAGGCACCCAGCACCCACGGCCGCATCGCGCGGGCAAAGGCCGGGCCGACGTCGCGCGTCACCAGCGCGCCGACCGCGAAGGAGAACGCGACCGACAGCCCGACATAGCCGGCGTAGAGCGTCGGCGGGTGGAAGGCGAGGCCGGGGTCCTGAAGCAGCGGATTCAGCCCCTGCCCGTCCGCCGGTGCCGGGCTCAGCCGCGCGAACGGATTGGAGGAGAACAGCAGGAACGCATAGAAACCCAGCGCGATCGCCGCCTGCGCGCCCAGCGTCGCGACCAGCGTCGCCTCGTGCAGCCGCCGCTCGATCAGCGCCACCGCGCCGCCCGCCAGCCCCAGGATCGTGACCCACAGCAGCATCGAGCCCTCGTGGTTCCCCCACGCGCCGGCCACCTTGTAGAGCAGCGGCTTGGCCGAATGGCTGTTCTCCGCCACCAGCTTGACGCTCATGTCGCTGTTCGTGAACACCCCGATCAACAGCGCCATGGCGATGGCGGCGCACACGCCCTGAACGATGGCGACGGGACGGATGGCGGCGAAGAGTTGGCCGGCAAGGCTGCTCTCCTCGGTCAACCCATCCACCGGCGACGGCTCGCCGCTATCGCGGGGATGACGAAGCGAGAGCACCGCCACCAACAGCTGCAACGCCGCCAGCGCAGCCGCCAGCCACAGCGCGGCGAGACCCGCCTCCGCCATCACTTCAGCGTCTTGGTTTCGTGCATCGCACCCGCGACCTGCGGCGGCATATAGCGCTCGTCATGCTTGGCGAGGATGTTGCTGGCGACGAACAGCCCGGTCCGCGACAGCTCGCCTTCCGCGACCACGCCGCTGCCCTCGCGGAACAGGTCGGGCAGCACGCCGCGAAACGACACGCCGACCGTGCGGACGTTGTCGGTCACGACGAAGCGCGTCGTCACTCCGTCGGCGGCACGCGCTACCGACCCACGCGCGACCATGCCGCCCAGCCGGATCGGCCGTCCGGCCATGTCACCCGCCTTGGCCAGGTCCGACGGCGAGTAGAAATACGCCGCCTGATCCTTCAACGCCGACAGCGCCAGCAGCCCGGCGGCGATTACCGCCACCACCGCCAGCGCCGCCAGCGTCAGCCGCTGGTTCTTCGCCGTCATCGGGCCATCACTTGCGCTCGGCGCGGCGCATCGCGACGAAGCTGATCCCGACCAGCGCCGCCGTCCCGCCCAGCGTCACCACATAGGCCGCCGTCACGAACCACCACTGCGTCACAGCGCCATCCTCATGGCCGCGCCATCCGCCGCAGCCGCGCGTCGACCTTCGCTCGCGCCAGCAACGCCCGCATCCGCATCAGCACCACGCCCGCGAACAACAACGTAAACCCGATCAACGTCAGCGGTAGCGGCCACAGCAACGCCCGGTCGATTGTCGAGCCGGTCAGGCCGATGCTCTGCCCCTGATGCAGCGTGTTCCACCACACCACCGAATAGCGGATGATCGGCAACAGCACCGTGCCCGCGACGCCGAACACCGCCGGAACACGGCCATCGCCGCCCCGTTCGGAGTCGGCCCGCGCCAGCGCGAGGTAACCGGCATAGACGAAGAACAGCAGCAGCATCGACGTCAGCCGCCCGTCCCACTGCCACCACGTACCCCAGGTCGGCCGGCCCCAGATCGACCCGGTCAAAAGGCACAGCCCCGCGAACACCATGCCCGGCACCGCGCACGCCCGCGCCGCGATCGCCGCCAGCGGATGGCGCCAGACGAACAGCGCGATGCTCGACGCGGCGACCCCGCTCCACCCCGCCATGCCTAGCCACGCGCAGGGGACGTGCAGATAGAGGATGCGGACCGTCTCACCCTGCAGATAGTCGGGCGGCGTCTGCGTCAGCCCCGCCCAGCAGCCGATCGCGATCAGCGCCAGCCCCGTCCAGACCAGCACCGGCGTCAGCGGCCGGGCGATCTTCAGGAAGCGGGCGGGATTGGCGAGGGCATGGAGCGCAGGCACGGGATCACCGCCCTAAGCCCATTAGTGTCCCCCGTCACCCCTCGCGCTCTTTACCTTTTGCTAAGGCGGAGCCGCCATGCCTGCCGATCGGAGGTCTTCATGGCTCAGCTTGCCCGCAAACACGAAGAGACGTTCGACGGCGAGTTCGTCGAGCTGCCCATGACAGGCGCGGTGATCGCCCGATGGGGTGACGGCGCCGGTCCGGTCGATTCGCCCGCCCGCCTGCTGCATCAGCGGCTGATCGAGAGCTTCGAGCCCGCGCCCTCGGCCGCACGAGAACTGTCGGCGCGGACCCGGCTGGCGATCGTCAGCGGCGCGGTGCTGCTGCCGTGGATTGCGGCCGGCGCGGTGTATCTGGCGCTCTGACGGGTCCGAGCGTCAGCAGCCACATGTCCGGCGGCGCGCCGAAGCGCAGCGGCACGTTGCTGGTGCCGATTCCCGCCGTGACGATCACGGTCCTCGCACCGTCGCGGATCAGTCCGCACCGATAGCGATTGCCGTTGACGGTGGACACCGGCATCAGCCGCTCCAGCAACGGCACCACCACCTGCCCGCAATGGGTATGTCCCGCCAGCAACAGCGACGGTCCCGGCGTTAGCCACCGAACGATGTCGGGCGAATGCGACAGATATATCCGCGCGCCCGGCGCGGCGCTGGTCAGGCGGCGCAGCGCGTTGAGCGTGCCCCCCAGCTTGGCGTGGCCCGACACCGTATCGCCCGACCCGCCGATCAACAACGGCCCGCGCCGCACCGCGCCGTTCTCCACCACCGTCGCGCCCGCGTCGCGCAGCGTCCGCGCCAGCAGCGCCGGGTCGGTCTCGTTGTCGTGATTGCCCATCACCGCCACGATCCCGAGCGGTGGGTGCAACCGCCCGAGTTGCGCGCGCAGGATGCCCGCCTGGCTTGCCGCCGCCTGCGCGCCGTAGCCGGCGACCAGGTCGCCCGCGAGCAGGATCAGGTCGGGACGCAGACCGTCGACCTGATCGACGACGCGCGCCAGCCGGGCCGCGTCGGTGCTGCCGTTGCCAAGATGCAGGTCGGCAAGCAGCAGTACCCGCAGCGGCGACGCGCCAGTGGGCCAGTCCGCCAGCGCGATCGTGGCCGTCCGCACGACCGGCTCGGCCCGGCTGTTGCGCCAGCCTGCCAACGTCAGGCCGGCAAGAGCCGTCAGCAGGACGGCACTCCAGCGCACCCGACTCCACCGCAACGAACTCACCCGACCTCCCCTCCTGACCGCATTTGGGGGTAAGCGTGGCCTGCGGCGGGGTCTATCCTGTCGTTTGCTCGGCCTATCGCAAACAGATGCGGCGGGACCGGCAAGCCTTGCCCGGCTGCTACGCCGACACTAGGGAGCCGACATCGGGCTGCCGCATGCACCCGCGCAACTCGATCGTAAGGGATCGGACCTATGGCCGGGTCTGACATTACCGCGTCACGGACGCCTCGACGATCGGCGATATGGCGCAGCAACCTTTTAGGGCGGGTGGAGGCTTGAGCGAGATCGGCATCGAACATGGTCGGCGTGGTGCGGTCGCGCGTCCCCGGCTGGCGATGAACAAGCGTGACGTCCGCGTCCTGCTCTTCTTCGGTCTTATCATGTGCGACGTGGCCGCGATCCGCGCCGGCTTCTCGGTCGGGCTCAAGGTGCGCGGCTGGCACTGGCTTGCCCCCAACGGGGTCGAGCTGGGATGGCTGATCCTCCCGCTGTACATCCTGCTGACGCTAAGAAACGGTGCCATCTCCAGCGAAGCCCTGCGCCGTCGTTCCGAATCCATCCGCCGCTCGGTATCCGCATTCATCGTCGCGACCGGCGCGACCATGACGCTGGTATTCTTCCAATATGCCGGCGAGCTGGTCTCACGCGTCGCTTTCGGCGTGTCGATCGTGAGCGCGATCGGATTCATCATCCTGTTCCGACTGATCTTCTCCATCTGCTTCATCGCCCCGATCCGCGGCGGCCTGATGAGCGAATTGCTGATCGTCGACGGCGTGCCGCCGCGCGCCGGCGCCTTTCACGTCTTCGATGCGGAAAAGGCGCATTTCGTCCCCGATCTCAACGATCCGCAGATGCTGTCGAACCTGGCGGTGCTGGTCGAACCCTATGATCGGGTCGTCGTGACCAGCGTCGAGTCGCGGCGGCACAGCTGGGCCATGCTGCTGAAGGCATACAACGTCACGGGCGAGATCGTCCTCGATCAGGGCAGTCCGCTCGGCGCGATCGACGTCTCACGCTACCACGGCAGCGATACCGTGGTGGTGTCGGGCGGCCAGCTCTCGCTCGTCGACCAGATCAAGAAGCGGACGATGGATCTCGCGGTCGCGACGGTCGCGCTGATATTGGCGGCGCCGGTCCTGTTGCTGACCGCCGCCGCGATCAAGCTCGACAGCACGGGGCCGATATTCTTCGCTCAGGTGCGTCTCGGGCGCGGCAACAAACAGTTCAAGATCCTGAAATTCCGGTCGATGAAGGTGCAGGCGACCGACCCGACCGGCGCGCGCTCGACGTCTCGCGACGACGACCGTATCACCCGCGTGGGCCGCTTCATCCGGGCCACGAGCCTTGATGAGCTGCCGCAGCTGTTCAACGTGCTGAAGGGCGACATGAGCATCGTAGGTCCGCGCCCGCACGCCCTGGGATCGCTGGCCGGGGACAAACTGTTCTGGGAGGTCAGTCAGAAATACTGGCTCCGGCACAAGCTCAAACCCGGCATCACCGGCTTGGCGCAGGTGCGCGGCTTTCGCGGTGCCACCCACGAGCAGTCGGACCTGGAACATCGCCTGCAGGCCGATCTCGAATATATCGAGGGCTGGCAGCTGTGGCGGGACATCATCATCATCTTCAATACGTTGCGGGTGATCGTCCATCCCAAAGCATATTGAGCTGGCCGCATTCCTGAACGTCGCCGCGACCTGTCCCACCGTGGCACCGGCGCTGTCAGGCTTGTCGGAAGCCATAGCTATTCGTCGCGACATGCGATAGGCCGTGCTGAATGAGCGACGCCGAAAATATTGCCGCCCGAGAGATGCGGAATCAGCGGCTGCAGATGACGCTGCTGGCGACGATAGCGGGCGTGGCCAGCCTGCTCACTCATAACGAGCGGGTGCTGTTTCCCGCCGGTCAACCGGGTACAGGCTTCGTCGCCTTGGCACAGGCGCCGGTCCCGCCGGCGTCGGTCGGGGTCGTTTCGGCCGGGACCGGAGCGGGCGGTGGACGATACCTTCCCCTTGGCGGCGGCGTTCGGCGTATCCCCACAGTCAATTATGCGGGGCAGCAGCCGGCCGGGCCCGCCGGTCTCCTGCCGGGTGCGCCTGTCGCCGTCGCGGGTCCGGTGCCGTTCGTCGGGGGGGTAGCGCCCGGTGTCCCTGCCGCGCCCTTCGCGTTTGGCGGCGGCGGCAACGGCGCTGGCGGTGGTGGCGGCTTCAACACGCCCGGACCCTTGGTGGGCGGCGGCGGGTTGGGCGGCATCCCCGGTGGTGGAGGCGGCGGCGGTGGCGGTGGCGGTACACCGATCGGCGAGGCGCCGGTCGTGACGCCTACCCCGGTCCCCACGCCCGCTCCGACCGGTACGCCGACGCCGACGCCGACGGCAAGCTCCACGCCGACTCCGGTGCCGAGCGCGACCCCGATTCCGCAGCCCAGCGCGACGCCGACACCCACGGTGCCGATCGTGGAGCCGAGCCCGACGCCGACTGCGGTGCCGACGGCGACCCCGACACCCGAGCCCAGCCCGACGGTCGTGCCACCGCCGGTCAACCCGCCCCCGGTCGACAACCCGGTGCCGGGTGTCCCGGAGCCCGCAACATGGGCCTTGATGCTGCTCGGCTTCGGCGCAATCGGTGCCGGCCTGCGTCGGCGCCGTCCATCGGGGTCGATCGCAACGGATCTTTAGGGCGGCCTGCTCGCCTTACCCTTTCGTTCAGCCGGGCTCGCGATGCGACAGCCTGAACTCCCGTCCCGCTTTACCCTCGCGACACGCTGCACCGGGGACTAGGCGGCGACGGCCCACATGATAGCAGCTATGGGCGAACGGCCGGCTCTCACTCGTAAGGGAGCGGTTCACGCACTGCTGAAGCGGCGAGATTGCGGCTCGGGACGAGACGTCCGGCGCTGCATGGCGGCAACGACCCGACCTGGCTGTGAGCAGCCGCTCCGGCCGTGATACCATCGCTTGGCGGGTTTCACTTGCGTCGAGCGACCTTGAGGGCTCGCATCGCTATAGGCTTGGCACGAGCACCGGGCGGCGATCCGGCATTGTCAGTGCTTTAGGCTGCCGATCTCCAGGCGGTCATGGTCGATCGTGATCCGCCCGAGCCGAGAAAGCGCGTCCTGACCGAGCAGCGAATGCGCCAGCCCTGCCGGCGCGATCGCGACGCGGAGTGTGGGCAAATGCCGACCGGCCACGACCAAGCCGCTCAGCTCCACCCGCCGCATCGTCGCGATGCCGTTGGCGGTGAGCAGCTCGATCTCCTCGCCGCCCCGCGTGCCGACGCCGAGTGCCTGAGCGTCGGCGGCGGTCAGGATCGTGCCGGTCGCACCGGTGTCGACCACCAGCTCGATCGACTGTCCGGCCCGCGTCGCGCCGAGCCGAAACAGCCCATCCGTCGCCTTGACCGCCAAATAGGCCGACGAGGCAACCGGTTCCGCCGGGACCGGTGCTCGCATCGGGGCGGGGACCACGGGCGTGGCGATCAGCGCAGCGGCAATCAGAGGGACGACATATCGCGGCATCGGCAAGTTCTTGCCGGAGTTGCCGTAAAGGCCGGTCTGCCATGCCTGGTTAACGCGGCGCTCACCGCGTTACCCGGAGGGCACTACGACGTGACGGGATCGGCCGTCATCGCGAGCAGGCGTCGATCGCGGCGCCGCGACAGCAGCCAGGCGATCGCCGCCATCAGCGCGACGATCGCGATCTGCACCGCGAGCACCCAACTGCGCCAGCTGACCTGATCCTCGTCCCGCATCAACATATAGCCATCTTCGGCCACCGGCGTGCCGACCTGGGCATACAGGTTGCGAAGCTCGCGCGGCGTGCCCTTGTGCACCAGCACGCCCGAAGTGATCGGAGCGAAGCCGCCCTCGGGACGGAGCAGCACGGTCGTGACGAGCTGCGTCGCACCTGCCCGATCGCCTATGAGCTGCACGGGTGCGACGTAGGTAGAACGCCAAGCGAAGACGACGTTTTCGGTCAGCCGCGCGACGCGGCCGACCCGGTAGCGGCCCTCCAGATGCGCCGGCCCTTCGGTCAGCGTCGCCCCGGCCTTGATCGCGGTGGGAATGCCGTCGCCCGTGGGCAGGTAGACGGTCGAGATCGCGACAGCGACCGCCAGCACCGCCGCGGCGATCGCGATCGCGCCGGCGAACAGCCGGGCCCGGACGGTGCCGGCGCGGGCGCGGGTCACCATGGCCGCCGCCGGATCCAGCCCCGCATCGACCAGCCGCTCGCGTTGAGCATGCGCGGCCCGACGCGCACGGCGCCACAGGATGATCGCCACCGGGATGGTGATGAGCCCGACCAGTAGCGCCAGCGTCAGCGTCGGGCGGTACAGGCCGAACCGGTCGAACTGCCACTCGCCGAGATCCTCGATCAACGAGCTGTAATGCGCTGCCCACCACAGGAACAGGCACGCCGCCGCGAGCACCCAGGCCGTCGCCAGCCGACGGGGACGCGTCCATCTGTCGCGCACTATAGCAACCGGCTCACCCATGACCTTGCACCTTCAGCGTACCCCGTTCGCCCTTTGCGGGCCGAAGATCAGCTTAGCGCGTCACTTTCGCGCCTGTCGAGCGGCCCGCTTCGCCGATCGCCCGATCGGCGCGTGATTCGCGGACCGGTCTCCACCGCCTCGATGATCGCCCGGCCATAGGCGGTCTTGGCGAGTGCCCGTCCCTGCTCGAGCGCCTGATCGGCGGTGATCCAGCCCTGCTGGAACGCGATCTCCTCCAGACAGGCGATCTGGATGCCTTGGCGGTGCTGGATGCTGCGGACGAACTCGGACGCCTCCAGCAGCGAATCGTGGGTGCCGGTGTCGAGCCAGGCGTAGCCGCGACCCATCTGTTCGACGTGAAGTTCACCCAACTCCATGTAGATGCGGTTGAGGTCGGTGATCTCCAGCTCGCCGCGTGGCGAGGGCTTGAGCGCCCGCGCGAACTCGACGACGCGCTCGTCGTAGAAGTACAGGCCGGTGACCGCGTAGTTGGACTTCGGCACGGCGGGCTTCTCTTCGAGCGACAGCGCCCGGCCGTCGGCGCCCAGCTCGACGACGCCGTACCGCTCGGGGTCCTCGACGCGGTAGGCGAACACCGTCGCCCCGTGCGTGCGCGCGACCGCCGAGCGGAGCAGGTCGGTCAGGTGCGCGCCGAAATAGATGTTGTCCCCCAACACCAGCGCCCCACGCTCACCGTTGAGGAACGGCGCGCCGATCGTGAACGCCTGCGCCAGCCCCTCAGGCCGGGGCTGTTCCGCATACTCTATCGACAGACCCAGCGCTGAGCCGTCGCCGAACAGGCGGCGGTAGTTGCCGATATACTCGGGTGAGGAAATGATGAGGATCTCGCGGATGTCGGCGAGCATCAGCACCGACAGCGGATAATAGATCATCGGCTTGTCGTAGACGGGCAGCAGCTGCTTGTTCACCGCCAGCGTCGCCGGATGGAGCCGGCTACCAGAGCCGCCGGCGAGGATGATGCCCTTCATTTTATCGGTCCGATCAGTTCGTCGAGGATGTCGCCCAGTGCGTCCTGCCACGGGCGCGGCGCGATGCCGTAAGCTTGGCCGATGGCGGCAAGATCGAGCAGCGAATTGGCGGGGCGCCGCGCGCGGGTCGGGTAATCGGCAGTGGCGATACCCTCCACGCGCGCGGTCGGGCCGCCCCGTGCGGCCGACTGGCGGAATAGCTCGGTCGCGAACGCCGCCCAATCGGTCGCGCCCGCATTGGCCAAGTGAAAGGTGCCGGTTGGCGCGGCCGCGTCTTCGGCCAGCCGCACCGCGATCGTGGCGAGCGCGGCGGCGAGATCGGCGGCGGCGGTCGGGCTGCCGCGCTGATCGGCGACGACGCGCAACGCCGGGCGATCGGCGGCGAGGCGCAGCATCGTCCGGACGAAGTTCGCACCGCCCGCACTCACCACCCACGCCGTGCGGACGATCGCGTGGCGGGCGCCGCTGGTGCGGACCGCCAGTTCGCCGCCTAGTTTGGACGCACCATAGACGCCCAGCGGGCCGACCGGGTCGTCGACCTGCCACGCCCCCTGCTTGTCGCCGGCGAAGACATAATCGGTCGAGACGTGGACCAGCGGGATGCCCGCGGCGGCGCACGCCTGCCCCAACGCGGCGGGGGCGAGTGCGTTGACGGTCCAGGCGGCGACCTGATCGTCCTCCGCCTTGTCGACGGCAGTGTAGGCGGCGGCGTTGATGACGGCGGCCCAGGGGCGCTCGGCAACGATGGCGGCGATCGCGGCGGGCTCACACAGGTCGAGCGCGGCGCGGTCGAAGCCGACCAGTTCCCACCCCTCCGGCCAGGTATGCGCGCCGAGCGCCGTCCCGAGCTGCCCGCCCGCGCCGGTGACGAGCACCTGCCTCATGCGATCCCGCGCCGCTCCGCCGCCTTGGCCGCGACCAGCGGACGCCACCACGCCTCGTTGTCCAGATACCAGCGAACGGTCTTTTCCATCCCGGTCTCGAACGTCTCCGCCGGGGTCCAGCCGAGCTCGTCTCCGATCCGCGTTGCGTCGATCGCATAGCGCTTGTCGTGGCCGGGCCGGTCGGCGACCGAGGTGATCTGCTCGGCATAGGGCTGACCGTCGGCACGCGGCCGCAGCCGGTCGAGGATGGCGCAGACGGTGCGGACCACCTCGATGTTTCGTTTTTCGTTGTGGCCACCGACATTGTAGGTCCGGCCGACCGCGCCACGCTCGAACACCGCCTGCAACGCGCGGACATGATCCTCGACGAACAGCCAGTCGCGCACCTGATCGCCCGCGCCGTAGACGGGCAGCGGCTCGCCCGCGAGCGCCTTGACGATCATCAGCGGGATCAGCTTTTCGGGGAAGTGATACGGCCCGTAATTGTTCGAGCAGTTGGTGATGAGCACGGGCAGGCCATAGGTGTGCCCCCAGGCCGAGACGAGATGGTCGGAGCCCGCCTTCGACGCCGAATAGGGCGAGCGCGGGTCGTACGGCGTATCCTCGGTGAACAGCCCGGTGTCGCCGAGCGATCCGTAAACCTCGTCGGTCGAGATGTGATGGAAACGGAACGCCGCCTTCGCATCGTCGGCGAGGCCCTGCCAGTAACCGCGCACCTCCGACAGCATCACGAAGGTGCCGACGACGTTGGTCTGGACGAAGGCGCCCGGGCCGTCGATCGACCGATCGACATGGCTCTCGGCGGCGAGATGCGTGACGACCTGCGGCCGGAAGTCCGCAAGCGCGGCGCGGACCGCCCCGGCGTCGCAGATATCGCCCTGAACGAAGCGATAGCGGTCGCTCCCGGCGACGGGCGCGACGGCGCTGAGCGTGCCGGCATAGGTCAGCTTGTCGAAATTGAGCACCTCGTGATCGGTTTGCTCGATCAGATGGCGGACCAGCGCCGAGCCGATGAAGCCGGCACCGCCGGTGACGAGAATACGCATCGATCGGTCCTTCAGGTCAACGGCGCGAGCGGATCGCCGTCATAGGCGAACGGGCTGTCGAACGTGGCGAGCGGGGGCAGTACCATGTCCTTCGCACTGAGTTCGGGCATCGTGCCGGACGGCAGCGGCCAAGCGACGCCGATGTCCGGATCGTCCCACTGGATGCCGCCGTCGCTGGCGGGCGCATACAACGCCGAACATTTATAGATCACTTCGCAATCGGGTTCGAGCGTCAGGAACCCGTGCGCGAAGCCGGCAGGGACGAACATCTGGTCGCCGTTCTCCGCCGACAGCTCCGCGCCGACCGACTTGCCCCAGGTCGGGGATCCGCGCCGAACATCGACCGCGACGTCCCAGATGCGGCCGCGCACGCAGCGCACCAGCTTGGCCTGCGCGTCCGGCGGCGTCTGGAAATGCAGGCCGCGCAGCGTGAACGGCGCGGCGGACCACGAGTGGTTGTCCTGGATAAAGGTGGTGTCGATCCCGGCCGCGGCGAAGGTCGCGCGATTGTAGGTCTCGGTAAACCAGCCGCGCGAGTCGCCGTGACGCTTGGGCCTGATGAGCTGGACGGTCGGCATCGGTGCTTTCTTTTCCGTCCGTCGACCGGACCAGCGGCGCTTACCGGATCGGAGAGGCTTTAGGCAATCACCGCGCTCCGGCCCAATTTTTACCCATTCGGCTAAAATACCACTGTCCTACAAACCGTAACCGCGCATAGGCGGGCGTCCTTTCCCACGGCGACTCGCCTCCACCGAAAGGACGATCCCCCATGCCTGCCGACAACTTCGCCAATTTCACCCCCTCGCTCAACCCAATGCCCGCGCGCGCAGGCATAAATCTGCGTCCTCGCCGTACATGAAATAGCGCAGGTCGAACCCGCCCAGCCGCCGCCACAGCGCGGTCGAGATCATCAGGAAGCAGCCGACGACGATGTCGACCTCGCGCACCGAATCGCGCCGCCAGCCGCCGATGCCTTCGTAGTTGAACAGGCCGGAGTTCGGAAAGCGTCGCGACAGGCCGGTGATCTGCGTCAGCAGGCTCCACACCCCGATCCGCCGCCAGCACGATGCCGGATTGAGCGATCCGTCGGGAAAGACGGTGCGCCCGCCGACGATTCCGGCGCGCGGATGCGCCTTGGCAAAGGCGAGGAGGTTGTCGATCGCGTCCGGATGCGTCTCGGTGTCGGGATTGAGCAGCAGCAGCCAGGGCGTCTGCGCGGCGGCGGCGACCTGATTGTTGGCGCGGGCGAAGCCCAGATTCTCGGCGCTGGCGATGCACTCGACCTGCGGGAAACGCGCGCGCACCGCCTCGGCCGAGCCGTCCGCCGAGGCGTTGTCCAGCACCACGACCCGCATCTGCGTCCGGTGCGTATTGGCGAACAGCGTGTCGAGGCAGGCGAGCGTCAGCGCGCGCGTGTTGTAGCTGACGACGATCACCGTCAGCTCCGGCGCCGCGCCCGTATCGACCTGATCTACCCCCGTCATCGCGGGGCCGCTACAGATGCGACCGCCGCGGCACAAGCGCCGCTATCCTAACCCATTGTTAAGCCGCTTGCATCATCCCTGCCGAGTAAGGTTAATGAGCGCTCTCCGAATACTCTCCCGATCAGTGGCGGGAGCGATCGGCCGGCAAGGAACGGGGTTCATCGTGGCAAACGGCATGGAACGGCGCAATGCGCTGCGTCAGGCGCTGGAGCGTTATCGCGCCGCGTTCTGGACCGTCGCGGCGCTCAGCGCGGTGCTCAACGTGCTGCTGCTCGCCGGCTCGCTCTACATGATGATGGTCTACGACTCGGTGCTGCCGAGTCACAGCCTGCCGACCTTGTTCAGCCTGCTGGCGATGCTGGCGGGCGTCTATGTCTTTCAGGCCGCGTTCGACATCATGCGCGGCCGCATCCTGAACGACGTCGGCAGCGCGCTGGATCGCGAGATGGCACCCCGAGTTCAGCAGGCGATCTCCGATCTGTCGAGGAGCGGCGCCGCAAGCGGCGGCGACGGGCTGAGCCCGATGCGCGATCTCGATCAGGTGCGCGGCTTCTTGGCGAGCACGGGGCCTGGGACGCTGATCGACCTGCCCTGGATCGTCTTTTTCCTGGTCATCCTGTCGCTGCTCCATATCTGGCTGGGCGTCGCGACGCTGGTCGGCGCGCTGGTGATGGTCGGGCTGACGATTCTCACCGATCGGGCGACCCGCGAGCCGACGCAGCGGCTGGCGCAGATCACCGGCTATCGCTCGGGGCTGGCGGAGAGCAACCTGCGCCATACCGAGGTGCTGACCGCGCTGGGGATGCAGGGTCGGATGCGCGACCGCTGGCTGCGCGTCAACGACGTCTACCTCGCCGCCCAGAATCAGCTCGCGCGCAGCGTCGGGACGCTGGGCGGCAGCAGTCGTATATTCCGCATGTTTCTGCAGTCGGGCATCCTGACCGTCGGCGCGCTGCTGGTCATTTCCGGCAAGGCGAGCGGCGGCGTGATCTTCGCCTCCTCGATCCTCGCGGGCCGGGCGCTGGCACCGATCGATACCGCCATCGCCAACTGGCGCGGGTTCGCCGGCGCCCGCGCGGGCTGGCGGCGCCTCAACGACCTGTTCGACCGGGTGCCGGCCGCCACCGACGTGATGGTCGAGCTGCCGCTCCCCAAGGCAGAGGTCGCGGTACAAGGCCTGGTCGTGGCCCCGCCGAGCACGCAGCGCGTCACCGTCCAGGGCGCCGAGTTCCGCTTGGCCGCGGGTGAGGCGCTCGCCATCATCGGGCCGTCCGCGGCCGGCAAGACCAGCCTGGCGCGCGCGCTGATCGGCTCCTGGCCGGCGGTGCGCGGCACCGTCCGGTTCGACGGCGCCACCCCCGACCAGTGGGATCGCGAACGGCTGGGCGCGGCGCTGGGTTACCTGCCCCAGACCGTCGAGCTGCTCGACGGATCGGTGGCGGAGAACATCGCCCGCTTCGTTCCCGACGCGCCGTCCGACACGGTGATCGCCGCCGCCCGCGCGGCCGGGGTGCATGAGATGATCGTGGCGCTGCCGCAAGGCTACGACACGCCCGTTGGCGCCGACGGGCAGCAGCTGTCCGCCGGGCAGCGTCAGCGGGTCGGCCTCGCCCGCGCGCTTTATGGCGACCCCTTCCTGGTGCTGCTCGACGAGCCCAATTCCAACCTCGACGCGGCCGGCGAAGAGGCGCTGGAAGGCGCGATCGGCGGCGTCCGCGAGCGCGGCGGCATCGCCGTGGTGATCGCGCACCGGCCCTCCGCCCTGGCACGCGTCAGCCACGTCCTCTTCATGCGCGACGGTCGGCAGGAGGCGTTCGGCCCGCGCGACGAGGTGCTGGCCAAGATCGTCAACAAGCCCGTCACGATCGATGCGGCCCGGCGCCGCTCCGCCGGAGGACAGAATTGATGGCCAGCGCCCTTCCCGCCCGGTTCGCCTCGCCCGAGTGGCACACCGAGGTCGACGATCCCGAAGCGCGGATGCGCCGCACCGCGCGCGTCGCGGCGATGGCGCTGGCAGGGCTGATCGTCGGCTTCATCCTGTTCGCCGTGCTCGTGCCGATCGGCGGCGCGGTGGTCGGCGGGGGCCAGATCGGCGTCGCCTCGCGCGTCAAGCGCATCGCGCATCCGACCGGCGGCATCATCCGCCGCATCCGCGTCCAGAACGGCGACCACGTCAACAAGGGCGACGTCCTGATCGAATTGGACGACGACGTCTCCGGCGCGCAGTCGGCGCTCTCCTCATTAACGGTCGATCAGCTGACCGCGCAGCAGGCACGACTGGAGGCCGAGCGCGTCGGTGCGCCCGACGTCACCTTCCCCGCCGCGCTGCGGTCGCGCACCGATGCCGCCGCGGTCAAGGCGATGGAGGACGAGCGGCGGCTGTTCGGCGTCCGTCGCGGCGAGCAGGGCAACATGCGCGCGCAGCTCGCCGCCCGCGTCGTCCAGTACCGTCGCCAGATCGGCGGCTTCGAGGCGCAGATCGTCGCGCTCAAGCGCCAGACCGCGCTCATCGAGCCGGAACGGCAGAGCATGAAGGAGTTGTGGGAGCGCAAGCTCGTCACGCTGAGCCGGGTCAACCAGATCGAGCGCACCAGCGCCGACCTGGACGGCTCGATCGCCTCGCTCCAGGCGCAGATCGCGCAGACCCAGGCGCGGATCACCGAGACCAACGAACAGCTGCTGCAGCTGGGCGAGACCCGCCGCGCCGATGCCGGCAGCCAGCTGGCGACGCTCAACGGCACCTTGAACCAGGAACAGATCCGCAGCGTCGGCGCCACCGACCAGCACGAGCGCAACGTCATCCGCGCGCCCTATTCGGGCGTCGTCGACAAGCTCGCCTTCGCGTCGAACGGCGACGTCGTAAAGCCGGCGGAACCGATCATGGAGATCGTGCCGGACCGCGACCGGCTACTCGTCGAGGCGATGATCTCACCGGGCGACATCGATCAGGTGACGACCGGTCAGCAGGCGCGCATCCGCTTCACCGCGTTCAACTCGACCGCGACGCCCGAGATCGCCGGCCGCGTGACGGTAGTGGCCGCCGAGCGGACCAACGATCCCGATACGCGCCAGAGCTTCTACTCGGTCCGGGTCGAGGTCGACCAGCGCGACCTCGCGCGCTGGCCCGAGCTGAAGCTGCGGCCGGGAATGCCGGCGGAAATCTTCATCCAGACCGGCAGCCGCTCGATGCTGAGCTACCTCACCAAGCCGCTACGCGACCAGTTCGCCCGCGCCTTCCGGGACAATTAGGCAAGCGAGCGCCAAGGCAAGTCAGCCGACGATCAACTCGCGACACCGGCGATCCATCGCTGCCGGATCGACCAATCACGGTCAATCGCCAGCATCGAGGCGACGCGGCCGGCGGCGATGCGGCCGACCTGCCCGCTCAGCCGCAGGAAGTCGGCCGGGTTGGCCGACGCCATCGCGAGCGCCGTCTCGGCCGACACGCCGAGCAGTCGCTGCGCGTTGACCACGGCGGCGAGCATGTCGAGGTCCGCGCCCGCCAGCGTGCCCTCCCCGTCGACGAGGCGCCCGCCTTCCGCGCTGATCTCGCGCCCGTTCAACATGAAGCTCCGCGCCGCGCCGCCGGTGGTCGGCATCGCATCGCTGACGAGCATGAACTTGGCCGAGGGCTTGCACCGCAGCGCGAGCCCCAGCGTGACCGGGCTGACGTGGATGCCGTCGACGATCAGCGCACACCAGACGTCGTCGTGCGCCAGCGCCGCGCCGACCGCGCCCGGTTCGCGGTTGCCGAGCGGCGACATCGCGTTGAACAGGTGGGTCGCGCCGGTGACGCCCGCCGCCATCGCTTCGGCGATCTCCGCATACGTGCCGGCGGTGTGGCCGGCGGACACGATCACGCCGCTCCCCGCCAGCCGGCGGATCGCGTCGGGACCGACCATTTCGGGCGCCAGCGTCACCAGCGTCCGGCCATGCCGGAGCGACGTGAGGACGGCGATGTCGGCGTCGTCGATCGGGCGGATCTTGTCGGCGGCGTGGATGCCCTTGCGCGCGACGTTGATGAACGGTCCCTCGACATGGATCCCGAGCACGCCCGGCACCCCCGCCTCGATCGCGGCGTCGACCGCGGCGATGCCCTCGCGGATCACGTCGAGGTCGTCGGAGATCAGCGTCGGCAGGAAGCCGGTCGTGCCGAACCGCGCGTGCGCCGCGCCGATGCGGCGGATCGTCGCGACCGTCGGCGCATCGTTGAACAGCGCGTCGCCGCCGCCGTTGACCTGTGTGTCGACGAAGCCGGGTACGAGCATCGCATCGTCCAGATCGATGCGCTCGGCGTCGGCAGGGACGCCGGCGCACGGCACGACGGCGGCGATTCGAGCGCCCTCGACGAGCACGGCGGCGTCCGGCGCGAATGAGCCGTCGATCAGGACGCGGGCATTGACGAGGGCCAGCATCAGACGGTCTCGGTCACCTTGTTGAGATGCGGCGGCCGATCCGGATCGAGCCCACGCCGGTGCGCGAGTGCGTCCGCCGCGCGATAGAATGCCTGGATCGCAGCGATCGGCGCCAGTATCGGTTCCGCCGACGGCACGAAAAGATGGTCGGCACCGGGCAGCGGCCGGTCGCCCGCAACCAGCACGCGCGCGCCGTTCGCCAGCGCGTCGGCGACCAGCGCGTCGATGCCGGCGGCCGATGCGTCGTCCTGACGAAACACCAGCAGCGGCAGCTCGGGGCCGACCAGCGCCATCGGTCCATGGCGGACCTCGGCGGCGCTGAACGCCTCCGCGTGCAACCCGCAGGTCTCCTTAAGCTTGAGCGCCGCCTCCTGCGCGATACCGAAGCCGGGGCCGCGCCCGATCACGTACAGCCCGCGCGCGTCGGCGAGCGCGTCGACCAACGGTGTCCAGTCGCTCGTCCAGGCGCGGCCGAGCAGGTCCGGCAGACCGTCGAGATCGGCGGAAAGGCGCGAATCCTGCGTCCAGGCCGCGACCAACGCGGCGGCGGCAGCGAGCAGCGCGATGAACGACTTGGTCGCGGCGACGCTGGTCTCCGCTCCGGCGTGGAGCGGCAGCGTCGTGTCGGCGAGGGCGGCGAGCGGCGAGTCGGCGACGTTGACCAGCGCCAGCGTGCGCGCGCCGGCCGCCTTCGCCGACGTCATCGTCGCGAGCAGGTCGGGGCTCTTGCCCGATTGCGACAGGCCGATCGCGAGCGCGCCCACCATCGCCGGGGCGGCGTGGTAAACCGAGGACACCGATGGCGAAGCGGAGGTGACCAGCACGCCCGCGCGCGTCTCGACCAGATGCTTGAGATAGGTCGCGGCGTGATCCGAACTGCCCCGCGCGCAGGTCGCGACAACATGTGGCGGATCGGCGCGCAGCTTAGCGGCGAACGCATCGGTCGCCGCGCGGTTCGCGGCAAGCTGGCGCGCGACGACACTCGCCGCCGCCGCCGCCTCGAGGAACATCCGGCTCGTCATCGCGTGCTCAGCTCGGCGACGAAGTCATAGGCGTCGCCGCGATACCAGCTCTGCGTCGCCTCGATCGCGCGGCCGTCCTCCAGAAAGCCGCGACGTTCGATATACAAGCCCGGCGCGCCCTTTTCGATCCCGAGCAGCTTGGCCTGATCGGTCGTGAACAACACCGCGCGGAGCCGCTGCAACGCACGAACGGGGCGGTTGTCGGTCGCCTCGAGCGCCGCATAGAGCGACTCGCCGACCGACCCGGCACCGGCCAGCGCGAAACCGGGAATGGCGCTGTGCTCGATCGCCATCGGCAGGTCGTCGGCGAAACGGATACGGCGGAAGCGATAGACCGCCGCGCCGGGGCTGAGTCCCAGCATCAGCGACTCGTCGGGCGTCACGGTGCCCTCCCCGCGCAACAGCCACTCGGTACGCACCGTCCGTCCCCGCGCGGCCATGTCTTCGGTGAACGAGGACAGTTTGGCGAACTGCTTCTCGACGCGCCCCGCGACGAAGGTCCCGGCACCGTGGCGACGAATGAGCAGCCCCTCGGCGACCAGCGTGTCCAGTGCCTTGCGAACGGTGATGCGCGATACGGCGAAGTCGGTGGCGAGGTCGCGTTCGGCGGGCAGCGCCTCCGCCGGCTTGACGACACCGCGCTCGATCGCATCGCGCAAGCCACGGGCGAGCCGCTCGTACAACGAGCCGCGCGCCTGGCCGTCGAGCGGGCCGATCTGGGCTGCGAGTTCGGTCATCCATCCCCCTTCCGCATCAACATAACCAGTCAAATACCACTTGCAACAACTAACCATCCCGAACCGTCACCCAGCCGCAACAAACCCGCTTGACGCAGCCGGTTTGCTGGCGGATGGTATGCCTATTGGTCCGCTACTGGTACGCACATCAAGTCGGCCGGCGGAATTGAACAGGGGGAAGGGACATGATCAAGCGTTTCGTTCTGGCGAGCTCCGTCAGCCTTGCCGCGCTCCTCGCCGCCACGGCGGCGCAGGCGCAGGATTCGTCGCCGACCAACTCCTCTCCCTCCGGCGCAGTCCAGCCCGCGCCGAGCGACAATGCCGGGTCGCAGGACCCTGCCGCCACCGACGACGTCGTGGTCACCGGCATCCGCGCCGCACAGCGCGCCTCGATCGACGCCAAGCGGCAGTCGAGCGTGATCGCCGACATCATCTCGGCGGAGGATATCGGCAAGTTCCCCGACAAGAACGTCGCCGAGGCGCTGCAGCGCGTGCCCGGCATCGTCATCAACCGCGAGTTCGGCGAGGGCGAGCGCGTCAGCCTCCGCGGCACCGCGCCCAACCTGACCCGCACGCTGGTCAACGGCCACAACATCGCCACCGCCGACTGGTTCATCCTGGAGCAGCTGTCGGCGACGCGCTCGTTCAACTATCTGACGCTGCCGGCCGAGATCGTCGGGCAGCTGGAGGTCTACAAGTCGAGCCAGGCGGACGTCGAGGAGGGCGGCATCGGCGGCACGATCAACGTGCACACCCGTCACCCGCTCGATCTGCCGCGCTGGTCGCTGAACGCGTCGGCGCAGGGCGTCTATTCGGAGCGTTCCGACCGCTTCGACCCGCAGGGGTCGGGGCTGCTGAGCTGGAAGAACGACGCCGGCACGTTCGGCGTGCTGATCGGCGGCGTCTATCAGCGTCGCAACATCCGCCGCGACGGCGTCGAGGTGCTGGGGT
Source organism: Sphingomonas sp. (assembly GCF_965200135.1). GTDB lineage: Bacteria > Pseudomonadota > Alphaproteobacteria > Sphingomonadales > Sphingomonadaceae > Sphingomonas. The sequence continues at coordinate 568,090 of NZ_CBDATK010000007.1, forward strand.
ATCAGACCGCGACGTCGACCACCGGGCAGACGGCGCAGGTGCCGTCGCTGATCGGGTCCGCGCTGTTCCAGCAGGAGCGCGAGCGCTACGGCGGCAATCTGGAGCTACAGTTCAAGACGGACAATCTGGAGGTCGTCGCGACCGGGCTGTACGCGCGGTTCAACGCCGACAACATCAATCAGAACTACCTCGCCTGGACGTCGAACGCGCTGGGCGGCGGCGGCACGCTGTCGAATGCGACGGTGCAGGACGGCACGTTCGTGCGCGGCACCGTCACGTCGTCGGGCGGCGGCACCACGGGTCGCGCGGTAGTCTATGACGCCATCGACCGGCAGGCGTTCGCGGAGACCTATTCGGGCGACCTCGACGTCAGCTACCGCTTCGACGGCGGCGGCGTGCTGCACCTCAAGGGCGGCTATACCCGCGCCCGCGGCGTCACCGACAACCAGCCCTTCTACGAGGGCGGCGCGCCGGGCGGCTTCACCTTCGACCTGACCGGCCGCGTGCCGCAGGTGAGCTTCACCGGCATCAATCCGACCAACCCGAACAGCCTCGTCTTCGACTTCGCGTCGCTCCACAAGGTCGGCAATACCGACGAGGAGCGTTATGGCTATATCGATTTTGAGCAGCCGCTGGGCGGGCCGCTGGCGTCGATCAAGGTCGGTGCCAAATACACCGATCACGATCGCAACGCGTATTTCCAGGCGACCACCTATGGCGCGTTCTACCTCAATCTGGTGGGGCCGACCGGATGCGGCAACCGTGCCTGCACCTCGGCCGATTTTGCAGGCGGATCGCTCCCGAGCGATTACCTGAACAACATCGCCGAGCCGGGGACGCTCACCAATTATTTCAACGTCGATCGCGCCAAGCTGGAGCAGATCCTGTTCAGCCAGCCGGCGAGCGCGCGGGCGCGCGTGCTCAACCCGCCGGAGAACTACTCGATCAACGAGAAGACCTATGGCGGCTACATCATGGCCACGGTCGGCGAGGCGAACGTCACGCCTTACCATGCCAATATCGGCCTGCGCGTGGTTCGCACGGAACAGCGGTCGACGGGCAACCAGATCGGTGTCCCGGCGTCGACACCGGGCGCGGTCACGGACAATCCGTTCGGCGTCTATGCGCCGCTGACCAGCAAGCGCACCTACACCGACATCCTGCCCGCCATCAACGTGTGGTTCGACCTGACGCAGCAGGTCGTGCTGCGCTTCGGTGCGGGGCGGACGATCGCGCGGCCCGACTATACCGACATCGTGCCGCGCGTCAGCCTGAACCCCGGCTCGCTGACCGGTGACGGCGGCGATCCCAGCGTCAACCGCTATGAATCCGACGACATCAACACCAGCCTGGAATGGTATCCCGACCGCCAGACGATCATCGCGGGCGCGGTCTATTACAAGAACATCGCCAGCTATATCGTCAACCGGACGGTGCAGCAGGTCTATCCGGTCCAGACCTCCACCCCCAACCTGTCGCGCTGCACGCAGGCGGCGGGCTTCACCACGGCCAACCCGCTCTACAACTGCCTGTTCGACATCAACCGCCGGTCGAACGGCTCCGGCGGTCATAATTTCGGCGTCGAGCTGCAGCTGTCGCGCAAGCTGTTCGGGCCGTTCGGGGCGATCCTGAACTACACCTATTCCGACGCCGCGTCGGATGCGGGCGATCCGATCCCGGGTAATTCGAAGCACTCGCTCAACGCGACCGCCTATTTCGAGAACGACTGGCTGTCGCTGCGGACGTCGTACAATTATCGCTCCGCGTTCTTCATCAACATCGACCGCGCATCGCCGCTGAACCAGGACGAGACCGAGTCGCTCGACTTCTCGGGCAGCCTGGCGGTGACGCCGAACATCTCGCTGACCGCGGACGCGGTGAACCTGACCAACAACAAGATCCACCAATATGCGGGCACCGAGACGCGCTTCCGGGCGCTCTACGACAATGGCCGCATCTTCTACGCGGGCGTGCGGGTGAGGTTCTGACGGGGCTGGCGCGAGCGGCGTCGGGGCGGCAGACAGGCGCGATGCGCCGGTTGCCGCTCCTCGTCGCCTCCCTGCTGATCGGCACGCCGACGATGGCGGCGGTGCCGGCGCTGCTGCCGACGCCGGCGTCGATCAGCGAGACGGGTGCGGGGTTCGTGCTGGCGGCGGGCACGCCGGTGGTGGCGAGCGATGCGGGCGAGCGCAACGCCGCCGCGCGGCTGGCCGAACTGATGCGGAGCCGGGGCGTGGCGGTGTCGGTCGCGCACGCCGTGCCGCGCGGAGCCGCCGTGCGCTTCGTGCGTGCGCGGGGAATGGCGGCGGAGAGCTATCGGCTCGTTACCTCGGCGCAGGGAGCGACGATCACGGCGAGCGACGATGCGGGCCTGTTGTACGGCGCGGTGACGCTGTGGCAGCTCGCGGGCGGGGGCAACGTCGTGCCCGGCGTGACGATAGAGGATCGGCCACGGTTCGCGTGGCGGGGCCTATCGCTGGACAGCGCGCGCCACTTCCAGTCGCCTGCCTATGTCCGGCACCTGCTCGACTGGATGTATGCCAACAAGCTCAACCGGCTGCACTGGCATCTCGTCGACGACCAGGGCTGGCGACTGCCGATCCCGGGCTGGCCGAAGCTGACCGACGTGTCGGCGTCGCGTCGTCCCGCCACCGCGCCCGGCGCGCCGCCGCTGCCGCCGGTCGCCGGCTTCTACACGGCGGCGCAGATCCGCGAGATCGTCTCCTATGCCGGCGCGCGTGGCATCACCGTGGTGCCGGAGATCGAGATGCCCGGCCACGCGCTGGCGGCGATCCGCGCCTATCCGGCGCTGGGTATGGGTGTGGCGCTGCCACCCGGTACGGAGAGCGACTGGGGCGTGTTCCCATGGCTCTACAACACCGACGAGGCGACGTTCCGCTTTCTGGAAAACGTGCTGGCGGAAACGATGCGGCTGTTCCCGTCACGCTGGGTCCATCTCGGCGGCGACGAGGCCACCAAGGAACAATGGCGCGCCAGCCCGGCGATTCAGGCGCAGATCAAGCGTCTCGGGCTGAAGGACGAGAACGCGCTGCAGGGTTGGTTCATGGCGCGGCTGGGACGCTATGTGGCGGCGCACGGGCGACGGATGATCGGCTGGGACGAGATCCTCGACGCCGACGTGCCGCCCGACGCGACGATCACCTCGTGGCGCGGCGTCGAGGGCGCGCAGACGGCGGCGCGGCGCGGGCACGACGCGATCCTGAGCCCGGCGCCGGTGCTGTATCTCGACAACCGGCAGGGCACCGGGCCGGAGGAGCCGCCGGGGCGCGGCAATCTCGTGACGCTGGCCGACGTGCTGGCGTTCGAGCCGGTGCCGGCGGGGCTGTCGCCGACCGAGCAGCGCCACATCCTGGGGTTGCAGGGCAATCTGTGGACCGAGCATGTCCGCACGGAGGCGCGCGCGGCGTGGATGACCTTTCCACGCGCGGCGGCGGTGGCGGAGATCGGCTGGGCACCGGCCGCGACGCGCGATCTGTCCGTTTTCGCCCGCGCGCTGGTGCCGCAGCTCGACCGGCTGCGGCCGCTCGGGCTGACCGCGGCGGACAGCGCCTGGGCGGTGACGGCGCGGCTGGTGCCGGCCGCGACCGGCGTCGTCGCGACGCTGAGCGGCCAGTCGGGGCTGCCGATCCGCTACACGATCGACGGCAGCGCGCCGACGTCGGCGAGCGCGCGTTACACCCTGCCGCTGACCGTCACGGCGGGGCAGCGGCTGCGCGCCGCGACGTTCCTCGACGGCCAAGCGCTGGTGGGGAGTTACGACCGGGTGCTCGACCGCGCGGCGGCGCTGACGCGAACCAGCCGCGAGCTGACGCCGTGCACCAGCGCCGTGCTGCTCGACCTGGAGGACGACTGGCCGGCGACCGGCGAGCGCGCGCATTTCCTGATCGACATCTTCGGGCCATGCTGGCGCTGGGACGCGGCCCCCGAGGCGCGGCGCATCGCGATCCGGGTCGGGCAGGTGCCGTTCAACTTTCAGGTCGGCCCCGACCGCGACAAGGTCCGCTTCCGCCCCCCTGCGACGGCGGCGGGCGAGTTCGAGGTGCGCGCCGGGTGTGAAGGGCCGGTCGTGGCGACGCTGCCGCTCGCGCCCGCCGCCGGCAATCCCGGCGTGACGCGGCTGGAGGCGGCGCTGCCCCCCTCCCTGCCGTCACGCGACCTGTGCATCACCTACACCGCGCGCGGCGTCGATCCGTTGTGGGCGATCGACCGTGTCGAGCTGCTGCCGTGAACGAGACGCGGCTCTTGGCACCGATCGCCGGCTGGCTCAGCACGCTCGACGAGGTCGCCGACCCGGTGTTCGGCGAGCGGATGATGGGCGACGGGTTCGCGATCGACCCGATTGCGGGCGAGCTGCGCGCGCCCGTCGACGCGATCGTCGCGCACGTCGCGGCGACCGCCCACGCGGTGACGCTGCGGCTGGGCGACGGGACCGAGCTGTTGCTCCATGTCGGGCTCGACACGGTCGCGCTCGGCGGGGCCGGGTTCGACGCGGCCGTGCGCGAAGGCCAGGCGGTGCGCGCGGGCGAGCTGCTGTTGTCGGTCGATCTCGACGCGGTCGGGCGGGCGGCGAAGGATCTGGTGACGCCGGTGGTGGCGCCGGGCGACGGCGTGACGGTACGGATCGACCGGCCGGGGCGGCTGGTCGCGGTGGGCGAGCCGGTGGCGTGGGTAAGCGGGTCCTCATCGACGCGGGCGAGCGCGTCCGGGCCGGCGGCGACGCGGCGGATCGTCGTCGCGGCGCCCGATGGGCTGCACGCGCGACCGGCGGCGCGGGTGGTGGCGTTGCTCAGGCCGTTCGCCGCGACGGTGACGGTCCACCGGGGTGAGCGGAGCGCCGATGCGCGCAGTACCGTGGCGCTGCTGGCGCTCGGCGCGGCGCTGGGCGATGCGCTGGAGGCGCGGGCGCAGGGACCGGACGCCGAGGCCGCGCTGGATGCGCTGGAGCGATTCGCCGGCGAGCGGTTCGGTGACTCGGTCCGGACCGAAATCGTGGCGGTGACGCGTGGTCCGGGCGGCGTGTGCGCCTCGCCGGGGCTGGCGATCGGGCGCGTCATGCAGTTACGGCCGGGCGAGGTCGCGGTGGCAGCGGACGGCGCGGGCGTGGCGCACGAGACGGCGGCGCTCGACGCCGCGTTGCGGGCGGTCGGAGCGGCGCTGGGGAGAGGCGATCTTGCCGACGCCCACCGCGCGATGCTCGACGATCCGGCGCTCCGGGCAAGCGCGCAAGCGGCGATCGTCGACGGCCGCAGCGCCGGTGCGGGCTGGCGGGCGGCGTTGCGCGAGGCTAGTGCCGCGCTGGAGGCGACCGGCGACGCGCGGCTGGCGGAGCGGGTCGCCGACTTGCGCGATCTGGAGGGGCAGGTGCTGCTGGCGCTGACCGGTGCGGCCCCGACGATGCCGGTGCTGCCGCCCGACACGATCCTGATCGCCGACGACCTGCTGCCGTCGCAGTTCCTCCTGCTCGACCCAGAGCGGCTGGCGGGCATTTGCACCGCCGCCGGCGGGCCGACCGCGCATGTCGCGATTCTGGCGGCGGCGGCGGGGGTGCCGATGATCGTCGCGGCCGGGCGGGGGGTGCTCGACCTCGTCGACGGCACCACCGCGATCCTCGACGCCGACGCGGTGCTGCTCCATGCCGATCCCGACGCGGCGGCGCTGGCGGAGGCGAGCGCGCGCATCGCCGGGCGGCGTACCGCGCGGGCGGCGGCGCTGCGCGATGCGGCGACGCCCGCGGCCACCGCCGACGGGCGGCGGATCGAGGTGTTCGCCAATCTCGGCTCGGTCGAGGACGCCGCCGCCGCCGTGCGCGCCGGGGCGGAAGGGTGCGGGCTGCTCCGCACCGAGTTCCTGTTCCTCGATCGCGACACCGCGCCCGACGAGGCGGAGCAGCGCGCGCTCTATGGCCGCATCGCCGCGACGCTGGGCGATCGGCCGCTGATCTTCCGCACGCTCGACATCGGCGGCGACAAGCCGGTGCCCTATCTGCCGCAACCGGCGGAGGCGAATCCGGCGCTGGGACGGCGCGGCATCCGCCTGTCGCTGGCGCGGCCGGATCTGCTTTCGACGCAGCTACGTGCGATCGTCGCGGCGGTGCCGGGGGCGCAGTGCCGGATCATGCTGCCGATGGTCGCCGACGTGGCCGAGCTGCTCGCGGCACGCACCGCCCTCGATGCGGCGATGGCGGCGGTCGGGCGGACCGAGCCGGTGGCGCTCGGCGTGATGATCGAGACGCCGGCGGCGGCGCTGATCGCCGAGCGACTGGCCGAACACGTCGACTTCCTGTCGGTCGGCACCAACGACCTGACGCAATACACGCTCGCCGCCGATCGCGGCAACGCGGGCGTCTCGGCGATGCTCGATGCGTTCCACCCCGCCGTGCTGCGCCTGATCCGCCTCGCCGCCGAGGGCGCGGCGCGGCATAGGCGGTGGCTGGGGGTGTGCGGCGGTCTCGCGTCCGACCCGCGCGCGACGGCGCTGCTGATCGGGCTCGGCGTCACCGAACTCTCCGCCGTCCCCGCCGCGGTGCCGGCGGTCAAGGCGGCGGTGCGCGCGACGACGCTGGCGGGTGCGGCGACGCTGGCCGAGCGCGCGCTCGCGGTCGGCTCGGGTGCCGCGGTGCGCGCG
>NZ_CBDATK010000008.1:0-80755 GCF_965200135.1 Sphingomonas sp.
CTCTCCGCCGTCCCCGCCGCGGTGCCGGCGGTCAAGGCGGCGGTGCGCGCGACGACGCTGGCGGGTGCGGCGACGCTGGCCGAGCGCGCGCTCGCGGTCGGCTCGGGTGCCGCGGTGCGCGCGCTGATCGAGGAAGTGGCATGAGGGGCGGGACGGTACTGGCACGGCTGCAGCCGCTCGGCCGCGCGCTGATGCTGCCGATCGCGGTGCTGCCGATCGCGGCGCTGTTGCTGCGGTTGGGGCAGCCGGACATGCTGAACGTCGCATTCGTGGCGGCGGCGGGCGAGGCGATCTTTTCCAACCTCGGCCTGTTGTTCGCCGCCGGCGTCGCGGTCGGGCTGGCGCGCGAGAACCATGGCGCCGCCGCGCTGGCGGGCATCGTCTGCTTTCTGGTCGCGACCGAGGGCGCCCAAGCCGCTGCTGGCGGTCCCGCCCGACGTGATGAAGGACATGACCGGCGACGCCGCGCGCGCGCTGGCCGACGCGGCGTACCGGGCGAAGGAGATCGGCAAGCTCGGCGTCCCCGCCGGCATCGCCTCCGGGCTGATCGCGGGCGCGCTCTACAACCGCTATGCGACGATCACCCTGCCCTCCTATCTGGGCTTCTTCGGCGGACGGCGGTTCGTGCCGATCGCGGCGGGGATCGCCGGCATCGGGCTGGCGCTGGCGTTCGGCGGCGGCTTTCCGCTGTTCGAGGGCGGCATCGACGGGTTGAGCCGATCGGTGGTGGCGGCGGGGCCGTTCGGGCTGTTCCTCTATGGGTTGCTCAACCGGCTGTTGCTGGTGACCGGGCTGCATCACATTCTCAACAACCTCGCCTGGTTCGTGCTCGGCGATTACCACGGCGCGTCGGGTGACCTGAAGCGGTTCTTCGCGGGCGATCCGAGCGCGGGGGCGTTCATGTCGGGGTTCTTCCCGGTGATGATGTTCGGCCTGCCCGCCGCCTGCCTGGCGATGTACCGCGCCGCGCCGCCGGAGCGGCGCGCCGGCGTCGCGGGCTTGTTCCTCAGCCTCGGGCTGACCTCGTTCCTGACCGGCATCACCGAACCGATCGAGTTCACCTTCCTGTTCCTGGCCCCTGCGCTGTTCGCGATCCACGCGGTACTTACCGGGGTGGCGATGGTGGTGATGGACCTGATCGGCGCGAAGCTGGGGTTCGGGTTCTCGGCGGGGCTGCTCGATTATGTCCTCAACTTCGGTCTCGCGACCCGGCCGCTGCTGCTGATCCCGGTCGGGCTGGCCTATGCCGGCATCTATTACCTGACGTTCAGCTGGACGATCCGCCGCTTCGACCTGAAGACGCCCGGCCGCGACGTGGCTGCCGCGGTCGAAGCGGTGCCGGCCGACGAGCGCGCCAACGCCTTCGTGGCGGCGCTCGGCGGGGCGGGGAATCTGCTCGCCATCGATGCCTGCACGACCAGACTGCGCCTCCACCTTGCGGATCCCGCCCGATCCGATCCGCAGCGGCTTGCGGCCTTGGGCGCGCGAGGCACGCTCGACCTGGGCGGCGGCCGTGTCCAGGTCGTGGTCGGGCCGGAAGCCGACACGATCGCGAGCAGGATGCGCGCGATCGCCAAGCCGTCCGGCGGATCGCCGGCGCGATCGGACCGTCCGGACGCGCCAGCCCTGTCGCCGGACGACCGGGCCATGCGCCTGATCGAGCTGATCGGGCCGGAGTCCGGTCAGGCGACCGCGCGCGGCCGCCGTCTCATCGTCTCATCGGCGCCGCAGGCAGTGGATAACGCGTCCGGCGTTCGCACGGTCGTGAGAAACGCCCGAACGGTTCACATCCTGCTCGACTTCCCCGCCGATGCAGTGGCGCGCAGCCTCAACGGGGTGCGAAGCTGATCGCATCGGGATGTGACGACACCCGCGCCGGCTTGATGCGGCCGCCGCCTCCCGCTTGCAGCGCTCACACCGGCCTGGGGCAATGCGGCGCCGATATGAATTGCCCCCGTGCCTTGCCCTGACGCCCAGCGACGATCGCGACTACCAACCGCTGTAGCTACCCCGCCCACCGCGTCAGCAGCGTATGCGCGATCGCATGCGGCGGCGGCGCGATGAACGATCCCTCACCCCCCGCCAGCACCGCGCGCACCTCGTCGCGCGACACCCAGATCGCGTCCTCCAGCTCGTGCGTATCAAGCGTCAGCGCATCGTCCTCGGCCTGTGCGACGCAGGCGATCATCAGCTGCGAGGGGAACGGCCAGGGCTGACTGGCGACATAGCGCACGTCATGCACGCGCACGCCCGCCTCCTCGTGCAGTTCACGCGCGACCGCTTCCTCGATCGCCTCGCCCGGCTCGAGGAACCCGGCCAGCGCCGAATAGCGCCCCGCCGGCCACGCCGCCTGCCGCCCCAGCAGCGCGCGGCCGTCATGCTCCGCGATCATGATGACGACGGGATCGGTGCGTGGGAAATGCTCGGTGGCGCACGCCTCGCATTTGCGACCCCAGCCGGCACGGAACACCGTCGTCGGCGTCCCGCAATTGGCGCAGAACCGATGCCGCGCGTGCCAGTCGAGTACCGACCGCGCCGCCGCCCAGGTCGCCGCCTCTCCCGGCGCCAGCTCCGCCAGCGCCATCAACAGGCGCGGCGAGCGGAACGCGGCACCGCCCGGCTGATAGGTGATCGCCGCGACATGCGCGCGTCCGTCCGCCAGCCCGAGCAGCACCAGCTCGGCATCCTCCGGCGCCTGCGCCAGCGAGGTCCAGCCCAGCCGTCCGCCCTCGTCGACCTCCGGCTCATATCCCGGCCCCAGCACCAGCAGCCGCGTCCGCCAGTCGAGCGCCGCCGCCAGCACATCCGGGTCGTGCCGCAGCCGATCGGCGCGATCCAGCGCCCCGCCGGTAAAGCCCGGCGGACTCATCGCCGCGCTCACCGCCGGAACCGCGCCGCGTCCTTCGCCAGCGCCGCGACCAGCTCCTGACGCACCGGCCAGCGATCGGCGGGGAAGTAATTGACCATCACCGTGCCGCGGAACCGCGTCTTGGGATCGACGAACGCGATCGTCCCCGCCGCCCCGCCCCAGCCATAGGTGCCCTTGCCCGGAAAGCCGCCCGGCCCGTCCGCCAGATAGACCGAGCCGCCCGCGCCGAATCCCATCGGCGTCGCGGCCTGCGTCCCGCCGGTGGTGCCGCCGATCCCGCCGAAGGTGACGCCCGCCGGCAACAGGTTCGACATCATCGTCGCCACCGTCGCCGCCTGTGCGACGCGCACCCCGTCGACCGTGCCGCCGTCCTGCAGCATGCGGAGGAAGGTGTCGTAGTCGCGCGCCGACATCACCAGCCCGGCCCCGCCATAGGGAAAGCTGGGCGGCTGCAGCCACACCGACGTCGCCGCCGGATCGAGCGGCACCCGCGTATCGCCCGCGAAGGCATAGTTGGTCGCGAACCGCCCGACCTCGCTCTGCGGCACCGTCCAGAAGCTCGATCGCATCCGCATCGGGTCGAATACGCGGGTCTGGACGAAGCGGTCGAACGGCATCCCCGACGCGCGCTCGATCACCGCGCCCATCACGTCGAGGCCGATCGAATAGCTCCATTTCGTCCCCGGCTGTGCGATCAGCGGCAGCGTCGACACCCGCGTCGCGAACTCGCCCAGCGTGCGCGGCCGGGCGCGGCGCGCCTGCCCCTCCGTCGCCGCGCTCACCGCGCCGGGCAGGATGCCGAGCCGCTCGTACTCCTTGAGCAGCGGCCCCTTGGCGATGATGTTGTAGCTCAGCCCGGCGGTATGGGTCAGCAGGTTGCGGATCGTGATCTGCCGCGTCGCGGGCACGCTGGCGAGGCTGGTGTCGGGGCTGGTCAGCACCCGCATGGTCTTGAAACCGGGGAAGAAATCGCTGAGCGGCTGGTCGAGCCGCAGCCTGCCGTCCTGAATCAGCAGCATCGCGGCAAAGGCGGTGACCGGCTTGGTCATCGAATAGACCCGCCACAGCGAGTCCGGTCCCGCCGACGCCGCCGTCGCGCCGTCGGCGACCCGGCCGGCGCTGACGAACAGCGTCGGTCCGTTGCCGAGCCCGAACGCACCGACGATGCCCGGCATCTTGCCGGCGCGGACATAGCCGTCGAACAGCGCCTGCGTGTCGGGCAGCAGCGCGTTGGCCGGGACCGGCATCCGCGGCGGCGGCATCGTCTGCGCGGGCTGCGTTTGCAAAGGCTGCGTTTGAAGAGGCTGGGGCTGCTGCCCCGCAAAGGATGCCGCGGTCAGGCCGAGCGCGGCGGCACCGAGGACGATGGGGGTCACGAGCAGGCGCAGGGTCATCGATCACTCTCCAACAGCCGCGCGGCCTTGGCGAACACCGTCGGCAACCCCGCGCTCGCGAGGTCCGCCACCGGCCACCATTCACCGCCTTCGGCCGCGACATGCCCCTCGACCCGCGCCACCGCAAGCGCGAGTTCGAGATCGAAATGCGTGAAGCCATGCGCCACGGTGGCCGGCAGCATGTGCCAGTCCGCCACAATCGGGGCGGCTTCGATGCCCGGCATCGCGTCGGTCCACGGCCCCGTCGGCAACGCCCGCATCCCGCCGAGCAGGCCACGGTCCGGCCGCCGCACCAACAGCACCTCGCCGCCACGTTCCAGCCAGAACACCGTCCCGAACCGCTGCGGCTTCGCCCGCTTCGCCTTCTTCGCCGGAAACGCCTCGGGCGTCCCGCTCGCGAACCCGGCACAGGCCGCGCGCAACGGACACAACAGACAGCGTGGGTTGCGCGGCGTGCAGATCGTCGCGCCCAGGTCCATCATTGCCTGCGCGAAGTCCCCTGCCCGCGCCGCCGGCGTGATCGCGTCCGTCGCCGCGCGGATCGCGGCCGGGGTCGCGACCGGCATCGCGCGCAGCCGCGCCACGACGCGCGAGACGTTGGCGTCGACCACCACCGCGCGCCGCCCGAACGCGATCGCCGCCACCGCCGCGGCCGTATAGTCACCGAATCCTGGCAGCGCCCTGAGCGCCGCCTCCTCACCCGGCAGCACACCGCCATGCTCGTCGGCGATCGCCCGCGCCGCCCGCACCAGATTGCGCGCCCGCGCATAATAGCCCAGCCCCGCCCAGGCGGCCATCACCGCCGCCTCGTCCGCCGCCGCCAGGCTCGCCAGGTCCGGCCACCGCGCCACCCAAGCGGTAAAGCGCGGCCGCACCGTCGCCACCGTGGTCTGCTGAAGCATCACCTCCGACAGCCACACGCGATACGGGTCCGCCACCTCACCCGGCCGCGCCCGCCACGGCAGGTCGCGGCGATGCCGGTCGTACCAACCCAGCAACGTGTCGGCGACGGTCAGGGGCTTTGCGGGCACGGGCGCGCTATGGCATGGAGCCGGCAGTGAGCAAGCGTCCGCCCAAAAATCCCGTCCGGCCACCCCAGCCCGAGCCGCAGCGCGCGAATCGCTCCCGCGCCGTCGCCGAGCTGCTGCCCGCGATCGGCGGCGCGGCGTTCCGGCGCTTCGGCTTCGTCCAGTCGGCGATCGTCAGCCGCTGGCCCGACATCGTCGGCGAGCGCTGGGCCAATGTCTCCCGGCCCGAGTCGCTCCGCTTCCCGATCGGCGAAAAGCGCGACGGGACGCTGTCGCTGATCGTGAAGGGCGCGCACGCGCCGATGATGCAGCATATCGTGCCCGAGATCGCGGAACGGGTGAACCGCTTCTTCGGCTACACCGCCGTCGCCCGCGTCCAGATCCGCCAGGGCGAGGTGAGCGCCCGCGAACCCCGTCGTGCGCCGCCATCGCTGAAACCCGCGCCCGCCGAGATGAGCGGTGGCCTGCGTACCATCGCCGACCCGGAGCTGCGCGCCGTGCTCGAATCGCTCGCCGCCGGCGTCGCCGCGTCGGCCGGCGTGCCGAGGATCGGCTGATGCGTTTCCTGCTCGCCCTGTCCGCGCTGCTCCTGCTCGCCGCCGCCGCCCCGCGTCAGGGGCTGGACTGGACGACGCAGGCACAGCCGACCGCGACCGGCTATCTGATCGGCAACCCCAACGCGCGCGTGAAGCTGGTCGAATATGGCAGCTACACCTGCTCCCACTGCGCCGCGTTCGCCAATGAATCGGAAGCCGAGCTGAAGGGCCGGATGATCCGCACCGGGTCGATCAGCCTCGAATACCGGCATTTCTTCTTCAACGCGCTTGACCTGGGCGTCGCGGTGCTCGCGCGCTGCACCGGACCGCGCCGCTTCGCCGCCACCACCGCCTTCATCTATCGCACCCAGGACGACTGGCTCGCGCGCGGTCAGCAGTTTCAGGAGACGAACGGCGCCCGCCTCAACATGTATCTCCCGATTGCCCGGCTGCGCGCGCTGGTCGACGGCAGCGGGCTGACCGCGGCGGTCGTCGCGCGCGGGCTGACGCCGGCGGCGGTCGATGCCTGCTTTGCCGATCAGGCGGCGATCGACCGGCTGACCGCCGGCATGAACGCCCTCCCGGCGGGCGTGACCGGCACGCCCACCTTCTTCCTCAACGGCCGCCTGATCGCGCACGTCACCTGGGCCGACCTCGCGCCGCAGCTGCGCGCGGCGCTGGCGCGCTGATTCCTTGCAATGGAGCGTAACCCCATGAAGTTCGTCGCCGCGATCACCCTCGCTCTCGCCGTCGCCGCCTGTGGGGGGGGATCGAGCGGCGGCAACACCGTCGCCGCGACGCCGGTCGCGGGCGCCACCCCGCCCGCCGGACAGGACTGGACGCAGACGGTCAGCAAGACCGCCGAAGGCTATGTGATGGGCAATCCCAACGCCCCGATCAAGCTCGTCGAATACGGCTCGCGCCTGTGCCCGACCTGCGGTGCGCTGGCGAACGAAGGGTTTCCGACGCTGACCGGCACCTTCGTCAAGTCGGGCAAGGTCTCGTTCGAGTTCCGCGAGTTTCTGGTCCACGGGCCGATGGATATGCCGCCCGCGCTGATCGGCACCTGCGTCGGCACCGAGCCGTTCTTCCCGCTGCTCGAACAGATGTTCCAGAACCAGCAGCAGTTCGTGAATGGGCTCCAGGCCGCGCCCGCCGCCGTACAGCAACAGATCCAGGCGCAGATGCAGAGCAAGCCGATCGAGGCGTTCCGGTCGATGGCGACCGCGATGGGGCTGATTGAGTTCGTCAAGGCGCGCGGCATTCCGGAGGCGAAGGCGCAGGCGTGCCTGGGCAATCAGGCGGAGATCGACCGGCTGACCAAGCAGACCAGCGACAACGGCCCCGGCGGCACCGGCATCGTCACCGGCACCCCGACGCTGCTCATCAACGGCCGCGCGGCCGAGGGCGTCATCACCTGGCCGGCGTTGCAGACGGCATTGAAGAACGCGGGCGCCTAGCTTTCCTCCCCCGCTGTGCGAGGGAGGGGGACCGCTCGGCAGAGTCGAGCGGTGGAGAGGGTGACCACGTCACAGCCATCGCTCCCTCCGTCACGCACTATGCGCGCGCCACCTCCCCCGCTCAGCGAGGGAGGATAGTAGCCCTGTCCGAAACGCGCGCCGCATGGCATGATCCCGCCATGGCGCCCCTCCCGGCCAGTTCTCGCCCACCTCGTCCTGCCCTCGCACGAACCCGCTTTCGCGACGGACGTGGTGTGAAGATCGTGAAGTTCCGCGCGCGATGAGGATCAAGCGCCCCCGGATCGCCGGCTTCAAGAGCTTCGTCGACCTTGTCGACCTGCCGATCGCAAGCGGACTGACCGGGGTCGTCGGACCCAACGGCTGCGGCAAGTCGAACCTGCTCGAAGCGCTGCGCTGGACGATGGGCGAGAACTCCGCGCGGTCGATGCGCGGCACAGGGAGAGACGACGTCATCTTCGCGAGCGCCGCCATCCGGCCGCCGCGCGACTTCGCCGAGGTGTCGCTGCTGGTCGAGGTGCCAACCGACGAGAGCCCCGACGAGCGATAGGTCGTTCGCCGGATCGAGCGCGACGTGGGCTTCGCTTAACGCCTCGACGGTCGCGACGTCCGCGCCCGCGACGTCCAACTGCTCTTCGCCGACGCCGACCGGCGCGCACTCGCCGGCGACGGTCAGCCAGGGGCGAAACGGCGCGATGATCGCGGCCAAGCCCACCGAGCACCGCCAGATGCTGGAGGACGCCGACGGCAGCTACGCGGCAGGTGCGACGGCGGACCGCTATCGCACGCTGTCCGAGCGCATCCGCGTCGCGGATGCGCGGCTGATATACTCCCGTTGGCGCGATGCGGCGGACGTGGACGCGGCGAAGACGGACGCCGCCACGACCGACAGTCAGGTCGCCACCGCGACGACCGCCGAAACCGCGGCGGCACACGCGCAGGCGATGGCCGCCGGCCGGACGATCGACGCGGACCGCGGCGCACCGCCCGCCGTGCGCTCGCCGACGCCGATGATGCGGATCGCGCCGGATCGGCGGGACGCGACGATGCCGCGATGCGGCAGGCGGCGGTGCGCGCGGAACTCGCCGCGCACGACGATGGCGCGAACGGGAGGTGATCGTCTGCTCGACCATCTCCGCTCCCAACCGGGATGGGAGCGCGCGCTCGCGGCGGCGTTGAACGACGATCTCGACAGGCGCGATGGCCACACCCGCCGACCCCGCCCCACCGTCCGGCATCGCCCGGCACCGCCCTCGCCGCGACGCTCGCGACGGCGGAACAGGTCCACGCCGCCGCCGACGCCGCCGTACAGCGCGCCCGCACCGCCGCCGACGAGGCCCGCCGGTCTCTCGCCCGCGTCGACGCCGCGGTCCGTGACGCGGCGCAGGCCGAGGACCGCGAGACCGCCGCGCTGGAAGGCCTCACGACGCAAGCCGCCGACCTCGACGCGCGTGACGCCGGGATCGCAGTGGAGGCGGACGAGGCTCGACCGCATGGCCGGGGAGACCGACACGCGCTACCTGATCGTCACGCACAACGCGGTGACGATGAGCCGGATGCACCGGCTGTTCGGCGTAACGATGATCGAACTCGGGGGCAGCCGGCTGGTATCGGTCGACCTGCAGGACGCGAAGCGGCTGTTGGCGGCCGAATTGCGCTCGTGATATGGCAAGTCGCCGTGGGGACGGCTTGGGGGAGAACGACGATGCGTGCCTTTGCGATACTGCCGCTGCTGCTGGCGCTTACCGCCTGCTGGGGCAGCAAGGACGCCTTCTACACCCCCGATCCGCGCGCACCGGCGCCGATCCAGCCCGGCCGCTACACCGATCCCGCCGCCCCGGCGCAGGTGGTGCGCTTCACCCGCCGCGCCGACGGGCGCTACATCGTCGCGGAGGTTGGCAAGGAGGATAAGGCGGTGCCGGTCGTCTTCGCGCCGCTGGCGATGCCGGGTCGCAAGCTGTTCGTCACCCAGGCGTTCTTCGACCTGCCGCAATGGCATTCGACGCTGTACGAGCTGGTCGAGCAGAAGCCGGACGGCACGCTGCTGCTGGCGGTGCTGAAATGCGAAGGCAGCGAGCGGCTGGCGCGTCAGGCGGGCGCAACCGTAACCAGCGATCCGCAGTTCAACGGCGGCAAGCCCAGCTGCCTCTTCCCGACCCGCGCCGCGCTCGAAACGGCGGTGCGCGCCTATGCCCGTGCCCACGATCCGTTGCCGGCCGAGGGGACGCTGCGCCGGATCGGCGCATGACGCAGGTTACCGGCGACGCACTAAGTTGCCGGTTTACAAGCCGAAACCGTTCGTGATCCTCCGGCCGCCTTGTTGATGCGACCTGGAACGGATATGGAACGACGATGGCGCAGCTGGACACGCGGGAGAAGCTGGCGATCCTTGCCGACGCCGCGAAGTACGATGCTTCCTGTGCGTCATCGGGCACCGCCAAGCGCAACAGTCGAGACGGCAAGGGGCTCGGGTCGACGGAGGGCATGGGTATCTGCCACGCCTATGCGCCCGACGGCCGCTGCATTTCGCTGCTCAAGATCCTGCTGACCAACAGCTGCATCTTCGATTGCCATTATTGCATCAATCGCAAGAGCTCGAACGTGCGGCGCGCGCGCTTCACGATCGATGAGGTGGTGCAGCTCACCCTCGCCTTCTACCGGCGCAATTATATCGAGGGGCTGTTCCTCTCGTCCGGCATCATCGCCTCGTCCAACTACACGATGGAACAGCTGGTCGAGGTCGCGCGATCGTTGCGCGAGGACCATCATTTCCGCGGCTATATTCATCTCAAGACGATTCCCGACGCCGACCCCGAACTGGTCAATCAGGCGGGGCTGTATGCCGATCGGGTGTCGATCAACGTCGAGCTGCCGACCGTCGCCGGCCTGAAGCGGCTCGCGCCGGAAAAGGACGGTGGCCGCATCGAGGGCGCGATGGGCGCGGTGAAGGCGGCGATCCTCGACGCGAAGGACGCGACGAAGCGCTACAGGTCCGCCCCGAAGTTCGCCGCCGGTCAGTCGACGCAAATGATCGTCGGTGCCGATGCCGCGACCGACGGCGACATCATCGGCCGCGCGTCCGGCCTGTACGACCGCTTCGGTCTGCGGCGGGTCTATTATTCCGCGTTCAGCCCGATTCCCGACGCCAGCGCGGTGTTGCCGCTCAGCCGGCCGCCGCTGATGCGCGAGCACCGGCTGTATCAGTCCGACTGGCTGATGCGCTTTTACGACTATCGCCCCGACGAGGTGGTCGCCGCCGCCGACGACGCGACGGGAATGTTGCCGCTGGACATCGATCCGAAGCTCGCCTGGGCGCTGAAACACCGCGCGCGCTTTCCCGTCGACGTCAACCGCGCCCCACGCGAGGAGTTGCTGCGCGTGCCGGGGCTTGGCGTGAAGGCGGTCAACGCGATCCTGACCAGCCGACGCTGGCGACGGCTACGGCTCGATGACGTCGCGCGGCTGACGGTGTCGGTGGCGAAGATCCGGCCCTTCGTCGTTGCGGAGGACTGGCGTCCCGTGGCATTGGCGGACCGCGCGGAGCTGAAGCCGCTGATCGCGCCGAAGAAACAGCAGCTTGAACTGTTCGCGGCATAGGAACGGGAGACGGTCGATGAAGACGGCGTTTGCACTGTTGGCATTGACCCTGGCCGTGCCCGCGGGCGCGCGGACGATCACCGTTGCGACCGGCGCGGACGCGCAGGAGAAGCTCCAGGAGGCGCTGCTCGACGCCAAGCCCGGCGACACGGTCCAGATCGCCGCCGGCCGCTTCGAGCTGACCGACGGCCTGTCGCTCGACGTCGACCACGTTACGGTGCGCGGGGCCGGTCAGGGCCGCACGGTCCTGTCGTTCCGCAACCAGCAGGGTGCCGGCGAAGGGTTGCTCGTCACCAGCGACGACGTGGTGCTGCGCGACTTCGCGGTAGAAGACGCCAAGGGCGACGGCATCAAGTCCAAGGCCGCGAACCGCATCGTCTATCGGGCGCTGACCGTGCGCTGGACCGGCGGGCCGAAGGCGACCAACGGCGCCTACGGCATCTATCCGGTCGAGAGCCGCGACGTGCTGATCGACGGCGTCACCGTCGAGGGTGCGTCGGACGCGGGCATCTATGTCGGGCAGTGCGAGAACATCGTCGTGCGCGACTCGACCGCGCGCATGAACGTCGCCGGGATCGAGATCGAGAACTCGCGCCACGCCGACGTGCACGGCAACCTCGCGACGCACAACACCGGCGGCATCCTGATCTTCGACCTGCCCAACCTGCCGCGTGGCAACGGCGGCGACGTGCGGGTCTTCGCCAACCGCGTGATCGACAACGACACGCCCAATTTCGCGCCGCCCGGCAACATCGTCGCCAGCGTCCGGCGCGGCACCGGCGTGCTGGTGATGGCGAACGACACCGTCTGGGTGCGCGGCAACACGCTGAGCGGCAACGCCACCGCCAACGTGATGATCGTCAGCTATCGCAACAGCTTCACCGACACCAAATACAACCCCTTCCCCCGCCACGTGCAGGTCAGCGGCAACACGCATGGGCGCAGCGGCTTCGAGCCGCAGCTGCCCGGCGGGCCACAGTTGCTCGCTGCGTTCGGCGGGACGTTGCCGGCGGTGCTGTGGGATGGCGCGGGCGCCGACCTGGGGCTCCGCGTCGCGGACGCGAAGGTGCTGAGCCTCGGCATGGCGCAGGGTGCGGCGGAGAGCACCGCCAGGCCCGTGCCCGCCACGCTCGACGCGCCGGCGATGCCCGAGCGCGCGGCGGTGGTGCTGCCGCCGGCGATGGAGCTGGCCGCGAAGTGAGCCGCCGCGCCCGCCGGCCTGCGTCATCGCACCTGCACCTCGGCCTCCGCCGGGGTGGGCTGGTCGCGTTCGCCGTCGCCGCGCTGGCGTTTCTGACCGCCGCGCTCGACCGCCCCGCCGGCGTCAACGACGCCGCGATCGCCGCCGAAGCCTATCCCGCCACGCTCGGCGAGTACGGCTTCTTCGCGGACCTGCGCGCGCGCACGCCGGCCGCGCGCGTCACCTCGTACAAGCTCAACACGCCGCTGTTCTCCGACTATGCGGAAAAGCAGCGCTACCTGTACCTGCCGACCGGCGCGCGGGCGGGGTATCAGCCGGAGACGGTGCTGGATCTCCCGGTCGGCGCGGCGCTCATCAAGACGTTCGGCTACACGATCGACGGCAGCTTCAGGGCGCTGGAAACCCGCGTGCTGCTCCACCGCGCCGGCGGCTGGGTGGCGCTGCCTTACGTCTGGAACGCCGATGGCTCCGACGCCGTGCTGAAACGGGCTGGCGCGCGCATCCCGATCACCTTCACCGATCCTTCCGGCACCGCGCAATCGATCAACTATCAGGTGCCCAACCAGAACCAGTGCAAGGATTGCCACGCGCTGTCGGGCCAGATCACGCCGATCGGTCCCAAGGCGCGCAACCTCAACGACGGGCATCAACTCCAGGCGCTGCTTGCGGCGGGGCTGCTCGATCGGCTCCCCGCGGATGCGCCGCGGCTGGCGCGCTGGGACGATCAGTCCGCCCCGCTCGCCGCGCGCGCGACCGCCTATCTCGAAACCAACTGCGCGCACTGCCACAACCCACGCGGCGCGGCGTCGAACTCCGGGCTGTTCCTCGACTGGCAACAGGCGGACGCGACCGCGCGCGGGATCGGCAAGCATCCGGTCGCCGCGGGGCGCGGCTCGGGCGGGCGACTGCTCGACATCGCGCCGGGTCATCCCGACGATTCGATCCTCGCCTATCGCATGGCCTCGACCGAGCCGGGGATCGCAATGCCCGAACTCGGCCGCAACCTGCCGCATACGGAGGGCGTGGCGCTGGTCCGGCAATGGATCGCGGCAGGCGCACCTCAGCACTGAGTGTCGGCGACTGACATGAGGGTCGTCACCCTCCCCGCCCCGGACGATTTCGACGCCTGGCGCGACGCCGCCCGTCCGCTCGCGGCGGCGGACGTGCCACCGGAGGATGTCGTCTGGCAGGTCGGCGACACGCCCACCGACCTGTTCGCGGGGCAAGCGGTCGCGCACGAGAGCGCGCCGTCGCCCGGCTTTACCGTGCCCCGCCCGTTCATCGATCTCGCCCGCAACGCGCTGCTCGCGACCGATCCCGAGCGGTTCGCGCTGCTCTATATGCTGCTCGCCCGCCTGCGCCGCGAGCCGAAACTGGTCGAGGATCACGCCGACCCGCTCGTCCGCCGCCTCGAAACACTGGCCAAGAACGTCCGCCGCGACATCCACAAGATGCGCGCCTTCCTGCGTTTCCGTGAGGTGACCGACGATGCCGGCGTCAGATACGTCGCGTGGTTCGAACCCGAACACCACATCGTCCGCGCGAACGCCGCCTTTTTCGTCAACCGCTTCGCGTCGATGCGCTGGTCGATCCTGACGCCCGACGTCTCGCTTCACTGGGACGGCAAGGCGCTCAGCGAAGGCCCGGGCGCAACCAAGGCCGACTCGCCGGAAGGCGACCCGATCGAGGCGGTGTGGAAGACCTATTACGCCTCCATCTTCAACCCCGCGCGCGTCAAGATCGGCGCGATGCTGAAGGAGATGCCGCGCAAATATTGGAAGAACATGCCCGAGACTGCATTGGTCCCGCAGTTGATCGCCGGGGCGCAAGCAAGGGAGGCGAGCATGATCGCGACGGCACAGACCAACCAGCGCGGCGACGTCGGCGGCAACAGCCAACTCGCCTGGGAGGCATTACGCGACGAGGCCGCATCCTGCACCCGCTGCCCGCTCTACAAGCCCGCGACGCAGACGGTGTTCGGCGAAGGCCCGGTCTCGGCGCGGCTGATGTTCGTCGGCGAGCAGCCCGGCGATCAGGAGGACCTCGCCGGCAAGCCCTTCGTCGGCCCCGCCGGTCAGGTCTTCAACCGCGCGCTCGCCACCGCCGGGATCGAGCGCGACACCGTCTACGTCACCAATGCGGTCAAGCACTTCAAGTTCGAGCAGCGCGGCAAGCGTCGTATCCATGCCAAGCCCGGCGCGGGCGAGATCGACGCCTGCCGGTGGTGGATCGAACAGGAACAGATGCTGATCCGTCCCGCCGTCAGCGTCGCGCTCGGCGCCACCGCCGCGCGCTCGCTGTTCGGCCGCGTCGTCACCATCGGCAAGGAGCGCGGGCGCGCGCAGCAGCTGCCCGGCGGCGGCGAGGCGTGGATCACCGTCCACCCCTCCTACCTCCTCCGCATCGACGACAAGGCGCGCGCCGAGGACGAGTTCGCGCAGTTCGTCGAGGATTTGAAGAAGGTCCGCGCCGCCGTCGCGGCACAGGATACGGTTCTCGCCGAATAAGCGGCTAGAACGTGCCGCCGGCCCGCAACATGATGCTCAGCCCCTTCGGGTCCGTCCCCGGATTGTCCTTGTTGCGATAGTCGAACGTCAGGCCCATGCCGAACGCCGCCTTGCCCGGCTCCGCGCCCGCGATCTTTCCCACCGCGCTCGCCGCCTCGCCGATCGCCTTGGCATCGTTCTTGTGGAGGCGCAGGAACTGCATCGGGTTGCTGGGCGCCGACGCGATGTCGGGCCAGGTCCGCCCGGCCGCCGCCCACGCGCTGTTGAACACCGGCTCGAACATCGCCGGCGCGGGCAGCGGGGCGGCACCATAGCTCAGCGACAGGCCGAACGAGGTCTGCGTCGCCTTCGCCGTCGCATTGAAATCGAAGCCCTTGTAGGTCAGCTGCCCCGACATCGCCGGGTCAAGCGTCAGCGTCAGGCTCTGTCGCGGCCCCGCCATCGACGCCTCCAGCGCGCCGCCGTAATTGTACTTGAGCTGCGTGACGAGGATGCCCGGCTGATACGCGATCGACACCGCGTCGGTGTCGGCATCCAGCCCCAACGCCCATAGCTTTAGCTGCAGGTGCGGCGGCAACAGCGCCAGGTCGAACACCTTGCCGGTCGGATCTGTCATGGCGAGCGCCCCCCTCAGCGCGAGGTGCACGGCTTGATCTCGCCCGATCGCATCGTCCAGCGCTCGCCGACCAAGAGTCGGCAAAGCCTCGACGAAACCGCTACATCGACAGCGGGTCCGGCCCGATCCGCCCGTCAGGCTCGTCGAGCGCATCGATCGCCGCCATGTCGTCCGCGTCGAGCGCCAACGTGCCGGCCGCCAGGTTCTCGCGCAGATGCGCCGGGTCGCCCGCCTTGGGGATCACCGACAGGCCGTGCGCCAGATGCCAGGCGATCACCGCCTGCGCCGGCGAGCAACCATGCTTGGTAGCCACGGCGACGATCGCCGGCTCCGCCAACAACGCGCCGCCCTGGCCGAGCGGGCTCCAGCTCTGCGTCACGATGCCGTGCTGCCGGTGATAGTCGCGTAACGCACGCTGCTGGAACCGCGGGTGTAGCTCGATCTGGTTGACCGCCGGCGCGACTCCTGTTTCGGTGGCGATCGCGTCGAGATGCTCGGGATTGAAATTCGATACCCCGATCGACCGCGCCAGCCCTGCCTCGCGCAGCCCGATCATCGCCCGCCAAGCGTCCACGATCCGGTCGTCGGCCGGGCACGGCCAGTGGATCAGGTACAGGTCGACCGCCTCCAGCCCGAGCAGCGCCAGGCTTTCGTTCAGCGCCGCCTCGGCATCGCCCTGACGGTCGTTCCACAGCTTGGTGGTGACGAACGCATCCGCGTCGCGCAGCCCGTCGCCGACACCGCGCTCGTTGCCATAGATCGCGGCGGTGTCGATCAGGCGATAGCCGACGTCCAGCGCATCGCGCACCACCGCCGCCGCCTGACCGTCGGGCAGCCGCCAGGTGCCAAGCCCCAGCTGCGGCATGATACGGTCGTCGTTGAGCGTCAGGGTGAGGTCGGGCATCGCGTTTCAACCGGCGTCGAACGGCCCCGGTTCCATGCGACCGCCGGCAGAGCTTTGCCCCCGCGCCGCCGCCCGTTAGGACGCCTGCATGATCGAACACATCCTGTCCGTCCTCGCCTCCTTCGTCATCGCGGTAATCTCGGCCGGCGGCTATCTCGGCATTACCTTGCTGATGGCGATCGAGAGCGCGTGCGTGCCGTTGCCGTCGGAACTCATCATGCCGTTCGCGGGCTACCTCGTCTCGACCGGGCGGTTCGACATCTGGCTGGCCGCGACGGCGGGGGCGCTGGGGTGCAATCTGGGATCGGTCGTCGCCTATGAGGCAGGCAAGCGCGGCGGGCGGCCGTTCGTCGAGCGTTGGGGCAAGTATCTGCTGATCGGCACCGACGAGCTGGACGCCGCCGATCGCTTCTTCGCGCGCTGGGGCAGCTGGGCGGTGCTGATCGGGCGGCTGATTCCGGTCATCCGCACCTTCATCGCCTTTCCCGCGGGCGTCGCAAGAATGCGGCTGCTGCCCTTTCACCTCTACACGTTCGTCGGCTCCTGGCCGTTCTGTTTCGCACTGGCGCTGGTCGGGCGCGAGCTCGGCGAGCGGTGGAACAGCGATCCGCGGGTCAAGGCGCTGTTCCACCGTGCCGATCTGGTAATCGGGATCGTGCTGGTACTGCTGATCGGGCTCTACGTCTGGCACCGCGTCAACGGCATCAGGAAAAGCCGCGTCGCGCCGCCGCGACCCTGAGTTCCGCCGCGCGATCGGGCGCCAGCTTGTCGGCGCGTCGCCGATACGCCTCGATCAGCACCTCGCCCGCGGAGTCGGGAGACCCGGCGTCGAACGGCGGTTGCGGGTCGTATTCGAACCCGAGCTGAAGCAGCCGCGCATGGTCCTCGCCCCGCAGCAGCGCGGTCAGCGTCAGCGCGAAGTCGATCCCGGCCGTCACGCCGCCGCCCGTGACCCGGTTGCGGTCCACGACCGTGCGCGCCCGCACCGGCTCGGCCCCGAACAGCGCGAGGTGCTCATGCCAGGCCCAGTGCGTCGTCGCCCGATAGCCGCGCAACAGCCCGGCCGCGCCGAGGATCAGCGAGCCGGTGCAGACGCTGGTGACCCAGGCCGCGCCCCCGCCGACGCGCTCGACCCACGCCATCGCCGCCTCGTCCTCGATGACGCGCGTCACCCCCATGCCGCCCGGCACGCAGAGGATGTCGGCGGCGGGCACGTCCGCAAACGTCGCGGTCGGCACGATCGAGAAGCCGGCGTCGGTCGGCACCGGGACCAGGCTTTTCCATACCAAGTCGAGCCGCGCGTCGCCTCCGAGGCGCGACAGCACCTGCGCCGGCCCGGTCAGGTCCAGCTGAGTGACGTTCGGAAACAGAAGAAAGGCGATCCGCATCGGGCATGCTCCGGCTGGTCAGAGGATGCCCAGGCGCGCGGCGTTCCCGTCCGCGCTCCCCTGTGGTTACCCACTGGCGCCAGTCACGCGGACGTGATCAGGCTAACCCGTGGCCCCGCCGGGTGCAACCGCGCCGCGCGCCCGAGCCAGGCCAGCATCGGCAGCGCCACCGCCGCCCACACGAGCAGCCCGGTCCACTCCGGCCAGCGCCACCAGTCGCCGGCGACCGACGTGATGTCGCCCGGCCGGAAATGCTGCGTCCACACCCAGTGCAGCGCCCACGGGTCGGTCGGCGGCGCGAACACGTCGCACGCCGCGATCAGCAGGTTGATGCCGACCGACAGCACCAGCAGCGCCAGCACCGCCGCCCGCCCGGCCGCGCTCGTCAGCCTCGCCCAGAACGGCGCCAGTCCGAGCGCCAGCAGCCCGATCGCGGGCACCGCATGGCGCGGCCCGGTCGAGTTGCCGCCGTCCCAATAGACATAGCCTGCGTTGACCAGCAGCACGACCAGCGCCGCCGCCGCGACCGTCCAGGCCAGCCGCTGCTGCCGCGCCCCGAGATCGCGCAATCCCAGCGGCGCGAGCAGCAGCACCGGTGCCACCCACAACAACCCGCGCCTGGTGCCGACGATCACCTCCAGCAACACGCGCGGGTCCGGCCAGCTCAGCCCGAACAGCCCCCGGTTCATCCCCTCGAACCCGACCACACCCTGATAGCCGAGCTTGAACGGCGTCCCATAGGCGATGAGATTGTAGGCAAGGAGCGGCAGCAGCGCGGCGACGCCGCCCGCCACCGCCGCGCAGATCAGCCGCCAGCGCGCGGTGCCGGGCCAGGCGCGGATCGCCCCGAACAGCGCCAGCACCGTGCCCGCCAGCACCGCCTGATATTCGACCACCACGGCCCAGCCGAGCGCCGCCCCCGCCAGCGCCATCAGCCACGGCCGCGCCAGCCCGCCGGTCGCCCGCCAGATTCCCCACAACGCGACGACATACAGCGCCGCGACCACGGCATGGCCGAAGATCGTCGTCGACCACCCCCATATCGGCGACCCCAGCGCAAAGCCGAGCGCCGCGACCAGCGCGCCGTTGGCACTACCCGTCAGCCCCAGCGCCAGATCGAACAGCAGCGCCGCCGCGATCGCGGTCAGCAGCGCCGGCCCGGTCGCCACCGCCAGCCGCAGCCGGGTGCGGAGGAAATGCTCCATGTCGGGCGCGCCGGGCAGCTTGGAGATTGTAGCCGAGCGCCGGCCGCTCCACCAGTCGCCGAACGCTACCGCTGGCAACGCCATCAGCGTCATGCCCGGCGCCTTGTCGAGATAGTAGTGCTCACCGAACTGCGCCTTGTCGATCGTCAGCGGGGCGAACTCGTCGATCGTCGCGTCGCCGTCCTCGACCAGGCTGATCGCCGCGAACAGCCGCGTCGCGTTGTTGGGATTACCCTCCCACGACCCGAACCAAGCGCACGAAAACCAGACCAGCATCGCCAGCACG
The DNA here is from genome assembly GCF_965200135.1 of Sphingomonas sp. GTDB lineage: Bacteria > Pseudomonadota > Alphaproteobacteria > Sphingomonadales > Sphingomonadaceae > Sphingomonas. The sequence goes on from NZ_CBDATK010000008.1 coordinate 19,010, forward strand.
AGGGCGATCGGGCGATGGGAAGCACGGGACGGCACGCGGCCTGTTAGGGGTGCCAACGGGACGGACGCAAGCGTTCGGTCGAATCAGGGAACCGCCCGCTCCTGCGCCGCCCGCGCCTGATTGGTCGCGCGGTTGTTGCGCGACTGCTGGATGAAGCAACCGGTCTGACCACCGGGGCCCACCGCCGAACAGCTGCCGATGCTGTTGACGCCTTCGCCTGCCGCCAGCGTTCCCTGCGCCTGGCGGGCCCAGCTCTGGTTCTCCGGCGTGACGACGAACTCGCGCAGCTCCTTCGGGACGCGGAACTGCTCGCTGGCGGAGCGATACTCGCAGACGATGACCTCGTTGCCCTCGCGGTCGGTCGGGCAGCGCTCGTTGCCGTAGAGAACGAGCACGCCGCCGATCGGCGCGCGCTGCGGGACGGTGCCCTGCGCCTGTCCGGCCGGCGGCCGCGTCACGCTGGGGCCGGCGACCTGTGCCGCCGCCGGGCTCGCCACGATCAAGGCCGCGATCACCAGCCCGCGCATGTCCATCTCCCTCAAATCCGTTTCGACGTCGCGATGGCCACCTTGCACCCAAGGCGGATGAACGCGGACAGAACGGGGTAGCCGAGCACGCTCTCGGCCCCCGCCGACAGCGCGTGCTCCTTATGCTCAAGCTCTTCCGCCTGAAAGTCCGCGATGGCGGCGGACAGCGTCGGATCGGAGTCGCCGAGCTGTTCCAGCTGCTCCTGATAATGGAGGTCGATCTCGGTCTCGACCGCCGCGGTACACGCCATCGCCGCCTCTGGCGAAATCGCGGCGGTAACGGCGCCGAGCGCGAAGCCGGCGATGTTCCAGAACGGCTGGAGCAGCGTCGGGCGGACGCCGCGTTCCGCGATCAGGCCATCGAAAAAGGCGCGGTGCCGCTCCTCCTGATGCGCCATGTGGCTGATCGCGCGCGACGCCGGATGGCGGTCGCCGAGCACCGCCAGTTGGCCGGCATAGATGCGCGTCGCGCCATATTCGCCGGCCTGATCGACGCGGATCATCGCGTCGGTGCTCTCGCGCCGGTCGCCGGGTCTCGGGGTCATCGCGTCCTCCTCGTCAGCAACGCCGCGATCACCGCCGCGCCGCCGAGCGACACCAGCGCGTTCAGCCCGGCGAGCGACACGCCGGCGATGCTCCACTGCGGCGCGTCACAGCGCACGATCGGCTGGTTCATCAGGTTGGCCAGCCGCTCCGCCGCCGTCCGCCCCGTCAACGCGACCGGCGAGGTGCAGGCGGTGAAGCCCTGCCACCAGTGATATTCGACCCCGGCATGCGCCACCCCGACCGCGCCGGACGCCGCGATCAGCAGCGCCGCGAGCGCCACCAGCACGACGCGCGTCCGGCCCTCCGCCCAGAAGGCGAGCGCCGCGACGGGCAGCGCCGCATAATGCGGCCACCGCTGCCAGTGGCACATCTCGCACGGATACAGCCCGCCGATCAGCTGGAACCCCCACGCACCCGCCAGCAGCGCGGCGGGGACGAGCAGCGCGATCAGATTGGCTTGTCGCAACATGCGCGCTTTACGCTCCAATTGATAAGCCGCGATCACCGCGAGCGTGTACTGTCCCTCTTCCGTTTCGGGATCGTTAGACCACAGCTGGCTCGCCACAACGTCGTTCCTTGACAGGCCACGTTTGGTCGTCAAGGTCGTGCCGGAGCTGGGGCCGGCGGCGCGGTGCCGATTGGCGGCCGGGTCGCCGCCGCGACCTGCGCCGCGCCGCCCAGCCGGGCGACGGTCTTCAGCGCGTACCAGAGCTGAAAATCGTTGATCCCGCGCGCCTTGAGGCTATCGGGCGTCGCGGCGAAGCGTGGATCGGGCGTGGTATCCTCCTCCAGCGCTCGATTGTCGGCCTTCAGCTCGTTGACCAGATGCCGCGCCAGATCCGCCTCGCGGAAGGTCCGCCTGCTCTTAAAGTCGGGGTCCGACAGCTGCGGCACCGCGATGTCCGGCTCGATCCCGCCCTCCTGCACGCTACGCCCAGACGGCGTGAAGTAGCGCGCGGTGGTCAGGCGCAGCTGCGTCTGCGGCCCGAGCGGGATCAGCGTCTGCACCGACCCCTTGCCGAACGAGCGCGTGCCCATGATGAGTCCGCGATGATGATCCTGCAGCGCGCCGGCGACGATCTCGCTCGCCGACGCGGTGCCGGCGTTGGTCAGCACCACCACCGGCAGGCCGCGCGCGTCGTCACCGGGCCGCGCGAAATAGCGCTCGATGTCGGTCCGCTCGCGCCCGCGCTGCGACACGATCTCGCCCGACGCGAGGAACGCGTCCGACACCTCGATCGCCTGGCTCAACAGCCCGCCGCCATTGTCGCGCAAGTCGACGACGTAGCCGAGCGGCTTGTGCCCCAGCGACTTGTCGATCGCCATGATCGCGGCGCGCGTGTCGGCGCCGGTCTGTTCGGAAAAGGTGTTGATGTTGATATAGCCGACCTGGCCGTGGACCTCCCACTTCACCGGCTTTTGCACGATCACCTCGCGCGTCAGCGACACGTCGAGCGGCTGGTCGCGGCCGGCGCGGACCAGCGTCAGCGCGATGCGGGTGCCGGGCCGCCCGCGCATCTGCGTGATCGCCTCGTCCAGCGACTGGCCGAAGATCAGCTTGCCGTCGATGTGCGTGATATAGTCGCCGGCCTTGATCCCGGCGCGGAACGCGGGCGTGTCCTCCTGCGGGGCGATCACCTTGACGGCGCCGTCCTCCATCGAAACGGTCAGCCCGAGGCCGCCATAAGTGCCTTCCGTCATGATCCGCATATTGTCGAAATCGACCGCGTCGACATAGGAGGAGTGCGGGTCGAGGCTGGCGAGCATGCCGTCGATCGCGCCCTTGATGAGCTTCTGGTCGTCGACCTTGTCGACGTAATCGGCCTTGATGCGGTTGAAGACCTCCAGAAAGCGGTCGAACTCGCGATAGTTGCCGGTGTCGGCGGCGGCCATCGCCCCGGTCGCGAGCGGGACGAGGCACAGCGCGCCGACCAGCGCGACGGGGGCAAGCAGGGAACGACGCATACGAGAGTCCTGGATCGGGGCTTGTTGGCGTTCTAGCGGGTTATGGACGGCGGGCAAAGCTCGGCCTCGGGCTCAGCCGACCAGCGCCGCGAGGTCGGCGGGGCGGCCCCGGCGGCGCAGTTCGACGGTGACCCGCGGCTCGTCGCCAGCGGCGGCGCGGCCCACCGGTGTCCCCGACCGGACCGACTGGCCGGTGTGGACCCCGGTGGCGGCGAGGCCGGTGAGCAGGGTGCTCCAGCCGTCGCCATGATCGATCACGACGATGATGCCATAGCCGCGAAACGCGCGGGCGTAGCGCACCGTGCCACCGGCCGGCGCGACGACCGGCGCACCGGGCGCGACCGCGAAGGTCAGCCCGCGCGCGCGCACCCCGGCGGGAGAGACCTCGCCGAACCCGGTCAACAGCCGTCCCGCGACCGGCAGCCGATAGGCGCCCTGCGCGCGCAGCGGCACGATACCGGGTGCCAGCGGGCGCGGCAGCGGGCCGGCAAGCGGTGCCAGCTCGGCGACGGTCGCGCTCGCCTGGCCCTGTTCGGTCATGCGGTCGACCAGGTCGCGCGCCTGCTCGCCGAGCGCCAACGCCCGGTCCGCCTCTCCGATCGCGCGTTCGCCATAGGACTGCGCCTGGGCGCGATGCCGCGCCTCCAGTTGCGCCAGGGCGACGCGGTCGTTCTCCAGCCGCGCCCTGCCGTCGCGCAACGCCTGCGCGGCGAGCGCCGCATCCGCCTGCAACCGCCGGACCTCCGCCAACTCCGCGCGGACGCCGGCCGCGCGGGCGCGGACAACGGGCAACTGCGCGCCGAGCAGCGCGCGAACGTGGACCATGTCGTCGACCGAACCGGGTTGCGCGATCGCGGCAACGGTGGGGCGACGCGCCATCGCGGTCAGCGCCGCCAGCAGGTGGGCGGTCGGTGCCTGCGCCGCCGCCAGCCGGGCCTGCGCCTGCGCCTGCGCCGCCGCGACCAGGGCGACGCGCGCCTCCGCCGCCTGCACGCCCGCCTGCGCGGCGGTGACGCGCATCGTCAGCGCCCGCTCCTGTGTCCGGGCACGCAGGGCCGCGTCGGTCTCGCGCGAGGCGGCGGCGGTCAGGCCGTCGGCGCGGACGCTCGCCGCGCCCGCCTCGCGCTTGGCGTCGGCGAGGCGCTGGCGCTCGTCGGGCGGTGCGGCACCGAGCAGCAGCACGGTCGCGACGAGAAGCAGCCGCCGCACCTCAGCCCTCGCGATGATAGGGATGGTTGGCGAGGATGCTGGTGGCGCGGAACAGCTGTTCGGCGAGCATCGCGCGGGCGAGCAGATGCGGCCAGGTCGCGCGGCCGAACGAGAGCAACAGGTCGGCCTCGCCCCGCGCCGCGTCGTCGAAGCCGTCCGCCGCGCCCAGCTCGAACCGCGCCTCGCGCACCCCGTCGTCGCGCCAGCGGCCGAGCCGCTCGGCGAACGCGAGCGACGGCAGCGCCTCGCCCTTCTCGTCGAGCAGCACCCGCCTGGTCTGTCCCTCGATCGGCGGCACCCGCCCGCCGCGATCGGGCAGCTCGGTCACGCGGGTCGGCCAGGCGATGCGACCGAGGTAACGATCGACCAGATCGGCCTCCGGTCCGCGCCCGATCCGGCCGCGCGCGACGATGTGGAGCAGGATCAGGCCTGCTCCGGCGCCGCGCCTGCGACCGGCGCGGGCGCGTCGCCGAACGCCCACATCCGCTCCAGATTATAGAAAGAGCGGACCTCCGGGCGGAACAGGTGGACGATCACGTCGCCCGCGTCGATCAGCACCCAGTCGGCGGCGGGCAGCCCCTCGATGCGCGGACTGCGCCCGCACTCCGCCTTGATCTTCTCGGCCAGCTTGACCGCCATCGACGCGACCTGCCGCGTCGAGCGACCCGACGCGATCACCATGTGATCGGCGATCGAGGTTTTGCCGGCGAGCGGGATCGAGACGGTCTCCACCGCCTGATCGTCGTCGAGGCTCTGCATCACGAGGCGATGCAGCGCCTCGACTTCGGCGGGATCGGTGGGACGGATGGCGGGTGAAGCGGGCAAGGGGGTTCCTATGGTCCAGCGGTGAAGCGGCGCGCCCAGTCGGGATCGGCCGCGCGAATGGCCGTGGCGGAGGTGGGGTCGGGACGGAAGCGCAGCAACACGAGGGCCGGCAAACTCCACGACGTCCAGCGTAACGCCTGGTCCGGGCGCCGCTGATAGCGCCTGAGCCAGCCCATCGCGGGGGCCGCGAGGGCGTCCCCGTTATAGGACGGCCGGGCGATCACCGCAATCGGCACCATCCGGGCGATCCCGCGCCAGTCGCGCCAGCGGTGGAATTGCGCGAGGTTGTCCGCCCCCATCAGCCAGACGAAGCGCACCGCCGGATAGCGGCGCACCAGCGCACGCAGCGTATCAACCGTGTAGCGGGTGCCGAGCCGCGACTCGATCACGGTGGCGCGGATCGGCGCATGCCCGGCCATGCGCCGGGCCGAAGCGAGCCGCGCGGCGAGCGGGGCCATGCCGGCCTGCGGCTTCAGCGGATTGCCGGGCGACACCAGCCACCAGACCTCGTCCAGCCCGAGCTTCCGCATCGCCGCGAGCGTGATCCGCCGGTGCCCCCGATGCGCGGGGTTGAACGATCCGCCGAGCAGGCCAATGCGCTTCATCGTCGAGACTGATCTTGAGCGTGGTGGAGCACCCGCAGAACACGGACATGATCGCCAGTCACGCGATAAAACAGGTTGTAGGGCGTTCCTGCGACACGACGCTTTCGCCTCGTTCCATACAGCTCGATCGGACCGGCAAGCGCATGATCGGAGAGCAGGCGAGTGGATGATACGATGCGGTCCAGCATCTTCGCCGCCAGCTCTTGGTCGACGCCGCGATACCACCGTTCGATCGCTTCAACATCATCCGTAGCGAGCTTCGCCCAGCGGATGTCCTTCAACCTGGCTGCGCCTGCATCCCGCGAACGGCGAACATCGCCTCGACCTGCTCTTGCGTACTGTACTCGCCGCGATCGATTTGCGCCTCGGCTTCCTCCAGCGACCGATAGAGCTCCAGTTCATCTGCAACGAAGCCGGCAATCGCCCTTTCGATCAGCCACGCACGACTACGTTCGCGCCGCCCGGCCAATTCGTCGAGATCGGCCGAGAGCTGCTCATCGATGCGTGCAGTCACAACCGACTTCCTCATCATTGCAGAGTATCAAACGTATACAGGCGCATCAACCCCGCACCTGCCCCGTCCCGCGCCCGACCCATTTATAGGTCGTCAGCCCCTCCAGCGCGACCGGGCCGCGGGCGTGGAGGCGGCCGGTGGCGATGCCGATCTCCGCGCCCAGGCCGAACTCGCCCCCGTCGGCGAATTGGGTGGAGGCGTTCCAGAGGACGATCGCGGAGTCGACCGCCGCCAGGAAGCGCTCGGCGACCGCGGCATCGCTCGCGACGATCGCGTCGGTATGGTGCGAGCCGTGGCGCGCGATGTGCGCGATGGCGCCGTCCACCCCGTCGACGATCGCGACGGCGGAGATCGCTTCGAGATATTCGGTATCCCAGTCCTCCTCGGTCGCCAGGCCCACGGCCGTGTCGAGCGCCTGGACGGCGGTGTCGCCGCGCACCTCGCATCCCGCCGCCCGCAATGCGGCCACCAGCGCGCCCGCGTCAGAATAAGCGCGATCGATCAGCAGCGTCTCCATCGCACCGCAGATGCCCGTACGCCGCAGCTTGGCGTCGAGCACCACCGCCGCCGCCATCGCCGGATCGGCCGAACCGTCGACATAGACATGGTTGTTGCCGTCGAGATGCGCGAGCACCGGCACGCGCGCCTCCGCCTGGACGCGCGCGACCAGGCCCTTGCCGCCGCGCGGCACGACCATGTCGAGCACCCCCGCGCCCGCCAGCATCGCGCCCACCGCCGCGCGGTCCTGCGTCGGCACCAGCTGGATGGCGTCGGCTGGCACACCCGCCTGTCCCAGCCCCTCGGCGAGCGCAGCGTGGATCGCGCGGTTGCTCCGCACCGCCTCGCTGCCGCCGCGCAGGATCGCGGCGTTGCCCGCCATGACGCACAGGGCGGCCGCGTCGGCGGTGACGTTGGGGCGGCTTTCGTAGATGATGCCGATGACGCCGATCGGCACGCGGACACGCTGGAGCCGCAGGCCGTTCGGACGCTCGGTCGTGTCGATCACCTGCCCGACCGGATCGGGCAGCGCCGCCACCGTCTCGACCGCCGCCGCAATACTCTCCAGCCGCGTCGGATCGAGGCGCAGCCGGTCGCGCATCGCGGGGGAGAGGTCGGCGGCAGCATCCATGTCCGCCTGATTCGCGGCGAGGATCGCCGGAGTACGGGCACGCAGCGCGGCGGCGGCGGCACGCAGCGCGGCGGCCTTTCGCTCGGTCGGGAGGCTCGCCAGCACCCGTGCCGCCGCACGGGCGCGCGCGCCCATCGCGCCGATCAGTGCCCCCGGATCGATCGTGTCCAGCATCGCCTCGTCTCGCATCGATCACCCCAGCCCACCAATTGGGACCGACCTTGGCAGATACCGATCGTACAGGACACCGTAGCGGCGCGCGGGGCGCGTTGCTATCGTCGGGCCATGAGCGGGGCATTCGAAACAGCGGGCGACATCGCCACGGGATCGGTATGGGCGCGCGTCGCCGAGCCGCCGGCGGGCGAGGGTCACGCCGCCGGCGTGCATGGCCCCTGTCTCAACTGCGGCACCGCCCTGACCGGCCGCTATTGCCATGCCTGCGGTCAGAGCAGCCATGTCCACCGCACGCTGATGTCGATCGTTCACGACCTGTTGCATGGCGTGTTCCATTTCGAGGGCAAGATCTGGCGGACGATCCCGATGCTGGTGCTGCATCCGGGGCGGCTCACCCGCCGCTACATCGATGGCGAGCGGGCGAAGTTCGTGTCGCCGCTGGCGCTGTTCCTGTTCACCGTCTTCCTGATGTTCGCGACATTCTCGACCTTGGCCACATCCGATCTGGGTGCCGGCTTGGTCGACGGGCTGGCGGGTGCCAATCCGCAGGTCGAGCGGGTACGCGCTGACATGGCCAAGGAGGTGACCGCCGCCGAGCAGGCGCGGGCGAAACTCGTCGCCGAGGGGCGGCCGACGCTGCAGATCGACAGCCGCCTTGCCGTGCTGCGTAACAACGTGGCCTCGATCGACACGGTACGCGAGCGGCTGAGCCCGACGAGCGGCACAGTCAAGGTGCATAGTTCGTTCGGCTGGCTCGACGAGGGGCTGCAGCGGGCACGACAGAATCCGGGACTCGTCGTCTACAAGGTACAATCCGCCGCGTACAAGTTCAGCTGGGTGCTGATCTTCCTGTCGACGCCGTTGCTGGCGCTGCTGTTCCTGTGGCGGCGACGGTACGGGATGTATGACCACGCCACGTTCGTCACCTATTCGATCAGCTTCATGTCATTGCTGGTGATCGCACTGGAACTCGCCGCCGCGGCCGGCGTGTCGGAGGTGGTGCTGGTGCTGGCGATCGTATTCGTGCCGCTCATCCACATGTTCGCGCAGCTACGTGGCGCCTACGGGCTGAGCGTGTTCTCGGCGCTGTGGCGCACGGTGCTCCTTCACGCCTTCGCCGGCATCGCGCTGCTGACCTTCGTCCTCGGGGTAATAATGGTCGAGGTCGCGCACTGAGCGTTCAGCGGCAGGGAAAGCGGCGCGCGATCACCTTGGCGTAGCCGTCCTTGAGCGGCAGGCGCTGGTCGGCGGCGGGAAGGGCCGCGAGGCCGTCCAGCATCTCCAGCATCCCGATCGACTGGCCGGCGGGCGGACAGGCGATGGGCGGCTTGCCGGCCGCGCGCCGCGCCTCGCGTTCCGCCTTGAGCTGTGCGGCGGCGGCCTGTGCCTCCGACCGGAGCGTCGCGAAATCGGGCGAGGCGATCGCGGTCAGCGGATTTGCGCGCAGGACGCTCGCCCTGGTGACGAAGGCGCCGACGGTCATCGCGGCCGATGCCGGCGCAGCGATGAGGACGGCCGCGACCGGAGTGGCCGCGAATGCGAAAAGAAGACGACGCATGGACAAGCTCCTGATTTCAGACGCTTGTGACGCCCAAGGACTGAACCGCTGCTGACCCGGCCGGCCAAAGGTGAGCAAAGGTAACACCAAGACGCCGTTTTCCCGAGGCCCTGTTCCGGCCGCCTGCCCGCAGCCGGGCACAGACATCAAGAAGCCGGGCTCGTTTGGCACGAACCCGGCTCCGTAGGACAGCGCTTCCGAGCACCCCATCGGGGCGGCGGCGGCGTTCAGGCACCCATCGGCGACGGCGTACCGAACGGCCCCGAGGGGCGGCGCGTCTTGGGGATCGAGGTGCCCGCCTTGGCGACCGCAGGCGCGGCCGGGCCGGGGTTGTTGCGGCCGATATCCTCGCCCGCGACGATCCGCTTGATCTCGTCGCCGGTGATCGTCTCGAACTCCAGCAGCGCGCCGGCGATGGCGTGAAGCTGATCGAGATGCTCGGCGATGACCTCGCGCGCGCGCTTCAGCCCGTCCTCGACCAGCCGCTTGATCTCGTTGTCGATCAGCAGCGCAGTCTCGTTCGACATGTTGTGCCGCTGCGTCTGCGAGTACCCTAGGAAGGTCTCGCCCTGCTTCTCTTCCAGCTCGACGGGTCCGATCGCGTCCGACATGCCCCATTGCGTTACCATCGCACGGCCAAGCTTGGTTGCCTGCTTGATGTCGCCGCTGGCGCCCGACGACACCTTGTCGTGGCCGAAGATGACCTCCTCTGCGACGCGTCCACCCATGGCGATCGCTAGGTCGGCGAACATCTTGTCGCGGTGGTAGGAATAGCTGTCGCGCTCCGGCATCGACACGACCATGCCCAATGCGCCGCCACGCGGGATGATCGTCGCCTTGTGGATCGGATTCGCGGCGGGCGAGTGCGCGTTGAGCAGCGCATGACCGGCCTCGTGATAGGCGGTCATCCGCTTCTCGTCGTCGGTCATCACGAGCGACTTCCACTCCGTGCCCATGATGACGCGGTCCTTGGCCTGCTCGAACTGCTCCATCGCAACCAACCGCTTGCCACGCCGCGCCGCCATCAACGCCGCCTCGTTGACGAGGTTCGCGAGATCGGCACCGGCCATACCCGGGCAGCCACGGGCGATCGTGCGCGCGTCGACGTCGGGCGCCAGCGGCACCTTCTTCATGTGGACCTCGAGGATGCGGACCCGGCCCTCGATATCGGGCAGCGGCACCGTCACGCGCCGATCGAAGCGACCCGGCCGCAGCAGCGCGGGGTCGAGCACGTCGGGGCGGTTGGTCGCCGCGATGATGATGATGCCCTCGTTCGCGTCGAAGCCGTCCATCTCGACCAGCAGCTGGTTGAGCGTCTGTTCGCGCTCGTCGTTGCCGTTGCCCAACCCGGCGCCACGATGCCGACCGACCGCGTCGATCTCGTCGATGAAGACGATGCAGGGCGCCGACTTCTTGGCCTGTTCGAACATGTCGCGGACGCGGCTGGCGCCGACGCCGACGAACATCTCGACGAAATCGGAGCCGGAGATGGTGAAGAACGGCACGCCCGCCTCACCCGCGATGGCGCGGGCGAGCAGCGTCTTGCCGGTGCCGGGCGAACCGACCAGCAACGCGCCCTTGGGAATCTTGCCGCCCAGCCGCGCGAACTTCGACGGGTCCTTCAGGAACTCGACGATCTCCTGCAATTCCTCGCGCGCCTCGTCGATGCCGGCGACGTCGTCGAAGGTGACCTTGCCCTCCTTCTGCGTCAGCATCTTGGCGCGGCTCTTGCCGAAACCCATCGCGCCGGAGCCCGTGTTCTTCTGCATCTGGCGCAGCACGAAGAAGGCGATGCCGAGGAACAGCAGGAACGGCAGCGACTGGACGAGCAGATACTGCCAGATCGAGGGGCCATCCTCCGGCTTGCCCGAGACGGTGACGCCCTTCTCCCGCAGGTGCTGAACCAGCGTCGGGTCGGCCAGCGGATAGGCGCGGAACTGTTCACCGGTCTTGTACTTGCCGGTAATCATATCGCGCGAGACGTTGACGCTCTGCACCGCGCCGTCGTCGACCTTGTCGAGGAACTGCGAATAATCGATCTGGGTGCCCGGCGGCGTCGTGCTGCGCCCGCCGATCACCGTCACGAACAGCGCCAGCCCGAGCAGGATGGCGACCCACATCACGAGGCTCTTCATCCAGGGATTGACACCGGGTCCGCCCCCGTCGTTCGAACCATTGGGCCCGGAGGGCTGCTTGTCGTGGTCGCTCATGCCGACAAGATAAGCACAGCCGGGTTAATGGCAATGGAACGGATCGGCGGAATCGCGTGGGCGTGGCGTCAGTGCGACGAGGCGGAGCCGGGCCGGGGAATCCAGATGGTGCAGGAGAGACCGTCGGTCGCGGCGGTGCCGTCCGGGTTGCGCGTCCGCTTGAAGCAGGCACCGAGCGGAAAGGCGCGACCCAGCCAGCGACCCTCGACCACATCCTGCGTCCAGGTCGGGATCTTCGCGGCGGCTAACCAGTCCCAGAGGCGCTCCGCCGGCGCGTCGCTGCAGATGTATTTGTAGCTGTCCTGCACCTCGTCCTCGCTGACCTCGCCGGTGGCGATCGACGCGCGGATGCAGGACTCGATCATGCCCGGCACCCGCTCGGGGAACGGCGCGTCCGGAGCGGCGGCGAGGAGCAGGGCGAGGAACATCGGTCAGGCTTTCTCGGTGGGACGACGGGGCGGGGCAAGGCGGAAATGCCAGTGGCCCGGCAGGGCGCGGGCCTGGACGTCGGCGACCGTGCCGCCGCGCGCGGATCGGAGGCCGCGCACCAGGTCGGGCACGGCGGTCACGCGCCACCGGTCGAGCAGGCCCGCGCCTTGGCGCACGGCTTCGATCGCGCGCAGCGCCAGACGGCGTTGCAGCTCGAACGGCAGGTCGGCGGCGTCGAGGCGGACGCCGTCAGGGTCCTCGACCAGCCGCACGTTCGCCTCTCGCCAGACGAGCCACTCCATCGCGTCCTCGACATCGCGCAGGTTGGTGGCGGCGCGGGCGAGGCCGGCGGCGGGCAGGTCCGGGTCGGCGAGCAGGCGGCGGATGCGGGCGCGATCGAAGCGCGGGTCGGCGTTGGCGGCGTCCTCCACCGGCTCGATGCCGGCGGCGCGGACGATCCCGGCGAGTGCCGCGCGGGTCCAGCCGAGCAGCGGGCGGACGAGGAGCACCGCCGCGTCGCCGAGCGCGCGGGTGTCGGGCATCGCCGCCAGGCTGCGGACGCCCGCACCGCGCGCGGCGCGCATCAGGAAGGTCTCGGCGACGTCGTCGCGCTGGTGGGCGGTGGCGAGAAACGCGATGTCGCGCCGTTCCGCCCAGCGGCCGAGACAGCGATATCGTGCGGCGCGGGCCCAATCCTGGATGTTGCCGCTGGCGGGTGGGCGCGCGTCGGGGCGGAGCAGATCGTGCGGCACGCCGCGATCGCCGCAGAGACGGGCCACGAATCGCGCCTCTCCGCCCGCCTCCGCGCGCAGGCCATGGTCGACGGTGGCGGCGGCGACGGCACCGGGCCAGGCGGCGGTCGCCAACAGCAGGAGGGCGAGGCTGTCGCCGCCGCCCGACACCGCCAGCCCCAATCGTCGGTCGGGCGCGGGCGGCTCGCCGGTCAGCCGTTCCAGGTCGGTGCGGAAGCGCGCGACGACCCCGAGATCGATCGGCGCCGCGTCGATCAGCGGCCGGCCGGGCACCGCGCCGCGAGCCGGCCGGCGGCGATGTCGGCGCGCATCCGGGTGGTCAGCCTGTTGGCGTAGACGTCCGACAGCTCGTCATAGACCTTGCAGGCGTCGCCGTTCTTGTTCAGCCGCTGCAACGCCTGGCCGAGGTAATAGAGGCTCTCCGGCGCGCGTTCGCCATCGGGCGCCTTTTTGTAGTTCTCATAGAACGCCATGGATGCGAGGCTGGGCTTGCCGTCGTCGAGATAGGCGCGGCCGAGCAGGTTCTGCGCGAAGGTATAGCGGCGGTTGGCTGGGCCGGTGGCGGCGGCGAGCTTCAGCTGCGCCTGCGCCTCGGTATAGAGCTTCGCCTGCCACAGGCGATAGCCATAGGTATAGGCGTCCTCGGTCGCGTTGCCGGTGTCAGGGCGCGGCACGGCGGCGACGCGGGCGGGGTCGCTGGGCGCGCGCGTCGGCGTGTTCGCGGCGGGCGCGGGGCGGGTGACGCCGGTGCTCGGGCGCGTGGCGGCCGGGCGCGGGCTGGGTGCGGGGGCGTCGGTTTCGACCGTCGGATCAGCGGGCGGGCGGTCGCCGACGACGGGCGCGGGTCGCGACCCGGCCTCCAGCGCGCGCAGGCGGTCGTCGGTGCTGCGCTTGTAGGCGTCGAACGCCTCCTGCACCTGGCGCGTGCGATAGCCCGCCTGCTCGATCTGGCCGGTCAGGCTCGCCATCTGCCCTTCCAGCGAGGCGACGCGCGCGGTCAGATCGGCGACCGCGCTCTGCGCCGGCGAACCGGGGAGCGTGCCCTGCGGCGCGGCGGCCTCGACCTCGGGCTGGAGATACTGACCGCCGGGGAAGACCTTGCGCTGCACCGCGCGCATCTCGCTCTCCAGCCGGGTGACGCGGCCGTCGACGCTGGTCTGCGCCGGGGCAGCGCCAGCGGTGCCGATGAGAAGAACGATTGCAACGGCGGTCAGACGGCTACGCATGGGCACTCCCGGAACACGAAGAAGCTGGCATCCTTATCGACCATCGCCGGTCGCGGTGGGAGACGAGGCGGGGGCCGGGGCGACCCGCGCCGCGAGCGCGGCGGCGCTGACGCGGACGTCCTTGATCGGGGTGCGGCCGAGGTCGAGGCCCTGCAATTGCGCGCCGTTGACGGTGATGCTGATCTTGTCGGGCCGGCCGACGTTGATCATCGGGTCCTGCGCGTCGGCGGGAACGTCGAACCGCTCGCCCTGCTTGAGCGTCCCCTGATGCAGCGTCTTGCCGTTGGCGTCGTAGATGCGGACCCAGACCTCGTCGGTCGCGGTGACCAGCACCTGGCTGATCGTCGGGGTCGGCGACGGGGCGGGTGCGCGGCGCACGACGGGCGGCGCGGTCGTCGCTTCCGGCGTGGCGGGTCCGAACCCCCGGCGGAACCCACCCGTGCCGAAATACAGCCCCGCCAGGATCAGCACCGCCAGCGCCACGCCGAGCGCGACGATCGCGACGCCGCGCGAGGGCACGCGCGCCGGATCGGGGGCCTCGTAGGGCCGGTATTCGGGCGTGGCGCGGGTGACGCCCGCCAGGTCGCCGCGCACGACCCGCGCGATCTCGACCTCGTCGGCGCCAACTGCGCGCGCGTAAGCCTTGGCGAACCCGGTGGCGTAGGTCGTGCTGGGCAGGCCGGTGTAATCGCTGGCCTCGATCCCCTCCAGATGGCGCAGCGGCACGCGGGTGCGCGCCGCGACCTCGGGCAGCGACAGGCCGAGGCGCTCGCGCGCCGCCCGCAGCATATCGCCGGCCCGCTCGGGCCGGGCGGGAACGGCAGGGGCTGACGCGACGTCGTCCATCGATCCTCCAGGCTTCAGACGCGGTGCGGCCTGCCCCGTTCCTTTCAGAGCACACAACCCAAGTCAATTCGGTCGTCTTCCGGCTCGTCGGCGGATCAGGCCAACTCGACGCCTTCCGCCCCCGCCCAGGCGGTCAGCACGCCGCGCATGTCGCGCTCCGGCGTCGCCAGCCACGCCCGCATCCGCGCCTGCAACGCCGCGCGATCGAGCGAGCGGACCATCGCCTTGACCGGCCCGATCGCGGCGGGGGTGATCGACAGGCGATCGATGCCCAGCCCGATCAGCGCCATCGCCTCCAGCGGCCGTCCGCCCATCTCGCCGCACACCGCCACCGGCACCCCCGCCGCCTGCGCCGCGCCCTGCACGCGCGCGAGAAAGCGCAGGATCGACGGCGACAGCCAGTCGTAACGCTCGGCGAGCTTGGGATTGGCGCGGTCGGCGGCGAACAGGAACTGGGTCAGGTCGTTGGTGCCGATCGACAGGAACTGGAGCCGGGGCAGCAGCACGTCCAGCTGCTCGGCCAGCGCCGGCACCTCCAGCATCGCACCGTAGCGGACCTCGGTCGGCAGGCGGCGGCCGCGCTGCTCGACCCAGGCGCGCTGCGCCTCGAACAGCGCGCGCGCGTCGTCGAACTCCCACGGTTCGCTGACCATCGGGAACATGACGTTGAGCGTCCGCCCCGCCGCGGCCTCGATCAGCGCCCGCGCCTGTGCCTTCATCAGCCCGTCGCGTTCCAGGCTGAGGCGGATCGCGCGCCAGCCCATCGCCGGGTTCTCCTCGTCGGCGCCATGCTGCTTCAGATAGGGCAGCGCCTTGTCGCCGCCGATGTCGACGGTGCGGAACACGACCGGCCGATCGCCGGCGATGTCGAGCACGTCGCGATAAAGCCGCTGCTGGCGCTCGCGCTGCGGCAGGGTCGCGGAGACGAGGAACTGGAACTCGGTGCGGAACAGCCCGATCCCATCCGCGCCGGTCAGGTCCAGCGCGGCGACGTCGTCGCGCAGCCCGGCGTTGACCATCAGCGTAACGCGATGGCCATCGGTGGTGACAGGCGCGGCGTCCTTCATCGCGGCAAAGGCGGCGCGACGGCGCTGGCGCAGTTGCAGCCGCCCCTCGAACGCCTCCTCCATCGCCGATGTCGGACGCGCGAAGCAGCTGCCCTCGGTCACGTCGAGCAGCAGCAGGTCGCCCTCGCCGACCTGACGCCGGATGTCGCGGGCGCGGCCGAGCACCGGCACCCCCATCGCGCGCGCGACGATGGTGACGTGCGCCGTCAGCGACCCTTCCTCCAGCACCACGCCCTTCAGCCGGCGGCGGTCGTATTCCAGCAGCTCCGCGGGGCCGAGATTACGCGCGATCAGGATCGTGTCCTGCCGCAGCCCCAGCTGCGCCGCCGTCCCCATCTGGCCCGACACGGTGCGGAGCAGGCGGTTCGCCAGGTCCTCCAGGTCATGCATCCGGTCGGCGAGCAGCGGATCGTCGATCTGGCGCATCCGCTGGCGGGTGCGCTGCTGGACCCGCTCGATCGCGGCCTCGGCGGTCAGGCCGCTGTCGATCGCCTCATTGATGCGACGGCTCCAGCCCTCGTCATAGGCGAACATCCGATAGGTCTGGAGCACCTCCTCGTGCTCGCCGCCGACCCCGAACTCCGCCTGCGCGGCGATGCGGTCGATCTGCTCGCGCATCTTGGCGAACGCGGCATAGACGCGCTGGCGTTCG
Organism: Sphingomonas sp.; assembly: GCF_965200135.1. GTDB lineage: Bacteria > Pseudomonadota > Alphaproteobacteria > Sphingomonadales > Sphingomonadaceae > Sphingomonas. Next base: position 35,244 of record NZ_CBDATK010000008.1, read on the forward strand.
GCATCGATGTCCTCCGCGACGGTGTGCTCGACGACGATTCGCGGCTGGTGGAAGACGGCGTAGCCCGCGGCCATGCCCTCGACCAGCTTCTGCCCGACGATGCGGACGGCGGCGGTCGGCTGCGCGCGCTGGCCGCCTTGCGCGGCGGTATCGATCAGTCCGGCATTGGCGATCAGCTCGGACAGCACCATCGCCACCGTCTGCAACGCCTCGATCTCGACATCGGCGTATTTGCGCGGGTCGGTATGCTGGACGGCGAGCACCCCGACCGCGCGCTCGCGGCGGATGATCGGCACGCCGGCAAAGGAGTGGTAACGGTCCTCGCCGGTTTCGGGGCGATAGGCGAAGTCGGGATGGCTGGCAGCCTCGTCCAGGTTGAGCACCTCGACCTGATCGGCGATGATGCCGACCAGCCCCTCGCCCAGCGCCAGCTTGGTGACGTGCACCGCCTCCTGCGCCAGCCCGCGCGTCGCGAACAGCTCCAGCACGCCTTCGCGCAGCAGATAGACCGAGCAGACCTCGCTGTCGGTGGTCTCGCCGATGATGTTGACCACCGCGTTGAGCTTCGCCTGCGGCGGCGTGCGGCCGGCCATCACGTCGTGGAGCCGGGTCAGGATTTCTCGGGCGGAGGCGGCGGCCGTGGCGGGCATCCTCCAACCCTAGCAGCTTGTTCAAGGCTGACCATGCAAGATTAGCGATGCCGGCACGGCTGGGACGATGCGCGCCAGCGCGTCCGGATGCCCGGTGTCCGGTCCCACCATCGACGCGTCGATCCATTCGTCGAACCGGCATGAGGTGGTCAGGGACAGCCCGAGCACGCCGTTCGAGCAGGGATGCCGCGCCGCTCGCGACCTCGGTGTGAAAGCTGGCCTCCGGAACCGGGCACGCCCATCGTCGGCCCCGTCCACCAGAAGCCCGGCTCGAACGGCTAAGCCCCTTCGCCGCGCAACGGCCGCCCCAGCAACCCGGCGATCACCTCGCCCGCCGCCGCACCCTGCAACAGTCGGCACACCGCCTCGGTCACCGGCATCTCGACGCCCGCCGCCAGCGCCGCCGTCGCCAGCACCGGCGCGGTAAACGCGCCCTCCGCGATCGTCCGGCGATCCGCCAGCAGCTCGGCCGCCGGACGCCCCTGCCCAAGCCCGACGCCCAGCGAATAGTTGCGGCTCGACGTCGACGAGCAGGTCAGCACCAGGTCGCCCAAACCAGACAGCCCCGCCAGCGTTTCCGCCCGCGCGCCGCGCGCCAGCCCGAACCGCGTCATCTCCGCGAACCCCCGCGCGATCAGCGCCGCACGCGCGTTCTGGCCAAGCCCCGCGCCCTCGACGACGCCGCACGCGATCGCGAGCACGTTCTTGACCGCGCCGCCGATCTCCGCGCCGACCACGTCGGTGGAGGTATAGGGCCGAAAGCTCGGTCGCGAGATCAGCGCCGCGATGCCGGGCGCGCAGCCCCCCTCTTCTCCATCGGCGTCCTCGCACGCCAGCGTCACCGCGGTCGGCTTGCCCGCCGCGACCTCGTGCGCGAAGGTCGGGCCGGACATCACCGCCACCGGCCCGCTCGCGATCTCGCGCGCGACCTGATGCAGCAGCTTCAGGCTCCCCGCCTCGATCCCCTTGGAACACAGCACCAGCGGCGCCCCGCCGCCCGGCAGGTCGCGCAGCACCGCGCGCATGTGCTGCGCGGGCGTGACCACGAAGATCAGCGCCGCCGCACCGACCTCGGCCAGATCGGCGGTGGCGCGGATGCCCGGTGACAGCGCGATGCCGGGCAGGAACGCGCTGTTCTCGTGGCGGTCGTTGATCGCGGCGACGACGTCCGGCTCGCGCGCCCACAGCGCCACGCTGCGCCCGTCCGCCGCCATGACCTGCGCGATCGCGGTGCCCCACGCGCCGCCGCCGATGACCCCGAAGTCGCTCATGCCTTCACTCCCGCCCCACGCACCGCCTCGGCCGCCGGATCGAGCGGCCAGCGCGGACGTGCCGCCACGTCGAGCGGATCGGTCAGCCCGGCGGCGAACCGCTCCGCCCCTGCCCAGGCGATCATCGCCGCATTGTCGGTGCACAGCCACAACGGCGGCGCGACGAAGCGCAAGCCATGCTCGCCCGCCAGCGCCTGCAACGCCGCCCGCACGCCCCCGTTCGCGGCGACCCCACCGGCGACGACCAGCGCGGTGACCTCGCCCCCGGTGCCCAGCGCCTTGCGCGTCCGGTCGACCAGGCAGTCGATCACCGCCTGCTGGAACGACGCCGCGATGTCGGCCGGCTCATACTGCCCGACCACCCGCGCCACCGCCGCCTTCAGTCCCGCGAACGAGAAATGCGGCTCGGCGGAGCGCAGCAGCGGACGCGGCAGCGGCACCGCGCGCGCATCGCCCTCGGCGGCCGCGCGCTCCACCGCCGGCCCGCCGGGAAAACCCAGCCCAAGCAGCTTCGCCGTCTTGTCGAACGCTTCGCCGGCGGCATCGTCGATCGTCGTCGCCAGCCGCCGATAGCGCCCGACCCCCTCGACCAGCAGCAGCTGGCAATGCCCGCCCGAGACCAGCAGCAGCAGATAGGGGAAGTCGAGGTCGGAATCGCTCAGCCGCGGGCTCAGCGCATGGCCCTCCAGATGGTTGACCGCGATCAGCGGCCGCTGCGCCGCGTGCGCCAGCGCCTTGCCGGTGACCAGCCCGACCATGACGCCACCGATCAGCCCCGGCCCCGCCGTCGCCGCGATCGCGTCCACGTCCGCCAGCGTCACGCCCGCGTCCGCCAGCGCCGCCTCCACCAGCGGCCCCAGCGCCTCGACATGCGCGCGCGCCGCGATCTCCGGCACCACGCCGCCATAGGGCGCGTGCGCCGCTTCCTGCCCGGCCAGCCGATGCGCCAGCACCCGCCGGTCGCCGGTGACCAGCGCGGCGGCGGTCTCGTCGCACGAGGATTCGAGGCCGAGGATCAGCACGTCCGGGCTCTAGCCGTTCGCGCCGCCTTCCTCTACCCGTCCCCGTCCTCTACCTGCCTGCCCATGACCTTCCGGCTCGGCACCCGTGGCTCCCCGCTTGCGCTCACTCAGGCGGGCATGGTCCGCGACGCGCTGTGCGCCGCGCACGGCTGGGCGACGGAACGGGTCGCGCTGGTCGTGATCCGCACCACCGGCGACCGGGTGCAGGACCGCGCGCTCGCCGAGATCGGCGGCAAGGCGCTGTGGACCAAGGAACTGGACCGCGCGCTGCTGGCGAACGAGGTCGATGCCTGCGTCCACTCGATGAAGGACGTCGAGACGGTGCGCCCCGATGGCATCGCGATCGCAGCGATGCTGCCGCGCGCCGACGTCCGCGACCGGCTGATCGGTGCCGCCTCGATCGAGGCACTCCTGCCCGGCGCGATCGTCGGCACCAGCTCGCCGCGCCGCCGCGCGCAGCTGTTGCGGCGGCGCCCCGACCTCCGCATCGTGCTGTTTCGCGGCAACGTCGACACGCGGCTGGCGAAGCTTGCGGCGGGCGAGGCCGACGCGACGCTGCTCGCCGCCGCCGGCCTCGACCGGCTGGGACGCGGCGACATCGGCGTGCCGATCGCGCTCGACGCCATGCTGCCGGCACCCGCGCAAGGGGCGGTGGGCATCGAGGTGCGCGCCGATGACGCCGCCGCGCGACGGACGATCGCGGCGATCGACGATGCCACTACTTCGACCTGTGTCCTCGCGGAACGCGGCCTGCTCGCCGCGCTGCATGCCGACTGTCACTCGCCGGTCGCGGCGCTGGCGCGGCTGGGCGACGACGGCCTGACGCTGGCGGCGGAACTGCTCGACGAGGACGGGACGGCGCATGTCGTCGGCCAGGTGACGGGCGCGAACGACCCCGGCGCGGACCTCGCCGCCGACCTGCTCACCCGCGCGCCGGTCGCGGTGCGGCGGCTGTTCGGCGCCTGATGCACGACGCGCTCGTGCTCCGGCCCGAGCCGGGCAACGCCCGCACGACCGCGCGCCTGACGGCGGCGGGTGTGACCGTGCGGTCCTGCCCGTTGTTCGCGGTGACACCGGTCGCCTGGCAGGTGCCCGACCCTGCGGCGTACGACGCGCTGCTGTTCACCAGCGCCAACGCCGTGCGCCAGGGTGGTGCCGGCCTCGCCGGGCTGACGGGCCTGCCGGTGATCGCGGTCGGCGAGGCGACGGCGGCGGCGGCGCGGGACGCGGGGTTCGTCGTGTCGCTGACGGGGAGCGACGACGCGACGGCGGTGATCGCGGCTGCGCCGGATCGCCTCCTCCACCTCGCCGGACGCGATCGCCGGGCGTTGACCGGCATCGACGCGATCACCGTCTATGCGAGCGACGCCCTGGCCATGCCGGCCGGCGCGACGCGGGCGTGGGCGGGGTGCGTCGCGCTGCTCCATTCCGAGCGCGCGGCCGGCCGTTTCGCCGATCTGGCGGCCCGCGACGACGCCGATCGCGCGGCGATCGCCATCGCCGCGCTGAGCCCGGCGGTCGCGACGGCGGCGGGCGATGGCTGGGCGACATGCGCCGTCGCCGCCGCCCCGACCGACGCGGCCCTGATCGCCGTCGCCGTCGCGCTGATTGACCGGGCGGACACCCCGGCGGATAAGCGGCCGCGATGAGCGACATCCGGTCTTCCTCGCCGCCACCCTCGCCAGGCATGCGCGTCGGCATCGTCTCAGTGTTCGTGCTGATCGCTTTCCTCGTCGGGCTGGCGGTGGCGGTCGTGCTCGTCCGCCGCCAGATCCGGCAGGACGGCGGCGTCGCGGCGACGACCGTGGCCCCGCCCGCCGCCGCCGCCGTCACGCCACCGCCGCAGGCACCCGCCGCGACGCCGGTGCTTCTCGCCACCGATCCGGTCACGCTGGCGACGCGCGAGGCGGTGCTGGCCGGGCAGATCGCGGTGCTGGAAGCGCGCACCGCCTCGCTCGCCGCCAGTGCCGAGGGCGCGAGCGGGCAATCGACGCGCGCCGAGGCGCTGCTCGCCGTCATCGCCGCGCGGCGTGCGATCGACCGAGGACTGGGCCTGGGTGCGCTCGACGGCCAGCTCCAGTCGCGCTTCGCGGCGACGCTGCCCAATGCGGTCCGGATCGTCCACGGCGCGTCGCGTCAGCCGGTGACGCTGGAGGACCTGCGGCAGGGGCTCGACGCGATCGGTCCCGCCGCCGCGTCGGGGGTCAGCGGCGGCTGGTGGGGCACGTTGCGGCGCGAGGTCGCCGGACTGGTCGTGCTGCGCCGCGCTGGCACGCCGTCGCCGCGTCCCGCCGACCATCTCGCCCGCGCGCGCCGGCTGCTCGACATGGATCAGGTCGACGCCGCGCGTGCGGAGGTGGCGCAGCTGCCGGGTGCGGACGATGCCGCCAACTGGCTGGACGCCGCACGACGCTACATCGTCGCGCGCCAGGCACTCGACCTGCTGGAAAACGCCGCGCTGGCGGGACCCCCGCCGGTGCCGGTGCCGCCTATGCCGGCGCGTTGAGCCGGGCGAGCAACGCCTGCGCCCCGGCCGGTGCGCGCAGCTTGGCGCCGTTGATGAAGAACATGAACGTGTCGCGCGGCTGGTTCGGCGGCGGCGCGGCCTCGACATAGGGCAGCCCCTCGGGCCGCCCGCCGGCCGCCCAGAGCCGCGCGGCCTCGGCCCAGCGATCCAGCGCCGCATCGGTGTAGCCGTGCGGGTTCGCCTCCTCCGCCAATTCCAGCCGGGCATAGACGAACGGCCCGGTCACATCGGCGATCGCCGGATAGTCCGCCGAATCGGCATACACCACCGCCACCCCCGCCGCCCGCGCCATCTCCACGAACTCGCCGCAGGCGAAGCTGTCGTGCCGCACCTGCACCGCATGGCGCAGCTTCACGCCCGCTTCCCCGGCGGGCAGCAGCGCCAGAAAGGCGCGCATGTCGTCGGGCTCGAACCGCTTGGTCGCCATGAACTGCCACAGGATCGGCCCGAGCTTCGGCCCCAGCTCGACCAGCCCCTGTCCCACGAACCGCGCCACCGACTCGCCAGCCTCCGCCAGCACCTTGCGATTGGTGCAGTAACGCGACGCCTTGACCGCGAACACGAAGTCGTCGGGCACCGTCTCCCGCCACCCTGCCCAGCTCGCCGGCTTGAAGGTCGAATAGTATGTCCCGTTGATCTCGATCGCCGTCACATGCCGACTGGCATATTCCAACTCGCGCTTGTGCGGCCATTTGGCGGGATAGAAATTGTCCCGCCACGGTTCGTAGGTCCAGCCGCCGATCCCGACCTTGAGCGCTCCTGTCATGATTCAACTCCTCCGTTGCCCGGTGCCATCGCCCGAGTCCCTGATCGGGGCATAGAGACCTGGTGACATCGCGGGTTTTTCCATTAATCGCTCGGCCAGATACACAAAGGGGAAGTTCACCATGACCATTACCGTTGCAGGACGTTTCAAGAGCATTGCGGTCGCAGCAGGATTGCTGTTCGCGTCGGCGGCGCACGCCGACAACGTGCCGGGCGTCTACAGCACCGGCTTCGGTCCCGGCGGCGCGGCACTGAATGCGGGCAATGGGCAGGCCGATGCCAACTACGTCCTGACCGCCACCACCGGGCCGGCGCCGACCGGCACGCAGGCGGTCACCTTCTACAACCCCAACTATGTGGCCGACAGCGCCACGTCGCGCTGGATCTCGTACACCGCGGATACGACCAAGATGTCGTATAACGCCCTCTTCACCTTCACGACGACCTTCGACCTGACCGGCTTCGACGCGGGTAGCGCCAGCCTGTCCGGGCTGCTCGGTGCCGACAATGAGGTGACGGTGCTGCTGAACGGCACGAAGATCGGTGGACTGTATGGCTATACCCGCGAGACTTTCAATCACCTGACGACGTTCGGCACCACCGACGGTTCACTGTTCGTGAACGGCGTAAACCGGCTGGACGTGGAGCTGCATAACATCGACCTGATCGCCGCGGTACGGGTCGACCAGCTGGTGGTGAACGCCAGCCTAGCTGGCGTGCCGGAGCCGGCGACCTGGGCCCTGATGGTCCTGGGGTTCGGCGCGATCGGCGGAACGCTTCGCCGACGTCACCGGCAGGTCGCCGCGCTAGCCTGACGATCGTTTGCGAAGGGGCATGCGGCAATCAAATCGCATGCCCCTCAGCATCGCGTAGTACTTCGCGCCTGCCGACATGATCCGGACGTCCGACGATGCCGTCCTTCTCCATCCGCTCGATCAGCCGGGCCGCGGAGTTGTAGCCGATGCGGAGCTGGCGTTGCAGCCAGCTGGTCGAGGCCTTGCCCGATTCGCAGACCAGCTGGATGGCGGCGCGATATTGCTGGTCCTCCGCCGTGTCCTCGCCGGTCGGTGCGCCTTCCAGTTCGAAGCTTTCCTCCGGCTCTTCGGTGACCGACGAGATGTAGTCGGGCACGCCCTGCGCGCGCCAGTGGTCGGCGACCGCGCGGACCTCGTCGTCCGACACGAACGGCCCGTGGACGCGGACGATGCCCTTGCCGCCGGGCATGTAGAGCATGTCGCCCTTGCCCAGCAGCTGCTCGGCCCCCTGTTCGCCCAGGATCGTGCGCGAATCGATCTTGGACGTGACGTGAAAGGAGATGCGCGTCGGCAGATTGGCCTTGATAACGCCGGTGATGACGTCGACCGACGGCCGCTGCGTCGCCATGATGAGGTGGATGCCCGCCGCGCGCGCCTTTTGCGCCAGCCGCTGGATCAGGAACTCGACCTCCTTGCCCGCCGTCATCATCAGGTCGGCCAGCTCGTCGACGATCACCACGATCTGCGGCAGCACCTGATAGTCGAGCTGCTCCTCTTCATAGATCGGCTGGCCGGTCTCCTGGTTGTAGCCGGTCTGGACGCGGCGGCCGAGCCGCTGCCCCTTCGCCTTGGCGGCGCGGACCTTGTCGTTGAACCCGGCCAGGCTGCGGACGCCGACCGAGGACATCTGGCGATAGCGATCCTCCATCTGCTCGACCGCCCATTTCAGCGCACGCACCGCCTTGGCGGGGTCGGTGACGACGGGGGAGAGCAGGTGCGGGATGTCGTCGTACATGCTCAGTTCGAGCATCTTCGGATCGATCATGATCATTCGGCACTGCTCGGGCGTCAGCCGATAGAGCAACGACAGGATCATGCAGTTGAGCCCGACCGACTTGCCCGAGCCGGTGGTGCCCGCGACCAGCAGATGCGGCATCGGCGCGAGATCGGTGATGACAGGATCGCCGGCGATGTTCTTACCCAGGATCAGCGGCAGCTGCGCGTTCTGGTCGGCGAAGTCCTGGCTGCCGACCAGCTCGTGCAGCGCCACCGCCTCGCGCCTGGCGTTGGGCAGCTCGATGCCGATCACGTTGCGGCCGGGGATCACCGCGACGCGGGCCGACACCGCGCTCATGTTGCGGGCGATGTCGTCGGCCAGCGCGACGACGCGGCTCGCCTTGATGCCGGCGGCAGGCTCCAGCTCGTACATCGTCACGACCGGGCCGGGCCGGACCTCGTTGATCGCGCCCTGCACCTTGAAATCGTCGAGCACGGTTTCGAGCAGGCGCGCGTTGCGCTCCAGCGACGCCTTGTCGATCTGCGCCTTGGGCGAGGGCGGCGCCTCCGTCAGCAGCGCCAGCGGCGGCAGGGCGTAGTTGTGGCCGAGGTCGAGCTGCGCCTGCGTCGGCTTCGATCGCGCGGCCGACGGCGCCGTCGGGCGCTCGGCGATGACCGGGGCGGGGCGCTGGTCGGGCGCGGCGAGCGCGCGCGGTTCCGGGCGGGGCTCGACCGGCTTGCGCGTCAGCGTCAGCGGCTCGTCGTCCTCGACGATCGGCGCGGGCAGCGCCAATCGCGGCAGCCGGCGCCAGCGCAGGTCGGCCCACTCGATCTCCAGCGCCTTCGCCCACACCACGACGCCCGCGGCCCCGGCGAGCAGCGCCGCCGCGCGCGTGCCCCATAGCGACAGCGCCGGATTGTCGGCCAGCGCCAGCGAGGCACCAACGCCGTTGGCGGCGAGCAACCCGATCGTGCCGCCCCATCCGCCCGGCAGCTTGAGCACCGACTCGCTCGACACCAGCGCCAGCGCGGCGCCCATCAACATGACGCCGACGATCGCGTTGCGGAGCGTCCGCACCCACGGTCCCGCCGCCTGCCCCCGCCACAGCCGCAACGCGACGGTGGCCGGCACCGGCAACAGCAGCGCGACGGCCGGGCCGAACAGCAGCAGCAGCAGGTCGGCGGTCCAGGCACCCGGCGCGCCGATCAGGTTGCGCGTGGCCTCGCCACCGGCGGTGTCGATCGCGGCATCGCGTCCGTCGAAACTCGCCAGCGCCAGCGCCAGCAGCACCGTCAGCAGGAACAGCGCGCCCGCGCCGACCAGCGCGCCGGAGCGCACCGCGCCCGCGCGCACCGTCTCGCGCCACAGGCCCGGCGCTTGGCCCCCAATCTGGCCTGAGTCAGCCCGGCTAGCCATCGTCCACCCCCCGCGCCGAAGCGCGTCGATCCGTGTCCAAAGCTGGCTGGGACCGCCCCCCGGCGATCAATCCCGTCCAACCCGTCCGCCTGCACCGGCGAACGCGGATGTGTCATCGGCGCTGAGGGTTACGACGTCAAGACAGCGACCTTGGCGCGGACCCTTGCGCGGCGTACAGCGACGGCATGGAGCGAGACGTCATCATTCTGGGCGGCGGGCTGGTCGGCGCGACGCTGGCGCTGGCGCTGGCGAAACACGGGCTGACCGCCACCGTCGTCGATCCCGCCGATCCGGCGGTGACGCTGGCGCCGGGGTTCGACGGGCGGGCGTCGGCGGTGGCGAGTGCCAGCGGGCGGATGCTCGACGCGATCGGGCTGGGCGACAAGCTGGCGGGGCTAGGCTGTCCGATCGGCGCGATCCGGGTCAGCGACGGGCTGCGCCCCGGCGCGCTAGACTTCGTCCCCGATGCACAGGACGGCGCGCTGGGGGTGATGTACGAGAACCGCCAGCTCCGCCGCATCCTGTTCGAGGCGGCGAGCGACGCGCCGGGCATCGACCTGCGGATGACGACGCGCGCGGTCGCCGTCGAGCGCGGATCGACCGGGGTGGTCGCGACGCTGAGCGACGGGGCGACGGTGAGCGCACGGCTGCTGATCGCGGCGGAGGGGCGGCAGTCGCCGACGCGCGAGGCGGCCGGTATCCGCGTCGCGCGGTGGGCCTACGATCATGCCGCGATCGTCGGTGCGTTCCATCATGAGCGGCCGCACCGCAACGTCGCGTTCGAGATCTTCTACCCCGCCGGTCCCTTCGCGCTGCTGCCGCTGCTCGACGACGACGAGGGGCACCGCTCCGCGATCGTGTGGACGGTCGATGCGGCGGCCGGGCCGGCGATGCTCAAGCTCTCCGACCGCGCTTTCCTGCACGAAGCCGAGAAGCGGATGGGCGGGCTGCTCGGCGCATTGTCGGGGGCGAGTCCGCTTGCGACCTATCCGCTCGGCTTCCACCATGCCGCGCGGATCACCGCCGAGCGGCTGGCGCTGGTCGGCGACGCGGCGCACGGCATTCATCCGATCGCGGGCCAGGGGCTCAACCTCGGCTTCCGCGATGTCGCGGCACTGGCGGAGGTGCTGGTCGAGGGCAAGCGGCTGGGCCTCGATCTCGGCGACGCGCAGCTGCTCGCCCGCTACGAGCGCTGGCGGGGGCTGGACACCTTCGCGGTGGCCTTTGCGACCGATACGCTGACGCGGCTGTTCGGGGTGAAGGGCCGGGCCGCCAGCGCGGTGCGGCGGTTCGGCATCTCGGCGGTCAACGCGATCCCGCCGCTCAAGGAGCGGTTCATGGCCGAGGCGCGCGGCGAGAGCGGCGCGCTGCCGAAGCTGTTGCAGGGGATGGCGGTCTAAGAAGGCGCGCCGGACGATCTCACGACGGCGGCACCGTCTCCGCGACGCGCGACACGGCACCCACGTCCGCTTCTCGCTCGCGGACCATGATGAACGTCCCCGACCAGACCCCCGCGATCGTCCAGCGACCGGCGATCTCCCGCCCGTCGGGGTCGACGCTGCCGTCATAGGCGACGGTGTCGTAGGCGACGTCATTGTCCTCGTAGAGTTTAACGAAAGTCACGGCCGTGCCACTGCGGCGGCCGTCCAGCCGGGCGGCGATGGCGCTGCCGCCGTGGAGATTGGGCTCGACGGTGTGACCGCTCAGCGCGCCGTCGGCATCGTTCAGGAACGCCGTGAACGCGGTCGGCGGATTGCCCCTGGGATAGTTGAAGATGCCCCGCCACTCGCCGGACAGGTCGTCCGCGCTCATGCCAGGCGCCGCGCCTTGTCGGCGAGCAGCACCGGCACGCCGTCGCGGATCGGATAGGCGAGACCGGCGGCGTCGGAGATCAGCTCCTGTGCCGTCTCGTCATAGCGAAGCGGGCGGCGGGTCAGGGGGCAGACCAGCTTGGCGAGGAGCCAGGGATCGAGCGTCATGCCGGCCCCACCCCGGCCGTCACTGCAAGGTCACCCGGTCGTCGCCGTCGTGGCGGCCGAAGAAGGTGAGGAGCTGGATGATGAGTTCCGCGCGCGCCTCCAGATCGGATGCTTCCAGCAGGGCCTGCTTGGCGGCGGCGTCGAACGGGGCGATCTGGGCGATGCCGTTGACGAGGCTCTCGTCGTCGAGGCGGCCGACCTGGTCCCAGTCGACCGCATAGCCCTGCGCCTCGGCGAAGCGGCGCGACTCGGTCTCCAGCGACGCGCGGCGGCCGAGCGACAGCGTCTCGTCGGCCGTCACGGGCAGCAGTTCCGCCTCGACCTGGCGGAACGCGGTCGCGACATCCAGCTCGCGGAGGACGCGGAACAGCGCCACGCCCTGCAGGATCAGATTGTAGCCGCCGTCGTCGAGCGCCTCGACCTCGGCGATCCTGCCGACGCAGCCGAGCTCGAACAGCGGCGGCTTGCCCTCGTCGCGCGCGAACACCGGACGCGGCTGGATCATCCCGATGCGGCGGTCGCGCACCATGGCGTCGCCGACCAGCGCACGATAGCGCGGCTCGAAGATGTGCAGCGGCAGGTGCATGCCCGGAAACAGCAGCGCGCCGGGCAGCGGAAAGATGGACAGGCGCGTGCTCATCCGAACAGCAGCGCCGACAGCCGTCGCCGCTGCGCCGAGACCCAAGGGTCCATCAGCCCGACCACCTCGAACAGCTTGAGCAGCTGCGCGCGGGCCGCGCCGTCGTTCCACGCCTTGTCGACCGCGACGATATGGAGAAACCCGTCCGACGCCGCATCGCGGTCGCCGCTCGCCATCTGTGCGTTCGCCAGATCGAAGCGCGCCTGCAGGTCGTCGGGCGCGGCGTTCACCTTCGCGACCAGCGGCGCGAGATCGTCGACCGGGGGCGCGGACTGCGCCAGCGCCAACGCGGCGCGCGCACGCTCGATCTCGGGCGCCTTGGCCCCGTCGGCCGGCAGCGAGTCGAGCACCGCCTGCGCCTCCTCCACCTGCCCGCCCGCGACCAGCGCGCGGACCAGGCCGGACACGACCTGCGGATGCTCCGGCGCCATCTGTCCGAGCTGATGGAAGATTGACAGCGCGCGCTCGGCGTCGCCCTCCGCCAGCACCTGCTCGCCCATCGCGATCAGCGGCTCCAGCTCGGCCTCGGCATCCGCCGCCGCCGACGGGATCGGCAGCTGCTTGAGCAGCTGGTCCAACGTCGCCTTGAGCTGCGATTCGGTGCGCGCGCTGGTCAGGTCCGCGACCAGCTGGCCACCGAACATCGCGTAGACGGTCGGGATCGACTTGATCTGGAATTGCTGGGCGATGAACTGGTTCTTGTCGGTATCGACCTTGGCCAGCACCACGCCCCGATCGGCATAGGCGGCGGCGACCTTTTCCAGCAGCGGGGTCAGCGCCTTGCACGGCCCGCACCACTCCGCCCAGAAGTCGATGATGACGAGCGCCGTCATCGACGGCTCGACGACGTCGCGGCGGAACGCCTCCACGGCGGCTTTCTGGTCGGCGGATAGTCCTAGCGTGCTGGCCAAATCGGCGCTCCTGTTCAGTCGGTCGCTATGTGGGGCCCCGCGCCGCGCACGCCAAGCCTTCGTGCGTCGCTGCCGCCGACGGGGACCGCCAAAGGTAACGAAAGGTAACACCAAAACGCATCGTCGCGATCGTTGCCGCCTCCGCTGGCGTCACGATCGGGCATGCCCCCGTCCCCACTCCCGTCCGATGGCACCGGACGGCGATTGTAGGACAGCAGGATCGGCGCGCGCCGCTGGTCGACTGGCCGGCCATTACGGCCGCCCCCGTCAGAGGGGACCCTTTGCCGATAGATCGGCGCCTGCCGATCCTCGACCGGACGAGTGCCCGGTTCGTGCCGGGCGTCCTGTCGAACAGGACGGCGCGAACCACCCGTGCGCGATCGCCGAGCGTCCCGGCGGCGATGCGACCGATCGGACCGGCGGGCGCAAGCAGGGGCGCCAGCCCGGTCAGCGCGTGCAGCCGAACGCCGGCGCGCTCCGGCTGGACATGGACATGGACGGCGTTCAGCTTGGCCAGAACCGCAAGGGCGGCGCCGGCATGCAGCGCCGCCCCATCGCGGCCGAGTTCCAGGCCCGCAGCTTTCGTCAGCCCAGCTTCTGCGTCAGCTCCGGCACGAGCTTGAACAGGTCACCGACCAGTCCGAGATCCGCGACCTGGAAGATGGGCGCGTCCTCGTCCTTGTTGATGGCGATGATGGTCTTGCTGTCCTTCATCCCCGCCAGATGCTGGATCGCGCCGGAGATGCCGACCGCGACATAGACCTCGGGCGCGACGATCTTGCCGGTCTGGCCGACCTGATAGTCGTTGGGCGCATAGCCCGCGTCCACCGCCGCGCGGCTGGCGCCGACGCCCGCGCCCAGCGCGTCGGCGAGCGGGTCGATCAGCGCGTGGAACTGCTCGGACGACCCGAGCGCGCGGCCGCCCGATACGATGACCTTGGCGCTGGTCAACTCGGGACGCGCGTTCTTGGCGATCTCCGCGCTTTCGAACGTCGACAAGCCCTTGTCGCCCGCCCCGCTCACCGCCTCGATCGTGCCGCTGCCGCCGTCCGCCGCCGCCTTGTCGAACGCGGTGCCGCGCACGGTGATGACCAGCTTCTTGTCGCTGGTCTGCACGGTCGCGATCGCGTTGCCGGCATAGATCGGCCGCGTGAACGTGTCCGGCCCCTCGACCGACAGGATGTCGCTGATCTGCATGACGTCGAGCAGCGCGGCGACACGCGGCGCGACGTTCTTGCCCGTGGTGGTGGACGGCGCGACGAAGGCGTCGTGATGACCCATCAGCTCGACGACCAGCGGTGCCACGTTCTCGGCTAGCGCATTGGCATAGGCCGCGTCGTCGGCGACGTGGACCTTGCCCACGCCCGCGATCGTCGCCGCCGCCTGCGCGACGCCGTCGACGCCCTGACCGGCGACCAGCAGATGCACCTCGCCCAGCTGCGACGCGGCGGTGACCGCCGACAGCGTGGCGTCCTTGACGGCGGCGCCGTCATGCTCGACCCAGACCAGCGTCTTCACTTCTTGATCCCCATCGCAGAGAGCTTCATCACCAGTTCGTCGACATCGGCGACCTTGACGCCGGCGGTGCGCTTGCCCGGTTCGACGACCTTGAGCGTCTTGACGCGCGGGGTGACGTCGACGCCGTAATCGGCGGGCGTCTTCTGCGCGAGCGGCTTGGACTTCGCCTTCATGATGTTGGGCAGCGAGGCGTAGCGCGGCTCGTTGAGACGCAGGTCGGTGGTGACGACCGCCGGCAGCTTGAACAAGTCGGTCTCCAGCCCGCCGTCGACTTCGCGCGTCACCGTCGCGTTATCGGCGGTCAGCTCGACCTTCGACGCGAACGTCCCCTGCCCCCAGCCGAGCAGGCCGGCGACCATCTGGCCGGTCTGGTTGTTGTCGTCGTCGATCGCCTGCTTGCCGGTGATGATGAGGCTGGGCTGCTCCTCCTCGGCGATCTTGGCGAGGATCTTGGCGACGCCCAGCGGCTCGACCTTTTCCTCCGACACGACCAGGATCGCGCGGTCGGCGCCCATCGCGAGCGCGGTCCGCAGCGTCTCCTGCGACTTCGCCTCGCCGATCGAGACGACGACGATCTCGGTGACGCCCTTTTCCTTCAGACGGATCGCTTCCTCGACGGCGATCTCGTCGAAGGGATTCATGCTCATCTTGACGTTGGCGAGATCGACGCCGGAGCCGTCCGCCTTCACGCGGGGCTTCACGTTATAGTCGAGCACACGCTTGACGGGGACCAGGACTTTCATCGCAAACCTCTCTTCTTCGTCATGCCGGACCTGATCCGGCATCCCGCTTCTCTTCTGGCGAAGAAGCGGGACCCCGGCTCAAGGCCGGGGTGACGGGTTGTGGCATCACGCCGCCTTTTTCACCTCGGCGACGATCTTCTGCGCGGCGTCGCCCAGGTCGTTGGCGGGAACGATCGCCAGGCCGGAATTGGCGAGGATCGCCTTGCCCTGCTCGACATTGGTGCCTTCCAGCCGGACGACCAGCGGCACCTGCAGGTTCACTTCCTTCGCCGCCGCGACGATGCCGTCGGCGATGATATCGCAGCGCATGATGCCGCCGAAGATGTTGACCAAGATGCCCTTCACGTTCGAATCGCCGAGGATGATCTTGAACGCCGCGGTCACCTTTTCCTTGTTGGCGCCACCGCCGACGTCGAGGAAGTTCGCCGGGAACATGCCGTTGAGCTTGATGATGTCCATCGTCGCCATCGCCAGCCCGGCGCCGTTGACCATGCAGCCGATGTCGCCGTCGAGCTTGATATAGGCGAGGTCGTATTTGGACGCTTCCAGCTCGGCCGGGTCCTCCTCGGTCTCGTCGCGCAGCGCGGCCAGATCCTTGTGGCGGAACATCGCGTTGCCGTCGAAGGCGACCTTCGCATCGAGCACCATCAGCTTGCCGTCTTCGGTCACGGCGAGCGGGTTGATCTCGATCTGCTCGGCGTCGGTGCCGAGGAACGCATCGTACAGCTTCGACGCGACGTTCGCCGCCTGCTTGGCGAGGTCGCCGGTCAGCTCCAGCGCGCCCGCGACGGCGCGGCCGTGGTGGGGCATGAAGCCGGTCGCCGGGTCGATATCGATCGAATGGATACGCTCCGGCGTGTCGTGCGCCACCGTCTCGATGTCCATGCCACCCTCGGTCGAGGCGACCATCGAGATCTTGCCCGACGCGCGATTGACCAGCAGCGCCAGGTAGAACTCCTTGGCGATGTCAACGCCGTCGGTGACGTAGAGGCGGTTGACCTGCTTGCCGTGCTCGCCGGTCTGGATCGTCACCAGCGTGTTGCCGAGCATGTCGGTCGCCGCCGCGCGGACCTCGTCGGCGGTCCTCGCCAGCCGGACGCCGCCCTTGGCGTCGGGGCCGAGTTCCTTGAACTTGCCCTTGCCGCGGCCGCCGGCATGGATCTGCGCCTTGACGACGTAGAGCGGTCCGGGAAGCTGGCCGGCGGCCGCGACCGCCTCGTCGACGGTCATCGCGGCATGGCCGGCGGGGACCGGGACGCCGAACTTGGCCAGCAATTCCTTGGCCTGGTATTCGTGGATGTTCATGGGGCGGACGACGCCTTTTCGAAGATCGGGGATGATCGTGGACGGATGGCCTAAAGCATAGGCGGGCACCGGAATCCACCCTATATGCCCGGAACGATGACCTGGGCGTTCGGCATCCTCCTGTTCCTACTCACCGTCGCGGCGATGGAGGGGGTGGCGTATGTCGCGCATCGGTGGATCATGCACGGGCCGGGCTGGTTTCTCCATCGGAGCCACCATCGGCCGCGCACCGGCAACTGGGAGCTGAACGACCTGTATGCCGCGATCTTCGCGGTGCCGTCGTTCGTGCTGCTGCTGGGCGGGGTGCAGCTCGGCTGGTGGCCGGGCTGCGCGTGGATCGGGGCGGGGATCGCGGCTTATGGCGCGATCTATTTCGGCTTCCACGACGTCATCGTGCATCAGCGTATTCCGACCCGCTATCTGCCGCGATCGACCTATATGAAGCGGATCGTGCAGGCGCATCGGCTGCACCATGTGGTCGAGACCAAGAGCGGGACGGTCAGTTTCGGCTTTCTGGTCGCGCCCCGGCCGGAGGCGCTGAAGGCGACGCTGAAGCAGCGCCGACGCGCGGGCGTGCGGGCGCCGGTGGGCGCGGCGGCGGACGGAAGCGGGGGCTTAGGGAAAGAGTAACCAATTCCGTGTCATGCGGCTGGCCATGGACCTGCCGCGCTTCAAGTTCCCCTATGAGCCGCTGCCGAAATACGGCGACCATCGCCGTGCGCTACGCAAGGGCGTCAAGATGCGCGCGCACCTGCGCGATCGCGGCCAGACCAAGTTCGAGATCGACGTCGTCGACCTGTCGCGGTCGGGCTTCCGCGCGGAGACCAGCTTCACCTTGTGGCCCGGCACGGTGGTGTGGCTGACGCTACCCGGCCTGGCGGCGCTGGAGGCGGTGGTCGCCTGGCGCGACAAGTTCAAATATGGCTGCGCGTTTGCGAAGCCGCTGCACCCGGCGGTGCTGGATCACATCGTAGCGCTGAGCCAACGGTAGGCGCGGCCACGTCCGCGCCGGTGCGCCACAGGCGCAACCTGCAGGCCGGCCGGCGGGTCGGCCCTGCCGAACCCGTCCGACGACGCGGCTTTGCCGCGGCGCCCTCCCGGCAGCCCAGCGACCTAGCGACCCTAATCGAACAGCGACGACACGCTCGACTCGTCCGCGATCCGCTTGATCGCCTCCCCCAGCAACGGCGCGATCGGCAGGTGGCGGATGCGCGCAGACGCATCGACCGCTTCGCTGGCGATGGTGTCGGTGATGACCAGCTCCGACAGCACCGAGCCCTCGACCCGCGCGACCGCGCCGCCCGACAGCACGCCGTGGCTGACATAGGCGACGACGTCCTCCGCGCCGGCCTGCTTCAGCGCCGCCGCCGCATTGCACAGCGTGCCCGCCGAATCGACGATGTCGTCGATCAGGATGCAGAACCGCCCCTCGACCTCGCCGATGATGTTCATCACCTCCGACTCGCCCGCGCGCTCGCGGCGTTTGTCGACGATCGCGAGCGGCGCATTGCCGAGCCGCTTCGCCAGCACGCGCGCGCGCACCACACCCCCGACGTCGGGCGACACGACCATCAGGTTGCGACCCGAGAACCGCGCGTCGATGTCCGCCGACATCACGGGCGCGGCGTAGAGATTGTCGGTCGGAATATCGAAGAAGCCCTGGATCTGACCCGCGTGCAGATCGACGGACAGCACGCGATCGGCACCCGCGACGGTGATGAGGTTGGCCACCAGCTTGGCCGAAATGGGCGTACGCGGGCCGGGCTTCCGGTCCTGCCGCGCATAGCCGAAATAGGGGAGCACCGCCGTGATCCGCCGCGCCGACGCACGCTTCAGCGCGTCGATCATGATGAGCAGCTCCATCAGATTGTCGTTGGCGGGATAGCCGGTCGATTGCAGCACGAAGACGTCCTCGCCACGGACGTTCTCGTTGATCTCGACATACACCTCCTCGTCCGCGAAGCGACGGACGCTGGCGTCGGTCAGCGGCAACCCGACATAGGAAGCGATCGCCGCCGCGAGCGGGCGATTGGCGTTGCCGGTCATCAGTTTCATCGTAGGTCCCCGCGCTTGCAGCTTCCCATAGCCCGCCACCACGGCGATGCAATTGCAGCGGCATGCAAATCCGGCTAATCTTCTGGCCGGAGAACAGCCATGCGTCACGTGCCGATCGCCGAGTTCAAGGACAAGCTGTCCGAGATCGTCGCCGCCGCCGAAGCGGGCGAGGATATCGTCATCACCCGTCATGGCCGCGATGTCGTCCGTCTGAGCGGGGTGGAAGCCGACCGGCGTGAGCAGCGGCGGGCGGCGCTGGAAGGGCTCGTCCAGTTCCGTGACGACCTGCGGGGAGAGGGCGTGCGGGTCACATCGGACGAATGGATCGCCTGGAAGGAGGAGGGCCGCCGGTGATCGTTCTGGACGCTTCGCTGGTCGGACCGATCTGCATCCCCGACGAGGCGGCGGACCTCGGCCCGGCGGCCTGGGACGTGATGCTCGCGAACCCGCTCTGCGTACCCGGTCACTGGCGACTGGAGGTCGCCAACATGCTGCGGTCCGCCGTGCGTCGCGAACGACTGACACCGGCGCAGCGGGACCTGGCCCTGCGAAGACTGCGGCAACTGCCGGTCCGGCTCGATCAGAACGGGTGGGATACGGCGTGGGATCGCGTGATCGCGCTGTCGGAGGCGCACGACCTGACTCCTTACGACGCGAGTTATCTCGAACTGGCCGCCCGCCTCGGCACCCCGCTGGCGACGCGAGACCGGAAGCTGGCACGGGCCGCCGAGGCCTGCGCCGTCGTCACGCTGGATTTTCGCACATGACCGTCGTCACCCGCTTCGCCCCCTCCCCCACCGGCCGGCTCCACGTCGGCAACCTGCAACAGGCGTTGCGGAACTGGTTGTTCGCGCGCGCGCAGGGCGGGCGGTTCGTGCTGCGGATCGACGATACCGATGCGGCGCGGTCGGAGGAGCGGTACGTGGACGCGATCCGCGCGGACCTCGCCTGGTTCGGGCTGAGCGTCGATGCGGAGGCGCGGCAGTCGGCGCGGACGACGCAGTACGAGACGCGGTTCGCGCAACTGGTCGAGGCGGGGCGTATCTATCCGGCATATGAGACCGCGCAGGAACTGGACCTGAAACGCAAGGTGCTGCTCGGGCGGGGGCTACCGCCGGTCTATGACGGCGCGGCGCTGGCGCTCACCGACGCGGAGCGGGCGACGCTGGAACGAGACGGGGTGCGGCCGCACTGGCGCTTCCGGCTCGACCACGCACAGCCGCTGGCGTGGGACGATCTGGTGCGGGGACCGCAGCGGTTCGACGCGGCGACGATGAGCGATCCCGTGATACGGCGCGCCGACGGATCGTGGCTGTACATGCTGCCGTCGGCGATCGACGATCTGGAGCTGGGCATCAGCCATGTCGTGCGCGGCGAGGACCACGTCTCCAACACCGCGCTGCAAGTGCAGATGTTCACCGCGATGGGCGGCGCGGCACCCCGCTTCGCGCACACGCCGCTGCTGACGGGGAACGAGGGCAAGCTGTCGAAGCGGCTGGGCTCGCTCGGCGTCGATCACTTCCGCGAGCAGGGCGTCGAGCCGGCGGCGCTGCGCTCGCTGCTCGCGCGGCTGGGGACCAGCGATCCGGTCGAGCCGCTGGTCGACGCCGCGTCGCTGGTCGCCGGCTTCGACATCGGCCATGTCGGCCGTGCCCCGGCGCGGTTCGACGAGGCGGAGCTGGCGCAGGTCAACGCCAAGGTGGTGCACCAGCTGCCGTTCGCAGCGGTGGCGGATCGCCTGCCGGCTGGCATGGACGCTGTGGCGTGGGAGGCGGTGCGGCCCAATCTCGCGCGCGTCGCCGATGCCGAATCGTGGTGGCGCGTCGTCGAGGGGCCGGTCGACGCGGTCACGCCCGACGAGGACCGCAGTTACCTGAGCGAGGCGGCCGGGGTCGCCGACGCGATGGCCTGGGCGGGCGACCCGTGGCACGCGCTTACCGCCGCGTTGAAGGAGCGGACCGGGCGCAAGGGCAAGGCGTTGTTCCTGCCGCTGCGACGCGCGCTGACGGGGCTGGATCATGGTCCCGACATGGCGGCGCTGCTGCCGCTGATCGGGCGCGAGCGCGCGCTCGACCGCCTCCGCCGTGGAACATGAGCCAGCCACTTGTCGGCGTGATGTTATAGTGTAACCTGTCGATCGCGACTCGGGCATCAGACCCGGTATCGCGAACAGGCGCATCACGCGCCGAGGAGAGGTGCCATGTATGCAGACCGCTACGGCCCCAAGCATGTCGATCGGGGCAGCCTTACATTGTCGGTCGGGATCGTCGGCGGGCTCGTCGCCATCGCGATGCTCAGCCCGACGGTGATCGAACATGTCCGCAATGAGCATGTGCTCAGGACCTATATCGTTCCGGAGCCAACCAAGCCCCCACCGCCCGACCCGCAACCGAAGACGGAGCCACTGGTCCACCAGCAGCCGACGCGGATCGACCCGCCGCTTCCGATCATCGAGACGCCGCCTGTGACCGACTTTCGCGTCACCCCGCTCGTTCCGGTCCCGATACCCGGCCCCGGCGTGATCGAAGGCCCCGACTCCGGCGTCGTGATCGACCCGCCCAGGCCGCCGCAGCCGGTCCTCGTCGCCGCACGGCCCGACGCCCGCGTCGACTTCCAGCCGACCTACCCGGCCGAAGAACGCCGCGCGGGCAACGAGGGGGTGGTGACGTTGCGCGTGCTGATCGGCGTCGACGGCCGCGTCCGTCAGGTCGAACGCGTCGCCGCCGCCAGCGAGGCGTTCTGGCGGGTGACGCAGGATCGCGCGCTGTCGAAATGGCGGTTCAGCCCGGCGACGCGCGACGGCGTGCCCTATGAGGTATGGCGGACGATGACGGTGCGGTTCCGCCTCGAAGTCGAGTAGCCGGACCTGGGGTGGTCGTTCGCCACGGCCGCCCCTATCTTCCCTCTCATGAAGCTGCTCAGCCGCATCCAGCCCGCCGGCGCATGGGCGGACCTCCGTTATTTCTTCGGCCGCCGCCGCCCGCATCAATGGGGCTTCGCGGCACTGTCGGTAACGCTGACGGCGGTGACGCTGTGGGCGTTCTGGCACGACAGCGAGTTCAAGCCCGCCTACCATCGCGACATCGTCTATGTGCAGCAGTGGCGGCTGGATCGCACCGACGCGGAGATCGTCGCGCAGCAGAAGATCGACGGGCCGATCGACGCCCGCCGCCGCGCCGAGCGCGAGCGTGCGGATGCCGCGCGACGCGCGCAGTTCCAGGAGGTCCAGGACACGATGGACAAGTGGCACCTGTAAGGCGAGCCCGCACGAGGTCGGCATGACGGACCCGCCGGGTCCGGCTATCCCGGCGCGATGACCACTACCGATGACACCCGCCACATGGCCGCGGCAGTTGCGCTGGCCGAGCGCGGACGGGGGCGAACCGCGCCCAACCCCAATGTCGGCTGCGTGCTGGTCAGGGACGGCCGGGTCGTCGGGCGCGGCTGGACGCAGCCGGGCGGGCGACCACATGCGGAGGCGATGGCGTTGGCCCAAGCGGGTGACGCCGCACGGGGCGCGACGGCCTATGTCACGCTGGAACCCTGCGCGCATGAGTCGCCGCGCGGCCCGGCCTGCGCCGACCTGCTGATCGCGGCCGGCGTGGCGCGGGTCGTGGCGAGCCTGCGCGATCCCGACCCGCGCACCGACGGCGCGGGTTTGGCGCGCCTCGCGGCGGCGGGAGTGGCGGTTGAGAACGGGCTGCTTGCCGACGCCGCGCGCCGGAGCATGGCGGGGTGGCTGACGCGCCGGAAGCAAGCGCGCCCGTTCGTGACGCTCAAGCTCGCGACCTCGCTCGACGGCTGCATCGCGCTGGCATCGGGCGACAGTCGATGGATCACCGGTCCCGAAGCCCGCGCGCACGCGCATGGCGAGCGCAGCCGGCACGAGGCCATATTGGTCGGGCGCGGGACGTGGGAGACGGATCGGCCCGCACTCGACGTGCGGCTGGCGGGGCTGGAGGACCGGTCGCCGGCGAGGGTGGTGCTCTCTTATCGTCACCCCCGCGAAAGCGGGGGCCCATCTCGCGAAAACACCGCCCAACTCGACCGGCGGGAGATGGGTCCGCGCCTTCGCGGGGATGACGGCGTCAGGGGCACGCGCGATCTGATATGGGTCTCTTCCCCGGCTCAGATCGCCAGCCTTCCCGGCGACCACCTGCTGGTCGAGGGCGGCGCGCGGACGGCGGCGGCGTTCCTCCGCGCCGATCTGGTCGACCGGCTCCTCCTCTATCGCGCACCGATCCTGATCGGGGGCGGATTGCCGTCGCTTACCGATATCGGTATGACAGCGCTGCCAGAAACGCATGGCCGCTGGCGGTTACATGACGCGCGCCAGCTTGGCGTCGACCGGCTGGAGGTCTACGAGCGCACCCCATGTTCACCGGAATCGTCTCCGACGTAGGCGCGATCGCGAGTGTCGAGGCGCGTGGCGACACGCGCGTCGTCGTCTCGACCGCCTACGACACCGCCACCGTCGATCTCGGCGCCTCGATCAGCTGCTCGGGCGTGTGCCTGACGGTCGTGGACAAGTCCGCGCCCGGTGCACCGGGCTGGTTCGCGGTCGACGTGTCCGGCGAGACGCTGTCCCGCACCGCGCAGGGTCAGTGGACGCAGGGCAAGCGACTCAACCTGGAACGCGCATTGCGACTCGGCGACGAGCTCGGCGGCCATATCGTCACCGGTCATGTCGACGGCGTCGCCGAGGTGCTGGGCGTGTGCGCGGACGGCGATTCGAAGCGGATCGGCTTTCGCCTGCCGCGCGAACTCGCCGCCTTCGTCGCACCCAAGGGGTCGGTGACGGTCGACGGCGTGTCGCTGACGGTCAACGAAGTCAGTGACGAGGGCGCTGACGGCACGCACTTCTCGATCAACGTCATCCCCCACACCCAGGCGCAGACGACTTTGGGCGAGCTGCACGCCGGGCAGGCCGTCAACATCGAGATCGACGTGCTCGCGCGTTACCTGCAACGGATGGAGAGCTATCGTGCAAAAGCGGGCTGAACTGGCGCGGCTGCGTCACGGCTTCCTGTCCTCGCCCGAGGAGATCATCGACGAGGCGCGCAACGGGCGCATGTTCATCCTGGTCGACGACGAGGACCGCGAGAACGAGGGCGACCTGGTCATCCCCGCGCAGATGGCGACGCCGGAGAAGATCAACTTCATGGCCAAGCACGGCCGCGGGCTGGTCTGTCTGGCGTTGACCAAGAAGCGCGTCGGCGAACTGGGCCTGGGGCTGATGAGCCGCAACAACGGCACCCGTTACGAGACCGCGTTCACCACCAGCATCGAGGCGCGCGACGGCGTGACGACGGGCATCTCCGCCGCCGACCGCGCGCGGACGATCGCGGTGGCGATCGATGCCGGCAAAGCCCGCGACGAGATCGTGACGCCGGGCCATGTCTTTCCGCTGGTCGCGCGCGACGGCGGCGTGCTGGTGCGGACCGGGCATACCGAGGCGGCGGTGGACGTCGCGCGGCTGGCCGGGCTCAACCCCTCGGGCGTGATCTGCGAGATCATGAACGAGGATGGGACGATGGCGCGGATGGACGACCTGGTCGCCTTCGCGCAGCTCCACAACCTCAAGATCGGCACGATCCGCGACCTGATCGCCTATCGCCGCCGCCACGACCATCTGGTCGAGAAGCGCGCGGAGGCGACCTTCACCAGCCGCTGGGGCGGCGAGTGGCGGGCGATGACCTTTCACAACAAGGCGACGGGCGACGAGACCATCGCCCTGGTCAAGGGCCGCGTCGATCCCGCCCGGCCGACGCTGGTCAGGATGCACGCGCTGTCGACCTTCGCCGACATCTTCGGCGAGGAGGGCGAGCGCTCGGACCTGTTGCGCGGGTCGATGGAGATGATCGGCGCGGAGGGTGCCGGCGTGGTGGTGGTCATCAACCGGCCGCGCCCCGACCAGTTCACGCTCGCGCTGAAGGCCAAGAGCGGCCAGCTCGCCCCGGATATGGAGGAGCTGCGCGATTACGGCGTCGGCGCGATGATCCTGACCGAGCTGGGGGTCGAGGAGATGGTGCTGCTGACCAACACCCACCACACGCTGGTCGGACTCGACGGCTATGGCCTGAGCATCGTCGGCGAGCGCGCGATCGGGTGAGCTGCCATCCCGCGCATGCGGGAGAGGCTGGAGAAGGAACGACATGGCACACATCCTGATCGCCGAGGCGCGGTTCTACGATCACCTCAACGACCTGCTCGTCGCGGGTGCCGAGGCGGCGATCGAGGCGGCCGGGCACACGCACGAGGTCGTCACCGTTCCCGGCGCGCTGGAGCTGCCGGCCGCGATCGCGCTGGCGGCGGATACCGGCCGCTACGACGCTTATGTCGCGCTGGGCGTCGTGATCCGGGGCGAGACCTATCATTTCGAGGTCGTCGCCAACGAGAGCGCGCGCGCGATCATGGCGCTGACGCTGGACGGGCTGGCGATCGGCAACGGCGTGCTGACCGTCGAGACCGAGGCCCAGGCGCTCGCCCGCGCCCGGCCGGAGGAGCTCGACAAGGGCGGCGGCGCGGCGCGCGCGGCGTTGGCGATGATGACGCTGCGGGAGCGGTTCGGAAGCTGACCGACGCGCACCGCACCGCTGCGACGGCAGAAGCGGACGCTGCCTTGGTTGCCGCCGGGCACGTCGAGCGTCGACGTCGGGTTCCAGGTCGAATCGGCAGCAGGTCGACCTAGTCCGCACGCAACGAGGAGCCGGCATCAAAGGGGTCGCGGCAACAGGAACCGTCCGCGTTCAGGTCGTTGCGCACGAAGTTCAATGAACGCCCAAATCTCACAATGTCAGAGACGCCAACGGACGCCTCTTGAGCTTCTTCGTGACCGCAGGCCAGGTCGGCGACTCTAACGGCGCGGCAACGCTGCTGGACGAAGGACTGACGCCGCGTCGCCACCCGCTAGAACCGCTGCCCGATCCTCGAAGCAAGACCCTTCGCGAACGCGATCGGCACGGCCCCGGCCGACACAAGGTCGAGCGGACGGAACTCGATCGTCACGCGATCGGGGTGGTCGGCCGCGTCATCCCGCGTCCACCGTCGCCGACTCGGGCAGGGCGAAGCGGCGCTGGTCCTCGTCGGCGATGCCGTGCCTGATCCACGTCCCGTGCGCGTGCGCGGTGGCGAGCAGCGTCCAGCCGTCGTGCCCCGGCCAGCTCCGCACCCGCACCAGCTGGTGCGCGAAGGCGCGGTCAGGCTCCATCATCACCCAGCCGAGCGGGCGCTCCGGCGTGGCACGCGCGCCCGCCGCCGTCATCGCGGCACGGATGCGGTCGGCGGTGGCGCCGGGCAGATACTGCCACACCACCGAATGCATCAGCACGCGCGTCACGCCCGCCGCCTGCGGCTCGGCGAGGCGGGCCTCGATCCAGTCGGCGGCGTCGGCGCGAACCAGGTCGACGCCGCGCGCGCGCTGCATGGCGATCGCGGTGCCAAGCCGCTCGCCCCGCGCCGGCGTCTCCGCCCAGACATACGCCGCGAGCCGCGCCTCGACCCCCGGATCGGTGGCGTCCAGCGGCCGGATGTCGCAGCCGCGCACGGACACGATGTCCAGCGGCACCGGCGCGGGCGCCTCGCCGGTCCAGTCGGGCCGGATCGTCACCGCCGCGTCCGCCGGGCCGACGACCGTGCCGCCCAGGTCGAACCGATAGCGGTCGATCAACAGGTTCAACCCCGCGCTCGACCCGATCTCCAGCACCTCAAGCCTCGGCCCATGCCGCCGCGCGACCTCCAGCAACCCCAGCATCAGCGCCCCCGAGCGGCCCGGCTCGTTGGTCTGGGGCGGGCCGTCCAGCCACGGCCACAGCGTGTCGTCATGCGCGATCAGCGCCGCGTTCAGCGCCGCCACGATCGCGCCCTCGTCGACGATCTCGCCCCGGAACACCGCCGCCAGCCCCGCCTCGGCGCCCGCCCGCACCAGCGCGTGCAGTCCGCCGACGAGGCGCAGCGGCAGCGCGTCGCGCGTCGGCTCGCCCGGCCAGTCGAGCACCCGCGCGCCCGTCCGGCTGTCGCGCGTCAGCCCGGCGGCGATCGCGCCGCACAGCCGCGCATAGATCGGCGCGTCCATCTTCTCGCAATAGAAGCGCTGGATGCGGAACGCCTCGCGGTTCTCTGCCTCTGCCATGGGTTCTCCTGCGGCCGCTTGTTGCACCTGCGAAAGCGCCCGCGTAAAGCCCGCGCGGTCGTGGCCGAACCCCTCATCATTGCGGTGCCCAAGGGGCGGATCCTGGCGGAGGCGCAGCCGTTGCTGGCGCGCGCCGGGGTGCGGCCGGAAGCGGCGTTCTTCGACGAGAACAGCCGCGCGCTGCGCTTCGCGACCGACGATTCGGGCATCGAGCTGATCCGCGTCCGCGCCTTCGACGTCGCGACCTTCGTCGCGCATGGGGCGGCGCAGCTGGGCATCGTCGGGTCGGACGTGCTCGCCGAGTTCGCCTATCCGGAGCTCTACGCACCGGTCGATCTCCGCATCGGTCACTGCCGCCTGTCGGTCGCCGAGCCCGCGGCGCTGGCCGCGAACGACGATCCGCGCGGGTGGAGCCATGTCCGGGTCGCGACCAAATACCCGCACGTGACCGCCGCGCATTTCGCCCGGCGCGGGGTGCAGGCCGAATGCGTCAAGCTGAACGGCGCGATGGAGCTGGCGCCGACGCTCGGGCTTGCGCCGCGCATCGTCGATCTGGTCAGTTCGGGGCGGACGCTGAAGGAGAACGGGCTGGTCGAGGTCGAGGTGATCGCCGAGGTTACGTCGCGGCTGGTGGTCAACCGCGCGGCGATGAAGACGCGCGGCGCGGTGGTGCCGCTGGTCGAGGCGTTCCGGCGGGCGGTGGATGTAGTAGCTTGAACGCTCCCACCCGTCATCCCCACGCAAGTGGGGACCCATCTCCTCTGCGCGCCTACCGAATGTCGACGGTGATTGGATGCAACCGCACGAGATGGGTCCCCGCGTTCGCGGGGATGACGCATCGCATCCCCAAGATGGCAGCCTGACATGCAGCACCTCTCCACCCGCGATCCCGGCTTCGCCGCCGCTTTCGACGCGCTGGTCGATGCGCGCCGCGAGTCCTCCGCCGACGTCGCCCGCGACGTCGCGGCGATCGTGCGGGCGGTGAAGGACGGCGGCGAGGCGGCGGTCGCGGCGTACACGCTCACGCTGGACCGGCACGACCTGACGCAGACCGGCTGGCGGATCGAGCCGGCGGCGTGCGCCGATGCGTTCGCCGCGCTGGACCCGGTGCTGCGCGCGGCGCTGGAACTCGCCGCCACCCGCATCCGCGCCTATCACGAGAAGCAACGGCCGGCCGGCAGCGACGAGGTCGACGGCGCCGGCGTGCGGCTCGGCGCGCGCTGGCGGGCGGTGGACGCGGCGGGACTGTACGTGCCCGGCGGCCGCGCGGCCTATCCGTCGTCGCTGCTGATGAACGCCATCCCGGCCAAGGTCGCGGGCGTCGAACGGATCGCGATGGTGACGCCGACCCCGGACGGCGTGGTCAACCCGCTGGTCCTCGCCGCCGCGCATCTGGCCGGCGTTGACGAGGTGTGGCGCATCGGCGGCGCGCAGGCGGTGGCGGCGCTGGCCCATGGCGCCGGGCCGATCGCGCCGGTCGACGTGGTGGTCGGCCCCGGCAACGCCTGGGTCGCGGAGGCGAAGCGCCAGCTCTACGGCGTCGTCGGCATCGACATGGTGGCGGGGCCGAGCGAGATCGTCGTCGTTGCCGATGCCGCCAACGACCCCGACTGGACCGCCGCCGACCTGCTCTCGCAGGCCGAGCACGACGTGACCACGCAGTCGATCCTGTTCACCGACGATGAGGATTACGGTCGGGCGGTCGCGCAGGCGGTCGAACGCCAGCTCGGCACGCTCGCCACCGGCGCGGTCGCGCGGCAGGCGTGGGAGGCGAACGGCGCGATCGTCCATGTCGACGCGCTGGCGGATGCGATGCCGCTGGTCGACCGGCTCGCGCCCGAGCACCTCCAGCTCGCGGTCGCCGATCCGCAGGCCCTGTTCGACCGCGTCCGCCACGCCGGCAGCGTGTTCCTCGGCCGTCACACGCCCGAGGCGATCGGCGACTATGTCGCGGGGCCGAACCACGTCCTGCCGACCGGCCGCCGGGCACGGTTCGCAAGCGGGCTGGGCGTGCTCGATTTCATGAAGCGGACCAGCTTCCTCCAGCTCGACGCCGCCGCGCTGGCGACGCTCGGCCCGGCGACGGTGGCGCTGGCGGAGGCGGAGGGCCTGCCCGCGCACGCGCGCTCCGTGGCGTTGCGGCTGGCGGCGGGGTGACGCGCGCGCCGTCGCGCCCTACATGCCCGACTTCATGGCCCGTACAACGACCCGCACTACCGCCCGCGCCGCCGCGCGGCTCGCCGCCGTTCAGGCGCTCTATCAGCATGAGATGGAGCGGACACCGGTGCCGGCCCTGCTCCACGAGTTCCACAACCACCGCCTCGGCGCGACGATCGAGGGCGCGGAATATGCCGATGCGGAGGTCGATTTCTTCGACGATCTGGTCAAGGGCACGACCGCGCGCGTCGGCGAGATCGATATTCTGGTCGAGGGACGACTCGCCAAGGGCTGGACGCTCGGTCGGCTCGACAAGCCGATGAAGGCGATCCTGCGCTGCGGCACCTACGAGCTGCTCGCCCGCGCCGACGTGCCCGTGGGCGCGGTCATCAGCGAATATGTCGACGTCGCCCACGCCTTTTACGACAAGCGCGAGGCGGGGTTCGTCAACGGCCTGCTCGATGGCCTCGCCAAGGCGGTGCGGACCTAGCGACCGATCTGTCGCGAGGCGCCGCGACGGCCTATGGCGGTGGCGTCCCATGAACGAAGCCGACTTCATCGCCGCCCTGCGCGAGCTGCCGCTGCATCGCGGGGCGCGAGACCTGCGCGACGATGCGGGGATCGTCGGCGCGTATGTCGTCACCACCGATACGCTGGTGGAGGGGGTGCATTTCCTCCCCGACGACGCGGCGGGCGACGTGGCGTGGAAGCTGGTCGCGGCCAATCTGTCGGACCTCGCGGCGATGGGGGCGCTGCCGGAGGGGGTGCTGCTCAACTATCCGCTGACCGAGGCCGGGTGGGACCGCGCGTTCGTCGCGGGGCTGGGCGAGGTGCTGGCGGCGTTCGATTGCCCACTGATCGGCGGCGACACCGTATCGCTGCCGGCCGATAGCGCGCGGGTGCTGACGGTGACGGCGATCGGGCGCGACGCGCGGGCGCCGTCGCGGACGGGCGCGCGGGCGGGCGATGCGTTGTGGGTGACCGGCACGATCGGCGATGCGGGCGCGGGGCTGGCGATCGCGCGCCGCGCCGAGGGGCCGGACGCGCTGCTGGCGCGCTATCGCCGGCCGCGACCTCGGCTGGCGGAGGGCCGCGCGCTGGGGCCGGTCGTCCATGCGATGAGCGACGTGTCGGACGGGCTGCTGATCGACGCCCAACGGATGGCGGCGGCGAGCGGCGTCGCAGTGACGGTGGACCTGTCGCAGGTGCCGATCTCTCGCGAGTTGCGCGGCTTCGCGTTCGACCGGCTGGCGGCGGCGACGGCCGGGGACGATTACGAGCTGCTGTTCGCGCTGCCTGAGGGCGTCGCGCCGCCGGTCCACGCGACGCGGGTCGGGAGCTTCACGCGCGGCACGGGCCTGTCGCTGCGCGAGGGCGCGCGCCCGGTGCGGTTGCCCGCGCGGCTCGGCTACGAACATGCGCCCGACCCGAACGGCTTGCCAGTGGCGTCACCCGACCTATAGCTTCGCCCAAAGATGCGACCGGAACACCGGCAGCACATCAAACAGGGGAAGGATGCGCATGACACCCGTCTACATCGCCATGCTCTGCGGCGTGCTCGCCGTGCTGTACGGCATCGTGACCAGCCGTCAGATTCTCGCCGCCAGTCCGGGCGATGCGAAGATGCAGGACATCGCCGCCGCGATCGCCGAGGGGGCCAAGGCGTATCTCGGCCGTCAGTACCGCACGATCGCCATCGTCGGCGTCGTCGTCGCGGCGCTGGTCGGCTTCTTCCTCGGCCCGATCTCCGCCGCCGGCTTCGCGCTCGGTGCGATCCTGTCGGGGGCGACCGGGTTCATCGGCATGAACGTGTCGGTGAAGGCCAACGTCCGCACCGCCGAGGCCGCGCGGACCTCGCTGCAGGGCGGGCTGACGATGGCGTTCCGGTCGGGCGCGGTGACGGGGATGCTCGTCGCGGGGCTCGGCCTGCTCGCGATCTCGGCGATGTTCTGGGGGTTGTTGACCTATGGCCGTTACGACCTCGCGGTCGGCGCGGATCGCCGCGTCATCGTCGACACGCTGGTCGCGCTCGCGTTCGGCGCATCGCTGATCTCGATCTTCGCGCGGCTCGGCGGCGGCATCTTCACCAAGGCGGCCGACGTCGGCGCCGATCTGGTCGGCAAGGTCGAGGCCGGCATCCCGGAGGACGATCCCCGCAACCCCGCCACCATCGCCGATAACGTCGGCGACAATGTCGGCGACTGTGCGGGCATGGCCGCCGACCTGTTCGAGACCTATGTCGTCACGATCGGCGTGACGATGGCGTCGATGGCGCTGCTGCTGCCCAACGCCACGCATCTGTTCCAGCTGATGACGCTGCCGCTGGTCGTCGGCGGCGTGTGCATCGTCACCTCGATCATCGGCACCTATCTGGTCCGGCTCGGCAAGGGCACGATCATGGGCGCGCTGTACAAGGGGTTCTGGACCACGGTGATCCTGTCGATCCCGGCGATCTATCTGGCGACGCACTATGTCCTCGGCGACATGAACACGGTGATCGGCGGGTCGAGCACGCTCGGCGACGTGACCGGCTCGCTCACCGTCGCGGCACGTCCCGACACCGCGCCGCTCAGCTTTACCGGCATGAAGCTGTTCTGGTGCATGATGATCGGGCTGGCGCTCACCGGCGCACTGGTGTGGATCACCGAATACTACACCGGCACGAACTATCGCCCGGTGCGCAGCATCGCCAAGGCGTCGGAGACCGGCCATGGCACCAACGTCATCCAGGGTCTCGCGGTCAGCCTGGAAAGCCCGGCGCTGCCGACGATCGTGATCTCGATCGCGGTGATCGCCTGTTATCAGTTCGCGGGGATCATCGGCATCGCCTTTGGCGCGACGTCGATGCTGGCGCTGGCGGGGATGGTCGTGGCGCTGGACGCCTACGGTCCGGTCACCGACAACGCCGGCGGCATCGCCGAGATGGCGGGTCTGCCCGACGACGTGCGCCACCGCACCGACGCGCTCGACGCGGTGGGCAACACGACCAAGGCGGTGACGAAGGGCTATGCGATCGGCTCCGCGGCGCTCGCGGCGCTGGTGCTGTTCGGCGCCTACACGACCGATCTCGGCATCTACTTTCCCGACGTGACGGTGAACTTCTCGCTGTCCAACCCTTACGTCATCGTCGGGCTGCTGCTGGGCGCGCTGTTGCCGTTCAGCTTCGGCGCGTTCGGGATGACGGCGGTCGGTCGCGCGGCGGGCTCGGTGGTCGAGGACGTGCGCGCGCAGTTCCGCGAGAACCCCGGCATCATGGAAGGCACGGCGCGGCCCAACTACGCGCGCACCGTCGACCTGGTCACCAAGGCCGCGATCAAGGAGATGATCGTCCCGTCGCTGCTGCCGGTGCTGACGCCGATCGTGGTATATTTCGTCATCCTGGCGGTGTCGGATCAGGCGAGCGCCTTCGCGGCGCTCGGCGCGCTGCTGCTGGGCGTGATCGTGTCGGGGCTGTTCGTCGCGATCTCGATGACGAGCGGCGGCGGCGCGTGGGACAATGCCAAGAAGTATATCGAGGACGGCAACCACGGCGGCAAGGGCTCGGAGGCGCACAAGGCGGCGGTGACCGGCGACACGGTCGGCGATCCCTACAAGGACACGGCCGGCCCGGCGGTCAACCCGATGATCAAGATCACCAACATCGTCGCGCTGCTGCTGCTCGCGGCGCTGGCGGCGCACGGCGGGGGGTAAGGGTCACGGTGTACCAGAAATTGGCCCCGCCGCGGTTTCCCGCAGCGGGGCT
Organism: Sphingomonas sp.; assembly: GCF_965200135.1. GTDB lineage: Bacteria > Pseudomonadota > Alphaproteobacteria > Sphingomonadales > Sphingomonadaceae > Sphingomonas. The sequence continues at coordinate 67,828 of NZ_CBDATK010000008.1, forward strand.
TTTCTTTGGCGACGGGCCGCGGCTCCGCGGTTCAGCGGTTCCGCGCCGTCCCCGTCATCCCCGCGAAAGCGGGGACCCGTCATCGGCGGCACGAGCTGGGTCCCCGCTTTCGCGGGGATGACGAAAGATGGTCGGGTCGGACCTCGACTCCTCCAAAACGGATGCAAGCTTTTCGGAGTCCGTAGAATCACTTGGCGAGAGATAGAGCCGCAACGGCTGCAGGCGGATTCCCGTGCCTCACGATCGGTGATTCAAGCTGCCGATGCAGCCCAACCACCCCGGCAACCGCCTCTACTACGGCGACAATCTTGCCGTGCTGCGCGAGCAGATCGCCGATGCATCGGTGGACCTCGTCTATCTCGACCCGCCGTTCAATTCGAACGCGACCTACAACATCCTCTTCCGCTCGCCGACCGGTGTCGGCGCGGACGCGCAGATCGAGGCGTTCGAGGACAGCTGGCACTGGAACGACACCGCCGAGGACGCCTTCGATCAGGTCGCGCGGTCGGGCAACACCAAGGCGTTCGACCTGTTGAACGCGATGCGCGCGTTCCTGGGCGAGAACGACATGATGGCGTATCTGGCGATGATGGCGGTGCGGCTGCTGGAACTGCACCGTGTGCTGAAGCCGACGGGCAGCCTCTATCTCCACTGCGACCCGACCGCGTCGCATTATCTCAAGCTGCTGCTCGACGGGGTATTCGGGCCGCGGCTCTACAGGAACGAGATCATCTGGAAGCGGCAGAGCGCCCATAGCGACGCGCGCCACAAGTTTGCCGACGTAAGCGATACGATCCTCTTCTACGCGCGCTCCCCAGAGGCTAGGTTCGCGCCGGTCTACGCACCGCATGACCCGGACTATGTGTCGAAATTCTATCGTCATGACGATCTGGACGGACGCGGCCAGTATCGGCTCGGCGATGCGGCGAGCCCCAACCCGCGTCCCAACCTGATGTATGAGTGGCAGGGCTACTCCTATCCGGCGAAGGGTTGGCGCTACGAACGCGCGACGATGCAGCGCCTGCATGACGAGGGCCGTCTGCATTACCCTACCACGGCGTCCGGTGACCCCGACCTGAGCAAACGGATCGCGCTCAAGCGCTATCTGGACGAGCAGCAGGGTTCGATCGTCACGAACGTGTGGACGGACATCAACCCCTTGAACGCTGCCGGTCGCGAGGCGCTCGGCTATCCCACCCAGAAGCCGCTGGCGCTGCTCGAACGCATCGTCGCCGCGTCGTCCAATCCCGGCGACGTCGTGCTCGACCCGTTCTGCGGCTGCGGCACCGCCGTCCATGCCGCGCAGAAGCTGGGCCGCCAGTGGGTAGGGATCGACGTGACGCACCTCGCGATCAGCCTGATCGAGAAACGGTTGCGCGATGCGTTCCCCGGCGTCGGCTTCACCGTCGAGGGCACGCCCAAGGACCTCGCCAGCGCGCAGGACCTGGCCGCACGCGACAAATACCAGTTCCAGTGGTGGGCGGTGTCGATGGTCGACGCGATGCCGTACGGCGGCAAGAAGAAGGGCGCGGACGGCGGCGTCGACGGCGTGATCTATTTCAAGCCCGACGGCAAACGCACCGAAAAGGCGATCGTCTCGGTCAAGGGCGGCGCCAATGTCGGCGTGCAGATGATCCGCGATCTCCATTCCGCGATGGAGCGCGAGAAGGCACCGATCGGCGTGTTCATCACCGCCGCGATGCCGACCAGCGTCATGGAACGCGAGGCGGCGGCGGTGGGCCGCTTCACCGCCGAACAGACCGGCCGCAGCCATGCGCGGTTGCAGATCATCACGCTGGCCGAGCTGTTCGCGGGCAAGCGACCGGACATTCCGCTGGTCGAAGCCAACCTCTCGTTCCGCAAGGCGGCGCTGGAGGAAAAGGCGCAGGATCGGCTGCTGTAGGGATCGGAAGAAGAAGCGGGACCCCGCTCAGGGCCGGGATGACGAGGGTGGACGCTAGGCGCGGACCCGGATGCGCGGTATCGTCGCGGCCATGCTGGAAAGACTGGGCCGCACCATTGCGCCGCCGCGCTTCATCATCTTCTGCCTGCTGTTCGCGGGCGCGAGCGCCGCGCTGGCGGGGCCGATGGGGCTCGGGCGCGGCGTGCTGGCCGGGTTCGACATCGCCGCCGCCGCGTTCCTGCTGTCGCTGGCGCCGCTGCTCGGCCAGGGCGAGGCGCACCAGATGCGCGAACGTGCCAAGGGCAACGACGCCAATCGCGGCGTCCTGCTCGCGATCACGGGCGTCACCTCGCTGGTCGTCCTGGTGGCGGTGTTCAAGGAGGTGCAGAGCAAGTCCGACCATGCCGCGACCGCGCTGGTCGTCGCGACGCTGGCGCTGGCGTGGCTGTTCTCCAACACCGTCTACGCGCTCCACTACGCACACCTCTATTACGGCGACGACAACGGCCGGCCGGGCGACGACAAGGGGCTGGAGTTCCCGCATTGCGACGAGCCCGATTACTGGGACTTCGTCTATTTCAGCTTCACGCTGGGGATGACGTTCCAGACCTCCGACGTCGATATCACCGCGCGCGCGGTGCGGCGGGTGGTGATCGGGCATTGCCTCGCCGCGTTCGTCTTCAACCTGGGCGTGCTCGCCTTTTCGATCAACGTGCTCGGCAGCGGTGGATAGCGCTGGACGCCCGGCGGTGCCCGCGCCTAACGCGCGGTAACCCCTCGCGAAAGTGCCCGATGCGCCTCCCCGTCCTCGCTACCCTGCTCCTCTCCACCGCCGCCGTCTCGCAGGTGCCCGCCGGCAACTCGGCGCCGCAGCCGGTGCCGGTCGTCGATACGATCCCCGCGCCGCGCGACGTGCCCTATCCCGGCACGATCCAGCTCGACATCGACGCCACCAACACCGACCAGGGCATCTTCGTCACGCACGAGCAGATCCCGGTCGCCCGCGCCGGACCCATGGTGCTGCTGTTCCCGAAATGGATGCCCGGCGGCCATTCGCCACGCGGCGAGCTGGAGAAGCTGGCCGGGCTGCACATCCGCGCCGGCGGGCGCGAGCTGCGGTGGACGCGCGATCCGGTCGACGTCTTCGCGTTCCATATCGACGTGCCGACGGGTGCGCGGCGGCTCGACATCGACCTGCAGTTCCTGTCCTCGGTAAAGGCGGACCAGGGCTCGATCGTGATGTCGCCCAATATCCTGCGACTGCAATGGAACTCGATGAGCCTCTATCCGGCGGGCTATTACACCCGGCAGATCCCGGTGCAGGCGACGGTCAAGTATCCGGCCGGCTGGACCGCCTATTCGGGGCTGGCCTCGACCAGATCGGGCACGACCTACACCTATCAGCGGACCAATTACGAGGTGCTGGTCGACTCGCCGGCGATGGCGGGCCGCTATGCGCGGTCGTGGCAGCTGTCCCCGCGCGTCTTCCTCGACACCGTCGCCGACACGCCCGAACAGCTGAACGCCAACCCGGCCCAGATCGACGCGCACAAGCGGCTGGTCGAGCAGGCGGTCCGCACCTTCGGCGCGCAGCATTACGACAATTACCACTTCCTGTTCTCGATCTCCGACCAGATGGGCGGCATCGGGCTGGAGCATCATCGCTCGTCGGAGGACGGGACCAAGCCCGGCTATTTCACCGAGTGGGAGGCGAACGCGCAGGCGCGCAACCTGCTGCCGCACGAATACACGCATAGCTGGGACGGCAAGTTCCGGCGTGGCGCCGACCTGTGGACGCCCAACTTTTCGGTGCCGATGCGCGACTCGCTGCTGTGGGTGTACGAGGGGCAGACGCAGTTCTGGGGCTATGTGCTGCAGGCGCGCAGCGGGCTGGTGTCGAAGCAGGAGACGCTGGACCAATATGCGCTGATCGCCGGCAGCTACGACCTCGCGCCCGCGCGGGAGTGGCGGCCGATGGTGGATACCACCAACGACCCGATCATCTCGATGCGCCGGCCCAAGGGTTGGGTCAGCTGGCAGCGGTCGGAGGATTATTACAACGAAGGGCTGATGGTGTGGATGGAGGTCGACGCCATGCTCCGCCGCCAGTCGGGGGGTACGAAATCGATCGACGACTTCGCGCGCGCCTTCTTCGGCATCCGCGACGGCGACTGGGGCGAGGTGACCTATACGTTCGACGACGTGGCGAGCACGCTCAACGCGATCCAGCCTTATGACTGGGCCGGGTTCCTGCGCCAGCGGCTGACCGAGACGGGCAAGCCCGCGCCGGTGAACGGCTTCGCGATGAACGGCTATCGGCTGGTCTACACCGCCGAGCCGACGCTCGCCTATCGCGGCGCGGAGCGCGCCAAGGGGACCGACGTCAGCTATTCGCTGGGGCTGGTGATCGACAAGGACAGCGTCGTCACGCAGACGATCTGGAACGGGCCGGCGTTCAAGGCGGGGTTCAAGGTCGGCGTGACGGTGCTGGCGGTCAACGGCGACGCCTATACCGGCGACCGGCTGAAGGCCGCGATCGTGGCGGCCAAGGGCACCACCGCGCCGATCCAGCTGACGATCAAGGATGGTCAGCGGGTGCGGCAGATCGCGGTCGACTATCACGACGGCCCCCGCTACCCGCGCCTGGAGCGGACCGGCACGGGCGACGCGGGGCTGGACCGCCTGCTCGCGCCGAGGTGAGTTTGTCGCGCCTCGTTGGCGCGACGCGCTGCACCAGAACGAAACAAAGGACCAAGCATGCGTATCGACCTGATCCCGACGGGCAAGAACCCGCCCGAGGACCTGAACGTCATCATCGAGGTGCCGACCGGCGGCGAGCCGGTGAAGTACGAGTTCGACAAGGCGTCCGGCGCGCTGTTCGTGGACCGTATCCTGCACACGCCGATGCGCTATCCGGCGAACTACGGCTTCGTGCCGCACACGCTCAGCCCCGACGGCGACCCGCTGGACGCGCTGGTGATCGCGCGGTCGCCCTTCATCCCCGGTTGCGTGGTGCGGGCGCGGCCGATCGCGGTGCTCAACCTGGAGGACGAAGCCGGCGGCGACGAGAAGCTGGTCTGCGTCCCGGTCGATTCGACCTTTCCCTATTACTCCAACGTCGGCGAGCGGGGGGATATGCCGGAGATCGTGTTCGAGCAGATCGAGCACTTCTTCACGCACTACAAGGATCTGGAGAAGAAGAAGTGGGTGCGGATCGGCACCTGGGGCGATGCGGAGGAAGCCAAGCGCATCACGCTGGAGGCGATCGATCGCTACAACGAAGCGAAGAAGGCAGGCGAGGAGCCTCACCGGCACGACGAGGTCGCCGGCCGCGACTGACGCCCGTTGTCACGCCTGCGTTCCGTGGCCGGCCTTGCGACGCCTGGCCGGTGCCCGCCGCCCCGCCGCCAGCGCCAGTGCGGCCCAACCCCGGAGCGCGTCCGCATCGTCGTAGCAATCGTCGGGTGCGCGCCGGTAGTTCATGCTCGCGGTGCCGCCGTCGCGTTCATAGGTGAACCGCACGCACCCGGCCGCGTCCCACTCCGCGTCGGTCTGCGCGTCCGCCTTGAACCACAATGCGTCGAGGCCGAGGATCGCGAAGACCGTGCCGTCGCAATAGAGCGTCCTGCCCCCCATCATCGCGCGGCCGGTGACGGTGCCGAGCGGGGCCATCGCCTCCTCGACCCACGCGACTAAGCCTTCGTCCACCGCCATCAGCCCCGCTCCTTCGCCAGTTTCCGGAGCGCGTCGCCACTGACCCGCTGCACCGTCCACTCGTCCATCCCGACCGCCCCCAGCGCCCGATAGAAGTTCACGGCATCGACGTTCCAGTCGAGCACCGACCATTCGAACCGCGCACAATCCCGCTCGACCGCAAGGCGCGCCAGGTGGCGCAGCAGCGCCGCGCCGACGCCGCGCCCGCGTGCCGCCGGGGTGACGTACAGATCCTCCAGATACAGCCCGCGCCGGCCGGTCCAGGTCGAAAAGTTGTGGAAGAACAGCGCAAAGCCGAGCGGCTCGCCTTTCTCCGCGATGACGGCCTCCGCCGCCGGGTGCGCGCCGAACAGCGCCTCATGCAGCATCGCCTCCGTGGCCTCGACCGCGTCGGGCTCGCGCTCGAACGCGGCAAGGTCGCGGACGAAGCGAAGGATCGTCGGCACGTCGGCGGGCGTGGCAGGACGAATCACAATAGCGCCTCCTGCGGCAGCCGCGCCGGCCGTCGGATCGCGAGCAGGCAACCACCGACGATCAGCACCGCGCCCGCCACCGTCGCGGGCGTCAGCGCCTCGTCGAAGAACCACCAGCCGAGCAGCGACAGCCAGACGAAGCCGGTATATTCGGTCGCGACCAGCTGCTGCGCCTGCGCGCGCGCATAGGCCCAGGAGAGCATCAAGAGCGACACGGTGGAGAACAGCGCCGCCGCCGCGAGCAGCGGCCATTGCGCGGTGACGGGCGCCACCGCCGCCCACGGCGCGAACGGCAGCAGCAACGCGAACACGGTCAGCGTCTGGAAAAACGCGATCTCGCGCGGGCTGGCCTGCTGCGCCTGGTGCCGTTGCAGCACGAGGTTGATCGCGTAGAGCAATGCCGACGCGATCACCGCCGCGATCCCCTCGACGACGCGCGGGCCGTGCGGCGCGTCGAGCCGCCCGGCGACGATCGCGGCGACCCCCGCCAGCCCCAGGCACGATCCCGCCACCGCACGCGCGTTCACCGCCTCGTGGAGGAACAGTCCCGCCAGCCAGATCGCCAGCAGCGGCGCGAAGAACGAGATCGCGACCGCCTCCGCCAGCGGCACCAGCGTGATCGCATGGAACCACAGCACCGCCATCGCGGCGACCACGACACCGCGCCCGACGTGCAGCCGCAACAGCGCGGGAGTGGGCCAGGGCGCCCGCGCCGTGAACCAGAGCAGTCCCGTCACCCCGACCCCGACCAGCGTCCGCCACAACAAGGCGCTGTAGGCGCCGAGCGCGAGGCCCAGCCCCTTCATCAGCGCGTCCATGCAGCAGAAGATCGCGATGCCGACGCAGGCGACGGCGAACGCGCGCGTCGGCGCCGGCGCGACGGCGGAGGTCAACGGATTTGCCGCACGTCCACTCCGACGGCATCGGCGATGTCGGACAGACGTTTGTCGGCGGTGTAGAGCGGTAGCGAGCGCCGCCGCGCCAGCGCCAGACACGCACGGTCGCCGATCCCGGCCCCTGCGGACCTGCTCGACTCCCGAAGTCTCGCCGCCTCAAGCGCCATTTCGAGATCGAACGCGACCACCTGCACCTCGTACCGGCGCAGGATCGACAGCACGGCCTCGACGCTCGCACCACGCTCCACGCCCCGTGAACAACATTCAGAGACGTTGATCGCGGTCATCGAGCTGCCCTTGATGACGCCGGCAACCATCTCGGCACCGCGCTCGCCCAGCATGAGCGCCATCGCCGCCGCCGCGTCGATGACCGCCGTCATCCCTCGTCGCCCCAATCCGCCCGATTCTCCCGAACGAACTGTTCGACGGTGTAGTCGGGACCGAAGATCGCCCGCGCCTCGCGCTGGGTCTCGCGCACTACCTGCTCGAAGGTCTTGACCGACAAACCGCCATCGGGGTCACGGGCGACGACGAGCGTATCGCCGTCCCTGATCCCGAACTCACGCCGCAGGTCGGCCGGGATCACGATCTTGCCACCGGCGATCACTTTTGCATGATAGGTCATGTCGGCGCTCCCAGGTCCTGAGCGATAGCACAGGACCTACGCCGCCACTACCTCCCGCGCCGCATCCGCCGCGTCGATCTCCGCCGCCTTGCTCTCGACCAGCCGCACGATGTGGTCGATCATCCCTTCGTCCTGGACATGGTGGTCGGTGACGCCCGAGAGATAGACCATGTGCTTGCCGTTACCGCCGCCGGTGATGCCGATGTCGGTCTCGCGCGCTTCGCCGGGGCCGTTGACGACGCAGCCCAGCACCGACAGCGACATCGGCGTGCGGATGTGCTGGAGCCGCTCCTCCAGCGCCTGGACGGTGCGGATGACGTCGAAGCCCTGGCGCGCGCACGACGGGCACGACACCACGCGGACGCCGCGGTTGCGGATGCCCAGCGCCTTGAGGATCTCGAACCCGACGCGGACTTCCTCCTCCGGCTCGGCGGACAGCGAGACGCGGATGGTGTCGCCGATGCCGTACCAAAGCAGCGAGCCGATCCCGATCGCGCTCTTGACCGTGCCGCCGACGAACCCGCCCGCCTCGGTGATGCCGAGATGCAGCGGGCAGTCGACCTGCTCGGCGAGCTGTTGATAGGCGGCGACCGCGAGGAACAGGTCGGACGCCTTCACCGCGACCTTGAACTCGTGGAAATCGTGATCCTGCAACAGCTTGATGTGGTCGAGCGCCGACTCGACCAGTGCGTCCGGGCAGGGCTCGCCATATTTCTCCAGCAGGTGGCGCTCCAGGGAGCCGCCGTTGACGCCGATGCGGATCGCGCAGCCGTTCGCCTTGGCGGCGTCGACGACTTCCTTGACCCGCGACGCCGAGCCGATGTTGCCGGGGTTGATCCGCAGGCACGCCGCCCCCGCGTCCGCCGCCTCCAGCGCGCGTTTGTAGTGGAAGTGGATGTCCGCGACGATCGGCACGCGCGCGGCGCGGACGATCTGCTTCAGCGCGGCGGTCGACTCGACGTCGGGGCACGAGACGCGGATGATGTCGACGCCCGCGTCCTCGCAACGGCGGATCTGGTCGATCGTGGCACGCGGATCGCTGGTGGGCGTGTTGGTCATGGTCTGCACCGTCACCGGCGCGTCGCCGCCGACCGGCACGTTGCCGACCATGATCTGCCGCGAAGGGCGCCGCGCGATATCGCGCCAGGGACGGATGGACATGTAGCCCGATATAGGCCCGCTCGGTGCGCGAAGGAAGCGCGTCAGGCCACCAGACGCACCGCCATCGGTTCCTGACCCGCCATCGTGGTGCCGAGCAGCACCCGGCTCGCGGCGACGGGGGGCAGCGCGCGGCTGAACAGCCAGCCCTGCACATGATCGACTCCCAGCGCCGCCAGCGTCGCGCGCTCCTCCTCGCGCTCGACGCCTTCCGCGACGATCTGTGCGCCGAGGTGGCGGGCGAAGCTCACCATCGCCTCGATCAGCGCGCGGCGGGCGGGGTCCCGATCGACGTCGCGGACGAGGCCGATGTCCAGCTTCAGGATGTCGGGCCGGAGCTCGAGAATGTGGCGCAGGCCGGCATAGCCCGCGCCGACGTCGTCGATCGCGAGGCGGACATGGCCGTCGAGCGGCGCCAGCGCGGCGCGCAGCGCGCGGCAGTCGGCCACCGCCTCGTGCTCGGTGATCTCCAGCACCACGCGGCCCGCCGGGACGGCCAGCAGGAGCGCATGGAGCGCCGGTGACACCGCCACCGCCGGCGAGACGTTGATGCCGAGGTGATGGGGCGCCGGTACATAGGGCAGCGTCAGCAGCGCCGCGCGCACCGCCGCGAGCTCCAGCACCTCGCCCAGGCCGGCAACGCCCGCTTCCTCAAAACCAGTCGGACGGCGGCCGCTCCGACGCGTCGGCGAAGCGGGCGAGCGCCTCCACCCCGACCGGCGCACCGTCGCTCAGCCGATAGACCGGCTGGAGCAGGATCGCGGGCTGGCCGCCCGCGACCGCCGCCTCGATCCGGTCGATCACCGTGGCGCGACCGCGCGCGCGATCGAGATCGCCCTCGATCTGCACCGCCGCCAGCGCCGCGAACGCGTGCAGCGCGGCGAGGTCGCGGCCGGTGAGCGAACGGTCGGCGGCGCGGCTGAGACAGCAGAAGCTGCCATAGACGCTGCCGTCCTTCAGCCGGATCGGCACGTCCATATGGCAGCCGACCGGGAGCGCGTTGGTGATCGGCAGCGTCTGCGCCAGCGGGAAGTCGGCCGCGTCCTGGATCAACTCGGGCAGATTGCCCTGGAGGACGTGCCAGCAATAGGTGTCTTCGTTCGGCTCGCTGTCGCCGGGCCGGTGCGGCACCGGCAGCTCGGTGCGGATATGCGTGAACTGGCGCCGGTCGCCGACGTAGCGCGCGGCGAAGGCGATCTCCACGCCGAAATGGACACGGACCGCGTCGAGGATCGAGTCGACCGGATCGGGCTGCGTCGCCACGCCGACGGACAATGCGGTGCCGATCATCGAACCCTCCACGGGCCTGTCATGACCCGAAGGTGTTTCGATTGTGTTGAGCCGCCGCGGTCGGGTAGCGGGCGGCGGATGAGCTGGACCCTGATGATTCATGGCGGCGCGGGCCGTATCGAGCGGGCGCGAACCTCGCCCGAAGCCGACGCGGCGGTGCGTGCGGCGCTGGGGGTGGCGCTCGACGCGGGCGGCGCGGTGCTGGCGGACGGTGGTGGGGCGCTGGACGCGGTGGAGGCGGCGGTGCGGGTGCTGGAGGACGATCCGCACTTCAACGCCGGTCGCGGCGCGGCGCTGACCGCGAGCGGGACGGCGGAGCTGGACGCGGCGGTGATGGACGGCCGCGCGAAGGCCGCCGGCGCGGTGGCGCGGGTCAGCTTCACCCGCTCGCCGGTGGCACTGGCGCGCGCGGTGATGGAGCGGAGCCCGCACGTCTTCCTCGCGGGCATCGGCGCCGACGCCTTTTCGCGCGAGAGCGGCTGCGCGCAGGTGGACAACGGATGGTTCGTCACCGACGAACGCCGCGCCAATCTGGCCGAGCTGCTGGCGCGCGGCGCCGACGCCTATGACGTCGACATGAAATACGGCACCGTCGGGGCGGTGGCGCGCGATGCGGACGGGCATGTCGCGGCGGCGACCTCCACCGGCGGGGTGACGGGCAAGCGCTGGGGTCGGGTCGGCGACTCGCCGGTGATCGGCGCGGGCACCTGGGCCGACGACCGGGGCTGCGCGGTGTCGTGCACCGGCGCGGGCGAGTTCTTCCTGCGCGTCGGCGTCGCCCACGCCATCGACGCGCGCGTGCGGTTGCTGGGCGAAGCGCCGGCGGTCGCGATCGACGCGGTGCTGGCGGAGGTGACGGAACTGGGCGGCACCGGCGGGGTGATCGTGGTCGGCAGGGACGGCGAGGCGGCGTGGCGGTTCACGACGCCGGGGATGAACCGCGCGATCAGGACGAGCGACGGCGCGACCCGCGTCGCGCTTTACGGGGACGAGGGGTAATCCCTTCGATTTCCGCGCTTTCGTGGCGAAGGCGTCGAGCGTAGGGCGCGGCGATGCGCTTCCTCCTCGCCGCCGCCCTCGCCGCCGTTGCCCTCACCGTCGCCTCGCCCGCGCCGGCCTATTGGGAATACGGCCATCAGACCATTGCGCGGATCGCGATGGCGAATGTGTCGCCGCGCACGGCGCGCGCGGTGCGGCGCATCCTCGCCGATCAGGCGTTGCTGGCGACCCCGGCATGCCCCGCCGGGACGCCCGCCGACGCGGCGGTGTGGGCGGATTGCGTCAAGCCGCTGAAGGACGCGGCCGGGGAATCGCGCTTTGGCTTCGCCTATAGCTGGCACTTTCAGGACGTGAACATCTGCCGGCCGTTCGACCTCGTCCCGGCCTGCAAGGACGGCAACTGCGTCTCCGCGCAGATCGAGCGCGACGTGGCGCTGTTGCGCGCGCCGGGCACCTCGCGTCACGACCGGGTGCAGGCGCTCGCCTTTCTGCTCCACTTCGTCGGCGACCTGCATCAGCCGCTGCACGCGGGCGAAAAGGACGATCAGGGCGGCAACAAGATCGCCGCTGCCTATGGCATCTATGCGCCGAGCCGCTTCAACCTGCATTCGATCTGGGATGGGCCGCTGGCGGAGCGCGCGATCACCAGCGGGCCGTCGCTGGTCCGCCGTTATCCCGCCGCCGAGCGCCGCCGGATCGCGACAGGGACGGTGACCGACTGGAGCCGCGAGGCGTGGCAGGTGTCGCACGACGTCGTCTATGCCAGCGCGCTCGGCGGCGATCCGTGTGCGCCCAGCCCGGCGCGGGTGACGCTGGACGAGGCGACGATCGCGCGGCTGGTGCCGGTCGCGCGGCTAGAGGTGGAGCGCGGCGGGTTGCGGTTGGCGAAGCTGCTGGACGCGGCGCTGGGTTGAGCCTGTTCCCTCGCCCCGGAAGGAAGGGGAAGTCATGCCTCCCCTGGCGGCCGACCGCGCTTCACCGGCACGGGATCGTCCAGCTTGATCCCCCGCCGCGCCAGCGCCTCGCGCAGCAGGCATTCGATCTCCGCATTGACGCTGCGGAGGTCGCACGCCGCCGCGCGCTCGATCGCGGCATGGAGCGCCGGATCGAGGCGGAGCGGGAAGGCCTTCTTCGCCGACACGCTATTGGTACAGCGAGCCCGCGTTGACGACCGGCTGCGTGTCGCGCTCGCCGCACAGCACGACCATCAGGTTGGAGACCATCGCCGCGCGGCGCTCGTCGTCCAGCTCGACGACGTTCTTCGCCGACAGCTGCGCCAGCGCCATCTCGACCATGCCGACCGCGCCCTCGACCAGCGTGGTGCGCGCCGCGACCACCGCCTGCGCCTGTTGCCGCCGCAGCATCGCGCCCGCGATCTCCTGCGCATAGGCCAGGTGCGTGAAGCCGCATTCGTCGACGGTGATGCCGCTGACCGACAGCCGCGCGATCAGTTCCGCGCGCAGCTCCGCGCCGACCTGATCGTGGTTGCCGCGCAGCGTCACCTCCTGATGCTCGAAATCGTCGTAGGGATAGCGCGAGCCGATCGTCCGCACCGCCGCCTCGACCTGCACCATCACGAAGGCGCGATAGTCGTCGACGTCGAACAGCGCCTGCGCGGTGTCGGTGACGCGCCACACCACCTGTGCCGCCATCTCGATCGGGTTGCCGCGCAGGTCGTTGACCTTGATCCGGTCGGAGATGACGTTGTTCGCGCGGACCGACACCTTGCGCCGGATCAGCCAAGGCAGCACCCAGCGCAGCCCCGCCGTCCGATCGGTGCCCTTGTAGCTGCCGAACAGCGTGATCGCGGCGGCCTGATTGGGCTGGAGCATGTAGAAGCCCGGCAGCACGAACACGAACACCGCGATCG
>NZ_CBDATK010000009.1:0-301437 GCF_965200135.1 Sphingomonas sp.
CTCGCGCGCTGGTTGCGGCCGGCGGACGAGCGCGCGCACCATGTGGCCCTGCGCGCGCAGCAGGTCGAGCGTGACGCGCCCGACGAAGCCCGTGGCGCCGGTGAGCGCGACGATCACAGCAGCGCCAGATGGTTGCGGTGGACCAGCGCGGCGCGGGGCGCGTAGCCGAGGATCGCGGCGTGTTCGTCGGAGCGGCGGCCGAGCAGCCGCCGCGCGTCGGCGGCGTCGTATTCGGCGAGACCGCGCGCGACGCTGCCCTCCGGTCCCTCGACCGTCACCAGGTCGCCGCGCATGAAGCCGCCCTCGGCCGCGGTCGCCCCGGCGGCGAGGAGGCTGCCGCCCTTTCGCAGCGCGGTCGCGGCGCCGGCATCGACGCGGATCACCCCCTTGGCGGTCAGTCCACCCGCCAGCCACGCCTTGCGCGCGGTCGCGGTGCGCTCGGCGGCGAAGAGCGTGTGGCGCGCCGTCGTCGACAGCGGCCGGTCGACGCGGCCGGAGGCAATCGCCAGCGGGATACCGGCGGCGGTGGCGATGCGCGCGGCGGCGAGTTTCGATACCATCCCGCCCGACCCCATGCCCGACGCGGAGCCCGCATCCGCCATCGCCAGCACGCCCGCGTCGATACGCTCGACGACGGCGAGGTGCGCCGCACCGGGCAGCGCGGGGTTGCGGTCGTAGAGGCCGTCGACGTCGGACAGCAGCACGACGCCGCTCGCGCCCGCCGCCTGCGCGACGCGGGCCGCGAGGCGATCGTTGTCGCCGAAGCGGATCTCGGCGGTGGCGACGCTGTCGTTCTCGTTGAGCACCGGCACCGCGCGCAACGACAGCAGCCGGTCGAGTGTCGCGGCGGCGTTGAGGTAGCGCCGCCGGTCCTCCAGATCGTCGAGCGTCACCAGCATCTGCGCGGCGGTCAGCCCCTGCGCGGCGAGCACCTCCGTCCACACCTGCGCCAGCGCGATCTGTCCGACCGCGGCGGCGGCCTGCGCGTCCTCCAGGCTGCCGCGGCCGCCCTTCGCCAGCGCCAGCCGTCGCGCACCGAGCGCGATCGCGCCGGAGGAGACGATCGCGATCTGCTGGCCGGCGCGGGCGCGGTCGGCGAGGTCGGCGGCGACGCCCTCAAGCCATGCCCGACGCACGCCGCCATTGGGATCGACAAGCAGCGCGGAGCCGATCTTGACGATCAGGCGGGGGCAGGAGGCGGGCGGAAACAGCACGGACACGGCCTTACCGCGGACAGGTCGAGAGGCCAAACCGGGTCGGGCTGTGGATGGAATCGGCGGGCGCTGTGGACAAGTTCGGCTGGTCGCAGACGAATCGCAGCTCACCGGGTCAAGGGCTGCTAACAGATAATTTACCGTCGTAACGCAACCGTCATGGACGACGCTCTTCTGCAGGTCAGGCGCGACATCGCGCGCGCACAACGGATCGCCGGCGGGCTGTCCGACGACCACAGCCGCCGCATCCTGCGCGCCTATATCCGCGAACTGGAAGCGAAGGTCGCGCAGGCGCAGGTGACCGGGCTCGCCGCCTGACGCTCAGCGGGCGAAGATTTCCGCGTGGGGCAGGGTGATGCCGAGCGCGGGCAGGGGCACGTCGAACGGATCGTCATGCTGGTCGTCGTCCCAGCGCTTGGGCCCGGTGCGCTGCACGACGCGCACGCGCTCGATGGCGGTGTCGACGAAGATCACGGTGTCGACGCTGGGTAATGCCTTATATTCGGGAAGCTTGACGCGGAGATCGGTGCGCGCGTTGCCCGCCGACAGGACCTCGATCAGAATACGCGGGTCGTCCCATGCCTTCAGGTCGTCGTTCTCCGGCCCGTCGCGGCCGCAGAAGACCGTCACGTCCGGGTAGCGGATCGACAGGTCGTGGGTGCGCGTCGCCATGTCGGAGTTGTAGGGTGTGCTGCCGGTGCCCTGAAGACGATTGCCCAGCGCCCGCATGATGTTGAAGGCGATGCGCGCATGTCGTCCCGATCCACCGGCCATCATCCGAATGACGCCGTTGTCCAGCTCCGCCTTGCGATCGCCGAAGTCGATCTGGAGGAACTCGTCGGCGGTCAGCAGCGGATAGTGTGGTTGCGTCGCCATCGGCGTCGCATACACCTAAATCGGCGACCACTCCACCGCGTCCTCCTCGCCCCAATCGTCCCTGGCGGCCGCGCCGGGGGCGGGGGGGAGGGCGTCGAGCAGGCGGTCGAGCACCCAGTCGACGCCGGTGCCGGCGGCGGACGACAGCGGGATGACGGGGTAGCCCGACGCCTCCTCCAGCTCGGCCGACAGTGCGGCGATCAGTTCGTCGTCCAGCGTGTCGATCTTGTTGAGCGCGAGGACGACCGGCTTGTCGGTCAGCCCCGCGCCGTAATTTTCCAGCTCGTCGCGGACGATGCGATAGCTCTCCGCGACGTCGTCGTCCTGCGCGTCGACCAGATGGAGCAGGACGCGGCAGCGCTCGATATGGCCCAGGAAGCGGTCGCCGATGCCCGCGCCGTCCGCCGCGCCCTCGATCAGGCCGGGGATATCCGCGACGACGAACTCGCGGCTGTGATGGCGCACGACGCCGAGCTGCGGGCGGGTGGTGGTGAAGGCATAGGCGCCGACCTTCGCCTGCGCGTTGGTGACGGCGTTGATGAAGGTCGACTTGCCGGCGTTGGGCAGACCGACCAGCCCGGCGTCGGCGAGCAGCTTGAGGCGCAGCCACACCCACGCCTCCTGCTCGGGCCAGCCGGTGCCGTGCTGGCGCGGTGCGCGGTTGGTTGAGGTCTTGTAGCTGGCATTGCCGCGCCCGCCGTCGCCGCCGCGCAGGAACATGACGCGCTGGCCGACCTCCGTCAGGTCGAGCAGCAGCGTTCGCTCGTCGTCGTCGGCAAGCACCTGCGTGCCCACCGGCACCTTGACGACGAGGTCGTCGCCACCGCCGCCGGTGCGGTTCGACCCGGACCCGCCGGAGCCACGCGGGGCGCGGAAATGCTGGGTGTAGCGAAAGTCGATCAGCGTGTTGAGCCCGGCGACGGCCTCGAACACGATGTCGCCCCCCTTGCCGCCGTTGCCGCCGTCGGGACCGCCATATTCGATGTATTTTTCGCGCCGGAAGGACACGGCGCCGGGGCCGCCGGTGCCGGAGCGGCAGAAGATCTTGGCTTGGTCTAGGAAGTGCATGGCGCGTGCAGTAACGCTTTAGCGCAACCAAGGCGACGCTTCAGAATCTGCTATCGCCTCGACCATGCCAGCGCGGGCGCGACCCAGTCGTCGAGCGGTCGATAGATCAGGCCGTGACCCAAGCCGGTGTGGAGCGCGACCTCCCGGAATCGCGTTACCGCCGGCGATCGTTCGACGAGCGGCCGGCAACTGCCGCCGATCTCGTCGGATGTCTCGTAGATCGACAGCACCTCGCCCGAGAGGTGCGGGTCGAACTCGCGGATCAGCCAGTCATTGCAATCGGCGACCAGAACGTACCGGATGCCTCGCCGCGCCAGCCGCGTCGACACCAAAGTCGCGATCACCGATCCTTTGGATGCGCCGATAACCGTGACATGGGACGGCGGCACTCCAGCCGCGAGCCGGGCACGGATCTCGTCGACCACCTTGTCGGCATAGGCGCGTGCGTCGGTGCCTGCCGGCCTGGCCTCGCTGACGACGGTAGCGCCGTCGCGTCCCAGCGCAGCGACGATGCCGGCATAATCATACGCGCCGAAGCGTGGGCTGATCCCGCGTGGACCGGCATCCTCCACGATCTTGCCATGGAGGTAATAGATAAAGCGCGGCGGCGGCTTAGTCGCTCCCAGCGCGATGCAGGCGGCGAGTACCAGCAGCGGTCGGAACGTCGGCATGCCGATCAGGTCCTACCCTGGAGCAACATCTCCCGCGCCAGCACCCGCGCCCGCTCGCGCGGCACGCCCAGCGCGCGCGCGAGTGCGCCGCCGAGGAGCGCGTCGCCCAGCGCCATCAGCACCAGCGTCAGCGTCTCGTCCGCCAGCGGCTTCGCGTCGCGGTGATCGGCGGCGAGGTCGTCGACCAGATCGTGGATCGCGGTCAGGATCGGGTCGAGCGCATCCTCGTTGCCCGACAGGATCATCCAGCTCGCCAGCGCGCCCGCGCCGCCGGTGTCGAACGCATCGAAGGCGAGGTCGACCACCTCGCCGGGGTTGGGATCGGGGGAGGCCCGCTGGCGCAGCACCGCCTCGCGGATGGTCGAGGTGATGAACCCCGCCATGCGTGCGATCAGCGCCTGTTGCAGACCATAGGCGGAGCCGAAATGGTGGAGCAGGTTGGCGTGGGTACGACCGATGCGCGCGGATACCGCCTTGAGCGTGACGGCCTGCGGGCCGCTCTCGACCAGCAGCGTCTGCGCCGCGTCGAGCGCGGCGTCGCGGGATTCGGTGGGCGACAGGCGGCGGCGGACGGGGAGGGGGGTGACGGACATGCGTGCCGCTTGTTGGACGGAATGGACGGGGAGGCAACCGACTTCCTACCCTCTCCCTGCAGGGGATAGGGACAGCCGCGCAGCGGCAGGGTGAGGGGCCGAAGCGGGCAGCCCCTCACCCTGGCTCGCAGCGCTCAGGCCGTCAGAGCGCCAGCTCGAACGTCGCGCAATCGACCTTTTCGCCGCGTGCGAGGCAGTCCCGCCGTCCCACGCCGGTCTGCGCGAAGCCGAGTTTCCTCAGGACGCGGCCCGACGCCGGATTGTCGAGGAAATGCCCGCTGACCAGCCGCTTCCGCCCGAGCGCGTGGCGCGCCATGTCGACGACCGCGCGCGCCGCCTCGGTCGCATAGCCGCGGCCCCAGGCGTCGGGGGTCAGCCAATAGCCGATCTCCAGCTCCCCTTCGTGATCCGGGCCCGCCGGGTGCAGACCCGCGCCGCCGACCAGCACCGGTTGGTCGCCGCGGTCGTGTGCGAAGATCAGCAGCGGGTGGTCGTCGCCACCGTGCGGAGTCTCCAGCCACCAGCGAGCATGGTCGATCGTGTAGGGCCAGGGCAGCCTGGCGAGCCGCATCGCCACGCATTCATGCGCGATCGCATGCGTCAGCGCAGGAGCGTCCTCGGGCCAGCCGGGGCGCAGCGTCAGTCGGGCGGTACGGGCGAACATGCTCCCTCCTCCTCGCCGCTTGCACGTCACTCATGACTTGGCGGCGACATTTCGCGTGGAGAGAGCAAGAAAAAAGGGAGCCGGGGCGGACCCGTCTCCCTTGTGTGGCTGGTCCTGCTGGACCCGGGTCGCCCTGGTGGGCAACCCGTCCGGTTACCCGATTATTCGGCCGCGATCGCCATCGGCTCGGTGGTCGTGTCGTTCGCCGGGGCCAGGACCGAACAGAACTTTCGGCCGAGCTTGCCTTGCGCGAACGTGACGCGACCGTCGACCAGCGCGAACAGCGTATGGTCCTTGCCCATGCCGACGTTCCGGCCGGCGTAGAACTTGGTGCCGCGCTGACGCACGATGATGTTGCCGGCGACGCACTCCTGCCCGCCGAACAGCTTTACGCCGAGGCGACGACCGGCCGAATCGCGACCGTTGCGCGAGGAGCCGCCTGCTTTCTTATGTGCCATGGTCCGTTAGCTCCTTACGCCTGAGCGACCGCAGGGGCGGTCTCGCTCGAAGTGTCGTTGACGGTCGCGTTCTGCGCCTGCGTCCGCTGCTCGGCGGTCTGGCCGCCGACCGACACGATCTTCAGGATCGTGTGCAGCTGACGATGGCCGTTGCGACGGCGATAGTTGTGCCGGCGACGCTTCTTGAAGACGATGACCTTGTCACCTTTCGCCTGCGCGATGATCTCGGCGGCGACGGTGACGCCGCCGGCGTCGCGCAGCTCGGAGCCTTCGCCCGCGAGCAGCACGTCGAGGGCGATCGAGGCACCTGCCTCGCCGTCCATGCGATCGACGACGATCTTGTCTCCGGCGGCGACGCGATATTGCTTGCCGCCCGTACGCACCACTGCGAACATGGCTGAGTTCTCTTCTTCAAACATTTGTGCCCGTCCGGGCAAGCCCGTCGGGAGAAGGGCCAGCTAAGGAAATGCGCCCGCCCTGTCAACCGTCGACCGCAACGGGGGGTGATCGCACCGCCCGCTAATTTACGTCCGATCCGGCTGTAGCATTTCGGCAACATAGCTTGTGAAATGCGGCGACGCAGCATTCCCATGCAATTGTCTTCTTGCCCAACTCGTGTCCTCTTCGCGCTGCACCCGAGCTGGGACGCGAGAGGCCGAAACGGCAATCGCGGCGACGGTTTCGGGCGCCTGGATCGGCAATGCCAAGGGGGCGTCAATAATGACCAAGACTTTCAGTTCGACGATCGCGATCGCAACGGCGCTGCTGGCGACGTCCGCCGTCCAGGCGCAAACGGTGCCGCAAGCCGAATCGACGACAGAACCGTCCGTCTCCGAACAGACCACCACCGATGCACAGGACGTGCTCGTGGTCGGCACCCGACGCACCGACCGCACCTCGGCCGATTCGGCCTCTCCGGTGGACGTGATCGGCGCCGAGGAGCTTCAGTCCCAGCCTGCGGCGAACATGCTGGATATCGTCCGCAACATCGTCCCCTCCTTCTTCGTGCCGCAGAACACGATCTCCGACGCCTCCACCTTCGTCCGTCCGCCGTCGCTGCGTGGTCTCGGCGCCGACCAGATCCTGGTGATGATCAACGGCAAGCGCTACAACCGCTCCGCGCTGGTCCAGGTCTATTCTGGCGCGGACACCGCGCTGTCCTATGGCTCGCAAGGGTCCGACATCGGCAACATCCCGGCGATCTCGGTGGGCAACCTGCAGGTGCTGCGCGACGGCGCGACGGCGCAGTACGGATCGGACGCGATCGCGGGCGTCATCAACTACCAGCTGCGCGAGGACCAGGGGTTCGAGATGCAGGCCAGCTATGGCCAGACCTATCGCAACGACGGCGACCGCTATCAGATCGCGGCGTTCGCAGGCGTCAAGCTCGGCGAGCGCGGCTTCGCGAACGTCTCGGGCGAATATTTCGACGAGGACGGCACCAGCCGTGGCGCGACGCGCCCGCTCGCCGTGGTATTGGCGCAGGTCCAGCCGGGCGTCGTCGGCCGCATCCCCAACTATCCCGGCCCGGTGCAGAACTGGGGTTCGTCGCCGTCGCACGGCTATAAGGTATTCGGCAACGCGGCCTACGAGGTCGCCGACGGCGTCAAGCTCTACGGCACGATCAACTATGCCCACACCAACGCCAACCAGAGCTTCAACTATCGCTCGCCGATCACCTCGCCGACCGCGCTGACCGTCGACCTGGGCAACGGCACGACCGGCACGCGCACGCCGGGGGCCAACGGCTCGTTCAACACCATCTACACGACGCCGTGCCCGGCCGGCACCGCCACCTGCCCGGCCGGCGGCTTCGTCCGCAACGGCGGCGGCACCTTCAACTTCACCTCCATCTATCCCGGCGGCTTCACCCCGCGCTTCCTCGGCGAGGTCCAGCAGCTCTATGGCACGGCGGGGGTCAAGGGCGATCTGGGCGGCTTCACCTACGACCTGTCGGGGACGCTGGCGCGCAACTCGCTGTCGCTGTCGATGTACGATTCGCTGAGCGCCTCGTTCGGGCCGCAGAGCCAGACGCGCTTTTTCTTCGGCGATCTCATCCAGCGCGAGCAGAACGCCAATCTGGACCTGACCTATCCGCTCAACGTCGGCTTCGCGAGCGTCGTCACGCTGTCGGCGGGCGCCGAGTTCCGGCGCGAGGAATACGAAACGACGGTCGGCGACCTGCAATCCTACGCCGCCGGACCCTATGCCCGGCAGCCGCTGTACGACCTGACCCCCGCCGGCTACGTTCCGGCGCTGAATGCGGCGGGCGCGCAGATCGTGGCCACCCAATCGCCTGCGGCAAGCGGCTATGGCGGCACCAGCCCGACTTTCGCGGGCAAGAACAGCCAGAAGAGCTATGGCGTCTATGTGGGCGCCGAGACCGATATCGTGGAAGCACTGTCGGTCGGCATCGCCGGGCGCTACGAACATTACGAGACGTTCGGCGGCCGTTTCGTCGGCAAGGCGAACTTCATCTACCACATCACCGATGCCATCGCGGTGCGCGGCACGGCGGGCACCGGCTTCCACGCGCCGTCGCCGGGGCAGAACAACACCCAGATCCTGACCACCAACTTCCTGGGCGGCAATCAGGTGCAGACCGGCACCTATCCGGTGACCAGCTCGATCGCGCAATTCTATGGCGCGACCCAGCTGCAGCCGGAGAAGTCGACCAACTTCGGCGCGGGCCTCGTCCTCGAACCCTTCCGAGGCCTGTCGCTTACGATCGACGGCTACACGATCAAGGTGCGCGACCGGATCGGCATCTCGCAGAACTTTACCGTCACCGCGGCCAACATCGCCGCGCTGCCGGCGCTCTCGACGGTCGGCGTCGGCGGCGTGGTGAACTATTTCACCAACGGGTTCGACACGCGCACCAGCGGTGTCGACGTGGTCACGACCTATCGCACCCGCGTCATGGACAATCCGTTCAGCGTGACGCTCGCATATAATTACAACAAGAGCACGGTCACCGATTTCGACCCGGCGGTCATCAGCCCGGAGCAACGCTTCAACATCTCGAACCTGCCGCCGAAACATCGCGCCAACCTGTCGGGCAACTATCAGGTCGCGGGCTTCACGCTCAACGCGCGCGAGAACTTCTACAGCAGCTGGGCCAACCAGCTCGAATATCCGGGCCAGCGGTTCGGGTCGAAGTTCCTGACCGACGTCGACATCAGCTATACGCTGGCGGAGCGCTATACGATCACGGTGGGCGCGAACAACGTCTTCAACACCTATCCGGACAAGATCGCCGCCAGCACCACCAACCCGATCTATGCGCTGACCAACAGCCTGGCCGACGGTCAGATCTATCCGCGCTCGGGTGGGCCGTTCGGCATCAACGGCGGCTTCTATTACGCACGGCTGCGCGTGAAATACTGACGGGACTGAAGGGGGCTGCGTCGCCGACGCGGCCCCCTTTCCACTCAGTGGCGGTGCTCGGCCTTCAGTCGGTAACGCCCGTCCTCATACCCCGTGAACAATCCGGCGATCGCGGGATGGTCCACCGGCTCGTCGCTGTCGTCGGGGATCAGGTTCTGCTGGCTGACATAGGCGGTGTAGCTCGACTCCGCGTTCTCGGCGAGAAGGTGATAGAAGGGCTGATCCTTGCGCGGGCGGATGCCCTCGGGGATCGCCTCATACCATTCGTCCGAATTGGCGAAGACCGGATCGACGTCGAAGATCACGCCGCGAAAGTCGAACATGCGGTGCTTTACGATCTCGCCGATGCCATAGCGCGCGGCGGCGATCGGGGGCGCGGCGGGATCTGAACGGGTCGGCTGACCGGCGGTCGGGTGACGAGGCATGGCTCCTATGTAAGCGGCGCCATGGGCGGGGCAAGCACGAGCTTGCGCGCGGCCGGGCGCTGGCGTGGGGGGAGGGCTGGTTCGGGTTCCCGATCTCGCGCTTGCGCGGCTGGCGACCATGCGATAGGGCGCGCGCTCGACCGGCCGGACGGCTCCTTCGGGGCCGAGACGTCCTCTGCGGAGAGGTGGCAGAGTGGTCGATTGTACCGCACTCGAAATGCGGCGTGCCCTCACGGGTACCGTGGGTTCGAATCCCACCCTCTCCGCCACTTACCCTACGTAAACCCGCCGAAAACAAGCTGAAGCCGCAGAAATCGTAAGGGGCAAGTTGGACAAGATATGCCCGGCTCCCCGGCAGGTGGCTGGCAAGGTCAAGCATCACGCCGCCCCGCCTTGGGCTGACGTCCCCGGCATCGTGGCCAAGCTGAGGGAGCGCGATAACATGTCGGCGCCGGTCCTCGGGTTCGGCGTTCTGACCGCCGCGCGATCTATGGAGGTGCGCGGCGCCGGATGGGGGGAGGTAGACCCAGAGCGCGCCCTTTGAGCCATTCGGGGTTGGTTCGGCTCCTACGCCATCCGCCCGGTCGACGCGCTCCTCGCCGGCCATTTTTTCACGGCGCTGCTGAACGCCGCTGGCGCGCTTCGCGATTGGGCGGATACCGACTCGATGTAACAAGTCGCGATGCATTTCATGCCGATGCTGCGGAGCGGCAACCCTAATCAGCCGCCTAGCGGCTGTGACCTGGGTCGCTCCATCGCTATCCAGATTCGTCTTCGCCGATCCAGTGACGCTAGTCCCGCTGCTCGCGGAGGAAGGGCTTGGCGAGGCCGTGATAAAGCCGCTCGGGACAGACCAGGGCGCTTACCAGATCCGCGATCAGGGCGGCCGCGAAAAGCGGGATGATGAGGCCGCGGCTCGCGGTCGTCTCGCTGATGATGATCACGGCGGTGAGCGGCGCCCGGACCACGCCGACGAAATAGGCGATCATCCCGAGCAGCACGATCGCGCCGGGTGAATCGTGCGGGAACAGGAGGGTGAGGAGATTGCCGATCCCGGCTCCCACCGACAGCGACGGCGCGAACACACCGCCCGGAGCGCCGCTCAGCGTCGTGGCGAGTGCGGCAACGAACTTCGTCGGGCCGAACCAAAACGGCTGGCCGTGACCTTCGACCAGCTGCCGCGTTGCCTCGTACCCAGTGCCCCAGGTAGCGCCCCCGCTGACCAGGCCGAGCACCGCGACGACCAGCCCACAGCCGGCCGCGAACGCAACGGGGCGGGTCTTCAATCGACCGAGCCAGGCGGGTGACGGTGCGGCGACGGCAAGAACTATCCGGCTAAACAGGCCGCCCGTCAGTCCGCCGATCACACCCGCGACCGGCGTCACGATCAGGATGGCGCGGAAGCCGAGCGACTCTCCCATCCGGCCGAAATAGATGTAGTCGCCTGCCACGCCGAGGCTGACCAAACCAGCGATCATCACCGCGGCCATGACGAGTACGGCCACTTTCTGTTCATAGGCGGCGGCAAGTTCCTCGATCGCGAAGGCGACGCCCGCAAGCGGCGTGTTGAAGGCGGCGGCGACACCGGCCGCGCCGCCGGCGATCAGGACGCCGGCGCTGATCGGCACGCGCAACAATCGATGAACCGCGACCATGATCGCGGCGCTCAGTTGCACGGTGGGGCCTTCCCGCCCGACCGAGCCGCCGCCCAGCAGCATCGCCAACGTCAGTCCGATCTTGGCCGAAGCGGTGCGAAGCGACACCAGCGGACCGACCCTCTCGAGTTCGGGGTCGCGCGCGGCGGCGATTACCTGCGGGATGCCCGACCCGCGCGCGGCGGGCGCCCAGCGGCTCGTCGCGAACACGACAGCGGCGAAGATCGCGGGCGTGAGCAGAAGGACTCCGTACGGCGAAATAGCGTCGAACCGCGCGAAGAGATGCTGCGCGAAGTCGCCGAGCTTGGCGAAGGCCAGCGCGGCCAGGCCGAGCGCGACCGCACCGACCCCCGTTGCGACCCGCCGTCGCCATAGTACCAGTGTCCGCGCGGCCTGCACCGGCAGCGCCTCGGCGGCGCCGGTCAGACGCGCGATCAGTCGATCAAGAAAGATAGCCACGCCTTCCTGTCGTCACGGAGCGTCCGCGATTGCAAGCATGACCTGAACCGGGGTCAAAGGCCGTTGGGGCTCTGTCGGCCCAGATGCACCGGCCGGTAACGGGCGGACGATAGCGGGACTGGATGTCCATATCGTGCGGTTCCGCTGCTTGGATGTCGGCGCCAGCCAAGCGTTGAACTGACAGCACCGCCACCGAATTGCTCGCATTTCCGTAGCGTAGCTGCGGTAAGGACGCGTCGGCGGGGCCGGCTCGGCTTCGACCGAGCGTCAACGACGTGGCGTTGCCGCGCCGCGCTGACTCGGGTTCGCTTAGGGCCGACCCACCAGCGACAGTCAGGCCGCGACCGCCTCCAGCGCCTCGCTCGCCTGAAGCCACGCCGCCTCCTGCACCTCGATTTGGCCCTGTAGATCGGCGCGCCGGGTCATCAGCTCGCTCATCGTCAGCGTCGCCAGTGCCCCCTCCGCGCCGGCCGGATCGAACATCGCGCGGTCGACCGCGCTGCGTTGCGCGGTCAGCTTGGCGAGATCGCCCTCGACCTGCTTGGCGCGTTTCGACAGCGCCTGGTACTTTTCGCGCGCGTCGGCCGCCGCCTTGCGCGCCGCCTTCTTGTCCTCGGGCGATTTCTTGGCGCCGCCCGGCTCCTTGGCGAGGATGAAGCCGACATAGTCGTCGACGGTGCCGTCGAACTCGCGCGCGCCGCCGGCGTCGACCAGCACCAGCCGGTCGGCGACGGTTTCGATCATGTGGCGATCGTGGCTGACGATCACCACCGCGCCCTCGAACCCCGCCAGCGCCTGGATCAGCGCCTCGCGCGTGTCGACGTCGAGGTGGTTCGTCGGCTCGTCCAGGATCAGCAGATGCGGCGCATCGCGGGTGATGAGCGCCAGCGCGAGCCGCGCGCGCTCGCCGCCCGACAGCTTGCCGACCTGCGTCGTCGCCTTGGCGCCCGAGAAGCCGAAGCGGCCGAGCTGCTCGCGCACCGCGGACTGGCTGGCGCCGCGCATCAGCGACGTCATGTGCTGGAGCGGGGTCTCGTCGCGGTCCAGCTCCTCGACCTGATACTGCGTGAAATAGCCGACGCGCATCTTGCCCGACGCCGCCATCGCGCCTTCCATCGGGGTCAGCTGCGCCGCGAGCAGGCGGGCGAGCGTGGTCTTGCCGTTGCCGTTGCGCCCGAGCAGCGCGATGCGATCGTCGGGGTCGAGCCGCAGGTTGAGCCGCCGCAGCACCGGCTTGGCGTCATACCCGACCGCCGCCATGTCGAGCGTGATGAGCGGCGGGCGCAGCGCGTCGGCGTTGGGAAAGTCGAACTGCAACGTCGGGTCGTCGACGATCTCCGCGATCGGCTTCATTCTCGCCAGCGCCTTGGCCCGGCTCTGCGCCTGCTTCGCGGTCGAGGCACGGGCGCTGTTGCGCGCGACGTAATCCTGCAACTTCTCGCGCTCGACGTCCTGCTTCGCCTTGGCGGACGCGAGCTGCGCCTGCCGTTCGGCGCGTTGGCGTTCGAAGGCGTCGTAGCCGCCGGGATAGAGCGTCAGCTTGCCCGAGCCGAGATGCAGGATGTGATCGACGACGTTGTTGAGGAAGTCGCGCTCGTGGCTGACCAGCACGATCGTCGCGGGATAGGCGCGGAGGAAATCCTCCAGCCACATCACCGCCTCCAGATCGAGGTGGTTCGACGGTTCGTCGAGCAGCAGCAGGTCGGGCTGCGAGAACAGGAGCGAGGCGAGCGCGACGCGCATACGCCAGCCGCCGGAGAAGCTTTCCAGCGGCCGGTGCTGCGCCGCCTCGTCGAAACCGAGACCGACCAGGATGCGCGCGGCGCGGGCGGGCGCGGAATGCGCGTCGATCGCGTTCAGCCGCTCGTGGACGGCGGCGAGGCGGTCGGGATCGTGGTTGGTTTCGCTCTCCGCCAGCAGCGCGGTCCGCTCCTCGTCGGCGGCGAGCACGGTCTCCAGCGGGGTCATCTGGCCGCCGGGCGCCTCCTGCGCGATATAGCCTAGGCGGCTGCCGCGCGGCATCTCGACCTTGCCGGTGTCGGGGTCGAGCATGCCGGCGATGACGCGCACCAGCGTCGTCTTGCCCGCGCCGTTGCGGCCGATCAGCCCGATGCGACCGCGCGGGGGCAGCTTCGCCGTCGCGGCGTCGAGGATGGTGCGGCCGCCGAGGCGCACGGTGATGTCGGTGAGATTGAGCACGGCGGGCGCCTAGCACCCTCCCGCGATCCCGTCAGCCGACTTCCGTTCGCCCTGAGCGAAGTCGAAAGGTGGTCCCGGTGCTTCGACTTCGCTCGGCACGAGCGGTAGGAGCGTGGGTCGCAGACGAGCCGCAGGGAAGCCGATGCCGAACAACCGCTATTATTCCGGACCACCGAGCGACCATTTCGACGGGACGCGCTTCTTCAACCCCGGCGAGCCCGATACCGACCGGTCGCTGCTGGAGGTGCTGCGCTGGAAGTGGACGAGCCGGGCAGCGACATGGCCGAAAGTGATGCCGGTCACGCCCGCCCGGCCCGAGCCGCGCGTCGCCGGGTTGAGGGTGGCGATGGTCGGGCATGCGACGCTGCTGATCCAGGCAGCGGGGTCGAACATTCTGACCGATCCGGTCTGGTCCGATCGCGCCAGCCCGCTGTCGTTCGCGGGGCCGAAGCGGGTCACGGCGCCGGGGATCGCGTTCGAGGACCTGCCGCCGATCGACGCGGTGCTGCTCAGCCACGGCCATTACGATCATCTCGACGTCGCGACGCTGCGGCGGTTGCAGGCGGCGCACGACCCGCTGATGGTGATGCCGCTCGGCAACGACGCGATCGTCCGGGGCGCCGTGCCGGGCGCGCGGATCGAGGTCGGCGACTGGCACGACCGGGTGGCGCTGGGTAGCGGCCTGAGCACGACGCTGACGCGGGCGAACCACTGGTCGGCGCGTGGGGTGAACGACCGGCGGATGGCGCTGTGGGCGGGGTTCTGGCTCGACACGCCGGCGGGCAGCGTCTGGTTCGCGGGCGATACGGGCTATGGCGACGGCGCGATCTTCCGCGACATCCGCGCCCGCCATGGCAGCCCCGACGTCGCGCTGATCCCGATCGGCGCCTATGCGCCACGCTGGTTCATGGCGGCGCAGCATGTCGACCCGGCGGAGGCGGTGCGGATCTTCGCCGATGTCGGGGCGGGTCGCGCGCTCGGCATCCATTGGGGCACTTTCCAGCTGACGGACGAGGCGCGGGAGGAGCCGGTCGAAGGGCTGGCGACGGCGCTGGCGGCGGCGGCGGGGATCGAGGCGAGCCGCTTCGTCGCGGCCGACCCAGGGAGCACCTACGACTTCTAGGCTCGCCGGTGCTCCTGCGGAGGCAGGAGCCCAGAGTGGCCAAGGGCGGTCTTTGCGGCTCCAGGCTCCTGCCTTCGCAGGAGCACCGGCAGGCGTGAGTCGCTTGCGGCCCGATGGTGTCCGCGCGACAAGGCCGCATGAATACGCCCGCCATCGCCGTCACCCTGACCACCGCCGCGCGGGTGCGGGCGATCGTCGCCGGGTCGCTCGGCAACCTGATCGAATGGTACGACTTCTACGCCTACGCCTTTACCGCGCTGTATTTCAGCGCGGCGTTCTTTCCCGCCGGCGATCGGACGGCGCAGCTGCTGGGCACGTCGGGCATCTTCGCGGTCGGCTTTCTGTTCCGGCCGCTGGGGGGGTGGTGGTTCGGGCGGCTGGCGGACCGCCACGGGCGGCGCCGCGCGACGGTGGTATCGGTGCTGATGATGGGCGTCGGCTCGGCGACGATCGCCGTGCTGCCGACCTATGCGACGCTGGGCGCCGCCGCGCCCGCGCTGCTGCTGGTCGCGCGGATGGTGCAGGGATTTTCGACCGGCGGGCAATATGGCACCGCGGCGACCTATCTCAGCGAGATCGCGTTCGACGGGCGGCGCGGGTTCTGGGCGTCGTTCCAGTATGTCACGCTGATCGGCGGGCAGCTGCTGGCGCTGGTCGTGGTGCTGATCCTTCAGCAGGCGCTGCCGACCGCCGCGCTGGAGGCGTGGGGCTGGCGCATCCCGTTCGCGATCGGCGCGCTGGCGGCGCTGACGGTGTTCTGGCTGGCGCGGGCGATGCACGAGACGGGCAGGGGCGGGCGCGACGCGGGCACCTTCGCGGCGTTGGTGCCGCACTGGCGCGCGTTCGTGACGGTGGTGATCCTCAGCGCGGGCGGATCGCTCTTCTTCTACGTCTTCACGACCTACATGCAGAAATACCTCGTCAACACCGCGCACATGGCGGCGGCGACCGCCAATTGGGTGATGATGGCCGTGCTGGTCCCCTTCGCGCTGTTGCAGCCGGTGTTCGGCGCGTTGTCCGACCGGTGGGGGCGCAAGACCAACATCGTCGCGTTCGCCGCACTGGCGACGGTCTGCACGGTGCCGCTGATGACGTGGCTGGGACGGGTGCAGAGCGCGGGCGCGGCGTTCGCGCTGGTGCTGGCGGCGCTGACGATCAACAGCGTCTACACGTCGGTCAGCGGCATCTTCAAGGCGGAGCTGTTCCCCGTCGAGGTGCGCGCGCTGGGCGTCGGGCTGGCCTATGGCATCGGCAATGCGCTGTTCGGCGGTACGGCGGAATATGTCGCGCTGTCGTTCAAGCAGGCGGGACGGGAGAGCGGCTTCTTTTGGTACGCCACCGCGATCTTCGCGCTGACACTGATCGCCGCGCTGCTGATGCGGAATACGCGCACGAACGACCCGCTGCGCGACGCGGCGCCGCGCGACTGAGGGGAACGCGCACGCCTGCCGTTCGCTCTAGCCATTCCAAGCCGGAGAGACCGATGCCCGATCAGAAGACCGCGACGCTGTACCGCATGGTGCTGCCCGACCACATCTGCCCCTTCGGCGTCCGCGCCAAGCAGATGCTTGAAGCCGCCGGCTACACGATCGACGAGCACATCCTCCGCAGCCGCGAAGAGGTCGACGCCTTCGAGGCGGAGCATGATGTTCAGACCACGCCGCAGGTGTTCATCGACGACGAACGCATCGGCGGCAGCGACGATCTGGAACGCTATCTCGCGGACGCGTGACGAAAAGCTGATCGACGACGGGGCGGGGTTGCTGGCCGCGTCCGGACCCGGTTCAGCCGCCGGCTTCGCCTAGCACGCGGCGGATCTGCTGTTCCTGCAGGTCCAGTTCCTCGCCCAGCGTCCGGTGCGCCTCGGCATCCATGTCGTCGGTGCGTTCATTGAGCTTGTTGCGCGCCGCGTCGATCGCGACCAGCCGCAGCCGCTGCTGCACCTCGAGTTCGGCGGCGCGGTGGTGCGGATGCTCGCCATCGGTCTGCGCGCGGTCGGCCTCCGCCCGGAACTGCTCGACCAGCTCGGCGGCGGCGTCGGCATGCTTGTCCTCGACATGTTCGTCGGCATGCGCCTGCACCGCGTCCAGCGAGGCGGTGGCGAGTTCGGCCCGCGCATGGGCCTCGTCCTCGTCGGACTCTCCTTCGGCTTCCTTGTCGAGGCCGAGACGGCGGATCAGCCAGCCCAGCGTCGTCCCCTGCAGCACCAGCGTTGCGAAGATCGCGCAGAACGCCAGGAAGACGATGATGTCGCGGCCGGGGAACTTGAGCGGCAGCGCCAGCGCGGCGGCGAGGCTGACGACGCCGCGCATCCCCGCCCAGCCGGTGATGAGCGTATGGCGCCAGGGCGGCAGCGGATCACGCTCGCGCAGCCCCGGAAACACGGCACGCGGCACCCAGGTGGCGGGGACGATCCACAGGAAACGGCTGACGATCAGCGTTGCCGCGATCGCCCCGCCGAGCAGCGCCAGGCCGCCGACATCATAGCCCTCCAGCCGCCCGACGATACCGCGCAGCTGCAACCCGATCAGCATGAAGACGAGCGCGGTGAGAATGAACTCGACGAAGCTCCACACCGCTTGCAGCCCGAGCCGCGACTCGCCGGTGAACTCGGCATGCTGCTTGCGCCCGAGGATCAGGCCGCAGGTCACCGCCGCCAGGACGCCTGAGGCATGGACCTGCTCGGCGGCGAGGTACGCCAGAAAGCCCGCGAGCAGGCTGGCGGTGATATCGAGCAGCGTGTCGTCGAGCCTTGCGAAGACCCAGATCGCGATCCGCCCGGCGAGCCAGCCCGCGACCACGCCGCCGATCGCGGCGCCGACGAACTGCAAAGCGCCCGCGCCGAAGCTGAAGGTGCCGGCCACGGTGGCGGTGACGGCGAGGCGATAGAGGACGAGGCTGGACGCGTCGTTGATGAGGCTCTCGCCCTCCAGCACCGTCACGACACGCTTGGGCAGGCGCACCTGCTTGAGCACGGCGGCGGCGGCGACCGCATCGGGTGGCGCCACGATCGCACCCAGCGTCACCGCCGCCCACCAGGGCAGCGACGGCACCAGCAGCTTGGCGACGATCGCGACGGCGGCGGCGGTGAAGAACACCAGCCCGATCGCGAGCAGCAGGATCGGGCGCAGGTTGAAGCGGAAGGCAGGCCAGTCGGTCCGGTACGCGCTCGCCTGCAACAGCGGCGGCAGGAACAGCGCCAGCGCCAGCTCCGGTTCCAGCTCGACCTCGCCGACGCCGGGCACGAAGGCGAGTGCCATGCCGCCGCAGACCAGCGCCACCGCCAGCGGCACCTTCAGCCGCTGCGCGAAATAGGCCAGCACCAATGCCGCCGCGACGACCAGCAGCAAAAGCTCGAAGATGTGCAGAAATCAGTCCTTTATGGTGCGATCGGCTCAACGGCGGGCTCCGTGTGGACGTTCCGTCGCGTCGACGGTCTGGACTTGCAAGCAGATGTTCCGGTAACGCCTGCGACTGCATCCGCGCGCATCCGGGCATCGTAGCTTGTCGCCAATCACCTCCGCATCAGATTTCGACGACCTGCGGGCCGAGGCGCAGGCGATCGTGCGGGCGCATGGCGACGCCGCGACGCGGTGGGTCGCGGAGCAGACGGTGGCGTCGAACCTCGCCGGGCACCTGGAGGGCGTTCACCGCTATCGCCGGATCGCGGCGTTGCTGGACGAGATGCGACCGGTCGCGGAACAGGAAACGCCGGAGTAGCGCAGCTCAGGCGAGGACGATGTCGTCGCCGGCGGTCCGGGCCATCATCCGCCCCATCGCGTCGAGCAGCGCGCCCATCGCGACCGGTTTCTGGATGACGTCGTCGGCCCCGCTGTCGAGGCAGCGCTGGCGCAGGTCGACGGCGGTGTCGGCGGTGACCACGATCACCGGCACGCGTGACTTGGCGTCGGTTCGCGCGCGGATGCGGCGGATCGCGGTGACGCCGTCCATCCCGGGCATCCGCAGGTCCATCAGCACGATGGCATAGTCCTCGCGGTCGATCATCCCGAGGCCGGTCTCCGCGTCGACCGCCTCCGCCATGTCGGCACCGACCACGCTCAGCATGTCGCGCACGACCCGCCGGTTCATCGCATCGTCTTCGACAAACAGGACTTGCATGGCTGGGCCGGGCTCCGCGTTCGCCCCGGCCATAACGGCCGGTGCTGAATCAATGGTTTAGGCGGCAGCGCGGGTCGCCGCCCCTTCGGCGGAAATGGATTGGGCGACGTCCAGGAACCCCAGCAGCCCGGCCCCGGTCACCGGCTTGAGCACCAGCTGATCCGCCCCCAGCGCCCGCACCGCGTCGACGTCGAGTTCGGCACAGGGGGCGAGGAGCACCAGGACGCGCATCCCCGCCGCGCGCCCGGCCGCGATCAGCGTCGCCAGCGAGGCGAGCGGTTCCCGGTCCGCCATCAGCGCCGACTTCGCCTCGATCAGCAATTGCCGCTCGTTGCCCGACGCGATCGCCGCCAGCGCGGAGTCGCCGCACGCCGCGATCGTCAACGTCGGAGAACGTCGCTCCAGCAGGCTCCGCAGCACGCCTTGCGTCAACGGATTGCCCTCGACCAGCAGCACGCCGTCGCGGCGTTCGCCCGGCGCCGGTGCCGGCCCCGCAACGGCATCGATCGCGATCAGCGGCAGACGCAGGGTGAACCGCGTCCCGTGGCCGACGTCGCTCGTCACGGCGATGTCGCCGCCCATCGCCGCGACGATGTTGCGGCAGATCGCCAGTCCCAGTCCGGTGCCGCCGAAGCGCCGCGTGGTGCCGCCGTCGACCTGATGGAACGGCTCGAAGATCAGATCGAGCTGGTCCGCCGGGATGCCGATGCCGGTGTCGGCGATCTCGATCGTCAGCGTGTCGCCGTCACCGTGCGCGGCGATGGCAACGGTGCCGCTGGCGGTGAACTTGACCGCGTTCGACACGAGATTGAACACCACCTGCCGCAGCCGCGTCGGATCGCAGCGGATCAGCGTCGGCACGTTCTGGACGGCGAGCGTCAACGTCAGCCCCTTGCCCTCGGCATGACCGCGCCACAGCCGCTCGGTTTCCTCCAGGATCGTGGCGACGCGGGTCGGCTCCCGCGCGACGACGATGTCGCCCGTCTCCATCTTGGCGATGTCGAGGATGTCGTCGACCAGCGCCTTCATCGTCTCGCCGGCGCCGTGGACGACCTCGATCTGGTCGCGCAGTTCGGGCGCGAGCTTGCGCCCGGCAAGCATGATCTGCGTCATGCCGAGAATTCCGTTCAGCGGCGTCCTGATCTCGTGGCTGGTGGTCGCGAGGAAATCGGTCTTCGCTTTCAGGGCGCGTTCCAGCTCGACGTTGGTGGCGCGGATCGCGTTTCGACTGCGCCGCAGCGACACGAAGCCGGCGCCGAGCAGCGCGGCGATGATCGCGACCGCGCTCAGCGCCAGGCTCTGCAACCGTCCGCGCCCCCGTTCCAGCTGCACCGCGCTTTCCAGCTGGCCCTGTTTCAACCGCGAGATCTTGTAGTTCTGGTTGGTGAAGTCGAACCGCGCCGCCGTCAGCTGCGAGGCGGCCGACGCGGTCAACGCCTGCGCCTCGCTGTCCAGCCGCTGGAACGCCTTCAGGTGCGCCAGCGCCTGCGCCTCGTCGCCGCGCAGTTCGTAGATGCGCGCGGCGGTGGCGTGATAGTCCCGGAACAGCATCTCGCTATGGGCCAGGTCGACGCCGGCGAAGGTCGTCGCGATCAGCTCGCCGGCGCGGTCGAGCCGGCCCTCGTCGAGTGCGATCCGCGCGGCGGCGCCATAGGCATAGGGTTTCCACCCCGCCGCCTCACCGTGCGCGGCAAGGCGCAATGCCTGGTCCGCCGCCGCCTGTGCAACCGTCAGATGCCCGGCTTCCGCCTCGCTGCCCGCCAGGTTGGTCAGGATGCGCGTCTGCAACAAGGGGCTTTGCAGCTTGCGCGCTTCGGTCAGCGCCGCGCGATAGGCGGCGGCGGCCTCCGGGTAGCGGTGCAGTTTGCGGAAGACCTCGGCCCGATTGTTGTGCGTGGTCAGGTTGAGGCTGGGGTCGCCTGAATAGACCTCCGCGGACTGTCCGTAATAGTCGAGCGCGCGCGGATAGTCGCCCGCGTCCCAATAGATCTGGCCAATGTCCTGCAGCGCCAGCGCCTGGCTGCGCTGAACGCCTGCCGCGCGGAATACCTCGTGCGCGCGCTGGTAGTCGCGCAGCGCCTGCAGCACCTGGCCCGAACTCGCCGCGATCGCGCCCTGCGAGCGGAGCAGGTCGCCGTGCAACTTCGTGTCGGGCGCGACTCGCTCGGCCTCGCGCAGCGTCCGTTCGACGATCGGGGTCGCTTCGGGCAGCTTGTTGAGGAACAGCAGCGCCTCGCCGTGCAGCCATTCGGCGGTTACCAACGCCACCTGCGCCTCGTGCGACGGCGGCAACCGCCGCGCGATCGCGACCGCCGCCAGCGCGGAGGCGAGCGCATGCTCGGGATCGGCCATCATCCGCTGCTTGGTCGCGTCGACCGTCGCGGTGAATGCGGCCATCGAGGCGGGTTCGGCGGCCCCGACGGGGGTAGCCGCCAGCAGCAGAAATAGGGCGAACAGCTGCTTAGGTGAGGTCCGGGCCGACATGGCGGAACGCTACATCACGCTGGTTAAGGGGGCGCCAAGACCGGATCAGAAACTGAGACGGAAGCTGCTGCCCGCGGTCAGCGCCGCCTCGCCGACGTTGCGCGCGCCCATGACGTTGACGCGCCCGAACAGGTTCACCCCGGCCGCCCCGCCCATCAGGTCGCGGCCATACAGCAACTCGCCCAGCAGTCGTCGCTCGCGGCCCTGAAGCTGGAAGGTCTGCACCACGGTGCCGAGTTCGCCGGTTCGGCGGTCGATCACCTGGACGTTCGCGACGTCGATCGACCCGTGCTCCAGATGCAGCGGCTGCGCCAGCGTCAGGCGAATGCGGTCGCCGCCGAGCACCCCGATCTTGGTCACCGCCGCCTGATAGGCACTGCTCCACAGGCCGCCGTCGGCGACTGCGATCGCCTGATGATCGAGCCCGCCCGCGCGCGTCCGGCCCCAGGTCGCGACGCCCGACAGCGCCAGAGTCGGCGTCACCGCGAGATCGACCGAGGCTGTGCCCGCGTCGGAGCGGCTGCCGCGCACGAGGTCGTTGCGGTCGACCGATTGCATGCCCAGCAGCCCCGTGCCCTCGTCGAGCAGCGTGTAGCCGAACGTCGCCGACAGCGCCGCGGAGGGCCGAAACCGCATCGATACGGTGGTCGCGCTGGCCCGGTAGGGGCTGAGCCGGCCCAGTGTCGCCAACCCGTCGAGGCCCATGCGGGTCAGGTCGCGGCGGGCGTCCTGCCGGGCGGTGCCGGTCGACAGCGTCAGGTGCGGCGTCACCGCCACGTCGACCGCCGCATAGCCGCTGCCTGACGCGAAGCCGAGGAACGGATTGGCCCCGCCCGTCGCCGGGTCGTAGTCGGACTGCATCGCGAAGCCGGCGCTGCCCAGCGCCGCGCCGCCCCGGCCGGTGCCGAAACGCAGCGTGTAGCCCCCGTCGGCGCTGGCGAGCGCGACCCCGCTTTCGTACGGCACGCCGTCCTGGCGGAAGCCGGGGCGATACGCTTTCGGCGACGCGGTCATGGTCGCGACGAAACCGCCCGGCACGGCCAGTGCGGCGCTGTAGCGCGCCGACCCGAAGGCGGCGGTCAGCCCCTTGCCGGTGCCGTACGACCCGCCGGCGACGTACCAGTCGAGGAAGCGGCCGGTCAGGTAGCTGTTGAACTGCTCGCTCGAATTGCCGACCGTCTGCCCCGCCAGCTTGGTCGACAGCGGAATGGCGAAATCGCGGTACGACGTCAGCGTGTCGTCGAACACCGTGACATAGGCGTTGTTGGCCTGCCAATAGCTGACCATGGCCGCGCGCTGGCTGGCCGTGAGGGGCAGGGCGATCGCGGTGGCCGGCGCGCCGCCGTTGATGCTGACCTTGTATTTCAGCGCCGATAGGCTGGCCGGCGACAGCGCGGCGGTCACGTCCAGCATGCCGCGGCCATAGACCGGGTCGGTGCCGGGCGCGCCGACGTCGCGCGCGGAGGAAAGGATCAGCTCGGCGGTGTCGGCCGGCCGATCGCGCAGCCAGGGCCAGCGGTCGTGGATCAACGCCACCGTGCCCGAGACCAGCGGCGCGGCGAACGACGTGCCCGACATCCGCGTGACGCCACCGGCGCCGTCCGACACCAGGATGAACTCGCCCGGCGCGACGATGAAGCGGCTCGCCAGCGTCTGGTGCTTGTCGTCGGCGCAGCTCCCGTCCTTGGCCGCCTTGCCGTCCTGCATCAGGCAGGCGGTGCCCGGCCGGTTCGAGAAATCCGAGATCGCGCCGTTCGGGTCGACGGAGCCGACGACGATGATCGCGGGGTTCTTGTCGAATGCCCAGGTCACGTTCTGCGTCTGGGTGATGCCGTCGTTGCCGGCGGCGAGCACGAACACGCGCTTCTTCGCGTCCGGCCCGACCACCGGATCGCTGAAGACGGTGTTCCAGCCGCCGTTGAGCGTCCAGCCGGGCACGCCCAGCGACATGTTGATGATGGTCGCGCCGTTCTTGACCAGATTGGCGACGCCGGCGGTGATGTCGGCCCAACCGGCGGTATAGGTCGCGTCGAACGGATTGTAGCTGACCACCGACGCACCCGGCGCGATGCCCATCACGCCGCGTCCGTCGTGCGCGGCGGTCATCAGGCTGAGCACAGCCGAGCCGTGGATGCCCGCGACCGTCGAGACGCCGCTCGCCTTGACCAGGTTGCTGGTGCCCTCGCCGGTGACGGTAAAATCGAGCAGGCCGATGCGGCTGTCGCGACCGGAGCCCAGGTCCTGGGTGACCCGCGGGGTCCAGTTCACCGCCCGCATCCAGTGATCGACCTCGTCCGCGCCCGAATAGAGCATCAGATTGTCGTACCAGTCCATCAGGAACAGCTCGTACCCGACCTCGTCCATCCCGACGAGCGACTGGGGATCGGCGAGATCGATACCGTATTTGCCGAGCATCCGGTCGGCGAAGCCCGCCTCGAACGTCTTGCCGGTCTGGGTCGTCACCGCCGCGCCCCACGCCGTCTTCGACCCCGCGACCAGCGTCGCGATCTGCTGGTTCAGCGAGGTGTAGGTCGGCGCGCCGGCCGACCAGTCGAGCAGCTGGCCGTCGAAGGTGCGGATGTTGCCGGCAAAGGTGCGGATGTTCCCCGCCATTCCCTCGAACTGCCCGGCGAAGGTGCGGATGTTGCCGGCACTGGCGCTGAGGCTCCCGCGCGCCGGATAGGCATTGCCCCAGAAGGCGGGGTCCGGCCCGCTTGCCGGCAATGTCGTCACCGAAAAGGTGCGGATGTTGCCCGCGAAGGTGCGGATGTTGCCGGCGAAGGTGCGGATGTTGCCGGCGCTGGCCGTCGTGTCACCGGAAAAGGTGCGGATGTTGCCCGCACTGCCCGACACCGACCCCGCAAAGGTGCGGATATTGCCCGCATACGGCAGAATGCCGCCGCCGAACGGCCTGATGATCCCCCCGCCGGCAAGCGGGACGAGGCGATCCTCGGCCGGAGCGGCGTCCGTCGCCGTCGCATCAGTCGCGGTCGCGGCGGGCGGCGCATCGGCGGGGGTCGTCTGCGCCCGCGCGGTCGCCGCAAATAGCATCGGCAGCGCCGTCGTGGCGAACAGCAGCCGGCCGGTGATGATGACGTTCTTCATGTAAGGCCCCTTGCGGACTTACCGCCCGCTATGGATGCCGGTTAGCCGCGTGTGGCTGAAGCGAGTCCCACCATGGCTCCCTAAAATCCGGTTAGGCTTCTTTTCTGATCCTTGCCGACGGTTGCCTTGGAAACATCGGGGTTGCGGCCCCGAACGCGCGCTGATGCTCGTCGTCGGCGAGCAGCGCGATCAACGCGGGGAGCGGGACGGGCGGCGAGATCAGGTAGCCCTGCAGCAGATCGCAGCCCATCACCCGCAGCAGCGAAAGCGCGACCGGATCGTCGACACCCTCCGCCGTCACTTCCATCTCCAGCGCGTGGGCAAGGTCGATCGAGGAGCGGACCAGCAGCGGGTCGCGCTGGCTGTTGACCAGTCCCGACACGAACATGCGGTCGATCTTCAGCTCGTGGGCGGGCAGCTGTTTCAGGTAGGCGAGGCTCGACAGGCCTGAGCCATAGTCGTCGATCGCGATGCGGATGCCGGCCGCGCGCAGGGCGTGGAGGTTGGCGAGGGCGGCGTCGGGGTCGGCAATGACGGCGGTCTCGGTGATCTCGAACCCGATCGGTGCGGCGCTGCCGGCGACGGCGGCGAGCGCGCGGGCGATGAAGGCGTCGTCGGCGAGTAGTTGGCCCGACAGGTTGATGTAGATCTCCAGCCGGTGGCCCGCCGCGGACAGGGTCGCCTGATCGGCCAAGGCGCGTGCCAACACCCAGTCCGTCAGGCGGCCGATGATGCCCGCCTGCTCCGCCAGTGCGATGAAGCGGTCGGTAGGAACGGTGCCGAAGCGCGGATGGTGCCAGCGCAGCAGCGCTTCGGCGGAGGTGAAGCGGTTCTCGCGCGCGCGTAGCTTCGGCTGATAGAGCAGCTGCAGCTCACCGCGATCGGCGGCATGGCGCAGATGGCGGAGCAGGACGACGTCGGCCGCCGTGCGATCGCCGCGATCGTCGCCGGGCGCCGCGAAGGCGACCGGGCAGCGCCGCGCGCGTGCCTCGACCAATGCGCGCGCGGCATCGTCGACCAGCTCGTCGCAGATCGACCGGCCACTCGCATCGACCGCGCCGATCAGCACGGTGACGTCGTATGCCGTGCCGTCCAGCGCGACCGGTGCCTGCACCGGCGCGACCGCAGCGCGCAGCAGCCGGTCGGCCTCGTCTTGCCCCGTCGCCATGAACGCGAACTCGATCGTCGTGCGCCCGATCCGGCCGATCTCGCCGGCCGGCAGGTGCGCGACGAGCCGCTCACCCAGCTGGTGCATCAGCGCGTCGGCCTGGCCATAGCCGATCAGCCGCCGCAACGGCGCGAACCGCACCA
The DNA here is from genome assembly GCF_965200135.1 of Sphingomonas sp. GTDB lineage: Bacteria > Pseudomonadota > Alphaproteobacteria > Sphingomonadales > Sphingomonadaceae > Sphingomonas. Next base: position 25,812 of record NZ_CBDATK010000009.1, read on the forward strand.
CCTCCAGCACCGCGACGAAAGCGCCCGGCTCGCCAGGCGCGTCGCGCAATCGCGCGAAAGTCCTGGAAGGGGGCAAGGCTGCGGCCATCATCGACGCCTACGGGCACAGCCTTTAACGAACTGCCACCGTCAGGCGCGTTGGGCACGCATCCGAGCCAGGAAGTCGAAGGCACCGGGTCGATCGAGCCGTCCGAGCAGCGCGTGGATGCCGTCGCCGTCGAACCGGTACGGTGCCGCACGGCGATCGGGCAACGTGATGAAATGCTGGCTGAGCTCTGCCGGCGAGAAGTCGCTGACCATTTGAACCAGCCGGTGCAGCGGCGCTTCCGCGACGATGCTGCGGCCGCCGTCATGGATGCTCGCGTCGGTGGTGCGGATCAGCGTGGCCTGATCGTGCCAGGGAATGGGGGACACGGGAACGACCCTTGTTCGAGACGGAAGGGACGGGAGGGGAGCCGCCTCGGCGCCCCTCCCTTGCGATCACGGCATCAGGACCGTGTCGACAACGTGGATGACGCCGTTCGACTGCATCACGTCCTTGATCGTCACCATCGAGGTGCCGCCCTTGGCGTCGGTCAGCATCAGCCGGCCGCCCATCATGCGCGCCGTCAGCGGCTCGCCCTGGACAGTGGTCAGCGTCGCGGTGCCGTGCCCGGCGCGGATCGCACGCGCGATGTCGGCGGACGTCATGCGCCCGGCGACGACGTGATAGGTCAGGATGCCGGTCAGCGTCGCCTTGTTCTCCGGCATGACCAGCGTGTCGACGGTGCCGGCCGGCAGCTTCGCGAAGGCGGCGTTGGTCGGCGCGAAGACGGTGAAGGGGCCGGGGCCGCTCAGCGTGTCGACCAGCCCGGCGGCCTTGACGGCGGCGACCAGCGTGGTGTGGTCGCGCGAATTGATCGCGTTCTCGACGATCGTCTTGGTCGGGTACATCGCCGCGCCGCCCACCATCGGGTTCTGCTTGGCGAGGGCGATCGAGCTGCCGCCGGCGAGCAACATGGCTGCGGCAAGGGCGGCACGGAATGGCTTGGACATCGTCTTCTCCTCAGGCGCCGCGATGGGCGTCGAGGAAGCTACGGAGACGGACGCCTGCCGGATGCACCGGCAAGTTGATCGAGGTTATTCCGACGGGGATCAGGTAGTGGCGAGCGTGCCCTTGGCGACGACCGGCCCGGTCGGCGCACCGGTAGGCGAGCCGCCGACCGGCTCGATCGACACCGCCAGCACCGCCGCCGCCGCCAGCCGGGCACGATTGGCGGACGAGATCGCGATCGCGGTGCGGTCGCCGACGCGCAGCAACCCCAGCGAATGGGGCACACCGTCGCCGCCGATCACCCACAACTGCGCCGAGTGACGGGCGTCGGCGAGCGACACGACCGGCAGGCGCAGCGTGCCCGCGGCCGGGTCGAACACCGCCGTCAGCGGTTCGCCCGTTGCCGCAGGCACGATCGCGGCGGCCAGCAGGACGGGGTTGGTCGGCGCACGCTGGACCACCACCGGCACCGGCGCGGGTTCGGGCCGCGTGACCAGTACCGTCAGCAGCACGGCGGCCGCGATGCTGGTCAGTCCCGCCACCGACGGCCAGAACCGACCGGGCCGCACCACCGCCGCCGTCGCCGCCGGTGCATCCAGGCTCGCTTCGACCCGCGCCAGCAGGTCGGCGGGCGGCGCTACCTCGGGCACCAGCGGGAACAACAGGGCGAAGCGGGTGCGCCAGTCCTCTACCTCGCCGGCGAAACCGGGCTCGGCGAGCAGGCGGCGCAACGCGCCGGCACGCTCTTCGCCGTCGAGCAGCCCCAGCGCCAGTTCGGCGGCGGCGGTATCGTCGCGCGCGTCGGTCATGCGTCCAGGCACCGCTTCAGCGCGATCAACCCGCGCCGCACCCAGCTCTTCAACGTACCCAGCGGCACGTCCTGCCGCTGGGCCAGCTCGGCATAGGTGACGCCGTCGAAAAAGGCGGTGCGGATCGCGACCTGCTGCCGTTCCTCCAGCGCGCCGAGGCACCCGTGCAGGCGGTCGCGTTCGCCCGCCGCCTCCAGCAGGTCGCTGGCGAGCGGTGCAGTATCGACGATATCGGGCAGGTCGTCGATCGGCGCGAACTGACGGCCACCCTGCGCGCGACGCCAATCGATCGCCCGGTTGCGCGCGATCGTCGCCAGCCAGGTGATCGGGCTCGCACGGCCGGGCTCATACGCACCGGCCCGCCGCCACACCGTCAGATAAACCTCGTGCAACACGTCTTCCGCTGCCTGCCTTTCGCCACAGATACGCAGGCAGATACCGAAAAGCTTCGCAGCGGTAAGAAGATACAGCGACCGGAACGCCTCGCGATCCTCGGCACCGGTTCGCACCAACGCCTCGGTCAATCGCATTCGTGCATCGTCGGCCGTCGCGGTCACCCGGCAGAGCTAGCAAAGCGCCACGCCAGCGGCAATGCCGCCGCCGCCGTTCCGATCGGTCCGACAGCTTGATCTAGAGCAACATACGGAGATTTAAGCGGAACGTCTGACCGTTGGCGCGGTTGAGCGATGTAACAGAACGTTGCTAAATCGAGATAAATACATGCCATCCTGCAAGCTTCTCGGCGTCGCCCTTCTGCTGGGGGCCGCCGCACCGGCTGTGGCGCAGTCGTCCAATTCGCTCAACGCCGCGCCGCCGCCGCCCACGCCGATGCGCGCGCCGCTGCCACCGCGTGCCGCCCCCGACATGCAGGGAGTGCTCGACCAGCTTGCGGTTCTAGGAGCAAAGCCGATCGAGACGCTCACCCCCGTGCAGGCGCGCATCCAGCCAAGCCCCGCCGACGCCGCACGGGCGGTGATGCGCCGTCGTGGCATGTCGACCGCGCCCGATCCCGCCGTATCGACGCAGGACCTGCCCTACGGCGCCGATCCGATGCAGTTCGCGCGCATCTACAAGCCGGTGGGCGCGGGCAACGAGCCCATGCCGGTCATCGTCTATTACCACGGCGGTGGCTGGGTGATCGCCGACGTCAACACCTATGACGCGACGCCGCGCGCAATGGCCAAGCAGCTGAACGCGATCGTCGTGTCGGTCGAATATCGCCACGCGCCCGAAGCCAAGTTCCCTGCACAGCACGAGGACGCCAGCGCCGCTTATCGCTGGACGATCCAGAACGCCGCCTCCTGGGGCGGCGATCCCGGCCGGATGGCGCTGGCGGGCGAGAGCGCGGGCGGCAACCTGGCCGTCGCGACCGCCATCTATGCACGCGACAACGGTATGCCCGCACCGTTGCACATCCTGGCAGTCTATCCGATCGCCAACAGCGACATGACGCTGCCGTCGCGGCGCGATGCGGCCAATGCCAAGCCGCTCAATACCGCGATGTTGAGGTGGTTCGGCCACTATTACTCGAGGGGCATGGCCGATCAGCAGGACCCGCGCATCAATCTGGTCCGCGCCGACCTGCGCGGTTTGCCGCCGACGACGATCGTCAACGCGCAGATCGACCCCTTGCGCTCGGATGGCGAAACGCTGGCGACCGCGATGCGCGCCGCCGGTGATCGCGTCGAGCAGCGGACGTTCCCCGGCGTGACGCACGAGTTCTTCGGCATGGGGAAGGTCGTGCGCGGCGCCCTTGATGCCGAAACCTACGCCTTCGACCGCCTGCGTACCGCCTTCAACAAGTAAGAGGAGTAGCCGAGATGAACCTTCGTCTTCTGGCATTGCCACTCGCCTTCGTCGCCGCGCCCGTTCTGGCACAGGCGATGACCCCCGCCGATTACGTCAAGACCGCCGGCGCCAGCGACCTTTACGAGCGGACTTCGTCGCAGGTCGTGCTGCAGACCACGCGCGATCCCCGCGTCCGCGAGTTCGCGCGGATGATGATCTCGGATCACGCCAAGAGCACCGCCGACGTCAAGGCGGCGGCGACGCGCAGCCGTGTACGCCCGATGCCGCCGATGCTGATGCCGGCGCAGGCGGAACTGATCGCGCAGCTCCGCGCCGAGCAGGGTCCGGCCCGCGACGCGGCGTATGTCGCGCAACAGAAGGCGTCGCACAATCAGGCGCTGGCGGTGCAGCAGGCCTATGCCGCGGACGGCACCGCCCCGGCGTTGCGCCGCGTCGCCGCCGGCATCGTGCCGGTGGTGCAGCACCATATCGAGATGCTGAAGACGATGTGATACGCAGCCGGTCTCGCAGACAGCGGTGCTGTTTGCGAGACCGGCAAGTCCGGCCGGTTGGGGTGCCAAGCCCCCGTTCGACGACCCGGCTTTGCCGGGTCGCTTCGCGTTTTGATGCAGGTGTTTGATCGAGCCTGAGATCCGCCGCGGCAACGCAGCGTCGTCGACCGGATTGGCGGCTCGCAAGCCGCGCTTGTTCGTTGCGGCGACGGCTCTGCTGTCCGCTCACCCCCTTCGCGGAACTTCCGCCCTTTCCAACCCGTTCCGAACGCACGCAAATAACCGCGGCTCCGTCGCCCCGTAGAAGAGGGTTCCCCATGGTGGATACAAGCGCAATCCGGGCGCACATGCCCGTCGTCGGTTCCGACGGCGCCCATGTCGGCACGGTCGATGGGGTCGAAGGCGACCGCATCAAGCTGACCAGGACCGACTCGCGCGACGGGTCCCATCATTTCGTCCCCATGACCCAGGTCGCGCGAGTGGACGAGCAGGTCCACCTGTCGGTCCCGGCGATTTCCGCCATTCCGGGCGGGGCGGCTGTCACCTCGGCTGCGGCCGGTGTCGAAAGCCCGCTGCCGCCGGTGCTCAATCGCGCGGTCGACGGGGCGGCGCCGCGCAAGAACTTCTATCTGCCCTGGATCGTCGGGCTGGTCGGGCTGATACTGCTTCTGTTGCTGTTCAGGAGTTGTGTCGGGCACCGCGAGGAACAGGCCGTCACGCGGACCGAGACAACGACGACCAGCACATCGGTCGTCGCGCAGACCCCCAACGCCGCCGCCGCCGCCGGGGCGCTGGCCGGCGTGTCGGGGCTAGGCACCTATCTGGGCGGCACCGGCGCGACGCCGCAAACCTTCGTGTTCGAGAAGGTCAATTTCGACTCCGGCAAGAGCGCGGTCCGGGGCGCCGACCAGGCCGAGATCGATCAGGTCGCCGGCGTGCTGAAGCAATATGGCAGCGCGCGGGTCAGCATCGCCGGCTATGCCGACGCGAGTGGCGACGAACCCGCCAATGCCGAGCTGGGTCAGGCGCGGGCGGATGCCGTGAAGGCGGCGCTCGTCGCCAAGGGGATCGACGGTGGCCGCATCGCGACCACCACCGGCGGTGAGACCGACCCGGTCGACACCAACGCGACCACGTCCGGCCGGTTCGAGAACCGTCGTACCGAGTTGGTGGTGACTGCCCGCTGAGCCAGCGGCGATGCGGATGAGCGCCGCGTCCGGGACGACCGGGCGCTGCGCTCGCTATTCGGGAGTGCGACGATGACGCTTGCTGATCTGGCCGGGTGGGTGGCGCCGGCGGCGACGATGATCGCCGCGATGATGACCGCCGCCAATCTCGGCACGCGGGTGACGGGCTGGGGCTTCGTCGTCTTCACCGTCGGTTCGCTCGCCTGGGTCGCGGTCGCGGTCGCGAGCGGACAGAACAACCTGCTGCTTTCCAACGCCTTTCTGACGCTGGTCAATCTGGTGGGCATCTGGCGCTGGCTGGGGCGACAGGCGCGTTACGAGGAGGGTAGCAAGACCGCGACGCAGCGTAGCGCCGCCGCGAAAGTACCGACGTTGTTTTCCGCCGGCAGCGTGATCGGCGCGCCCGTGACGGGCCGTCACGATGCAAAGCTCGGCACCGTCGTCGACGCGATGATGCGCTGCGACGGGGCGGGACTTGCCTATCTGGTAATCGGCGCCGGCGGCGTCGGCGGCGTCGGCGAGCGGCTTCACGCACTGCCACCCGAGGACGTTCGGTTCGGCCACGCCGGCGTGGCGTGCGACCTAAGCGCCGAGGAATTGCGGATGCGGACGGTACTGGAAGACGGTGCCTGGCCGGCGACGGTTTGACCCGCGCCCAGGTTCAGCCGTCGACCGCCTTCGCCAGCGCCGCCTTGGACATCGTCGACCGCCCGGCGATGCCCTTGCGCTTCGCCTCCTCGTACAGTTCCGCCCTGGTGCCCGCGCGTTTCGCCCGATCCTCCCCGGTGTCGCCCTGCCGTTCGCGGGCCTGCGTCCGACCGGCGCGCGTCCGGTTCTCGGTGGGTGAGACACGGTCCGACTCGCCCGCCTCGGATAGCGCGATCGCCACCGCCTGCCGCCGGTTCTTCACCTTCTCGCCGGCGCTGGTTTTGAGCTCGCCATGTTTGTATTCGTGCATGACCCGCTCGACCGTCGCACCTTGCTTGCCCGAAGTCTTCGCCATGTGCCCGTCTCCCCTCGCAACAATCGTCGGCGTGCATCGGCGTTCCCGATGAGCGACCAGATCGGCGCGCTGCCCTATCGCGAACTGGGATCCGGGGGCGTCGCGGTGCTGCTCATCACCTCGCGCGATACCGGCCGCTGGGTGGTGCCCAAGGGCAACCACATGAGCGGGCTGGCGGGGCACGAAGCGGCGGCGGTCGAGGCATGGGAGGAGGCGGGCGTGCGCGGCGCGATCTGCCCCACCGCGATCGGCAGTTTCACCTACCTAAAGCGCCGGCGGCTGCGGGCACCACGCACGCTGACCGTCGCGGTGTTTCCCATGCTGGTACTCGAACAGGCGAACGAGTGGCCCGAGCGTCATCAACGTGTCACACAATGGTTCGATCTGGCGGGAGCCGCCGCGGCAGTCGCCGAGCCGGAGTTGAAGAATCTGATCGCCGGCTTCAGGCGGCCGCCCGAACGAGACCTCGTCGATCGGTTGTTGCCGGAGTTTCGAACGACCATCAGGAGACGCATGCCGATGCTGGGCTGGTTCCAGTCGCTCTTGCCCAAGCAGGGCCGGTTCTTCGACCAGTTCGAGGAGCATGCGGCGACGTTGACCGCGGGGTCGGAGGCGCTCGCGCGCTTGCTCGCCGGCGAGGGCGACCCTGCGACTCAGATCGCCCGCATCGTCGAGGAGGAGCATCGCGCCGACGCGATCACCGCCGAGGTGCTGCAGGACGTGCGGCGCATCTTCGTGACCCCGTTCGACCGCAGCGCGATCCGCGACCTGATCGGCGTGATGGACGATGCGATCGACCAGATGAACAGCTTCGCCACCGCGACCATGTTGTACGAGGTGACCGAGTTCACCCAGCCGATGCGCGACATGGCCGGCGTCATCGTCGACGCGGCGCGGGTAACGGCGGAGGCGGTGCCGCTGCTCCGCTCGATCAACAGCAACGGCAGCCGCATCACCGAACTGACCGCGCGCATGATCGAGCTGGAAGGCCGCGCCGACGAGATCCACGACGACGGCCTGAAGGCGCTGTTCAAGTCGATCGACGGCGGGCCGGACGGCGGCGCGATGCGCTTCATGATCGGGCGCGAACTCTACAACAGCCTGGAGCGCGTGGTCGACCGGTTCGAGGATGTCGCCAACGAGATCCAGGGTCTCGTGATCGACCACTCCTGACCGCCGGGCTCCGACAATGGTCTCGCTTCCCATCCTGATCGCGCTGATCGGCGTCGCGCTGTTCTTCGACTTCCTGAACGGTCTGCACGACGCGGCGAATTCGATCGCGACCGTGGTCTCGACGCGCGTGCTGAAGCCGCAGCATGCGGTGCTGTGGGCGGCGTTCTTCAACTTCGTCGCCTTTGCGGTCTTCGGCGTCCATGTCGCGGAGACGATCGGCAAGGGCATCATCGACGCGCATGTGATCGATCCCACCGTGATCTTCGGCGCGCTGACGGGGGCGATCGTCTGGAACATCGTCACCTGGGTCTTGGGCATCCCGTCGTCTTCCAGCCACGCGCTGGTCGGGGGGCTGCTCGGTGCCGGCATGGCGAAGGCGGGCAGTGCCGCCGTGGTGTGGGCCGGCGTCGTCAAGACGATCGCCGGGATCTTCGCCGCGCCGGTGTTGGGGATGGCGATCGCGTTGGTGCTGGTGCTGGTCGTCGCTTGGGCGTGCATCCGCATGACCCCGATCGGGGTCGACCAGCGGTTTCGCCGATTGCAGCTGATCTCCGCCGCCCTTTACTCGCTCGGCCATGGCGGCAACGACGCGCAGAAGACGATGGGCATCATCACCGTGCTGCTGTTCAGCCAGGGGCTGCTCGGTCCGACCTTCCACGTTCCGCTCTGGGTGGTGCTGAGCTGTCACCTCGCGATCGCGCTCGGCACCTTGTCTGGCGGGTGGAGGATCGTCCACACCATGGGATCGAAGATCACGCGGTTGACCCCGGTTCAGGGCTTCTGCGCCGAAACCGGGGGCGCGATCACGTTGTTCGGGGCGACCGCGCTCGGCATTCCGGTATCCTCCACCCACACCATCACCGGGTCGGTGATCGGCGTCGGTGCGGCGCGGCGGTTGTCGGCGGTGCGCTGGAACGTCGCGAGCAGCATCGTCGTCGCCTGGTTCATCACGATCCCGGCCGCCGGGCTGATCGCGGCAGCCACCTATTTTGTCACGGACCTGATCGCCCGCTAGACGGGACGGCGTGAAGACGATCATCGATCCGCCGGGTGCGCTGACCCCCGGCCTGGCAGCGCTGCGGACCGAGTTCGCCGTGCCGGCCGGTTTTCCGCCGCAGGTCGTGGCCGCCGCCGAACAAGCGGCGCGCCGTTCTCCGACCGAGCATGTCGACCGCACCGATCGCGCGTTCGTGACGCTCGATCCCGCTTCGTCGACCGACCTCGATCAGGCGTTCGCGATCGAGGCGGCGGGCGCCGACCTGCTGCTCCATTATGCGATCGCCGACGTGGCCTGGTTCGTGCGCGACGGCGACCCGCTGGACGTCGAGGCATGGCGGCGTGGCGAGACGCTCTATTTGCCCGACGGCAGGGCACCGCTTTATCCGCCGCAGCTGAGCGAAGCCGCCGCCAGCCTGCTCCCCACCGGTCCGCGTCCGGCGGTGATCTTCACCGTCCGCGTCGCACCCGACGGCGCGGTGAGGCTGGACGGCGTCGAACGCGCGATCGTCCATAGTCGCGTCAAGCTCGCCTATGAAACCGTCACCGACGCCGACCTCCCGACCGGCTTCGCCGACCTCGCCCGCCGCATCGCCGCTGCGGAGGACGCGCGCGGCGCCTCGCGGGTCGATCCGCCCGAACAGGAGGTCGCAGCGACCGCCGACGGCAACCACACGCTCGCGTTTCGCCCGCGCCTGACGTCCGAGGATCGCAACGCGGCGCTGTCGCTCGCCACCAACATGGCGGTCGCCGACTCGCTACAGGCGCACGCCACCGGGCTGTTCCGCGTCATGGCGTCGCCCGACGACCACGCCGTGGTCCGCCTCCGCCATACGGCGGCGGCGCTTGGCCTGACCTGGCCCGCCGACCAGCCGCTCGCCGCGTTCCAGCGTGGCCTTCGCGCGGACATCCCGGCGCAGGCGGCGTTCATGCTCGCGACGCGGCGGGCGGGGCAGGGGGCGAGCTACGTTCCTTATCGCGCCGGCGTGGTGCCATGGCACGCGGCGATGGCCGCGACCTATTGCCACGCCACAGCGCCGCTGCGGCGGCTGGCCGACCGCTATGTCGTCCAGGCAGCGCTCGCCGTCGCCAACGGCCGGTCCGTCCCCGCCGAGGTCAACGCCGCCTTCGACCGCCTGCCCCCCGTCATGGCGCGCGCCGACGCGCTCGCGGGCAAACTCACCCGCGCCGTCATCGACCTGGCCGAGGCGGTGATGCTCTTGCCCCATGTCGGCGAGCGGTTCGCGGCGGTCGTCACCGACGTCGACGAGCATGGTGCGCGTATCCAGCTGCGCGACCTGGCGGTCGTGGCGCGGCTGGCGACGCGCGGCCTGCGCCCCGGCGACGCGATCGAGGTGGTGCTGAGCGCCGTCGACCCCGAACGGCGCCAAGTGACCTTCGCCCCGGACCCGTCGCCCCGGACTTGACCGGAAGCCACGCCTGTCGCCACCGTGACGCGGGGAGATAAACGATGCGTAACGACGCCACCGCCGCCACCCGCGCCGCGCAGGCCCGCGCCGCCGCCGCGCTGCCGCCCGAGGACGACGCCTTCGACCTCGCCGACCGGGGTTTCGTCGCCACCATCGACCATGCAGAGGTGCCGGGCATCTGGAGCCAGCGCCCCTACGCCTTCGTCGACGGCGATGCGCCCGCCACCGTCCACCCCGGCCTGTGGCGTCAGGCGAAGCTCAATGGCCGCCACGGGCTGTTCGAGGTCGTACCCGGCATCTGGCAGGTGCGCGGCTTCGACCTGTCCACCGTCACCTTCGTGCGCGGCGAGCGCGGCTGGATCGTCATCGACCCGCTAACCAGCGCCGAGCCCGCCGCCGCCGCGCTCGCGCTGCTCCGCGCGCACAAGGGCGACCACCCCGTCACCGCCGTGATCTATACCCACTGCCACGTCGACCATTACGGCGGCATCGACGGCGTGCTGCCCGAAGGCGGCTGCCCCATCTTTGCGCCGGAAGGCTTCCTCCAGCACGCGGTCAGCGAGAACGTGCTGTGCGGCAACGTCATGGGCCGCCGCGCGACGTACATGTACGGCGCGACGCTGCCGATCGACGCGCAGGGGCATGTCGATTGCGGGCTGGGCAAGGCGGTGTCGCGCGGCAGCGTCGGGTTGGTCCCGCCGACCGTCAGCATCACGCGCACCGGCGAGCGTCACGTCGTCGACGGCGTCGAGATCGTGTTCCAGCTGACGCCGGGCACCGAGGCACCGGCGGAGATGAACTTCTGGTTCCCCGCCCACCGTGCGCTGTGCATCGCCGAGAATTGCACCTGTCACCTCCACAACCTCTATACCCCGCGCGGCGCACCGGTCCGCGACGCACGCGCGTGGAGCCGCTACATCGACGAGGCGCTGCGGATGTTCGGCGGCGAGGCCGAGGCGCTGTTCGCCAGCCATCACTGGCCGCGCTGGGGCGGCGACGCGATCCGCCGTTTCCTGCTCCAGCAGCGCGACCTCTACAAATGCATCCACGACCAGACGCTCAGGCTCGCCAATCACGGCCACGGCCCGGTCGAGATCGCCGAGCGGCTGACCCTGCCGCCCGCGCTGGCGGCCGAATGGCACACGCGCGGGTTCTACGGCACGCTGAACCACAATGCGAAGGCGGTGTATCAGCGCTACCTCGGCGCGTTCGACGGCAATCCCGCGACGCTCCACCCGTTGCCGCGCGTCGAGGCGGGGCGCCGCTATGTCGAGGCGATCGGCGGTGCCGACGCGCTGCTGACGGTCGCGCGGGCGGCGTTCGACGGGGGCGACTATCGCTGGGTGGCGGAGCTGGTGAACCACCTCGTCTTCGCCGATCCCACCAACGCCGCCGCCCGCGCGTTGCAGGCCGATGCGCTGGAACAGCTCGGCTATCAGGCGGAGTCCGGCCCGTGGCGCGACTTCTACCTGACCGGCGCGAAAGAGCTGCGCGCGCCGATGCCGAAGAGCGAGACGCCGCGCCAGGGCTCGCTGGGCCAGCTCCGCGCGCTGCCCGCCGATCAGCTGCTCGAAGCGCTCGCCATCCGCCTGGATGCCGCGAAAGCCGACGATGCCCGCTTCGTGCTCGGCTTCACCGACACCGGCGAGGCGTTCGAGGTGGAGGTGTCGAACGGCGTTCTCCACCATCGCCCCGCACCCGACCCGACCGTCAGCTTGTCGCGCGCGACGCTGATCGCGCTCGTCGGGAGTGGGAACGGGGTCGACGAGGTCTCGGTCGAAGGTGATGCCGCCCCGCTGACCGCGCTGCTCCGGGCGCTTGATCGCTTCGACTTCTGGTTCCCGATCGTCGAGCCGTTAACCTGAGGCAACCGGCTTTCGCTTCCTGGCGCGGACCGCGGAACGCTATGCCGGACCTCTCGTTGGCGCGACGATCGAGAGGAAGCGGGTTTGAAGATCGTCGTGTTCGGGCTGACGGTCAGCTCGTCCTGGGGGAATGGCCACGCGACGCTGTGGCGCGGCTTGATCCGTGCGTTGGCGGCGGACGGGCACCAGGTGACATTCGTCGAAAAGGACGTGCCCTGGTATCGCGACACGCGCGACCTGCACCAGCTGCCGGGCGGACGGCTGCTGCTGTATCGCGACTGGGCGGAGGTGCTGGCGCGAAAGCGCGACCTGCTCGATGCGGACGCGGTGATCGTCACCTCCTATTGCGTCGATGCGGTTGCGGCGACGCGGCTGATCGAGGCGGAAGCGAGGGGCCTGAGCGTCTTCTACGACCTCGACACGCCGGTGACGCTGGCGCGGCTCGCGGCGGGCGAGCCGGTGGACTATCTGCCGCCGAACGGGCTGGGCGGCTTCGACCTGGTGCTGAGCTATACGGGCGGGCCGGCGCTCGACGCGCTGCGCGATCGGCTCGGGGCGCGCCGCGCCGCGCCGCTCTATGGCCATGTCGATCCCGCGACGCACCACCCCGCGCCGCCGCACGCCGTCTTCGGCGGCGACCTCTCGTATCTCGGCACCTATGCCGACGATCGCCAGGCGGCGTTGACCCGGCTGTTCATCGAGCCCGCCGACCGCGCGCCGGCGCAGCGCTTCGTGCTCGGCGGCTCCGGCTACCCCGCCGACTTCCCGTGGCGCGACAACATCTACTTCATGCGCCACGTCGCGCCCGCCGATCACCCCGCCTTCTTCGGCTCGTCGCGGCTGACGCTCAACATCACCCGCGCCGACATGGCGGCGATGGGATGGTGCCCCTCGGGCCGGCTGTTCGAGGCGGCGGCGTGCGGGGTGCCGATCGTGTCGGACGACTGGGCCGGGCTCGACCGATTCTTCGTGCCGGGCGAGGAGATCCTGCTCGCCGACCGCGCGGATGACGTCCTCGCCGCGTTGGCGGTATCGGATGCCGAACTACGCCGCATCGCCGACGCCGCGCGCGCGCGGGTGCTGGCCCAGCACTCCTCCGCCGCGCGGGCGCGCGAGTTGGTGGCGATGCTCGAGGACGTCGGCCAAGCCGCCATGGTCGCCACCTAGATGTGGGGCATCATCCCCGCCGCGGGCAACGGCACGCGTATCCAGCCGCTCGCCTTTTCCAAGGAGCTGCTGCCGGTCGGCTCGTTCCGCGACGACGACGGCACCGAGCGGCCCAAGGCGGTCAGCGAATATCTGGTCGAGCGCATGGTCGCGGGCGGCGCCACCAAGATCTGCTTCGTCATCTCGCCGACCAAGTCCGACATCGTCCGCTATTATGGCGGCGGGGTGGCGGCGGGAGGAGGCAGGGTCGACACCGCCTTCGTCGTCCAGCCCCAGGCGGCCGGCTTGTGCGACGCGGTCTTCCGCGCCTGCCCGCTGGTCGGCGCCGACGAGCCGGTCTTGGTCGGCCTGCCCGACACGATCTGGTTCCCCGCCGACGCATTGGCACGTCTGCCCGATGATCGGCTGAGCTTCCTGCTCTTTCCCGTCGAGCGGCCGGAGCTGTTCGACGCGGTGGTGCTGGACGGCGACCGCGTGCGGGAGATTCAGGTCAAGCAGGCCGACGCGCACTCGCGATGGGTATGGGGCGCGTTCAAGATGCCCGGCCGCGTTCTCCACGAGCTGCACGCGCTGTGGCAGCGGCCCGACCGGCGCGACGAGTATATCGGCACGCTGGTCAATGCCTGGCTGGCGCTCGGCAACGAGGCGGTCGGGGTGAGGGCGGGCGAGAGCTATGTCGATGTCGGTACGCTCGGTGGCTACCGCGAGGCGGTCGCGCTGCTCGGCGGTGCTCCATGAACTGGCCCGCGCGTCTCGCCTCGGGCGACCGGATCGCCGAGCGGGTCGCGGTGGTCGTCGCGCATCCCGACGACGAGACGCTGTTCGCGGGCCCATTGTTGAACCGCCTCGACGATGCGATCCTGATCGACGTCACGGACGGCGCGCCCGCCGACATGGACGACGCGCGCCGCCTGGGCTTCGCGACGCGCGAAGCCTACGCCGCCGCCCGCGCCGCCGAACTGGACGTTGCGGTGGACCGGCTCGGCTATCGCGGCGAGCGGCGGGCCTATGCGGTCCCCGACAAGGAGGCGGTTTACCACCTCGACGCGATCGTGGCGCGGTTGCAGGCCGATCTCGCCGGCGCCGCCCTGGTCGTGACCCACCCCTATGAGGGCGGCCACCCCGACCACGATGCCTGCGCGCTCGCCGTCGCGCGCGCCGCACCCGCGCCGATCGCCGAGTTCGCCTGCTATTGCGCGCACGACGGCGAGCGCCACTTCGCCCGGTTCTGGCCCGGCCCGCCCGAGCACGCCCGGGCGCTGACCCCCGACGACGCCGACCGGGTCGAAGCCGCGCTCGCCGCGCACGCCACCCAGGCGTCGTGCTTCGGCAGTTGGCGACCGGCGCACGAATATTGGCGCGCCGCTCCCGTCTATGATTTCGCCGTTCCGCCGCCGCCGGCCACCACGCTCTATGACGGTTTCGGTTGGGCGCTGACTTCCACGGCGTGGCGGCGGATCGCCGACTTCAAAGCGCAGGTGACTGAAAATCAAGACACTTCCGTCACTTACAGACAGTAAAGCCGGAAAACGGTCCGCTTCGGTCGTTTCGCGACGAATGCCCCTTCCCGCAAGATGGGCGACGGGAGTTTACCTTATTTAGAAAGATTTAGTCGTTAGTCCTTAACCCATGATGAGGCGCCGCCGGTCGGGAGGGATCGGCCGGCCGGGGTGGGACGGACAACGATGCTGGACGGGAGCGACGTCGCGCAGGCGGCGGAAACCATCGGGGAGGGCGCGGTCGTGCCGGGCGGCGTGTCCTTGTCGCCGTTCGCGGTCACCGCCTCGGCGCTCGCACTGGCCGCCTGCGGCGGCGGTGGCGGCGATACGACGGGCGGTGGCGGCGCGACGAGCGGGGGAGGGACCGTCTCCCCGCCAGTGGTCGTGGTCGCGGCACCGCCCACCGACGCGCAGGCCGGGCGCTTTCTCGCCCAGGCCACGATGGGCGCCACCACCGACAGCATCGCGGCCGTGTCCGCAAAGGGTTATGCGACCTGGCTGGACGAACAGCTCGCGATGCCGCGCGCGATCAGCCATTGGGACTGGCTCACCGCCAACGGCTACAACATCGCCGCCAACATCAACAACGAGACCGGCTTCGACACCACGATCTGGCGGCAGCTGATCGCCGAGCCCGATCAGGTGCGACAGCGCGTCGGCACCGCGTTGCTCGACATGCTCGTGGTCGGGATCGGCGGCGTCAACCTGAACTGGAAGCAGTTCGCGATGGCCGCCTATGTCGACGTGCTGCTCGACAATGCGTTCGGCAATTACCGCCAGATCCTCGACGGCATCACCTACAACGCCGCGATGGCGTCGTGGCTGACCTTCATGGGCAACCGCAAGGCGAACGCGACGACCGGCGCCAACCCGGACGAGAATTACGCGCGCGAACTGATGCAGCTGTTCAGCCTGGGGTTGCAGCAGCTCAACATGGACGGGTCGGTCAAGACCTCGGGCGGCGTCGCGCTGGAAACCTATACCACCGCCGACGTCACCGGGCTGGCGCGCGTGTTCACCGGGCTCAACCTCGCCAGCGCCGACGCGACCACGCCGGCGCGCTACAAGCTGCCGCTGGTGATGACCGCGTCGCAGCACGAGACGGGCACCTCCACCTTCCTCGGCACCAGCGTCAGCGGGGAGGGGACGGCGGCGATCAAGGCCGCGCTTGACACGATCTTCGCGCATGCCAACCTGCCGCCGTTCGTGTCGAAGCAGCTGATCCAGCGGCTCGTCACCTCCAACCCCAGCCCCGCCTATGTCGGCCGCGTCGCAGCGACCTTCGCCGACAACGGCAAGGGCGTGCGCGGCGACATGAAGGCGGTGGTCAAGGCCATCCTGCTCGATACCGAGGCGCGCTCCGACGCCGCGTTGACCAGCGCCGGCGGTGGCAAGCTGCGCGCGCCGGTGCTGCGCCTGACCGGCTGGGCGCGCGCGTTCGGCGTCACCTCGCCGTCGAACGCCTGGTCGATCGGCGACACCTCGTCGACGACGTCGCGGCTCGGCCAGTCGCCGGGGCGCAGCCAGACCGTGTTCAACTTCTTCCGCCCCGGCTATTCGCCCCCGTCGACCGCGATCAGCGCGGCCGGCATGGTGGCGCCCGAGTTCCAGATCACCAACGAACAGACGGTGGTCGCCTACGTCAACTACATGAACGGCCTGATCGTCAACGGCGCCGGCGACGCCAAGGCGGACTATACCACGGCGCTCGCCAAGGCGGCGGACGCAGCGGCGCTGGTCGACTGGGCCAACATGCTGCTCGCCGCCGGCCAGCTGTCGGCCGCCACCGTCGCGTCGATCCGGACCGCGGTCGAGAGCATCGCCGCCACCACCACCTCCGGCCCGCAGAACCGGGTCAACGCCGCCATCCTCCTGACGCTCGCGTCGCCCGACTATCTGACGGTGAAGTGATATGAGCCCCTTCGAGCACGATCAGAGCCGCCGCGCTTTTCTCCGCCGCGCCGGCGCGCTCGGCCTGGCAGGCGTCGCGACGCCGTTCGCCACGTCGCTCGGCGCGATCGGCGAGGCGGCGGCGGCGACCGCCAGCGACTACAAGGCGCTGGTCTGCGTCTTCCTCTACGGCGGCAACGACTACGCCAACACGCTGCCGCCCTACGACGCCGCCAGCTACGCCGCCTATGCCGCCGCGCGCCAGAACATCGCGCTCAACCGCGACGCGCTCGCCGCGACCGCGCTGAACCCGCTCAACTCGCTCGGCGGCCGGCAATATGCGCTGGCGCCGGGCCTCGCACCGCTGATGCCGCTGTTCGCCGCCGGGAAGCTCGCGCCCGTCCTCAATCTCGGCACGCTGGTGCAGCCGACCACCAAGGCGCAGTATCAGTCCAATTCGGTCAAGCTGCCGCCCAAGCTCTTCAGCCACAACGACCAGCAAAGCTTCTTCCAGGCATCCAATCCGGAGGGCGCGACGTCGGGCTGGGGCGGTCGTATCGGCGACGTGTTCCAGGGCGGCAACGGCACCGCGTCGCTGACCTGTATCAACGCCAGCGGCAATGCGGTCTACCTGACCGGCCGCTCCGCGCTGCAATATTCGGTCGGCACCGGCGGACCGATCCCGCTGCTGTCGAACAGCGCGATGGTTTATGGATCGACCACCGTCGCCTCGACGCTGCGGTCGTTGATGACCGGCCCGCCGTCGAACATGCTCGCCGGCGAGCACGCGCGCATCTCCAAGCGCGCGCTCGACACCTATTCGCAGGTCTCGAGCGCGCTGGCGGGGGCGCCGGCGGCGAGCTTCAACCTGTTTCCGTCGGGCAACAACCTCGCCGACCAGCTCAAGATGGTCGCCCGGATGATCTCCGTATCGAGCGAACTCGGTGCCAAGCGGCAGGTCTTCTTCGTCAGCCAGGGCGGCTACGACCTCCACGACAATCTCGTCACGCAGCACCCGGTGCTGATGGGCGCGCTCGGCGGCGCGATGAAGGCGTTCTACGACACCACTGTCGCGCTCGGCGTGTCCGACAAGGTGACGACGTTCACCGGCTCCGACTTCGGGCGCACGTTGCAATCGAACGACGACGGCTCCGATCATGGCTGGGGATCGATGCACTTCGTCATGGGCGGCGCGGTCAAGGGCCAGCGGATCTACGGCACGCCGCCCGCGATCGGCAGCGGCACGGCGGACGACGTCGGGCAGGGCCGACTGCTGCCGACCACGTCGGTCGATCAATATGCGGCGACGCTCGCCAGCTGGTTCGGCGTCCCGAACGGCGACCTGACGACGGTGCTGCCCAACATGGGCAACTACAACCCATCCAGTTGGAATCTCGGGTTTGTTTGAAGCGGCGGGAACGCCGGACTTGCCTGACGGTTAACCTGCCGCATCATTTCGCAGGAGCCGTCCCATGCCGCAGCCCGTCCGCTACAGTCCGTCGATCGAAGAGCGCCAGCCGAACGAGGCGGAGACGATCGGCAAGCTCGACGAACAGTTCGCCGGCATCCAGGAAACCACCGCCGAGAATTACGGCCACGGCGTCCGCGCCGTCCACGCCAAGGGTCATGCGATCGCCCGCGGCAAGCTGACGGTCAAGGACGGCCTCTCGCCCGAACTCGCGCAGGGCCTGTTCGCCCGCCCCGGCGACTACGACGCGCTGCTGCGGTTCTCGACCCAGCCCGGCGACATCCTCGACGATAGCGTCAACTCGCCGCGCGGGCTCGCGATCAAGGTGTTCGGCGTCGAGGGCGAGCGCCTGCCGGGATCGGAAGGCGACACGACGCAGGACTTCATCCTCGTCAACGGCCCGATCTTCGGCGCGCCGACCGCGGCGAAGTTCCTCGGCAACCTGACGATGCTGGCCAAGACCACCGACAAGCTGGAGGGCGTCAAGAAGGCCATGTCGGCGGTGCTGCAACCGATCGAGACGGGGCTGAAGGCGGTCGGACTGGCCTCACCGACGCTGGAACAGCTCGGCGGTGCGGCGCCGGTTCACCCGCTCGGCGAGACCTATTTCAGCCAGACGCCGTATCGCCACGGTGACTACATCGCCAAGTGGGCGCTGTTCCCGGTGTCGAAGGAGCTGACCGCCCTGACCGGCGCGCAGATCCATACCGCCGGCCGCCCCGACGCGATCCGCGAGGCGATGAACGAAGCGCTGGCCGAACATGGCGGCACCTGGGAGGTGCGCGTCCAGCTCTGCCTCGATCCGGAGAAGCAGCCGATCGAGGACTCGACGGTCGAGTGGAAGCAGGCGGACACGCCCTTCATCACCGTCGCGACGCTGGAAATCGGGCCGCAGCCCGCCTGGGTGCCGATGGAGAGCATCGTCACCGAGGATCGGCTCGCCTTCAACGTCTGGCATGGCCTCGCCGATCATCAGCCGCTGGGCAACATCAACCGCGCGCGGCGCGAACCGTACAAGCAGTCGGCCGAGCGTCGCGGCCGCGTCAACGGCTGTCCCATGCTCGAGCAGAAGACGCTCGCCGAGGTTAGCTGACTCCGACTGGGAGAACACCGTCATCGCGGCCTTGAGCCGGGATCCCGCTTATTCTTCTTCGGCAGGAGAGTAGCGGGATCCCGGCTCAAGGCCGGGATGACGAGGTGGTCCCCCGGCAAACTCTCGGCTACCCTTGTCGCGATGACCAAGCTCTTCCACGTCAGCGACATCCATTTCGGCGCCGAGGACCCGGAGGCGCTGGACTGGTTCGCGGCCTGCGTCGCCGCCGAGAAACCGGACGCGGTGGTGATGACCGGCGACCTCACCATGCGCGCGCGCACCCGCGAGTTCGAGGCGAGCGCGAAGTGGCTCGGCAGCCTCGGCGTGCCGATGACGGTCGAGATCGGCAATCACGACGTGCCCTATTACTCCGACCCGTTACGCCGCATCCTGCGCCCCTACCATCGCTACACCGCGATCGAGCGTCTGCTGGAACGCCCGCTCGGTGTCGCCGGCGTCACCGTCGTGCCGCTGCGGACGGTGGCTCGCCTGCAATGGCGGGTCGATCAGTCCAAGGGCGTCGTCAGCCGCCGCTCGCTCGCCCGCGCGCTCGACACGATCGCGGCCGCGCCGCCGGGCGACCTGATCCTCGTCGCGGCGCATCACCCGCTGCTCGACGCCGGGTTGCAGGAATCGACCCGCACCCATGGCGGCGCCGCCGCGCTGGAGCGGCTCGCCGCCGCCGGCGCCGACGCGGTGCTGTCGGGCCATGTCCACTACCCCTTCGACGTCCCGGTCGAGCGCGCCGGGCGCACCGTGCGGCTGATCGGCGCCGGCACGCTGTCGAAGCGCCTCCGCCACAGCCCCCCCGCCTTCAACGAGATCCGCGCCGAGGGCCGCCACTTCGAAACCATCGCCCGCACCATGGACCCCGCCCCGAACGAGGTGCTCGGAGAGGGCAGGGCGGACCCGGCACCTTGAGCGTAAATTAACCCTGTTCGACCCATAGCGCCCGCATGACGGCGCGGATCGGGGCAGGGGAACGGCGCGGCGGCACGCCGATCGAGCGGGCGCTGCTACTGGTGCTGTGGGCCAGCCTGCTCAACTGGCTGGTCGATCTGCTCGCCGACCGCCGCCCGATCTTGCTCTACGACCTGCGCGAGCGGTTCGACGATTATTTCGCGTTTATCCTCTCCTTCACGCCGCATGAGCGGACCGCGCCCGCGCGATGGTTTGCGGACCGCGTCGCGCTGTCGCCGGCGCCCGGCTTTCCGAAGCTCGCCGGGCTGGAGGGCCTGCCGCACACCGCGCTGACCAACTTCTTCGTGACGCCGCTGACGACGAGTTACTGCCTCGTTACCGCGGCGCTGATGCGGATCGTCGATCCGTCGCTGCTGTATATGGCGACGCTGGCGGGGCTGGGAGCCTATTGGCTCCATCTCGTCAGGCGCTTCGGCCCGCCGGGCCAGCGCGTGATGCTCGGTCTGCTGGGTCTGCTCGCCTATCCGACGCTGCAGATAGTGACGCGCGGCAACGTCTATGCCGGGATCACCGCGCTGCTCGTCATCCACGCCATGCTGCTGGCGGTGCGTGGCGAGCGGCCGGTGCTGGCGGCGGTGCTGCTCGGCATCGCGGTCAACATCCGCCCCAACGCCGCGCCCTTCCTGCTGCCGCTGCTGGCGTTGCAGCCGCGCTGGCGCCATGCGCTGATCGCGTTCGGCGCCACCGGTGCGGCGGTGCTCGTCGCCGGTCTCGCGCTCGCGCACCGGCTATGGCCGGTCTACACGGCGCCGACCTTCCTCGCCGGGCTCGGCAACTACCATTGGCACTATGTCGAGCACGCGCATGGCGTGCCCTATGGCTCGTCGCTCTACGGCGCGCTGGTTATGCTGTTCGGCGCCGCGCCGTGGCAGGAAGCGACCGCCGCCGCCGCCGCGCTGGCGATCGTCGCGGCGGGCACGGCGCTTCACCTCAAGTGCCCGCTGCCGCCTGTGTCGCTCACCTTCCTGACGCTCGCCGCCTACACGCTCGGCTCCACGATTATCGGCGACTATCACCTGCTCGTCTTCGTCCTGCCGCTGCTGGTCGCCGGCGAGGGGACCCGCGCCGTCACCGTGGCGCAGGTCGCCGCCGCGCTGATGCTCGCTCCCAAGAACCTCGGCGCGATCGACGGGCTGTCGGTGCAGGTCGTCCTCAACCCGCTGATCCTGCTCACCGCCGCCGCTGTCGTGCTCGCGCTCGAATGGCAGGCGCGACGCTCGCCATCCCCCCGGCTGGCGCTCGCCTGATGTTCGAGAGCCCGATCGTCCTCGACCCACAGGCGAACCGCGCCACCCCGCGCGATTACCTCCGCGCCGCGCGTCCGCACCAATGGGCGAAGAACCTGCTGATCTTCGTCCCCGTCGCCACCTCGCATCGGCTGGAAGCGGCGGTCCTAGCGAACACGCTGCTGGCGACGTTGTGCTTCTGCCTCGCCGCGTCGGGCGCCTACATCCTCAACGATCTGCTCGATCTCGCCGCCGACCGCGCGCATCCGGTCAAGCGCCACCGCCCCTTCGCCGCCGGGCTGATCCCCGCGTCGCACGGCTGGTCACTCGCCGCCGCGTTGCTGACGGTCGCCGGTGCCACCTCGCTGCGGCTGCCCGGCGGAGTCGCGGCGGTGCTGGCGGTCTACGTCGCCGCCACGCTCGCCTATTCGCTCCGGTTCAAGCGCGAGATGGTGATCGACGTCGTCATCCTGAGCGGCCTCTACGTCGTCCGCGTCGTCGCCGGCACCTATGCCGCCGGCACTGCGCGCTCGCCCTGGCTGCTGATGTTCTGCATGTTCCTGTTCCTCTCGCTCGCGCTGGTGAAGCGCTGTTCGGAGCTGGTGATGGTCCGCGACCGTGGCGGCACGCAGGTCGGCGGGCGCGGTTATCGCGTCGCCGACCTGCCCGCGATCACCGCGCTGGCGGCGGCGGCGGGCTATGGCGCGGCGATGGTGTTCGCGCTGTACCTGTCCAGCCCCGAGATGGCGCGACTGTATCGCACGCCCGAGCTGCTGTGGGCGGCGTGCCCGATCCTGCTCGCCTGGATCAGCCGCGTGATCCTGCTCTCGACGCGCGGCGAGCTGCACCACGATCCCGTCGTCTTCGCGCTTACCGATCGCGTCAGCCTGCTTACCGGCCTGGCCTTTGCCGCCGTCGTGGTCGTCGCAATCTAGACGCGCCGGTCGGTGGCCGGATCGCCCGCCGGTCGTTATACCTCTGAGGAACTCTTAACAGGGAGGTCGCATGGCCACGCAGCCAACGTTACGCATGGGCACCACGCAGCACGCACGCCTGCCGGCGAAAGCGAAGAAGGGCGCGCGTCCCGTCATCCCCGTCGGCGGCACGCCCCGCCCGGTGCCGCTGCTGTCGGGCGCGGTCGGTCGGCCGCCATCGATGAACGCCGCCGCCGACGTCACCCTGGTGGAGGCCGCGTTCCAGCACCTCGCGACGCTGCGTCCCGCGCCGACCCCCGCCAGCGCCGGCGCGCCGCCGCCGAGCATGCTCGCGCTCGCCGAGGCCGTGCGCGGCTACAAGGCCGACCTGCCCGGCGCCATCGCCGCGTTCCAGCGGGTCGAGGACATCCGCGAGGACGCCGGCCAGAGCGGCATAATGGCGCCGGATAGCCTGACCTGGGAGACGCTGTTCACCTACGCGGAGATCGCGCGCGAGCTGGAAACGGTGCGCGACCGGACCAAGAACCCGATCGACTATATCCATTCGGGCGGCTTCGACACCGCCCGGTTCGAGACCGAGGCCGCCGCCGGCTTCGCCAAGAACAAGGCGGACGGCGGCCGTTTCAACACCGGTTCGTCGGCGGCGGTGCTCGACCTGCTCGGCCGCTGCGCGCGCGACCCGCGCATCGTCGACGTGCGCTGGATCGCCTATATCCTCGCCACCGCGATGTGGGAAACCAACCACCAGACCACCGTCCCCAATGCGAAGGGCAAGGGCACGCACCGCGAGTCGCGCTGGGCGGAGCCGGTGGAGGAGGGCGGCAAGGGTCGCCTCAACGCCAACGACATCAAGGACTATTACCTGCCGGTGAAGGTCACGGCGACGCCGACCGGCGCGACGGTGCTGGAACAGGACGGCGACTCGTTCGACGTCTCCACATCGGGCAAGATCACCAAGCGGTCGAAGGGCGCGACGCATGGCGCACCCGCCGCCGGGGCGGTCTCCCCCGCCTATGTCAAGGATCTGGGCATCGCCAACGCCTATTACGGGCGCGGCTACGTCCAGCTGACCTGGTGGGACAATTACGCCAGCACCGGCGCGGAGGTCGGGCTAGGGCTGGAGCTGCTGTTCCATCCCGAACGCGCGCTGGAACCGGACATCGCGTTCGAGGTGATGGTCCACGGCATGGTCTATGGTCTGGGTTTCGCCAACGGCCGGCGGTTGCAGAACTATCTCAGCGGGGCAAAGACCGATTATGTCGGCGCGCGCGCGATGGTGAACGGCACCAACGAAAACCGCGCCATCGCCGCCGTCGCGGAGGTGTTCGAGGCCGCGCTGCTGGCGGCCCGGATATGAGGCGGCTGCTGCTTGTCGCGGCGCTGCCGCTGATGCTCGCGATGGGGCCGGGCTCGCCGAGCGGCGAGTATGTGGTGGTGTCGGCGGCGCGCAATCCGGCGGTGTCGAACGCCGCGGCACGGTATCGCGCGGACGACCCCCGGCTGGTCGGGCGCATCGTGTCGTTCGCCGGTCCCCGGCTGTCGTTCGACGGCGACTACACCTTGTGCAAGCGCGCGACGACGACGACGCAGCGCACGACCGCCGGCCGTATCGTGCGTCAGGTCATGCCCCGCGGGGCAGGGGGGCGCGGCGCCACCCCCGCCGACGCCGGCCTCCGGCTCGCCGCGTCCGCGCCGGTCACCGTCACCCGCTTCCGCTGCATCGTCGCCGGGACGCACGGGGCCGACTGGGATCGCGCCGTGCTGTTCCCGATCGACGGTGGCCGTTGGGCGTTCTCTATCGCGCCCGACCATCTGATGATCCTGCAGCCTGCCGCTGGCGCGATCCGGGGGAGCTTCGCCTGCGCCCGCGCGCGTTCGCCGGTGGAGCGCACCATCTGCGGCGATCGTGTGCTCGCTGGCTGGGACCGCAGCGTCGCCGCCGCCTATGCCGGTGGTGACCTCGCCGAGCAGCGCACCTGGCTCGCCGAGCGCGACCGATGCGGTGCCGATCGCGATTGCCTGCACGAAAGCATGAGCCTGCGCGTGGAGAACCTGCTGCACTAGCGTGGTTGCGCGTGCCCGGTAGGCGTGGAAAGGGGCGGCGGATGAGCGAACAGAGCGCCACCGCCCCGACCGAGGAACGCGACAGCAGGCTGCGGCCGGTGACGGAGGGTGAGTGGGCCGGCTGGTCGCTGTGGCACACCGATGCCTTCGAGCAGCGCGCCGGTCCTTTCTACGAGCGAGTCGACGAGCATGGCGACGGCATCACCGCCTTTCGGGCGGGACCGAACCATATGAACGGCGGCGGCTTCATGCACGGGGGCTGCCTGATGACCTTCGCCGACGCCGCGCTGTTCACCATCGCGCGCCCGGCGATGGCGGGTTCGTTCGGGGTGACGGTCAACCTCGCCGGTGACTTCCTCGACGGCGCGCGGCCGGGCGAGTTCATGGAGGCGCGCGGCCAGATCACGCGCGGCGCTCGCTCGCTCGTCTTCGTGCGCGGCCTGGTTACCGCCGACGGGCGACCGGTGTTGAGCTTCAGCGGCATCATCAAGAAGGTGGGCCGCAGGCCGGACGTGGCTAGCGCCGGCGGCTGACCACGATGCGGGGCCGTCGCGTCCGACGACATCGCTTGAACGGCTCGCCGCACCGGCGGGAGTGGCTATCGAGCCCGGCAATGTCATCGTCGCGCCGTGTCCGTGAGAGCGCGGCAGGAGGCTGTGGCGTAGGACGTCGGTTTTCGCCGATTGGTTAAGCTACTTCCGGGCGTTCGGCTGAACATCGGCGGATTGGGGGTCAGTACCAGCTTTGGCGGTCCGGCGCGACCGTCAACCTCGGCCGTCAGCCGCGCGTCACGGTCGGCATCCCAGGATCGGGCCTGTCCTACAGTCGCTCGCTGCTCGGTGCCCGTAGATCGGCGGCGAAGGCGCCAGGTGCCGGAAGCATCGTCGCGCTGCTGAGCGTGGCTGCCCTGCTGTCGATCGCCATGCGCCGGCAGACCGATGAACCTGTCACTGCCCCAGCGACACAGGCCGCGTCGTACCCACCACCGACCCTGTTCGTAACGCCAGCTCGCGTGAACTGCCGCGCGGGCGCGTCGACGCGAACGCCGGTGCTGGCGCAGCTCGTCGCCGGCACCGCTATGGTCATGGGCAATGAGGGGAGCTGGCGGCACGTAGCCCATGATGGCCGGGAACGCTGGATCGCCGCCGACCTGCTGACGACGGTAATGCCGCAGAAGACCGCGGCGGCGACGTTTGCCATCGGTCCAGCCGACATGTCGCCGCCTCTCCATCGGCGCTCGATCGCGTCGAGCACGGTCGTCGGCGATTGCCCCTGCCGCACCGGCGGCATCTGCATCGGCCCTCGCGGTGGCCGATACTGCATCACGCCGGGAGGGCACAAACGATACAAATAGCGAACCGCCGCCCGAGTCTCCCCGGACGGCGGTCACCACTTCGACGGTTCCGTCGGACTCAGACGGCGAAGGCCACCTTGGTCGAGCGGCGGCGGCTACGCATCGAGCCACCCACCGCGCCGAAGCCCAGGATCATCAGCGCCCAGGTCGACGGCTCCGGCACGCCACCGGCGATCGTGCCGAGGCTGCTGACGCCGAGGAACCCGGATCCCGCGCCGAGGGCAGGATAGGACCCGGCCTCCGTGCTCTGCGCCCCGATCAGATAGTTGAGGCCCAGACCCTGCGCTTGCGCGAACAGCGCGTCGAGCTTCTGGCCCGGCTGGTTGATGCCGTAATAATAGGCAAAGGTTACCGACTGGCCGGCGGTAAGCGTTCCCAGACCCAGATCGATGCCTGCGCCATAGTCACCCGTAACATTGCAGGTGGTGCCGCACGGGTAGCTATAGCCGACAGCCGGGTTCGGGTTCTCGAAGCCGTAGTAGCTGTTCGCAACGACCGCGGAATTGCTGCCGAGCACACCGAACACGTTCTCATTGAAGGTGCTGGGCGGGATGTCGAGATCGACGTTGCGACGGAAGACCACATCGGTGATCGACGACGCGGTGGTGTTGGTCACCGTCTGCTGGATCGACAGGATATTGGGCGCGAAGAAGTTATACGCACCGGTCACCTGCAGGCCATTACTCAGCGACGACGTGAAGGTCGCGGTGTTGGCGGTCGCGGTCGAAACCGTGCTGGCAATGCCCGACGTGCCGGACTGATAGGGATCGGCATAGGCGCTGCCCGTGCTGCCGGTGATGCCCCAGCTGTCGCGCGGAGTGCCCGGACGAATATAGTCCTGGCCGGCCGGATTCTGCAGCCCGATGCCGGTCGAGTTGTACAGCGTACCGTTGACGTTGATGCCCGCCTGGTAACCCCCGGTCGCATCCGTGATGTTCCGCTCCTGCGCCATCGCAGGCGAAGCCAAGGCAGCCGCTCCCACCAGCGCGAGCGCCGTCATTCCGATTCTATTCATCGTAACCCCCAAAATTCGGCTCGCGCCGGTGACATTCCCGATCCGGCAGATGCCCGCCGGAGCGATGCCAGTCAATCGTGTCTTTATCTTTTATTAAGTGGTGCCCCGATCCGGGACGGATATCGAACGATTAACGGTCCGACGAGGTCGGTCGCCGTCGTGCGCTGAACCGGGAGGGGGCGGTCGCACATTTCCGACCTGCCGGTCGCGGCGATGACCCGATCTTCGGACGGGCGAACGAAAAAGGCCACGGCGGGTCGGTTCCGCCGTGGCCTTGCCGTCGTCAATCGCGCGAGATCAGCTGTTCAGATATTCGCCCGCATCGGCGTCCGTGCCGGTGCCCGAGGTCACGACCTCCGCCAACGGGTCGTCGCCCGTGCCGCCGGCATCGCGAGCGGAGCGGGCGTGCTCGGCGGCCCGCTCTTCCTCTGCGGATACCGGCGCCACCAGCGCCGCCGACAGCGCGCGCTGCTGCGCCCGGATCGCCGCGTCGGCCGACGTCGCCGCAACGCGCAGCCGGTTCATGCCCGCACCCGTGCCCGCCGGGATCAGGCGGCCGACGATGACGTTCTCCTTCAGGCCGGTCAGGTTGTCCTGCTTGCCCTGAACCGCCGCCTCGGTGAGGACGCGGGTGGTCTCCTGGAACGACGCGGCCGAGATGAACGACCGGGTCTGCAGGCTCGCCTTGGTGATCCCGAGCAGGATCGGCTTGCCTTGCGCGGGCGCCTCGCCCTTGCCCAGCTTGACGTTGACCGCCTCCATCTCGTCACGGTCCAGCTGCTCGCCCTTCAGCAGCGTGGTATCGCCGCCGTCGGTGATCTCGACCTTCTGCAGCATCTGACGGACGATCGTTTCGATGTGCTTGTCGTTGATCTTCACGCCCTGCAGTCGATAGACTTCCTGGATTTCGCTGACGAGATATTCGGCCAGCGGCTCGATCCCCATCGTCTCCAGGATGTCGTGCGGATCGGGGCTGCCGCCGATCAGGTTGTCGCCACGCTTGACGTAATCGCCTTCCTGAACGTCGATCACCTTCGACTTCGGGATCAGATACTCCACGACCTCGCCCTCGTCCGGCTGGATGCCGATCTTGCGCTTGGCCTTGTAGTCCTTGCCGAACACGACGCGGCCAGAGACCTTGGCGATGATCGCCGAGTCCTTGGGAATGCGCGCCTCGAACAGCTCCGCCACCCGCGGCAGACCGCCGGTGATGTCGCGGGTCTTGGCCGATTCACGCGACACACGGGCGAGCACATCGCCCGCCTGCACCATCGCGTTGTCCTCGACTGACAGCACCGCGCCCGACGCCAGCATGTAGCGCGCGGCCTCGCCGCCGGCGCCGCCGTCGTCGGCTCCGGTCAGCGTCAGGCGCGGACGCAGATCCTCCTTCGACTTGGCGGTGGTGCGGTATTCGGTGACGACGCGCTGGGCGATACCCGTCGCTTCGTCGGTCTGCTCGGTCAGCGTCTTGTTCTCGATCAGGTCCTGGTACTTCACCATGCCTGCCGTCTCGGTGATGACCGGCATCGTGAACGGGTCCCACTCGGCCATCCGATCGCCCTTTTCGACGACGTGGCCGTCGTCGAACAGGATGTAGGCGCCATAGGGCAGGCGATGCGTCGACAGTTCGCGGCCGTCCATGTCGGTGATGACGATCTCGCCCGAGCGGCTGAGCACGACCCGGCGACCGCGCTGATCGATGATCGTGCGGAGGTCGCGATAGGTGGCGGTGCCGTCGACCGGCGCCTCCAGGTTCGACTGCTCGTTGAGCTGCGCCGCGCCGCCGATGTGGAACGTCCGCATCGTCAGCTGGGTGCCCGGCTCGCCGATCGACTGCGCCGCGATCACGCCGACCGCTTCGCCGATGTTGACCGGGGTGCCACGCGCGAGGTCACGCCCATAGCACTTGCCGCAGACGCCGATCTTCGATTCGCAGACCAGTGGCGAGCGGATCTTCATCCCCTGGATGCCGATCGCCTCGATCTGCGCGACCATCGGCTCGTCCAGCAGCGTGCCCGACGGGATGACGACCTTGCCGGTCTTGGCGTCGACGACGTCCTCGGCCGTGGTGCGGCCCAGGATGCGCTCGCCCAGCGAGGCGATGGTCGACCCGCCCTGCACGATCGCCTTCATCTCCAGCATCCGCTCGGTGCCGCAATCCTCCTCGATGATGACGCAGTCCTGCGATACGTCGACCAGGCGTCGCGTGAGGTAACCCGAGTTCGCGGTCTTCAATGCCGTGTCCGCGAGGCCCTTGCGGGCGCCATGGGTGGAGTTGAAATATTCGAGGACGGTCAGCCCCTCCTTGAAGTTGGAGATGATCGGCGTCTCGATGATCTCGCCCGACGGCTTGGCCATCAGGCCACGCATGCCCGCCAGCTGCTTGATCTGCGCCTGCGAGCCGCGCGCACCGGAGTGCGCCATCATGTAGATCGAGTTGATCGGCTTCTCGCGGCCGGCCATCGCGCCGTCCTCGGGACCATAATGCCGCACCGCCCGGATTTCGCTCATCATCGAGTTCGCGACCTTGTCGCCGCACGTCGACCAGGCGTCGATGACCTTGTTGTACTTCTCCTGCTGCGTGATCAGGCCGTCCTGATACTGCTGCTCGAAGTCCTTCACGAGGCCGCGGGTCTCGTCGACCAGCACGTCCTTGTCGGGCGCGATGATCATGTCGTCCTTGCCGAACGAAATGCCCGCCTTGAACGCATGACGGAAGCCCAGCGCCATGATCGCGTCGGCGAACAGCACCGTGTCCTTCTGGCCGGTGTGACGATAGACCTCGTCGATCACGTCGCCCACGTCCTTCTTGGTGAGCAGGCGGTTGACGGTCTCGAACGGCACCTTCGACGACTTGGGCAGCGTCTCGCCGAGCAGCATCCGGCCCGGCGTCGTCTCGACGCGCTTCATGTAGGTTTTGCCCTTTTCGTCGGTCTGGGGCACGCGGCTGATGATCTTGGTGTGCAGCGTCACCGCGCCGGCGTTGAGCGCCTGATGCACCTCCGACATGTCGGAGATCATCATGCCCTCGCCGGGCTCCTTCTCCTTCATCATCGACAGGTAATACAGCCCCAGCACCATGTCCTGCGACGGCACGATGATCGGCTTGCCGTTGGCGGGCGAGAGGATGTTGTTGGTCGACATCATCAGCACGCGCGCTTCCAGCTGCGCTTCGAGCGACAGCGGCACGTGGACGGCCATCTGATCGCCGTCGAAATCGGCGTTGAACGCGGAGCAGACCAGCGGGTGAAGCTGGATCGCCTTGCCCTCGATCAGCACCGGCTCGAACGCCTGGATGCCCAGACGGTGGAGCGTCGGTGCGCGGTTCAGCATCACCGGATGTTCGCGGATCACCTCGTCCAGGATGTCCCAGACCTCCTTGCGCTCCTTTTCCACCCACTTCTTCGCCTGCTTGAGCGTCATGCTCAAACCCTTGGCATCGAGGCGCGCGTAGATGAACGGCTTGAACAGCTCCAACGCCATCTTCTTGGGCAGGCCGCACTGGTGCAGCTTCAGCTCCGGCCCGGTGACGATCACCGACCGCCCCGAATAGTCTACGCGCTTGCCGAGCAGATTCTGGCGAAAGCGGCCCTGCTTGCCCTTGAGCATGTCGGACAGCGACTTCAGCGGCCGCTTGTTGGCGCCCGTGATCGTACGACCGCGACGGCCGTTGTCGAACAGCGCGTCGACCGCTTCCTGCAACATGCGCTTTTCGTTGCGGACGATGATGTCCGGCGCGCGCAGTTCCATCAGGCGCTTGAGGCGGTTGTTGCGGTTGATGACGCGGCGGTACAGGTCGTTCAGATCCGACGTCGCGAAGCGACCACCGTCCAACGGCACCAGCGGGCGCAGCTCGGGCGGGATGACCGGCACGACTTCCAGGATCATCCACTCGGGACGGTTGCCCGAATCGATGAAGCTCTCGACGACCTTCAGCCGCTTGATAATCTTCTTGGGCTTGAGCTCGGACTTGGTGACCGCCAGCTCTTCCAGCAGCTCCTTGCGCTCGCCTTCGAGGTCCAGGTCCTCCAGCATCTTGCGGACCGCTTCCGCGCCGATCCCGGCCGAGAAGGCGTCCTCGCCATACTCGTCCTGCGCCTCGAGGAGCTCGTCCTCGGTCATCAGCTGATACTTCTCGAGCGGGGTCAGCCCCGGCTCGGTGACGATATACGCCTCGAAATAGAGCACGCGCTCCAGCTGCTTCAGCTGCATGTCGAGCAGCAGGCCGATGCGGCTCGGCAGCGACTTCAGGAACCAGATGTGCGCGACCGGCGCGGCCAGCTCGATATGCCCCATCCGCTCGCGGCGGACCTTCGACACGGTGACCTCGACGCCGCACTTCTCGCAGACGATGCCCTTGTACTTCATGCGCTTGTACTTGCCGCACAGGCACTCGTAATCCTTGATCGGACCGAAGATGCGCGCGCAGAACAGGCCGTCACGCTCGGGCTTGAACGTGCGATAGTTGATGGTTTCCGGCTTCTTGATCTCGCCGAAGCTCCACGAGCGGATCTTGTCCGGGGACGCGATGCCGATCTGGATCTGGTCGAAGGTCTCGGGCTTCGCGATCGGGTTCGCGAACGGGGTCATGTCGTTCATAGTTCAATTCCCTCTGAAGGGTGAATTCGTGCGCGGGAGCATAAGGCGAATGAGCGCTGCCTTCGAAGGGCAGCGCTCATTGCCCTATCACTCCGCCGCGATCGCGAGGCCGTCCTCGTCCTTCTCCGGCTCCATCGTCCGCAGATCGACGTTGAGGCCCAGCGAACGCATTTCCTTGACGAGCACGTTGAAGCTCTCCGGGATGCCCGCCTCGAACGTGTCGTCGCCCTTGACGATCGCCTCGTAGACCTTGGTGCGCCCAACCACGTCGTCGGACTTCACCGTCAGCATCTCCTGCAAGGTATAGGCGGCGCCGTACGCCTGCAGCGCCCAGACCTCCATCTCGCCGAAGCGCTGGCCGCCGAACTGCGCCTTGCCGCCCAGCGGCTGCTGGGTGACGAGCGAGTATGGCCCGATCGACCGCGCGTGGATCTTGTCGTCGACCAGATGGTGGAGCTTGAGCATGTAGATGATGCCCACCGTCACCTTGCGATCGAACTGATCGCCGGTGCGGCCGTCGAACAGGTCCGACTGGCCCGACGGGTCGAGGCCCGCCAGCTCCAGCATGTCGGTCACGTCCTTCTCGACCGCGCCGTCGAACACCGGCGTCCCCATCGGCACGCCCGCGCGCAGATTGTGCGCCAGCTCGACGATCTCGTCGCCCGTACGGCCGTTGATGTCGTCGACGTAATGCGACCCATAGACCTCCAGCAGCCGCGCCTTGACCGCGTCAGGCATCGCACCCGCCTTGGCGTCGGGGTTGGCCTCGCGCCAATCCTCGAGTTGCGCCGCGATCTGCTGGCCGAGGCCGCGTGCGGCCCAGCCAAGATGCGTCTCGAAGATCTGCCCGACGTTCATCCGGCTCGGCACGCCGAGCGGATTGAGCACCAGGTCGACCGGCGTCCCGTCGGCGAGGAACGGCATGTCCTCCGCCGGCAGGATGCGGCTGATGACGCCCTTGTTGCCGTGGCGGCCGGCCATCTTGTCGCCCGGCTGCAGCTTGCGCTTCACCGCGACGAACACCTTGACCATCTTCAGCACGCCCGGCGGCAGCTCGTCGCCACGCTCCAGCTTCTCGCGGCGATCCTCGAACTTGGCACGGATCAGCCCGGCGGCGTCGTCATACTGGACCTTCACCGCTTCCAGGTTCGCCTGCACCGCGTCGTCCGCGACCGCGAACTTCCACCACTCGTGGCGGTCGACCGAGTCGAGCACGTCGGCGTCGACGGTCACGCCCTTCTTGACGCCCTTGGGCACGCCCGTCGCGACCTGGTCGAGCAGCATCTCGCGCAGCCGGCTCCACGTAGCGCGATTGAGGATCGTGCGTTCGTCGTCCGAATCCTTCTTCAGGCGCTCGATCTCCTCGCGCTCGATCGCCATTGCGCGCTCGTCCTTGTCGATGCCGTGGCGATTGAAGACACGCACGTCGACGATCGTCCCCGACACGCCCGGCGGCAGCCGTAGCGAGGTGTCGCGCACGTCCGACGCCTTTTCACCGAAGATGGCGCGGAGCAGCTTCTCTTCCGGCGTCATCGGGCTCTCGCCCTTGGGCGTGATCTTGCCGACCAGGATATCGCCCGGCTCGACCTCGGCGCCGATATAGACGATGCCCGCCTCGTCGAGGTTGCGGAGCGCTTCCTCGCCAACATTGGGGATGTCGCGGGTGATGTCCTCCGGCCCCAGCTTGGTGTCGCGGGCCATCACCTCGAACTCGTCGATGTGGATCGACGTGAACACGTCGTCCTTGACGATCCGCTCGGAGATCAGGATCGAGTCCTCGTAGTTATACCCGTTCCACGGCATGAACGCGACCAGCGCGTTGCGGCCGAGCGCCAGCTCGCCGAACTCGGTCGACGGGCCGTCGGCGATCACGTCGCCGCTCTCGACCACGTCGCCCACCTTCACCAGGGGCCGCTGGTTGATGCAGGTCGACTGGTTCGAACGCTGGAACTTCATCAGCGAGTAGATGTCGACGCCGGAGCGCCCAGCATCGACGTCGCCCGTCGCGCGCACCACGATGCGGCTGGCGTCGACCTGATCGACGATGCCCGCCCGACGCGCCGAGATCGCGGCACCCGAGTCACGCGCCACCGTCTCCTCCATGCCGGTGCCGACGAACGGCGCCTCGGCCTGGACCAGCGGCACCGCCTGCCGCTGCATGTTCGATCCCATCAGCGCGCGGTTGGCGTCGTCGTTCTCCAGGAACGGAATCAGCGACGCGGCGACAGACACCAGCTGCTTCGGGCTGACGTCCATCAGCGTGATCGTCTCGGGCAGCGCGTTCAGGAACTCGCCCGCCTGACGCGCCGACACCAGCTCCTCGGTGAAGCTCTTGTCCGGACCCAGCTCGGCCGACGCCTGCGCGATCGTGTGCTTGGCCTCCTCCATCGCCGACAGATAGACGACGTCGTCCGTCACCTTGTGGTCGACGACACGGCGATACGGCGTCTCGATGAAGCCATACTTGTTGACGCGGCTGAACGAGGCGAGGCTGTTGATGAGGCCGATGTTCGGGCCTTCCGGCGTCTCGATCGGGCAGATGCGGCCGTAATGCGTCGGGTGAACGTCGCGGACTTCGAAGCCGGCACGTTCCCGCGTCAGGCCGCCCGGCCCGAGCGCCGAGACGCGACGCTTGTGCGTCACTTCGGACAGCGGGTTGGTCTGATCCATGAACTGCGACAGCTGCGACGAACCGAAGAACTCGCGCACCGCCGCCACCGCCGGCTTCGCGTTGATGAGGTCGTTGGGCATCACCGTCGACACGTCGACCGACGACATCCGCTCCTTGACCGCGCGCTCCATGCGCAGCAGCCCGACGCGATACTGGTTCTCCAGCAGCTCGCCGACCGACCGAACGCGGCGGTTTCCGAGGTTGTCGATATCGTCGATCTCGCCCTTGCCGTCCTTCAGCCCGACCAGCGTCTTGACGACCTCCAGGATGTCTTCGGTACGCAGCGTCGTCACCGTGTCCTCGACGTCGAGGCCCAGGCGCATGTTCAGCTTGACGCGGCCCACCGCCGACAGGTCGTAGCGGTCGGGATCGAAGAACAGCCCGCCGAACAGCGACTCCGCCGTCTCCAGCGTCGGCGGCTCGCCGGGGCGCATCACGCGATAGATGTCCGACAGCGCCTGCTCGCGCTCCTCGGCCTTGTCCGCCTTTAGCGTGTTGCGGATCCACGGACCGGTCGAGACATGGTCGATGTCGAGCAGCTCGACATTCTCGATCCCGCCCTTGTCCAGCTTCTCGAGGTTCTCGGGGCTGATCTCGTCGCCCGCCTCGACATAGATCTCGCCCGTCGCCTCGTTGATGAGATCATAGGCGGAATAGCGGCCGAAGATCTCCTCGGTCGGGATCAGCAGCTCGGCCAGCCCGTCCTTGGCGGCCTTGTTCGCGGCGCGGGGGGAAATCTTCTGGCCCAGCGCGAACACGACTTCGCCCGACTTCGCGTCGACGATGTCGAACTGCGGCTTGACGCCACGCCAGTTCTCGGCGGCGAACGGCACGATCCAGCCGCCCTGGCCACGCACATAGGTCACGCGGTTGTAGAAATAGTTGAGGATCTGCTCGCCCGTCATGCCCAGCGCATAGAACAGCGCGGTCACCGGCAGCTTGCGCTTGCGGTCGATGCGGACGTTGACGATGTCCTTGGCGTCGAACTCGAAATCGAGCCACGAGCCGCGATACGGGATCACGCGCGCGGCGAACAGATACTTGCCCGACGCGTGCGTCTTGCCGCGATCATGGTCGAACAGCACGCCCGGCGAGCGGTGCATCTGCGACACGATCACGCGCTCGGTGCCGTTGATGAAGAAGGTGCCGTTGCCCGTCATCAGGGGCATGTCGCCCATGTAGACGTCCTGCTCCTTGATATCGATGACCGACTTGGCCTCTGTATCGGGATCGACCTCGAACGCGGTCAGGCGCAGCGTCACGCGCATCGGCGCGGCATAGGTAATGCCGCGCTGGCGGCATTCCTCGACGTCGAACTTCGGGTCCTCGAGGACATAGTCGTCGAAGTCGAGATAGGCGGTGCCCGCGAAATCCTGGATCGGGAACACCGACCGCAGCGTCTTTTCCAGCCCCGAGACGTGCCCGGTCGACTTGTCGGACCGCAGGAACTGCTCGTAGCTCTCGCGCTGTACCTCGATCAGGTTCGGCATCTGCACGACTTCGTGGATGTTGCCGAACACCTTGCGGATGCGGCGCTTGGCCGTGCCACTCTTGCTCGCGGAGCGCGCGGAACCCGCGTCGATCGCCTTGGTCGCCATGGTCTGTCTAAGCCTCGTCAGCCGGAATGTCGTGGCGCCGGAAGTCCAGTCACGCAAAAAAGCCGAGCGCAATGATGCGTCGGCTCTCGGCGTCTGATGACCACCGTCCCCTATTCGTCCGGGCCGCTGCGCGAGGGCGACCCATGTCCCGAGGGCGGTGATGGAGATGAGATAGGGAAGGGGGGTGCCCTGGTCAAGGCCGGGCCATGGACGCCCGTAGTGCGACGCCATAAGGGCAGGGCCGCATGACCCGTCTTCCATTACCGCTCGGCGCGTCCGCGCTGCTGCTGCCCGCGAGCCTCGCGGCGCAGACGCTACCCATTCCGCTCGATAACAGCAGCATCGCGCCCCAAGCGGTTCCGACGCCGGCATCGACGCCGAGTGCCGAAGCGACGCCGGCGCCCACCGCCGCCGTCGCGCCGACTCTCCGACCGACGCCGACACCGCGCGCCACCTCGACGCCGCGTCCCTCGCCCAGTCTGACGCCCAATCCGTCCCCCAGCCCCAGGGTCACGCCCGGCCCAGCGCCGACCACCGCGGCCCCGTCGCCGAGCCCGACGCCTGCCCCCCTCGCCACCGCCTCGCCCGATCGGCCTGTCGTGGTCCCAACCCCGATCGAGACCGTGGTGATGCCGCAGTCGGCGACGGGCGTGCGGCTATGGCCGTGGCTGCTCGGTGGCGCGGTCGTGTTGCTTGCGCTCGCCGGGCTGCTCTGGCGTCGCCGCGACCGGCCGGACGAGACGTGGGAAGACGCGGCGCCCGCCGAGGAGCCACCGGTCTCCGCCGCGTCCGCCGACGTGCCGCCGCTTGCCGACGCGCCGACACCGGAACGTCCGGCGCCGTCCTTCTTCTCACCCGGCGCGCCGGCGGCGGCCGCGCCCGCGCTCGCCGGCCCGTCGACGCTCACCGTAGAGTTCCGCCCGACCCGCGCCGGGCTCAACCTCCTGACGGCTACCGTCGAGTCGGAGCTGGTCGTGACCAACACCGGCGACGCGCCCGCCAGCGGCATTCGCGTCGCGGTGCCGATGTTCGGCGCGCATCGGCCCGACGAACCCGATCTCGCCCGCATCGCCGCCGCGTCGATCGGGCGGCCTGTTGTGCCCGCGTTCTCGCTCGCGCCCGGCGAGGCGCGGCGCTTCCGGGCCGTCGCCGCCCTGCCCAACGACGCGATCGTGCCGCTTCAGGCAGGGGGCCGGCCGATGTTCGTGCCGATCGTCGTCGCGCAGTTGCGCTGGACCGATCCGGCCGGCGATCGCGCCGCCGCGCGTGCCTGGGCGGTCGGCGTCGAGCGTCCGGGTGCCGACAAGCTCGCCCCCTTCTGGCTCGACGTCGCGCCGCGCAGCTATGATGACGTCGCGGCGAGGGAGCACGGCGTCGTCGGCGAGACGCACTAGAGCAGGATGACGTCAGCCTGATCCGTTCGTGCTGAGCGACGTCGAAGCGCAGGTGAGTCTCATGCCCTTCGACATGGCTCAGGCGAACGGAAAGGGATGGACGGGTGTAACGTCATTACGTTCCAGCGTCGGCTGGCGCGCACGCCGACAAGCCCGGCCGGCGGGATGCGACCGCACCGCGCTCGACGACGCGGCCTTGCCGCAGCACTGCCGCCCCGTCCGACCGCGCCGCCGACCTCACGCGCCGATCGGATGCTCCTTCAGGCACGCCTTCGTCACCGTCTCCTGATCCGCCTGGGTCGGCCCGGCCATCAGTTCCTTGACGGACTTGGTCGCGAGCAGCTTGTCGGCCGCGCAGCTGCACAATGGCGTGAAGTTCGCGTTCGCCACCGCCGCATTGGCCTGCTTCGCCGCCGCCGCCTTGGCGCCGGCCGTGCACGAATCGACGAAACGGGTCCGATAGGACGAGCGGAAGCCCTGCTCGAAACTGGATGCCGCCGTGTTCCCGGCCGCCGTGTTGCCCGCCGCCGTGTTGCCGTCGCCATGCTTGGAGTTGCAGGCGGCGAGCAGCGCGCAGCCGGCGATGATGGCAGTGGTGTAGCGCATGAAACCGTCTCCCGTTGTTCGACGGGAGGTTAGGCGTAGCGCGGCGGAGAGGGAAGGGGCGCGGACGCGAAAAGGGCGGCCCCGCGCGAAGCGGGACCGCCCTGTCGACAAGCGCTCACGGCATAAGCCGTGAGCCTGTCCCCACGAACGGGGCTGCCGACGCTCGGCCAATGGCCGAGCCCGGTCGGCCTGGCGAGGAAGGCGGGCCAGCTACGCTACCCCACCTTCCCCGCGCCGGCTTACTTGACCTCGACCGTCGCGCCGGCGGCTTCCAGCTGCGCCTTGATCTTGGCGGCCTCGTCCTTGTTGACACCTTCCTTGACGGCCTTGGGCGCACCCTCGACCAGCGCCTTGGCTTCGGTCAGGCCGAGCGCCGTGATCGCGCGGACCTCCTTGATGACGTTGATCTTCTTGCCGCCGTCGCCGGTCAGGATCACGTCGAACTCGGTCTGCTCCTCGGCGGCCGGCGCAGCGGCGCCACCACCGGCGGCCGGCGCGGCGGCGACGGCCGCGGCGGCCGAAACGCCCCACTTCTCTTCGAGCAGCTTGGACAGGTCGGCGGCTTCGAGGACGGTCAGCGCGCTCAGGCTCTCGACGAGCGAATTCAGGTCAGCCATTTTATATTCCTTCGGTTCGTATCGATTGAGGTGAAAGTCGGGACGCGGCTCAGGCCGCCTCCTTCTCCGCATAGGCGCTCAGCACGCGCGCGATCTGCGCGGCCGGGGCCTGGGTGATGGTCGCCAGCTTGGTCGCGGGTGCGACGATCAGGCCGACGATCTTGGCACGCAGCGCGTCGAGCGACGGCAGCGTCGCCAGCGCCTGCACGCCCGCCACGTCGAGCGCGACAGTGCCCATGGCACCGCCGACGATCTCGAACTTGTCGACCGTCTTGGCGAAGTCCACCACCACCTTGGCGGCGGCGACGGGGTCGGCGGACGTCGCCAGCCCGACCGGACCCGTCAGCATCGAGCCGAGCGAGCCATAGTCGGTGCCGTCGAGCGCGATCGCCGCCAGCTTGTTCTTGGAGACCTTGTAGGTCGCGCCTGCCTCTCGCATCGCGTTCCGCAGCCGGGTCGACTGCGCCACCGTCATGCCGTTGTTGCGGGTGACGACCACCACGCCGACCGACGAGAACGTCTGCTTGAGATCGGCGACGGCCGCGGCCTTTTGAGCACGATCCATTCGCTTCTCCTTCCGTCCCGCGAGGCACCGCCGCGCGGGAAACCACTTTGATGGACGCGGCAAGGCGCCACGCCCGTTACGTCTGGTCCGGCGATGGGGAAGGGGGCGCGAACGCACCGGTGGGCCGGACAGCGCCGGCCGAAACCTTTTCCCCGTCTCGGCAGGACATTAAGCCGGGAAGCCCGGCACCTGCTGTCTTGGACGGATGCCCGAACGCGAACGCTCGGGCAGCGGCGCGGCACTACGCACCGCCGGTGCCCAAGTCAATCACGATCGCCGCCGTCACACCGCTGTCGCCGAACTGTCCCGCGCGCGTCACGCGAATGCAGCGCCCCTGACACGGTCGCCCGGCAAGCGCCCCGCAACGACGAAGGGGAATTGCAATGAAGACCGTCACGAGCGCGCTCGATCTGTACCACGACGGCGACGTCGACACGAACCGCTCCGCCAACCCGCACCTCGCCGACCTGATCGCCGAGCGCTATTCGCGGCGCCAGACGCTGTTCGGCGGCCTTCATGCGGCGGGCGCGGCGGTGTTTGGCGGCATGTTGCTGTCGGCGTGCGGCGACGGCGACGCCGGCGACACCGGTCTGGCGGTGACGATCACCAACGGTGCCGCCGTCGCGACCTCCAGCGGCCGCACGGTGACGTTGAACGGCGACGTGGCGAGCAGCGGCGCGACCGGCACCTTCACGCAGGTCGCGGGCCCCGCCGTCGCGCTGGCCACGACGGGCAACGTCGCCACCTTCGTGGCGCCCGCCGTCACGACCAGCACGCCGCTCCAGTTCTCGTTCAAGGCGACGGCCGGCGGCAGCTCGGGCGAGGCGCTGACCACCGTCACCGTCAGCCCCGCCGCGCTCGGCTTCTCCGCGGTGGCCAAGAGCCTCGCCGACGTCGTCGCGGTCCCCGCCGGGCATACCGTCACCGTCCTCTACCGCACCGGCGATCCGATCGCGTCGGGCGTCTCGGCCTATGCCAATAACGGCACCGACGTGAACTTCGCGCAGCGTGCGGGCGACCATCACGACGGCATGACCTATTTCGGCCTCGCCGCGAGCGGCACCGCGCCGAATCCGTCGAGCAACACGCGCGGCGTGCTCGCGCTCAACCACGAGAACATCGCCGGCACCGTCGCGTATCTCCACGCCGCCGGCCAGACCGGCAACGTGTCGGGCGGCACCCGGCCCGAGGCGGAGGCGATCAAGGAGATCGAGGCGCACGGCGTGTCGGTGATTGAGGTCACGCGCGGCGCCGGCAATGCCGCCTGGAGCTATGTTCAGGCATCCGCGCTGAACCGCCGCATCACGCCCAACACGACAATGGCGCTCAACGGTCCGGCGCGCGGCAACGCGCTGCTCCGCACGCTGTTCGCGCCGACCGGCGTGCAGGCGCGCGGCACGATCAACAACTGCGCCAACGGCACGATGCCGTGGCAGACCTATCTGACCAACGAAGAGAACTGGGCCGGCTATTTCCGCCGCGACGCGGGCGACGCCGCGCGCCGCACCGCCGCCGGCCGCGCCAAGGAGAACCAGTCGCTGGCGCGCTACGGCATCAACGAGGGCGCGGTCGGCAACAACCGCTGGTCCACCGTCACCCCCGCCGACACCGCGTCGACCGTGTTCGCGCGCTGGAACGCCACGGTGCAGCCGACCGCCGCGACCGACGGCACCGGCGATTTCAGCCACGATCCGTTCGGCATGGGCTGGGTGGTGGAGATCGACCCGTTCGATCCCGCCTCGACCCCGCGCAAGCGCACCGCGCTCGGCCGCATGAACCACGAGGGGTGCCAGATCGGCCGCACGATCGCGGGCGTCCGTCCCGCCTTCTACATGGGCGACGACGCGCAGAACGAGTATATCTACAAGTTCGTGTCGAACACCGCCTGGGTGGCGGCGGACGCGACCGCGACGGACCGGCTCGCGATCGGCGACAAGTATCTCGACGCGGGCACGCTCTACGTCGCGCGCTTCGCCGCCGACGGCTCGGGCCAGTGGCTGCCGCTGGTGTTCGGTCAGAACGGGCTGACCTCGACCGCCGCCTATCCCTTCGCCGATCAGGCGGACGTGCTCATCAACGCCCGCCTCGCCGCCGACATCCTTGGCGCGACGCGGATGGACCGGCCGGAGTGGACGGCGGTCAACCCGGCGACGGGCGAGATGTACTGCACGCTCACCAACAACTCGTCGCGCACGCCGGCGACCACCGACGCGCCCAACCCGCGCGCCTATGTCGATCCGAAGCTGCCGCAGGGCGATGTCGTCAACGCCGACCCGCCCACCAGCGCGCAGGCGACGCGCGGCAACGCCAACGGCCACGTCATCCGCCTGCGCGAGACGGGCGACACGTCGGAGGCGACCGGCTTCGCGTGGGACATCTATGCCTTTGGATCGGGCGCCGATCTCAATGCGGCCAACATCAACCTGTCGGGGCTGGACGCGACCAACGACTTCTCGTCGCCCGACGGGCTGTGGTTCGGCGTGGCGAGCAACGTCACGGGGCAGGCGACGCCGCTATTGTGGATGCAGACCGACGACGGTGCCTATACCGACGTCACCAATTGCATGATGCTCGCCGCGATCCCCGGCACGGTCGGCGACGGCGGCACCCGGACGGTCGCCAATACGCTGACGACGGCGGCGAACGCGACCACGACGTCGTCGGTGACGACCCGCATCGGCAAGGCGCCGGGCACCGCGCTGCGCCGCTTCCTGGTCGGGCCGAAGGAGTGCGAGATCACCGGCATCCACTCGACCCCGGACGGCCGGTCGCTGTTCGTCAACATCCAGCATCCGGGCGAGAACGGCACCGCCGCCGCGCCGTCGTCGAACTGGCCCGCCAGCCAGACCGCCGCCGCACCGGGCGTCCGCCCGCGCTCGGCGACGATCGTCATCACCCGCGACGACGGGGGGATCGTCGGCCTGTAAGCCGCCGCGAGCACACGCGCTGCTGAGGCTGCGCGTGAGACGCGCCAGGCCGGCCGGGCTCGGCGACGGGATTGCGACCACGCGCGCCGGCCGCCCTTCCACGGTCGTGGAGCCCGGCTTACGCTGCGGCAAAACAGAGGAGTCGCAATGCCACGCACGGTTACCCAGGCCATCCTCGACGACTATGTCGGCAAGGGAGTGGACAATTTCTGCGCCAACGGTTTCACCACCGCCGCGCAGAACCATTGCGCGCATTTCGTCAGCCATGCGCTGGAGTTGCAACACGGCGTCCTGTGCGGCGACATGAAGTACGACACGCGCCACACCGGCGCCAGCATGCGGTGCAACGAGCTGTATAACGCCCTGACGCAGCGCGGCGCCTGGGCCGATGCGCCGGGGATTCAGGACGGCCTGCTGCTGTTCGTCACGCTGACCAGCAACGTCAGCGGCGACACGATGGGCAGCGCGCCCAAGAAGCATGTCGGCATCGTGTTCGGGGGCAAGGTCTACAATTTCGGCAACACCGCGCACGTCGTCCGCTGCGAAGCCACGGTCGACGCCTTCAAGACCCGGATGGGCCATGCCTATGGCGGCATGGACAAGGTCAGCTTCTTCTACGCGGTGCCGCAATGAAGTCGTTGGCGTTGCTCGCCGTCGTGCTGCTCCAGGCCGCCGGCGGCAACGGCACGCCGCCGCGCGCGCCGGCGCCGCTGAGCGACACCGGCACGGCGGTCGGCGTGCTGCTGGCGGCATCCGCCACCCCGATCGCGCGCGGCTCGTCGTGCGACGCGGAGATCCGGGGCAAGCCGCGCCGGACGCTGGGCGACGTCATGGCCGACAAGCTCGCGGGTTTCGCCGAAGGCAGCAACCAGATCGCCGGCGGCTGCGCGGGCGGGCAGTGTCGCGTGGTCCTGACGCATCGGGGCGGCGAGGAAGACCTGTTCCAGTATGAATATCGTTTCCGCGTCGCGCGCGGGCGGCTCGTCCCGGCGAGCCTCAGCTGCTTCGGCTCCTGAGCTGAGGGCCGTCGTCGCGGGACTTGCCCGCGCGGCGGCGCTTCGCTATCTGCCCACCTCATCCGACAGCGAGGATGTGTCTTCGCCCGGCCTTCTACCGAAGGTGCGGGCGGCGGACCCATGTCTCCGATAAGGCGAGTGCAGCAGCCGTGGCGAAGACGACCCCGCAGGAGTTCATCCGACAGGTCCAGGCCGAGACCAAGAAAGTCGTGTGGCCGACGTGGAAGGAAACGTGGATGACCGCGGCGATGGTGGCGGCGATGACCACGATCCTCGCGATCTTCTTCCTGGGCGTCGATTCGCTGTTCGACGCGCTGGTCGCGTCGCTGCTCAAGCTCGCGCAATAGAACGACTAGAGGAATACGACAGATGGCGCGCTGGTACATCATCCACGCCTATTCGGGCTTCGAGGGCAAGGTCCGCGACGCGATCATGGCGGAGGCGACGCGGCTCGGCCTCGATCGGCTGGTCGAGCAGATCGAGGTCCCGACCGAGACGGTGACGGAGGCGCGGCGCGGCAAGAAGATCGCGGTCGAGCGCAAGTTCATGCCCGGCTACGTCCTCGCCAAGCTCGACATGAACGACCAGGTCTATCACCTCGTCAAGAACACGCCCAAGGTCACGGGCTTTCTCGGCCCCAACGGCAAGCCGCAGGCGATCAGCGAGACCGAGGCCGGCCGCATGCTCCACACCAAGGAGGAGGCCGCCGCCAACGCACCCAAGCAGAAGATCAAGGTCGACTACGAGATCGGCGACGCGGTCAAGGTGCTCGACGGCCCGTTCGCGAGCTTCAACGGCACTGTCGAGGAGCTCGATTTCGACAAGGCCAAGGTCAAGGTTTCGGTCAGCATCTTCGGCCGCGCGACGCCGGTCGAGCTCGACTTCGAGCAGGTCGAACGAAGCAAGTAGGCCATCGGCCTACTTGCTGACCGCACCTGAATAGCTTGCTGTTCAGGAGACGGCGGAGACCGGCCGGGCTCGGCGCAGCCGAGCTTCGACGTCACGCGATTTACTCGCGTGACCGGCTCCGGCACATTCCTGAAAGAATGTCGACGCAAGACTATTGCGCCCGCGTCCCGCTGCCGTCACGCCCTGCGGCATGAACGCAGCCGACGTCTTCACCAAGCTCGACATCGAGCTAAAGCCAGACCCCGCGCGCACGGTGCTGCGGCCCTTCGGCTTCGGCTACCCTGCCGCCTTCGCCGACGAAGGGCGACCGACGCGGGCGCAGGCGGTGGCCGGCCGCTTGATGGCGCTCGACCCCGAGATGCGCGGGCGTATGCTC
This sequence comes from Sphingomonas sp., assembly GCF_965200135.1. Taxonomy (GTDB): domain Bacteria; phylum Pseudomonadota; class Alphaproteobacteria; order Sphingomonadales; family Sphingomonadaceae; genus Sphingomonas. The sequence goes on from NZ_CBDATK010000009.1 coordinate 69,578, forward strand.
CGCCTCCTCCATGAGTCGATGGAAACCCGCCATCGCAACGTCGACCACGTCTTCCGCCGACGCTTCGACGAGGTCCGGGGCGACCTCGGCGAGGTCACGATCGAGGACGAACGCGACCGGTTGCTGGTCGGGGCGTATTTCAGCCAGGAATACGCGTTCGAATCAGCCGCTTTGTTCAACCCCAGCATCGTCGGCGTGCCCGATCAGGACCCGAACGACGACAGCATCCGCTTCATCCTGTCGCTGCGCGGGGTGGGGGAGGGGCATATCTCCTCCGTCACCTTCCGCTCGGGCACGTGGGACGGTGCCGACGGCCTCGTCGTCGACCAGGCCAGCGATCAGGGGGTGCCGCCGCGCATCGAGAGCGACGACGAGGGCTGGGTCCGGCTACGCTCGGACGACGCCAACGACATTTCCGAAACCGTGATCTTCCCGATCCTGCCCAGCCAGCGCCAGGGCGTCGAGGATCTCCGCCTCGTCAACTTCACCGATCATGACGGCGTTCAGAGCGTGATCGGCACCTATACCGCCTTCGACGGCAAGGACGCCCGCGCCGAGCTGCTGCGCGGCGTCGACCTCCGCACCTATGAGATGCGCGCGCTGACCGGCGCGATGTCGGGGTACAAGGGGATGGCGCTGTTCCCGCGCCGCATCGATGGCCGCTTCGCGATGCTGGGGCGGCAGGACAGCGAGAACCTCTGGCTGCTCTATTCCGACGACCTCCACGAATGGGAAACGGGCACGCGGCTGATGGGGCCGAAATACCCTTGGGAGTTCGTGCAGATCGGCAATTGCGGCTCCCCCATCGAGATCGATGAGGGCTGGCTGGTCTTCACCCACGGCGTCGGCATGGTGCGCGGCTATTGCGTCGGCGCGTGCCTGCTCGACAAGGCCGACCCGTCCAAGGTCCTCGCCCGCACGCCGTCGCCGCTGCTGTTCCCGACCAACGAGGAACGCGGCGGCTATGTCCCCAACGTCACCTACAGCTGCGGCGCGCTGCTCCACAAGCGCCGCGTCCTGCTGCCCTATGCGATCGGCGACGAGTACACCGTCTTCTCGTCGGGCAACGTCGACGACCTGCTCTCGGTGATGGAGCCCGCCTAGGCCGCGAGCCGCTGCTCGTCGCGCGCGCCTTCGTACCAGGCGTCGATCACCCCCGAGATCCGCCTCAGTGCTGCCGGCGTGTAGTGATGCGCGTGGATCAGTTCGTCGGCCGACAACATGTCGCCCAGTTCGACCAGCGCGAAGTTCCCCGGCCGTCGTGCCGCCACCGCGCGCCAGTGATCGTTCAGCACCGGGTGCAGCGCGCGCGATCGCGGCGGCACACAGCCGGCGTGAAGCTCGTACATCGCCACGTCCAGCCCCTGCGGCGGCAGGAACAGGAGGCAGCGTTTGTCCTCGCGCACGACCATGTCGACGAACAGGTCGGCGCATTCCCGGAACAGCGCGACGTCGATCTTCGGCGCGAATGCCGCCCAGCGCCAATCGATGTAATCGGTCGCCGCCGTATAGACGAGATGCCTGGGCCAGCGTTGCTCGCGCCACGCCCCCGTCTTCATCTGCGGCAGGCTGAACAGGCGGGGATTGTTGTCGAAGTCGATCACCTCGCCGAACCGGCTGTAATGGTGGAACGCCCCCGACTGGCAATCCGCCATGATCCGCATGTCCACCGCCGCCTCGTCGCGCGGCGCCTCCGCCGCCAGCACCCGCGCGCGCACGGCGGCGTCGCTGAACGGCAGCGTCGTGATCGCATCGGCCGATTGCGGCGGCAGCGGCTTGCGGAAATCCGGACTGGCGCTCAGCCGATAGCCGCGCTCGGCCAGCATCCGGATCGTCGCGTCCTCGACCCCCATGTGCATGATCCGGCAGGAGAAGGCGAAATGCTCCAGCCTGCGCGTCCGGAATGCGTACACCGCGACGCCGACCAGCCCGTAGTAGCCATAGCGGTCCCACACGAAGACGCCGAGCACCTCGTAATAATCGATGTCCTGGATGCGCGCGGCGACCTCCGCCTCGGTGGTGCGCGATTGCGTGTAGTTTAGCTGGTTGCTGCGGTTGATGAGCTCCGCGATCCGGCCTGCAAACTGCAGGTTGTCCATCCGATCGGTGAACGTCGCGCAGATGCCGCTGTCGCGCAGGAAGCCCCCGTCCGACATCGCGCTGTCCTCGCGCGCCGCGACGCGGCTTTCCAGCAGCCGATAGTCCGCCACCCGGCTCTTCCCCGTCGTCGCCGCCAGCAGCCCCGCCAGCAGCGTGTCGCAGTCGGGCGAGCGCGCATCGACCGTTCTGATCCCCGGTGCCGCCGCCTCGACCTCGCGCAGGTTGTGCGGGTTGTCGTCGACGAACAGCACATTGGCGGGACGCAGCTGCATGTCCTCGATCAGCCGCTTCACCGCCGCGCCCTTGGGCACGAAGGCGATGCGAGGGAATACGAAGTCGTCCCACAGGCCGTGCCGCTCCAGCACCGCCCGCGCGGCGTCATGTTCGTTCTTGGAGCATATCGCCGACACCACGCCGCGCGCATTGAACGCCCGCACCGCCGCGATCCGTCCGGCATCAAGCACCGGCACGTCGCCATCCGCCAGCGTGCCCGTCCACAGCGTGTCGTCCAGATCCCACACGATCAGCTTCAGCGTGAACGGCGCGTCCTCGACCGGCGGATAGGCCGCCGCGATCGCCGCCGCCGGCGGCGCCCAGAACGCCGCGACCCGCCCTGCGCCCGCCTGCGCCAGAAACGGCGCGACGTCCGCTCGGTTGCCGCTCGCCCCGAGCAGCACTGCCGCGCCCAGCAGCGTCGCGTCGTCCACCGTGTCCAGCGCCACCCCATCGGGCAGCCTGGCCGCGCGCAGCATCGCCAGCATGCGCCCGGCCAGCACCGGCGGACACGCCGCCACCCCCATCAGCGCCGCCTCGGCGTCACCTGTCTCGAGCGTGTCGAGCAGCAGCGCGACGACGCCGATCAGCACCGCCGCACCGTCGTCGCCGTCCCAGAACGCCGGATGCCGCGCGGCGGGGACGAATAACCCCGGCAGCAGCGTCATGTCGGCCTGCCGCAACAGGTCCGCCGCCAACGCGCCGAACGCCGCATCCGACAGGACCTCGCCCGCCCAGACACTCGTCACCTGCTCCACGCCCGCCTCCGCACCGTTTGCGGACGGATGTGACGCAGGATGGTTAACGCGGGGTGCACACCGGCATCGAAGTCATCCGCTTTCGCGGGAGAGGAGCGAGACCGGTTCCGCACGTCGCGGGGTCCGGTCGCAGCGGTGAGGGTCACTGCCCTGAGCGCAACTCGCGCGTCGTCGCGGCCTTGAGCCGCGCGCCGGCTTCTGCTAACGGCCCCCGCTTCCAAGCACATCGCTGGATATCGACCGCGGGAGGGCTTGCGCCCGTCTGGACCGCTAAGAGGAAACACATGGCCAAGAAAATTACCGGCTATATCAAGCTTCAGGTGCCGGCCGGCTCCGCCAATCCGTCGCCGCCGATCGGGCCGGCGCTGGGTCAGCGCGGGGTCAACATCATGGAGTTCTGCAAGCAGTTCAACGCGCAGACCGGCGACGCGGAAAAGGGGACGCCGCTCCCCACCGTCATAACCGTCTATGCCGACCGCTCCTTCTCGTTCGAGACGAAGACCCCGCCCGCGACCTATCTGCTGAAGAAGGCCGCGAACCTGAAGTCGGGGTCCAAGGAGCCGGGCAAGACCAGCGCGGGCACGATCAAGCGCTCTCAGGTCGCCGAGGTCGCGACCGCGAAGATGAAGGATCTGAACGCCAACGATATCGAAGCGGCGACGAAGATCATCGAAGGCTCCGCGCGCGCGATGGGCCTGCAAGTGGTGGAGGGCTGATCATGGCGACCAAGAAGCAGAAGAGCTGGACCGTCGATGCCGAGCAGCTCCACGGCGTCGACGAGGCGATCAACCTCGCCAAGACGCTGGCGACCTCGAAGTTCGACGAGACGATCGAGATCTCGATGAACCTGGGCGTCGATCCCCGCCACGCCGACCAGATGGTCCGCGGCGTCGTCAACCTGCCCAAGGGCACCGGCAAGACCGTCCGCGTCGGCGTGTTCGCGCGTGGTCCCAAGGCGGACGAAGCGCGTGAGGCGGGCGCCGACGTGGTCGGTGCCGAGGACCTGATGGAAGAGATCCAGGGCGGCAAGATCGACTTCGACCGCTGCATCGCGACGCCCGACATGATGGGCATCGTCGGTCGGCTGGGCAAGGTGCTCGGTCCCAAGGGGCTGATGCCGAACCCGAAGCTCGGCACCGTCACGATGAACGTCGCGCAGGCGGTCAAGGACGCCAAGGGCGGCCAGGTCGAGTATCGCGTCGAAAAGGCCGGGATCATCCACTCCGGCATCGGCAAGGCGAGCTTCCCCGCCGAGGACCTGCGCGCGAACTTCGACGCGCTGGTCGACGCCGTGGTCCGCGCCAAGCCGTCGGGTGCCAAGGGCAAGTACGTCCGCAAGATCGCGGTCAGCTCGACCATGGGCCCCGGCATCCGCGTCGACACCGCCGAAATCGTCGGCGCGTGATCCGATAGTCCTCTCCCTGCGGGCGAGAGGAACAGGTCGCGAAACGACAGGGCGAGGGCCCGGACGAAAGTCCGGGCCCTTTCTCGTTCACCCCGGCTTCCCTTGCGTGAAGTCGAACCTGATCCGCACCCACGCGCCGATCAGCGGCTTGCCGCCCAGACGCGGCGGCCGCACCTGGAACTGCCACGCCGCCTGCCGCAGCGCCCGCGACAGCCCCGATCCGCGCGGGCTCTCGTCCAGCTCGCGGCAGTTGCCGACATGGAACTGCGGCTCGGTCCTGCAGGCGATCGTCGCCCAGCCCGGCTGCGGCCCGCCGGGCAGGTACAGCGCCAGCGCGTTGGGCGGCGGCTCTCGATACCATTCCGCGTTGTACAGCCGCGCGCCGCCCGGCCCCTCGCCAGGCCCCGCCACCGCTGCGGTGTCGACCGCCGTGTCCGCACCGTCGGCGTCGCTCGGCGCTTTGGCCATGCGGCCGATGTCGGTCGCGGCGAAGTCGTCATGGGTCATCGCCAGCGCGGGTGCCGGCGTAGGCACGGGGATCGGCACCGGCGGCGGTGGGGCGGGGGAGGGCGGCGCGGCGGCCGTGCGTGCGACCGCCTGCCGCGCGGCTTGCGGCTTCGGCGCCGCCGCCTGCTTCTCGCCCTCCGGGATCATCGTGAAGACGGGGCGCGATTCGCGCGGCTGCTTCGGCGGCGCGACGCCCAGCCGAAGCAGCAGCAACAGCAGGATCGCGACGAACGCCACCGCCATCGCCGCCGAACCCAGCCGCGAGCGCGCGTCCACGCCGCGCCGATAGGATGTCGAATAGGTCAATGCTGGCAGGGGAGCTCGGACTCGAACCGAGGGCCTTCGGTTTTGGAGACCGACGCTCTAACCAACTGAGCTACACCCCTCCAGCCAAATTCCCCTAGCCTCGTGAACTTTACCGTGCAAGCCACCGCGACCTTGGTGGCCCGGTTGACCGACTTGGGCGCAGCGCGTATAGGCTCGCGCGTTCGCTCGCGGACACGCTTGAACATTGCTGGGTGCGCTTGCCGGGGCTCGCATGAGCCCCTTTTCGCATTCCGTGTTGGGCTCCAGCAAAGTAACCCCGAAAGGTGAAGGGCTTCAATGCCGACGATCAACCAACTGGTCCGCAAGGGCCGCGAACCGCAAAAGGCGAAATCGAAAGTGCCCGCCATGGAGCAGAATCCTCAGAAGCGAGGAGTTTGCACCCGCGTTTATACGACGACCCCGAAGAAGCCGAACTCGGCATTGCGTAAGGTGGCCAAGGTTCGCCTGACCAATCAGCGCGAGGTCATCAGCTATATTCCGGGCGAGGGCCACAATCTGCAGGAGCATTCGGTCGTGCTGATCCGCGGCGGTCGCGTTCGCGATCTGCCGGGTGTGCGCTACCATGTGCTGCGTGGCGTTCTCGACACACAGGGTGTCAAGGATCGCCGTCAGTCGCGTTCCAAGTACGGGGCCAAGCGCCCCAAGTAAGCGCCGGTTTGTCCGGACATCGCTGAAATCCGAAGGAAGAAGATATGGCTCGTCGTCGTCGCCCCGAAAAGCGCGAAATCCTCCCCGATCCCAAGTTCGGGGATGAGGTTCTGTCCAAGTTCATGAACTCCGTCATGTACGACGGCAAGAAGTCGGTCGCCGAGTTGATCGTGTACGGCGCAATGGAAGTGGTCGAGACGCGCGCCAAGCGCGATCCGCTCGGCGTGTTCCACGATGCGCTGAACAACATCAAGCCGGGTATCGAGGTCCGTAGTCGCCGCGTCGGTGGCGCGACCTATCAGGTGCCGGTCGAGGTTCGCCCCGAGCGGGCACAGGCGCTGGCGATTCGCTGGCTGATCTCCGCGGCGCGCTCACGCTCGGAGAACACCATGGCGGCGCGCCTCTCGGGCGAGCTGCTCGACGCCTCCAACAATCGCGGCAATGCGGTGAAGAAGCGCGAGGACACGCACCGTATGGCGGAGGCGAATCGCGCGTTCAGCCATTACCGCTGGTAGGCTTGGAACGACCCTCGATCTAACCTATATCGTGGGGAGCTGGCGTGGAGCCGGCTCCCCACATCGCTAAGGAAGCCCCGACCATGGCCCGCAGCCATCCGCTCGATCGTTACCGCAACATTGGCATCATGGCGCACATCGACGCCGGCAAGACGACGACGACCGAGCGCATCCTCTATTACACCGGCAAGTCCTACAAGATCGGCGAGGTGCATGAGGGCACCGCGACGATGGACTGGATGGAGCAGGAGCAGGAGCGCGGGATCACGATCACGTCCGCCGCGACGACGTGCAAGTGGCGCGCCGAAGAGGGCAAGGGCGAAGAGCACCTGATCAACATCATCGACACGCCGGGCCACGTCGACTTCACCATCGAGGTCGAGCGTTCGCTGCGCGTACTGGATGGCGCCGTCGCGTGTTTCGACGGCGTTGCCGGGGTCGAGCCGCAGTCCGAAACCGTCTGGCGCCAAGCCGAGAAGTACAAAGTGCCGCGGATGTGCTTCGTCAATAAGCTCGACCGCACCGGCGCCGACTTCTATTTCTGCGTCCAGTCGATCATTGATCGCCTCGGTGCGCGTCCGGCCGTGCTTTACCTGCCGATCGGCATGGAAGGCGGCTTCAAGGGCCTGGTCGACCTGGTCGAGAACCGCGCGATCATCTGGCTCGAAGAGAGCCTGGGCGCGAAGTTCGAGTATACGGACATCCCCGAGGACATGGTCGAAAAGGCGGCAAAGTATCGCAGCGACCTGATCGAGATGGCCGTCGAGCAGGACGACGATCTGATGGAGGCGTATCTAGAGGGCAACGAGCCCAGCACCGCCGACCTGAAGAAGCTGATCCGCAAGGGTACGCTGAACTTCTCGTTCGTGCCGATTGTGTGCGGTTCGGCATTCAAGAACAAGGGCGTGCAGCCCCTGCTCGACGCCGTGGTCGATTTCCTGCCGTCGCCGCTCGACGTTCCCGCCATCCAGGGCCTCAAGCTCGACGGCGTGACCCCGGACGAGCGTCCGTCGTCGGACGAGGCGCCGTTCTCGGCCCTCGCGTTCAAGATCATGAACGATCCGTTCGTCGGCACGCTGACTTTCGCGCGCATCTATTCGGGCAAGCTCGAGACCGCGTCGCAGGTCACGAACTCGGTGAAGGACAAGAAGGAAAAGGTCGGCCGCATGCTGCTGATGCATGCGAACGAGCGCGAGGACATCCAGGTGGCGTACGCCGGCGACATCGTCGCGCTGGCTGGCCTGAAGGATACCACGACCGGCGATACGCTGTGTGCGATGAACGCGCCGATCATCCTCGAGCGGATGGAGTTCCCGGAGCCGGTGATCGAGCTGTCGGTTGAGCCGAAGACCAAGGCCGACCAGGAGAAGATGGGCGTGGCCCTCAACCGTCTCGCGCGTGAGGACCCGTCGTTCCGCGTTTCGTCGGATGCCGAATCGGGCCAGACCATCATCAAGGGCATGGGCGAGCTTCACCTCGAGATACTGGTCGATCGCATGAAGCGCGAGTTCAAGGTCGAAGCCAACGTCGGTGCGCCGCAGGTCGCGTATCGCGAATATCTCGGCAAGCCGGTCGACGTCGACTACACGCACAAGAAGCAGTCGGGCGGCACCGGGCAGTTCGGCCGCGTGAAGGTCAAGGTCACGCCGGGTGAGCGCGGTTCGGGCATCATCTTCAAGGACGAGATCAAGGGCGGCAATATTCCCAAGGAGTATCTGCCGGCGATCGAGAAGGGCTTCCGCGAGACGGCGGCCACGGGCTCGCTGGTCGGTTTTCCGATCATCGATTTCGAGATCGTGCTTTACGACGGTGCATACCATGACGTCGATTCGTCGGCGCTGGCGTTCGAAATCTGTGCTCGTGGCGCTATGCGCGAGGTGGCGCAGAAAGCGGGCATCAAGCTGCTCGAGCCGATCATGAAGGTCGAGGTCGTTACGCCGGAAGATTATCTCGGCGACGTGATCGGCGACATGAACAGCCGCCGTGGCCAGATCCAGGGCACCGACACGCGCGGCAACGCGCAGTCGGTGGACGCGATGGTCCCGCTGGCCAACATGTTCGGGTACGTGAACGCGCTGCGCTCGTTCACACAGGGTCGCGCGAACTACTCGATGCAGTTCTCGCATTACGACGAGGTGCCCGCGAACGTCGCCGACGAGGTGAAGGCGAAGCTGGCGTAACCTCGTTCCACTCGCTATGGGGCGCGTTCGCGCGACACCGCTCGCGATCCAGACAGATTCAAGAAGGTAGGGAAACATGGCCAAGGCTAAATTCGAGCGGAACAAGCCGCATCTCAACATCGGCACCATCGGTCACGTCGACCATGGCAAGACCTCGCTGACCGCGGCAATCACCAAGGTGCTGGCCGAGACGACCGGCGGCGTCGCCGTCGACTTCGCCAACATCGACAAGGCGCCTGAAGAGCGCGAGCGCGGCATCACGATCTCGACCGCCCACGTCGAGTACGAGACGACCGCGCGCCACTATGCGCACGTCGATTGCCCGGGCCACGCCGATTACGTGAAGAACATGATCACCGGCGCGGCGCAGATGGACGGCGCGATCCTGGTCGTGTCCGCTACCGACGGTCCGATGCCGCAGACCCGCGAGCACATCCTGCTCGCGCGTCAGGTCGGCGTGCCGGCGATGGTCGTGTTCATGAACAAGGTCGACTTGGTCGACGACGCCGAGATCCTCGAGCTCGTCGAGCTGGAAATCCGCGAGCTGCTGTCGTCGTATGAGTTCCCCGGCGACGACATCCCTGTGATCCAGGGGTCGGCGACCGCTGCGCTGCAGGACAAGCTGCCCGAGATCGGCAAGGAAGCCGTCCTGAAGCTGATGCAGGCGGTCGACGACTACATTCCGCAGCCTGAGCGTCCGCTGGACAAGCCGTTCATGATGCCGATCGAGGACGTGTTCTCGATCTCGGGTCGCGGCACGGTCGTCACCGGGCGCGTCGAGACCGGCATCGTCAAGGTTGGTGAGGAAGTCGAGATCGTCGGCATCCATCCGACGGTCCGCAAGACCACGGTCACGGGCGTCGAGATGTTCCGCAAGCTGCTCGATCAGGGCCAGGCCGGCGACAATGTCGGCGCGCTGATCCGTGGCGTCGCGCGTGACGAGGTCGAGCGTGGCCAGGTGCTCTGCAAGCCGGGCACGATCAAGCCGCACACCGACTTCAACTCGGAAGTGTACGTGCTGTCGAAGGAAGAGGGCGGCCGTCACACGCCGTTCTTCGCCAACTATCGTCCGCAGTTCTATTTCCGTACCACGGACGTGACCGGCACCGTCGAGCTGCCCGAGGGCACCGAAATGGTGATGCCGGGCGACAACGTCGCGCTTGGCATCAAGCTGATCGCGCCGATCGCGATGGACGTGGGTCAGCGGTTCACCATCCGTGAGGGTGGCCGGACCGTGGGCGCAGGCGTCGTCAGCGGCATCTCCAAGTAAACCGACTTTCGATCGGATGGCCGCCCGGCTCCCTGTAAAAGGGTGCCGGGCGGTTGCTTTTTGTGAAGGGCTCTGCCACAGGCCGCGCCTTCGCCAGTTCCAGACAGCAAGAGCCCGCCAACGGGTCCGCTCTTTCACATCGGTAGGGTTTCCATGGACAACAACATCCGCATTCGCCTGAAGGCGTTCGACCATCGCGTGCTCGACCAGGCGGCCGGCGACATTGCCGACACCGCGCGTCGCACCGGCGCGCTGATCCGTGGCCCGATCCCGCTGCCCACGCACATCGACAAGTTTACCGTCAACCGTGGCCCCCACATCGACAAGAAGAGCCGCGAGCAGTTCGAGACGCGGACTTACAAGCGCCTGCTCGACATCGTCCAGCCGACCCCGCAGACGGTCGATGCGCTGATGAAGCTGGACCTCGCCGCCGGCGTCGACGTCGAGATCAAGCTCGCCTGACGGTCATCGGTCGACCTCGCAAAAGCGGGGTTGGCCTGTTGACGCGGCAGGCAAGCTGGCCTAATGGCCCTACTCCCGCGGTCGAACGCCATGGTTTCCTTGGCGGTCCCATGGGGGCAACGACATCGAGATACCGCCAGCCTTTATAGCTGGGACAGCGTCTCCCGTTTACGTCCGGTTTGCCGGGCGCCCAGCCCGGGACGGGGGCTCGCTTCGCTTTTCCGGGCTGACACGCACGTCGGATTTCCTGCCGTGCCTCTGTGAGGAGTTTGGTCATGCGCACCGGCGTGATCGCGAAGAAAATGGGCATGACCCGCCTGTTCCGGGACGACGGTCGCCACGTGCCCGTCACCGTCCTGCAGCTCGACGGGCTTCAGGTCGTTGCCCGCCGCGAGATGGACAGGGACGGCTACACCGCCGTCCAGCTTGGTGCGGGTAGCGCCAAGGCAAAGAACGTTGCCAAGCCGCAGCGCGGCCACTTCGGCAAGGCCGAGGTCGAGCCCAAGGCGTTCGTGGCCGAGTTCCGCGTGACCGAGGACAATCTCCTCGACGTCGGCGCGGAGCTGTCGGCCGAGCACTTCGTGGCTGGCCAGTTGGTCGATATTCAGGGTCGTACGCAGGGCAAGGGCTTTGCCGGCGGCATGAAGCGCTGGGGTTTCGGCGGTTTGCGCGCGACGCACGGCGTGTCGGTCTCGCACCGCTCGCTCGGCTCGACCGGTCAGCGCCAGGATCCGGGTCGCGTCTTCAAGAACAAGAAGATGGCCGGCCACATGGGCGACCGTAACCGCACCCAGCAGAACCTGGAGGTCGTTTCGACCGACGCCGAGCGTGGCCTGATCTTCGTCAAGGGCTCGGTGCCCGGATCGAAGGGCGGCTGGCTGCTCGTCAAGGATGCGGTCAAGGTGCCGGCGCATGCCGACGTGCCGACCCCGGCTGGCTTGAAGGCCGCCCACAGCAACGAAACGCCGGTTTCTTCCGCCGATACCGCTCCGGCGGTCGAGGCTGATGCCGGCCAGGAGGCTTAATCGTGCAGGTCAAGGTTCAGTCCCTTGCCGGTGACGCCGGCGCGGCGGACATCGAGCTCAACGACGAGGTCTTCGGCCTCGAGCCGCGTGCCGACATCCTTCACCGTGTCATCACCTGGCAGCTGGAGAAGCGCCGGGCGACCGCGCGCGGCACCCGCGAGCGTGCCGACGTGGCGCGTACCGGCAAGAAGTTCGGTCGTCAGAAGGGCGGCGGCACGGCGCGTCACGGCGATCGTCGCGCACCGGTGTTCATCGGTGGCGGTAAGGCGCACGGCGCCCGCGTCCGCGATTTCGACCCGTCGCTGAACAAGAAGGTTCGTGCGCTGGGCCTGAAGATGGCGCTGTCGAGCCATGTCAAGGCAGGCTCGCTGATCGTGCTCGACGGCTTCTCGGTCGCCAAGACCAAGGAGCTCAAGGGGCACTTCGCGACGCTGAACGCCGGCAAGCGGACGTTGGTCATCGACGGGACGACGAACGACGGGTTCCTCGCCGGTCGCAACCTGGTCGGTGTCGATCTGCTTCCGGCGGTCGGTGCCAACGTCTACGACATCATCAAGGCCGACACGCTGGTGCTGACCCGCGCCGCCGTCGAGCAGCTGGAGGCCCGCTTCCATGGCTAAGGACAAGACGGCGGTCGAGAATCGCCACTACGACGTGATCGTCGCGCCGCACATCACCGAGAAGGCGACCATGCTCTCCGAGCATAACGCGGTCGTGTTCAAGGTATCGAAGGATGCGTCGAAGCCCGAGATCAAGGCGGCGGTCGAAGCCATCTTCAGTGTCTCCGTGACCGGCGTGAACACGCTGGTTCAGAAGGGCAAGACGAAGCGCTGGAAGGGCAAGCCCTACATTCGCTCCGACATCAAGAAGGCGATCGTCACGCTGGCCGAGGGTCAGTCGATCGACGTCACCGAAGGGGCGAAGTCGTAATGGCGCTCAAGCAATATAATCCGACCAGCCCCGGTGTCCGCGGGCTGATCCTGGTCGACAAGTCGCAGCTCTGGAAGGGCCGGCCCGTCAAGGCGCTGACCGAGGGCAAGAACAAGTCGGGTGGCCGCAACAACAAGGGTCATGTGACGTCGCGCGGCATCGCCGGTGGTCACAAGCAGAAGTATCGGTATGTCGACTTCAAGCGTCGCAAGTGGGACGTCGAAGGCACGGTCGAGCGGATGGAGTATGATCCCAATCGTACCGCGTTCATCGCGCTGATCCGCTACGCCGACGACGAGCTTGCGTACATCATCGCACCTCAGCGCCTCGGCGTCGGGGACAAGGTGGTCGCGGGCAAGAAGACCGACGTGAAGCCCGGCAACGCGATGGAACTGTCGCAGATGCCGGTCGGCACGATCGTTCATAACGTCGAGATGAAGCCCATGAAGGGCGGCCAGATCGCTCGGTCCGCCGGCACCTATGTCCAGGTGGTCGGTCGCGATCGCGGCATGGTGATCGTGCGGCTCGGCTCGGGCGAGCAGCGCTACATTCATGGCGAGTGCATGGCGACGGTCGGCGCGGTCTCGAACCCCGACAACCAGAACCAGAACCTCGGCAAGGCGGGGCGTTCGCGCTGGATGGGCAAGCGTCCGCTGACCCGCGGCGTCGCCAAGAACCCGGTCGACCATCCGCACGGCGGCGGCGAAGGCCGCACCTCGGGCGGCCGTCATCCGGTCACGCCTTGGGGCAAGCCGACCAAGGGTGCCCGTACCCGTCACAACAAGTCGACCGACAAGATGATTATCCGGTCGCGTCATTCGACCAAGAGGAAGGGCTAAATGGCTCGTTCAGTCTGGAAGGGCCCGTTCGTCGAACTGAGCCTGCTCAAGAAGGCCGAGACGGCGCAGGACACCAATGCGCGCGGGGCGATCAAGACTTGGTCGCGCCGTTCGACGATCCTGCCGCAGTTCGTCGGTCTGACCTTCAACGTCTATAACGGCCGCAAGTTCGTGCCCGTGTCCGTCAACGAGGACATGGTCGGCATGAAGCTGGGCGAGTTCGCGCCGACCCGGTACTTTCCGGGCCACGCCGCCGACAAGAAGGGCAAGCGCTGATGAGCAAGCAGGCGAACCCCCGTCGCGTTGGCGACAAGGAGGCGTTGTCGGTCGGCACGCAGATCCGTGGCTCCGCGCAGAAGCTGGGCCTGGTCGCGGCGCTGATCCGCGGCAAGAAGGTCGGCGATGCGATGAACATCCTCGCTTTCTCCACCAAGGGCATGGCGGTAGACGCCCGCAAGGTGCTGGCGTCGGCCATCGCCAATGCGGAGAACAATCATAATCTCGACGTCGATGCGCTGGTCGTGTCGGAAGCGAGTGTAGGCAAGTCGATCGTGATGAAGCGCTTCGCGACGCGCGGTCGCGGCAAGTCGACCCGCATCCTCAAGCCGTTCAGCCGTCTGCGTATTGTCGTGCGCGAGCAGGAAGAAGCCTAATGGGTCAGAAATCCAATCCCATCGGTCTGCGCCTGCAGATCAACCGTACCTGGGACAGCCGCTGGTTTGCGGAGGGCGCCGATTACGGTCGCCTGCTGCTCGAAGACCTGCGGATGCGTCAGTACATTATGAAGACGCATCCTCAGGCGGCGATCTCCAAGGTGGTGATCGAGCGCCCGGCGAAGCTGTGCCGCATCTCGATCTATGCCGCGCGCCCGGGTGTCATCATCGGCAAGAAGGGCTCGGACATCGAGAAGCTCCGGCGGACGCTGGGCGCGATGACCAAGTCCGACGTGTCGCTCAACATCGTTGAAATCCGCAAGCCGGAAGTCGATGCCCGTCTGGTCGCGCAGTCGATCGCCGATCAGCTGGAGCGCCGCATCGCGTTCCGTCGCGCGATGAAGCGTGCGGTTCAGTCGGCGCTGCGGCTTGGTGCCGAGGGCATTCGTGTCCAGTGCGGTGGTCGTCTGGGCGGCGCGGAGATCGCGCGCACCGAAAGCTATCGTGAGGGTCGCGTGCCGCTCCACACGCTGCGGGCGAACATCGATTATGCCGAGGCCGAGGCGCACACCAGCTATGGCGTGTGCGGCGTCAAGGTCTGGGTCTTCAAGGGCGAGATCCTGGGTCACGATCCGATGTCGACCGACCGGCTCATGATGGAGGCACAGACCTCCGGCGTGCGTCCGGCGCGCGACGACGATCGTCGGCGCTGAGGAATAAATCATGCTGCAACCGAAAAAGACCAAGTTCCGCAAGGCCTTCAAGGGCCGCATCCATGGCGACGCCAAGGGCGGCGCGACGCTCAACTTCGGGTCCTATGGCCTGAAGGCGATGGAGCCGGACCGGATCACGGCGCGCCAGATCGAAGCGGCTCGCCGCGCGATCACTCGCCACATGAAGCGCCAGGGTCGTTTGTGGATTCGCATCTTCCCGGACGTGCCGGTGTCGTCGAAGCCCGCCGAAGTCCGCATGGGCAAGGGCAAGGGATCGCCGGAGTTCTGGGCGGCGCGGGTCAAGCCGGGCCGCATCCTGTTCGAGCTGGACGGTGTCGACGGCAAGGTCGCCGCAGAGGCGTTCGAGCGGGCGGCGATGAAGCTGCCGATCAAGACGAAGGTCGTGGCGCGCCTCGGCGATACCTCGCACCTTGGAGGCGAGTGAGATGGCCAAGACCGAGATCGACTTTCAGGGTTCCAGCGACGACCAGCTGTCGGAGAAGCTCGGCAATCTGAAGCGCGAGCAGTTCAATCTGCGCTTTCAGGCCGCGACCAACCAGCTGGAAAAGCCGAGCCGCGTGCGCGAGGTCCGCAAGGATATCGCCCGGATCAAGACCGCCCAGGCGCAGCGTACCGCTGCGGCCTCGGCCAAGTAAGGACAAGGGCACATGCCAAAGCGCGTGCTGACCGGGCTGATCGTCTCCGACAAGGGCGACAAGACGGTGGTGGTGAACGTCGAGCGCAAGGTGAAGCACCCGCTCTACGGCAAGATCATCCGTCGTTCGAAGAAGTATCACGCCCATGACGAGGCGAACGAGTTCAAGGCGGGCGAGACGGTGCGGATCGAAGAGACCGCGCCGATCAGCAAGCTGAAGACCTGGAAGGTGGTCGATCGGGTGAACACCCACGCGACGCCGGAGCGGGTCGAACTGTCGGGCGAAGAGGCCGCGGCTGCGTAATCTCCGCTCTCGTTTCGGCGGGAGCAATGTTGAGGCGGGGCTGGGTCGGTATCCACCCCAATTAGAAGGACTGGTTCGATATGATCCAGATGCAGTCCAATCTCGACGTCGCTGACAACAGCGGTGCCAAGCGGGTGCAATGCATCAAGGTGCTGGGCGGCTCGAAGCGTCGCGTGGCCGGTGTCGGCGACATCATCGTCGTTTCGATCAAGGAAGCGCAGCCGCGCGGCCGGGTCAAGAAGGGCGACGTCCATCGCGCCGTGATCGTGCGTACCGCCAAGGACATCCATCGCGCGGACGGCTCGACCATCCGTTTCGACAGCAACGCCGCCGTCCTGGTCAACAAGAACGAGGAGCCGATCGGCACCCGTATCTTCGGCCCGGTGGTGCGCGAACTGCGTGGCAAGAAGCACATGAAGATCATCAGCCTTGCGCCGGAGGTGCTGTAATGGCGACCGCTCGCATCAAGAAAGGTGACCAGGTCATCATCCTGTCCGGCAAGGACAAGGGCAAGACCGGCACCGTTACGGTCGCCATGCCCAAGGCGGACAAGGTCATTGTCGGCGGCGTCAACGTCGCCACGCGGCATCGCAAGCCGTCGCAGGCCGACCCGCAGGGTGGTCTCGAAAAGATCGAGGCACCGTTGCATGTCAGCAAAGTCGCGCATGTGACCGCCGACGGCAAGGCGACGCGCGTTCGCTTCGAAACCAGGGACGGCAAGAAAGTCCGCGTTGCCGTGAAGACCGGGGAGACGATCAGTGGCTGATTACAAGCCCCGCATGAAGGCGATGTACGACGACAGCATCGCCGCGGCGATGACGGAGAAGTTCGGCTATGCCAACAAGATGGAAGTGCCCCGGCTCGACAAGATCGTGCTCAATATGGGCGTGGGCGAAGCGACGCAGGACAAGAAGCGCGTCGATCAGGCCGCGTCCGAGATGGAGCTGATCGCGGGTCAGAAGCCGGTCGTGACCAAGGCGAAGAAGTCGATCGCGCAGTTCAAGCTGCGCGAGGGCATGCCGATCGGTGTCAAGGTGACGCTGCGTCGCGAGCGCATGTACGAGTTCCTCGACCGCTTCATCACCATCGCGCTGCCGCGCGTGCGCGACTTTCGCGGGCTGAACCCGAAGAGCTTCGACGGCCGTGGCAATTACGCCTGCGGGATCAAGGAGCAGATCATCTTCCCCGAGATCAACTATGACCGCATCGACAAGGTGCGCGGCATGGACGTGATCGTGACCACCACGGCGAAGACGGACGACGAGGCGCGAGAGCTGCTGCGTCTGTTCGGCTTCCCCTTCCCGCAGGTCGAGGACGCCGCCGAGCCGCAGCGTCGGGCCGCGTAAGCGACTAGTAGAGAGAGCTTAAGTCCATGGCGAAACTGAGTTCCATCAACAAGAACAACAAGCGGCGTGCGCTGGTGAAGCAGTACGCCGGCAAATATGCGAAGCTGAAGGCGACGGCAAACGACAAGTCGCTGGACGAGGGTGAGCGGTTGATCGCGCGCCTGAAGATGGCCGAGCTGCCGCGTAATGCCAACCCGACCCGCATCCGCAATCGTTGCGAGCTGACCGGGCGCCCGCGCGCTTACTACCGCAAGTTCCGTCTCGCTCGCGTCATGCTGCGCGATCTGGCCAACAAGGGCCTGATCCCCGGCGTCGTGAAGTCGAGCTGGTAAGGACCGCATCATGCCAGTGACCGATCCCCTGGGTGACCTGCTCACCCGTATCCGCAACGGCCAGCGCGCGAAGAAGGACTCCGTCCTGTCGCCCGCATCGAAGCTTCGTGTCCATGTCCTCGACGTGCTCCAGCGCGAGGGTTATATCCGTGGTTACTCGGAAGAGCAGATGGGCCCGGCCGCCGGCGTCCGCATCGAGCTCAAATATTTCGAGGGCCAGCCCGCAATTAAGCATGTCGCGCGCGTCTCCAAGCCGGGTCGCCGCGTCTATAGCGGCTCGCAGGAGTTGCCGCGCGTGATGAACGGCTTGGGCATCACGATCGTCTCGACGCCACGCGGCGTCCTCTCGGATGCCGAGGCGCGCGAGCAGAACGTCGGTGGCGAAGTGCTGGCGGAGGTATTCTGATGAGCCGCATCGGCAAGAAGGCGGTCACGGTTCCGGCCGGCGTCACCGCGACGATCGACGGCGGCATGCTGAACGTGAAGGGGCCGAAGGGCACCCAATCGTTGCAGCTGCGCGACGAGATCAGCTACACGGTCGAGAGCGACGGCATCTCGGTGCAGCCCGCCAACGACACCAAGCAGGCGCGGGCGTTCTGGGGAATGCAGCGAACGCTGGTCCAGAACCTGGTGACCGGCGTGACGGACGGCTTCACCAAGAAGCTGCTCATCACCGGTGTCGGCTATCGCGCCGCCGCGCAGGGCCGTAACCTGCGGCTGCAGCTCGGCTACAGTCACGATGTCGACGTCGCGGTGCCCGAGGGCATCGAGGTGAAGACGCCCGACCCGACTACGGTCGAGATTTCGGGTTCCGACAAGCAGAAGGTCGGCCAGCTGGCCGCCGAGATCCGTCGTTGGCGCAAGCCCGAGCCGTACAAGGGCAAGGGCATCAAGTACGACGGTGAGTTCATCTTCCGTAAGGAAGGAAAGAAGAAGTGAGCAAGGGTCTTTCGCTGTTCGAGAAGCGGCGTCGCCGCAACCGCACGACGCTGCGGTCGCGGGCCGGTACGCGGCCGCGCCTGCACGTCCATCGTTCGGGCAAGCACATCTATGCACAGGTGATCGACGACGAGGCGGGACGTACCGTCGCCGCCGCTTCGACGCTGTCCGCGCATGACGGCGCGACGGCCAACGTCGCGGCCGCGACGGCGGTGGGCAAGCGCGTCGCCGAGGCCGCCAAGGCGGCGGGCGTGACGCAGGTCGTGTTCGATCGCGGCGGCTTCCTGTTCCACGGTCGCGTCAAGGCGCTGGCCGAAGCCGCGCGCGAAGCCGGATTGGAGTTCTAAGACAATGGCCGACAACGATATCCAGCAGCAGCCCGTTTCGGCTGATGCTCCCGCCGGTGACGCCGGCGCTAACACCGGCCCGAGTGCCGGTGGCGGTTATCAGGGCCAGGGATCGGGTGGTCCCGGCGGCGGTTATGGCGGTGGCGGTGGTCGCGGCCGTGGCGGGCCCGGCGGCGGCGGCGGCGGTGCCGGCCGTGGTCGCGGCGGCCCCGGCGGCAACCGTGGCGGCCGCAACGACAACCGCGCGCGTCGCGATGGCGGGGGACCCCGCGACGACGGCGGCGAGGAGCTGATCGAGAAGCTCGTCCACATCAATCGCGTATCCAAGACGGTGAAGGGCGGCAAGCGCTTCGGTTTTGCGGCGCTGGTCATCGTCGGCGACGGCAAGGGTCGCGTCGGCTTCGGTCACGGCAAGGCGCGCGAGGTGCCCGAGGCGATCTCCAAGGGCACCGCCGCCGCCAAGCGCGCGATGATCCGTGTGCCGTTGAAGGAAGGACGCACGCTGCATCATGACGCCAACGGGCATTTCGGGGCCGGTCGCGTGACGTTGCGTGCGGCACCGCCGGGCACCGGCATCATCGCCGGCGGTCCGATGCGTGCGATCTTCGAGTCGCTGGGCGTCGCCGATGTGGTGACCAAGTCGGTCGGCACGTCGAACCCGTACAACATGATCCGCGCGACGTTCCAGGCGCTGGGCGATCAGACCAGCCCCAAGGCGGTGGCGCAGCGGCGTGGCAAGAAGATCGCCGACCTGCTCGGCCGAGGCCACGGCGCCGACGCGCAGACGGCCGAGGCGGAAGCCCTGGCGGTCGTGGAGTAAGCGAAATGGCGACGATCAAGATCAAACAGACGGGTTCGCCCATCCGCCGCACCGGCGATCAGCGCGCGACGCTGATCGGCCTGGGGCTCAACAAGATGCACCGCGTGTCGGAGCTGACGGACACCCCCGAGGTCCGCGGCATGATCCGCAAGGTGCAGCACATGGTCGAGGTTCAGGAGGGCTGAGCCCTCCACCTGACCGGTGACAAACACGGGGGAGGGGGCTATCGGCCCCCTTCTTCATTCAGCGCGACAAAAGCGAAAGCGAGTGCATATCATGAAACTGAACGAACTCCGCGACAACGACGGTGCCCGCAAGTCCAAGATCCGCGTTGGACGCGGCATCGGTTCGGGCAAGGGCAAGACCGGCGGTCGTGGCCAGAAGGGTCAGAAGAGCCGCGAAGGCGTCTCGATCGCCGGCTTCGAGGGCGGGCAGATGCCGCTCCACATGCGGCTGCCGAAGCGTGGCTTCAACAATATCTTCGCCAAGGACTATGCCGAGGTGAACCTGGGCGCGATCCAGAAGGCGATCGACGCGGGCAAGTTGACGGGTGCCGATCTGGACCATGCCGCGCTGAAGGCGGCGGGTCTCGCGCGCGGCGGCAAGGACGGCGTCCGGCTGCTGGCGAAGGGCGAGCTGACGACTGCGCTGACCATCACCGTCGCTGGCGCCAGCGCCGCAGCGCGTGAAGCGGTCGAAAAGGCGGGTGGCACGTTGACCATTCCGGTCGTCGTCCCGGCGGCCGAAAAGGCCGCGGCGAAGAAGGGCAAGGTTCGCGCCGAGCGCCTGGCCGCTCGCAAGGCCTGACACCCACCCATTAGACAAGGCGCCTCGCGCGCCTATATGAGCGGCGGGGCGGGGTAAGACACGCCCCGCCGTTCATGTTTCCGGGACTATTTCATGGCATCCGCAGCCGATCGACTTTCCCTTGGTCTCAGCCCAGGCAAGCTGGCGCAGGCGACCGACCTCAAGAAGCGGCTGTGGTTCACCATCGGCGCGCTGATCGTGTTCCGCGCGCTCAGCTATGTCCCGCTGCCCGGCATCGACCCGACCGCGCTCGGCCTGCTGTCCGACAAGACGGCGGGCGGTGTGCTCGATTTCTTCAACACCTTCTCGGGCGGTTCGCTGAAGCGGATGAGCCTGATCGCGCTTGGCGTGATGCCGTACATCACCGCCTCGATCGTGGTGCAGCTCGCGACGTCGCTTTCCCCGCAGCTCGCGGCCATCAAGAAAGAGGGCGAGAGCGGACGCAAGAAGCTCAACCAGTACACCCGCTATGGCACCGTGCTGCTGACCGCGATCCAGGGGTATTTCATCGCTCGCGGGCTCGAGACGATCGGTGCGAACAACGGCATCCAGGCCGTGGTCGAGCCCGGCATGCTGTTCCGGGTCGCAGCCGTCGTGTCGCTGGTCGGCGGCACGATGTTCCTGATGTGGATCGGCGAGCAGATCACCAGTCGTGGGATCGGCAACGGCGTGTCGCTCATCATCATGGCGGGCATCGTCGCCAACCTGCCGACGACGCTGGTCAACCTGCTGGAGGGCGCTCGCTCCGGGCAGGGTAACATCGGCGGCGGGCAGCTGATCGGCATCATCGCGGCGGTCGCGGCGCTGATCCTGTTCATCTGCTTCATGGAGCGCGCCCAGCGCCGCATTCTGATCCAGTATCCCAAGCGGCAGACGCAGCGCGGGATGCAGGCGGAGCGCAGCCATCTGCCGCTCAAGATCAACACCGCCGGTGTCATTCCACCGATCTTCGCGTCGTCGCTGCTGCTGATGCCGCTGACCATTTCGCAGTTCGCCGGCAGCCATGTCGCGGGGGAGAGCCGGTGGGGTGACTTCATCCTGACGCTGAACCAGTATCTTCAGCATGGCAGCCCGGTGTACATGGGGCTGTACGCGGCTGGCATCATCTTCTTCTCGTTCTTCTACACCGCGGTTGTCTTCAACCCGGAGGAGACGGCCGACAATCTGAAGCGCTATGGCGGCTTCATTCCGGGCATCCGGCCGGGCAAGAACACCGAGACGTATTTCGACTACGTGCTCACCCGTATCACCGTGATCGGTGCGGCGTACCTGACGGTGATCTGCCTGTTGCCGGAGTATCTGGTGACGGCGCTGAGCATCCCTTTCTATCTGGGGGGCACGTCGCTGTTGATCGTGGTCAACGTCACGATGGATACGGTGACGCAGATCCAGAGCCATCTGCTCGCGCATCAATATGGCGACCTCATCAAGAAGTCGAAGCTCAAGGGCGGGCGCCTGCGCTAAGTTGGCATACGAACGAACAGGGAGCGTTCGCGTGAATATCATACTTCTCGGCCCGCCGGGCGCCGGCAAGGGCACGCAGGCGAGCCGTCTCGTCGCGGAGCGCGGCATGGTGCAGCTGTCAACCGGCGACATGCTGCGCGCCGCCAAGGACGCGGGCACGCCCGTGGGCCTGCAGGTGCGCGACATCATGGCGCGCGGTGAACTCGTCTCCGACGCGATCGTCTCGGCGCTGATCGGCGAGCGGCTGGACTCCTTGAAGGAGGAAGCGGGGGGCGATACCGGCCCCGGCGTCATCTTTGACGGCTTCCCGCGTACCGCCGCGCAGGCCGAGGCGCTCGACCTGTTGCTAGCCGAGCGCGGGCAGCAACTGGATCATGTCGTCGAGCTGACGGTCGATGAGGCGGCACTGACCGAGCGGATCGTCGGACGGTATACCTGCGCCAAGTGCGGCGAGGGCTATCACGATCGCTTCAAGCAGCCGGCCGAGGCCGGCGTCTGCGACGTCTGTGGCTCGACCGAGTTCAAGCGTCGTCCGGACGATACCGCCGAGACGATCGCGACCCGGATGGCGATCTATCGCGGCGAAACCGCGCCGATCCTGCCGTTCTACGACGCCCGTGGGCTGGTGGCGCAGGTCGATGGGATGGCCGAGATCGGTCAGGTCACACAGGCAATCGAGTCGATCCTCGACAGGTAAGGTGCGTGCCGGGCCGACTAGCACGCATATCGTCTCCGATGGTTCCGGCGTCGTGTTGACAGCCGCCACGCACGTCCCTAATTAGCCATATCCCGAACACACCGGTTCCGGCGGCGCATGTTTGCGCTCGCCGTTGTCGTGCGTTTCGGATTTGAACGCGATGAGATGGGCCTCGTGCTGCCATGCCGGGCCTGTGGAGCAGAAGGAGTATATCATGGCACGTATCGCGGGGGTTAACATCCCGACCAACAAGCGCGTGGTCATCGCGCTGACCTATATTCACGGGATCGGCCCGAGCAAGGCCAAGGCGATCACCGACAAGCTGAGCATCGCGCCCGAGCGTCGCGTTCAGGATCTGACCGATCAGGAAGTGCTGCAGATCCGCGAGACGATCGATGCCGACCATTCGGTCGAGGGCGATCTGCGTCGCGAGACCGCGATGAACATCAAGCGTCTGATGGACCTCGCCTGCTATCGCGGCCTGCGTCATCGCAAGGGGCTGCCGGTCCGCGGCCAGCGCACTCACACCAATGCCCGTACCCGCAAGGGTAAGGCGAAGCCGATCGCTGGCAAGAAGAAGTGAGCTTGAGCTGCGCGTGAGCGCAGTCCGCCCATAGCTTCTCAAGTATCAGGATAGAATAAATGGCTCAGGCACCGCAGCGTATCCGTCGCCGTGAACGGAAGAACATCACTTCCGGCGTGGCGCATGTCAACGCATCGTTCAATAACACGATGATCACCATCACCGACGCGCAGGGAAATGCGATTTCCTGGTCGAGCGCCGGGATGATGGGGTTCAAGGGTTCGCGCAAGTCGACCCCGTACGCGGCACAGGTCGCGGCGGAGGACGCCGGCAAGAAGGCGGCCGAGCACGGCGTGCGGACGCTGGAAGTCGAAGTGAAGGGTCCGGGATCGGGGCGCGAGTCGGCGTTGCGCGCGCTGCAGGCCGTCGGTTTCCAGATCACCTCGATCCGCGACGTAACGTCCATTCCGCACAACGGCGTGCGGCCGTCCAAGCGGCGGCGGGTCTAACCTATACCGACCCCCGGCGGACGCGCCGGGGTCGTTTCTTTTCTTGGCTGGAGGCGCCCCCTCTTCCGGCCCAACACCGGGGACTAACCTTGGCCGTCAACGCAAAGAACTGGCAGGAACTCAAGAAGCCCACCGCGCTGGAGCGCAAGGCGGGCGGTGACGGCAAGCGTCGCGCGACCTTCGTCGCCGAGCCGCTGGAGCGGGGCTTCGGCCTGACGCTGGGCAACGCGCTGCGCCGCGTGCTGCTATCGAGCCTGCAGGGTGCCGCCGTCACCTCCATCAAGATCGAGAACGTGCTGCACGAGTTCTCCAGCCTGGCGGGCGTGCGCGAAGACGTGACCGACATCGTCCTCAACGTGAAGCAGATCGCATTGCGGATGCAGGGCGAAGGCCCCAAGCGGCTGCAGCTGTCCGCGACCGGCCCGGCGGACGTCAAGGCCGGCGACATCGCGGTGTCCGGCGACATCGAGGTCCTGAACAAGGACCTGCTGATCTGTCACCTGGACGAGGGTGCGACGCTGAACATGGAGCTGACCGCGGACACGGGGAAGGGCTATGTCCCCGCCACCGCGAACCGTCCGGCCGACGCGCCGATCGGGTTGATCCCGGTCGACGCGCTTTATTCGCCGGTGCGCCAGGTCAGCTACAAGGTCGATCCGACCCGCGTCGGCCAAGACCTGGATTACGACAAGCTGACGCTGACGGTCGAGACGGACGGCACGGTGACGCCGGAGGACGCGGTCGGCTATGCGGGCCGCATCCTGCAGGACCAGCTGGCGCTGTTCGTCCAGTTCGACGAGGGTGCGCTGCCCCGCGCGTCGGCGCCGATCGGCCAGGCCCAGCCGGTGCAGACCACCGAGATCACCGGGGATACGCAGCAGATCAACCGCTACCTGCTCAAGAAGGTCGACGAGCTGGAGCTGTCGGTTCGCTCGGCCAATTGCCTGAAGAACGACAACATCATCTATATCGGCGATCTGGTCGGCAAAACCGAGGCCGAGATGTTGCGGACGCCGAACTTCGGTCGCAAGTCGTTGAACGAGATCAAGGAAGTGCTGTCATCGATGGGGTTGCGGCTGGGGATGGAAATTCCGGGCTGGCCGCCGGAGAACATCGAGGAAATGGCGAAGAAGCTGGAACAGGAAATCATGGGGTGATTGCCGCTCGCGGGTAGCGCGAGCTATTCGCGAGATGGCGTAGACCGACGGGCGGGAGAGCGGCGCATGCCGTGACACCGACCCGATCGGCGTTGGAGCCCCGGCATTGCCGGGGCTTTTTTGTAGGCCGGACCGTGACGGTGCAGCATTTAGGTGCCGTCGATCCGCGGTATCCGCTTGCCGCCGGGCTAACTACCGACAGGGTTCGGCTCGCCTCCCTGTCTAGAGCGCTCAGCCTGCGATTCGGACGGTGTGCGGCATCAAGGCCGAGTTGCGACAGCTTGACTTTTCGGGGTGACTGCGGTTTGGGACGCGCTCTGCCGGGCGGGTTCCTTCCGCCTGGGGTCGCGTACCTGACACGGCGCGGCCACGAACCTGAAAGGACCTACCCATGCGTCATCGCGTCGGCGGCCGTAAGCTGCAGCGTACCTCCGCCCACCGGACGGCTCTGTTCCGCAACATGGCGGCGGCCCTCATCAAGCACGAGCAGATCACCACCACCGTCGCCAAGGCGAAGGAGCTGCGGCCCTATGTCGAGAAGCTCGTCACGCTGGCGAAGAAGGGCGGCCTATCGAACCGCCGCCTGGCGCACGCGCGGTTGCTGGACGACGTGCAGCTGGTGAAGCTGTTCGACGTGTTGGCGGGTCGCTATGTCGAGCGCAACGGCGGCTACACCCGTATCATCAAGGCCGGCATCCGGGCCTCGGACGCCTCGCCGATGGCGATCATCGAGTTCGTCGATCGCGACACGAGTGCCAAGGGCCAAGACAGCGGCCCGGTGATGAGCGACGACGAGGATTACGACCTGGCGGCGTAAGCCCGGCCGTTTCACGGTCGTTGCACAAGCGTCTCAGATTGCCGACAGCCCAAGTGCGTGATGATCTGTTCCTAATTGGTGCGGATCATCACGGATCGGCCATAAAGGCGCTGATGGGTCTAGCGCTAGCGGGAGCAGCGGTTCCCGGAACGGCGCGTGAGAACACCGACAGCAAGACGAGTCCCGTGGTGAAGATCATGGCCGCGTCGGGCGAAGCGGCGGGTTCCTGCGTCTATCCGATCTAGAGCAGATTCCGTTCAGTATGCATCGTATCCGGCGGCGGCGAAGTAGTTGGCGCACTCCGCTGGCGTGAAGGTAGCGATGGCGGCGCCGATCGCGCGGGAGAGGTCGTCGACGGTGCGTGCGGCGGCCTTGCGCAGGAGCGCCTTGAGCTTGGCGAAGGCGTTCTCGATCGGGTTGAAGTCGGGCGAGTAGGGCGGGAGGAAGAGCAGCCGGGCGCCCTGCGCCTCGATCGCCGCGCGCGCAGCAGCGCTCTTGTGGGCAGGCAGGTTGTCGAGGATCACGACGTCGCCAGGCCTGAGCGTCGGGGCAAGAGCCTGGGTAACCCAGGCCTCGAACCAGGTTCCCGTCATCGGCCCATCGATGACGAGCGGCGCTGTCATGCCCGAGAGCCGCAGCCCGCCGACAAAGGTGGTCGTCATCCAATGGCCGTGGGGCACGGCCATGCGAAGCCGCTCGCCGCGAGGAGCGCGTCCGTACCGGCGGCCATCTTGGTGCTGGCCCCGGTCTCGTCCACGAAGATCAGCGTTTCGGGATCGAGGTCGAGCTGGCCGTCGAACCACGCCTCGCGCGCGCTCAGCACGTCGGGGCGATCCTGCTCCTGCGCATGACCGGTCTTTTTTTGCGCGTGTGGTGGTGACGCGCGAAGAAGCGCCACAGCGTCGACACCGCGATCGACCCCTTCGGCAGCCAGCGCCGCGCGCAGCTCGGCAAGGGTGATGTCGGGGGTGGACTCATACAATGCCCATATCCGCACCGCCTTGGCCTGGGTCGCCGTCGAGCGCGTGTCGCCGCCCTGCGGCTTGGCCGCGGGCTTGCCATGGTCACGCTGAAGCATCGCCCACCTCACCGCGCTGGCCGCGCTCACCCCGAAGCGCTCCGCCGCCGCGCGACGCGACATCCCTCCCGAGATAGCGCCCACCACACGCTCGCGCAGATCCATCGACAACGGCTTGCCCATATGTCCCGGCCTCCCGTCACCGGAGACCAGGCTGAATCAGACTTCAACCCGCTTGGGAATCCCGAAACGATTCACGTCGCGCGGAAACTGCTCTAGCCGCAGGCGCGGGCCACAGCGCCGTCATCGGTGGTGACGGAGGTCCGTTCACGTCGCTATTTCGGGCGGTCGGCCCCCGGTGTCGGGATGTTGAATGAGCGGTCGGCACCGACCCTAGCGCAACCGGCCAGGACCTTCGTTGGGTAGGCCTCAGGACCTTCCTATTGCGCTCCTGCTGCGGACTTCCGGCTGACTCGCGCCGGGCGCGCTGCTAAAGGCCCGGCATGCAGCACCCCAACACCATCCTGATCGTCGATTTCGGCAGCCAAGTAACGCAGCTCATCGCGCGGCGCGTGCGCGAGGCGGGGGTGTACAGCGAGATCGCGCCGTTCACGCAAGCCGCCGAGGCGTTCGCGCGGCTGCGGCCGCGGGGGCTGATCCTGTCGGGTGGGCCGGCATCGGTGACCGCGGACGACAGCCCGCGACTGCCCCAGCACATGTTCGAGGCTGGCATACCGGTGCTGGGGATCTGCTATGGCCAGCAGCTGATGAGCGCACAGCTCGGCGGCAATGTCGTGATATCGGGCGACGGCGGCGAGTTCGGCAAGGCATTCGTCGAGGTGGCGGCCCCCTGCGCGTTGTTCGACGGGCTGTGGGCGGCGGGCGAGCGGCACCAGGTGTGGATGAGCCACGGCGACAAGGTCGATGCGCTGGCGCCCGGTTTCGTGCCGGTAGGGACGTCGGACGGCGCGCCCTATGCCGTGGTCGCCGACGAGGCCCGGCGGTTCTACGGCGTCCAGTTTCATCCCGAGGTGGTGCACACACCGGGCGGCGCGAAGCTGCTCGCCAACTTCGTGCGCCATGTCTGCGGCTGTGCCGGTGAATGGACGATGGCGGAATATCGCGCGGCGAAGATCGCTGACATCCGCAAGCAGGTCGGCACGGGCCGCGTGATCTGCGGATTGTCGGGTGGGGTGGACAGCGCGGTCGCGGCGGTGCTGATCCACGAGGCGATCGGCGAACAGCTGACCTGCGTATTCGTCGATCACGGGCTGATGCGGTCGGGCGAGGCGGATCAGGTCGTGTCGCTGTTCCGGGGACATTACAACATTCCGCTCGTTCACGTGAACGCCGAGACGCTATTCATGAACGGGCTGGCCGGGATCACCGACCCGGAGGCGAAGCGCAAGTTCATCGGCAAGACCTTCATCGAGGTGTTCGAGGCAGAGGCGAAGAAGATCGGCGGCGCCAAGTTCCTGGCGCAAGGCACGCTCTATCCCGACGTGATCGAGAGCGTCAGCTTCACCGGCGGTCCGTCGGTGACGATCAAGAGCCACCACAATGTCGGCGGCCTGCCGGAGCGGATGGACATGCAGCTGGTCGAGCCGCTGCGTGAGCTTTTCAAGGACGAGGTCCGCGCGCTGGGCCGCGAGCTGGGCCTGTCGGAGTCTTTCGTCGGGCGGCACCCGTTTCCGGGGCCGGGCCTGGCGATCCGTATTCCGGGTGAAGTCACCAAGGCGCGGTGCGACACGCTGCGCAAGGCGGACGCGATCTATCTGGAGGAGATCCGCAACGCCGGGCTGTACGATGCGATCTGGCAGGCGTTCGCGGTGCTGTTGCCGGTGCGCTCGGTGGGCGTGATGGGCGACGGCCGAACCTACGACAACGTGCTGGCACTGCGCGCGGTGACGTCGACGGACGGGATGACGGCGGAGTGTTTCGAGTTTCCGGGCGGGTTCCTGGCGCGGGTGGCGACGCGGATCGTCAACGAGGTTCGGGGCGTGAACCGGGTGACGTACGACTATACCTCGAAGCCGCCGGGGACGATCGAGTGGGAATAATTCCCGGTCGTTCGGCAGCTATCGCAGGCAATCGGTTTATGCCCCATATCCCGTCATAGGTCAGTGACTTAGCGCTCGCCACCTATCGCTGGCAATTGCGGGTAAGCGATACCACCTGACGGTATAGCTGACGGTACTTTTTTGTGGCTCACCAGCCTCGAATGCCGCGGCGCAAAAACTGATTGTCAATCGGATTTTCCGTTTGCCCGTATCCTGCTGTTGTTACTACCAAATTGGAAAGATTGACGGTATAATTTCTGACGGTAAGCTTAGGTCGACGAAGGCCGAGTTTTACCGTCAAGAGCCTCGATCCATGCTCACCGACCTCGCTCTCAAGCGCCTCAAACCACAGGAAAAAACGTACAAGGTCGCTGACCGTGACGGTATGTACGCGGCGGTTTCGCCTACAGGCCAGATTGCCTTCCGCTATGACTACCGGCTGCACGGACGGCGCGAGACGCTGACCTTCGGCAAATATGGCCCCGGCGGGCTGTCCCTTGCCGAGGCGCGGGAACCCTGCATGACAGCCCGCAAGCTCGTCGCCGAAGGGAAGTCGCCTGCGCTGGAAAAGCAGCGGGAGAAGCGGCGCGTACCTGTCCCAGCAGGCGCTCGACATCATGATCGCGCTCAAGGCATGTGCCGGCAATTCGAGCTACCTGCTGCCGTCCCGCTACGATGCGGACGCGCCCATGTCCCGCGCGACCGTCAACCGGGTCACCTACTCCGTTGTCGATGCGGCAAAGACGAACGGGCAGGCGTTGGCGCCGTTCACGGTCCATGATCTACGACGGACGGGATCGACGCTGCTCAACGATCTCGGGTTCAACCGCGATTGGATCGAGAAGGCGCTCGCGCACGAAGACTCCAGATCCTCCCGCGGCGTCTACAACAAGGCCGAGTATGAGCCGCAGCGACGGCACATGCTTCAGGAGTGGGCCAACATCGTCGACGCGTGGGTGGAGGGGCGAACGTACACGCCCAAGCTCTATCCGCCGTCGCTGGAGCTGCTCACCCCTGAGACGTCCGCATAGGTCTGGAACGACGCAGCCGCACATCTGGCGCCGTCGGCACTTCCGAGGTCCGCCGACGCGCCTCGAGCCAGGCCTCCACTTCATCGAGGTCCCACGCAGCGCAGCGGGGTGTCAGGTAGAATCTGCGGGGAAACTCGCCTCGCTGCTCCATCTCGTAGATCGTCGTGTCGGCCAGCGGAACGATGCGGCGAAGTTCTGAACGCCGTACGGTGCGCTTCATGTAGCTGGCCGATGCGCCCGGTTTCGCCGGCACCGCCGCAACAGGCAAGCTATGTAGATCAATCATCTCAGCCTCCGTCGTGAGCTATCGCCACCAAACGGCAGCTCGTTCGTCCCGGGAAGGCCAAGGTGATCGTAGAAGTGCAGCGGGAAACGCTAGCGTGCAAAAGGGCGGCCCTGATCCGTCGGGTCCAGCGCCGCAGCCCAATCCGCATACGGCGTCGTTCTTGCCGTGTGCCGGTTGTAATCGGGCGCGCCGTCGTCCCACCACACGGGGCCTCGCTCGCCCAGCGCGACCTTGGCTGCATCGACGGCTGCCCGCGCCGATGCGGTTTCGGCAGGCCTGCCGGCGGTGTCACGCACGGCTCGCCGGGCCGCCATCAGCTCGCCCACGAGCCGTTCCCGCTCGCGTTCCGGAAGGTGGGGATTGCTGGTCCTCCAGAGGCGCGCCCGGACGACGAAGTAGCGACCATCAGGCGTACGCGGATACTCGGTCACGTCGTGACTGCCCGAACCGTCTCAACGGTCAACGCGCCGGCGGGAAGCGGCCGCAGCAGGTCTGATTCGGGGCGACCGAGGTCGATCCATGCGGACCAATCCTCAGGCCGGAGCACCACGATCTGACGGTTATGATACGGCGCCACGTCCGGCCCGGGGTTCGTCGTCAGCATCGTGAAAGCGGCCGGCTGGGTCCCGTCGCCTTCGCGCCACAGGCCCGCGATGGCCATGAACGGTGCGTCGCTCAGCGTGAATCGATGCTTCGCCTTCGGATATTTCGAGCCGGTGAACTCGAAGAAAGCCGATGCAGGGATCAGGCAGCGGTGGCTCTTGTCGAACCTCCGCCCTTCAGACCGGAAGTTGAAGACCGGACCGCCCTTCGGAGCCGATGGCGGAAAACCGAACCGCATGGGTGCCAGCTCGATCCCGTTTCCGGCCGCGCGCATGACCGGTCCGACGTCGTTGATCCTTATGTCGCCGGCTTGCGGAAGGTCGCGCTCGGACTGGTCTGTAGGTGTGCCCAAGGCGAGCGCCTGCATCATGTCTTGATACTCGCGCCACTTCACGTGCTGTTCGTAGTCGTTGCACATCCACTGAATCCTTTCACACCAAAACCCGGCCTCTGTGACAGGACCCGGCGGAGGTGCGCTTCAGCTCGTCGAGGCGGAGCGTTTCCTTTGACACTAAAACCGGACCTGCGTGGCACGGGATAGCGAACCTGCCCGTCGGCAGTCGGTTCACAGATTCGTGAAGCAGATGGTCAAGCCGCCGGGCTACTCAGTTTCTGACCGACGCGCTCCGTGTGCCGGTGAGACGGAGCGCATCCACCACGACCGCGAACGCCGGAGAGGCGTGCCGCCGGCTAGGATAGTAGAGGTGGTAGCCCGAGAACGGTGCGCACCAGTCCTCCAGCACCCTCATTAGGCGCCCGGAGGCGACATGGTCGACGATCTGGTCCTCGGGCACGTAGGCCAGGCCGAGGCCGTCGAGGACGGAGGCGAGCCGCACCGCTCCGTGGTTGACCACCACTTGCCCTTCGACCCGCACACGAAGCTCGCGACCGTCGCGTTCGAACTCCCAAGCGAACAATCCCCCATAGGTCGGCAGGCGGATATTGATGCAGTTGTGTGCGGTCAGGTCCTGGGGCGTCTCGGGGCGCGAGCGCGCCGCGAAATATGCGGGCGAGCCGACCACGGCCATCCGCATGTCGGGGCCGATCCGCACCGCGATCATGTCCTTGGCGACCTGCTCGCCTAGCCGCACGCCGGCATCGTAACCCTGCGCCACGATGTCGGTCAGCCCGTAATCGACGACGATCTCAACGTGGATGTTCGGGTGGTCGGGCAGGATGCGCTGGAGGGCGGGTTGCAGGATCGAAACCGCCGGGTGCTCACCGGCGGTGATCCTGACCGTCCCCGCGGGCTTGTCGCGCAGCGCGCCGAGCGCGCCCAACTCCTGCTCGATCTCCTCGAAGCGCGGCGCCAAGGTGCGCAGCAGCCGCTCGCCCGCTTCCGTCGCCGACACGCTCCGCGTGCTACGCGCCAGCAGCCGCACGCCCAACCGCGCTTCCAAGGCCTTGATTGTCTGGCTCAGCGCCGATTGCGAGACACCCTGCTTCGCTGCGGCGCGCGTGAAGCTGCGTTCCTTCGCGACTGCCACGAAAGCGGCAAGGTCGTTGAAGTTCTCGACACTCATTGATTAGCTGACCTTATCGCGGCTTCCCGATTGCAGGCTCTAATCGATAACAGTCGGGATCGCTAGTTCTCGTAAGCGTAGGGACGGCCCCTTGTCCGGCACAACGCGCCATTCCGCCAACCAAGGAATTAGATGATGCAGAAGCGACAACTCGGCCGCTCCGAACTTGAGGTCTCAGCGCTTGGCCTTGGCTGCATGGGCCTGAGCTTCGGCTACGGTCCGGCGACCGACCGCAGCGAGGCGGTGGCGCTGATCCGCGCGGCGCACGAGCGCGGCGTCACCTTCTTCGACAGCGCCGAGGCTTATGGTCCCGGCGACAACGAGGAGGTGGTCGGCGAGGCGCTGGCGCCGGTGCGCGACCAAGTCGTGATCGCCACCAAGTTCGGCTTCGTCAACGGCGTGCCGGCGCAAGGGCTGGACAGCCGCCCCGAGCGCATCCGCCAGGTGGCTGACGAGGCCCTTATGCGGCTTCGCACCGACCGCATCGACCTGCTCTACCAGCATCGGGTCGACCCGAACGTGCCGATCGAGGACGTCGCCGGCACGGTAAAGGAGTTGATCCAGGCAGGCAAGGTCAAGTATTTCGGGCTGTCGGAGGCCGGCCCCGACGCGATCCGCCGCGCCCATGCTGTGCAGCCGGTCGCCGCACTTCAGAGCGAATACTCGATGTTCTGGCGCGAGCCGGAGGCGGAGATCCTGCCGCTGCTGGAGGAACTCGGCATCGGCTTCGTGCCATTCGCGCCGCTCGGCAAGGGCTTCCTGACCGGCAAGCTCGACCCGAAGACAGTGTTCGGTAAGGATGACTTCCGCAGCACCGTTCCCCGTTTCCAGGCCGACGCGATGGCCGCCAACCAGGCGCTGGTCGACCTCGTCGGCACGATGGCCTTCGAAAAGGGCGCGACGCCTGCGCAGGTCGCGCTCGCTTGGCTGCTCGCGCAGCGGCCGTGGATCGTGCCGATCCCCGGCACCACCAAGCTTCACCGGCTGGAAGAGAATCTGGGCGGCGCTGACGTCGTCCTGACCGGCGACGATCTCGCCCGCATCGAACAGGCGCTCGACGGCATCAAGGTCGTGGGCGAACGCTACCCCGCCTCGCACCAGAACCTCATCAACCGTTGACGCTAAGGAGAAACGAACATGGAGATCAAGCGCAGCGGCGCGCAGCCCTCGGCCCAAGGGCCAAGCGAGTGGTTCACAGGCACCGTGCGGATTGACGCTCCGTTCAGCGGCAGCGGCGCGATCAGCGGGGCGACCGTGACCTTTGAGGCTGGCGCCCGCACCGCCTGGCACACGCACCCGCTCGGCCAGACCCTGCTGGTGACGACAGGTCTCGGCCGGGTCCAGCGCGAGGGTGGCGCCGTCGAGGAGGTGCGACCCGGCGACATCGTCTGGTTCGAGCCGGACGAGAAGCACTGGCACGGCGCCTCGCCCGGCTGCGCGATGAGCCACATCGCCATCGCCGAGAAGAAGGACGGAGCGGCCGTCACCTGGATGGAAAAGGTAACGGACGCACAATTTTCAGGAGATCGAGCATGAGCCAGGATAGCAATAGCAACATGCCGACCGTGACGCTGAACAACGGCGTCGCCATGCCGAGCCTCGGCTTCGGCGTTTTCCAGGTGCCCGACCCGGCCGAGTGCGAGCGCAGCGTCCGCGATGCGATCGACGTGGGCTACCGCCTGCTAGACACCGCCGCCTCCTACGGGAACGAGGAGGCGGTCGGCGCCGCGATCCGCAACCACGGCATCGACCGGGGCGAGCTGTTCGTCACGACCAAGCTTTGGATCGAAGACGCCAGCTATGAGGGCGCCAAGGCCGCGTTCGAGCGCTCGATCAACAAGCTCGGCCTCGATTATCTCGACCTCTACCTGATCCATCAGCCCTATGGCGACGTGTATGGCGCATGGCGGGCGATGGAGGAGCTGCACAAGGCTGGGCGCATTCGCGCGATCGGCGTCAGCAACTTCTACCCCGATCGCCTCGCCGACTTCGTGCTCCACAATGTGATGACGCCAGCGGTCAACCAGATCGAGACGCATCCCTTCCACCAGCAGCACGAGGCCGAGGCGATCCTGGCCGAGTACAAGGTCCAGCAGGAAGCCTGGGGACCGTTCGCCGAGGGCAGGAACGGGCTGTTCTCCAATGAGGTGCTCGCCGGGATCGGCCGCAAGCACGGCAAGAGCGTCGCGCAGGTGGTGCTGCGGTGGCTCAACCAGCGCGGCATCGTCGCCATCCCGAAGTCGGTGCGCAAGGAGCGTATGGCCGAGAACTTCTGGATCTTCGACTTTGAGCTCGATGGCGATGACATCGCCGCGATCGCCGGGCTCGACCAGAAGGCCAGCAGCTTCTTCGACCATCGCGACCCGGCGATGGTGAAACGGCTCGGCACCCGCAAGCTCTAGGTTGGCGACCGCCATGCACACCGACCAGATTGAGGAAGCGAGCGCGATGAATGGAGCAGCATCAGGACAGGTGAGCAGGCGCAGCCTGCTCGGCGCCGCGGGCGTCGGGCTGGCCGCCGCATCGCTCGGCGCGGCACATGGCGCCACTGCCGCGCCGCCCGCGGCCCGGCGCGACGGCGGGCGCCGCAAGCTCGGGTCGCTGGAGGTCTCCAGCGTGGGGCTCGGCGTGCAGAACATGCATCGGACCTATCAAACGACGATCCCCGATCGGGCGGAGATGATCCGCATCATCCGTGCGGCTCACGAGCGAGGCGTCACCCTGTTCGACACGGCTGAGGCTTATGGCCCGTTCGAGGACGAACTAATTCTGGGCGAGGCCGCGCAGCCGTTCCGAAACCAGGTCGTCATCACCTCCAAGTTCGGGTGGAACATCGGTCCGGACGGCAAGCGGGTTGCCGGCGACCCGCTCGATAGCCGTCCGGAGCACATCAAGGCGGCGGTGGAAGGATCGCTGAAGCGGTTGCGGACCGATCGCCTCGACATGGTGTACCAGCACCGCGTCGATCCGGCGGTGCCGATCGAGGACGTCGCCGGCGCGGTCGGAGACCTGATGCGCCAGGGCAAGGTGCTCCACTGGGGTTTGTCCGAGATGGGGCTGGGCACGCTGCGCCGCGCCCATGCCGAGCTGCCCCTGACCGCCGTTCAGAACGAATACTCGATGCTGTGGCGCGGTCCGGAAGCCGAGGTGCTGCCGCTGTGCGAGCAGCTCGGCATCGGCTTCGTTTGCTGGAGCCCTCTGGGCGTGGGCTTCCTGACCGGCGCGATCGACGTACAGACCGCCTACGCGCCCGGCGACATCCGCGGCGGCGAGACCCGCTTCGCGCGCGAGAACGTCACGGCCAACCTGGCGCTGGTGACGTTGCTGAAGCGCTGGGCGAGCGCCAAGCGGGCGACGCCCGCTCAGATCGCGCTCGCCTGGCTGGTCGCGAGCGACCCTGGATCGTGCCGATCCCCGGCACTACCCAGATGGCGCACATGACCGAGAACACGGGCTCGATGGCGGTCCGCTTCACCCCCGCCGAGCTGCGGGAGCTGAACGCGGCCGTCGCGGCGATCGCGGTCAAGGGCGATCGGCTGCCGCCGCCGGTGCAGGCCTTTTCCGGGGTCGAGGCACCGCCGAGGCGGTCGTGAGCGGGCCGGACGGGCTGTCACGCCGCGCCCTACTCGCGGCGCCGGCGATCCTTGCCTTCGCAAGCGCGTCGGCCTGTGCCCAAGATAAAGGATCAACACCGATGACTGGCGCCAAGACGCTCGTCGCTTACCTGACGCGGTCGGGCAACACCCGGGTGATCGCCGAGACGCTGCACCGCCAGCTCGGCGCCGACCTGTTCGAGATCAGGCCGGCGCGACCATATCCCGCCGACTACGAACAGCACGTCGCGCAGGCGAAGCAAGAACGCGACAGCGGCTTCGAGCCGCCGCTCGCCGCCGAGGTCGACAATATTGCTAAGTATGACGAGATCTTCCTCGGCTTCCCCATTTGGGGCGAGACCACACCGCCGCCGATCCGTTCGTTTCTAAAATCGCACGATCTCAGCGGCAAAACGCTGCGCCCGTTCATCACGCACGGCGGCTACGGCGTGGGCGAGGCGCCGTCCGTGCTCGCCCGACATGGGGCGGCTGCACATATCGAAAGAGCCTTCGTGCTGGAGGCCGATCAGGAGCGCAGGACCTTGAACCAGGTACGCGATTGGCTTGGGCGTGTTCACGCGTAAATCAACAGGGGTATAACTTAGCTCAGCCGCCAAACTGTCCAAGAAGGCGGAACCACCTCAGTCCGCTCGGCCTGCTGAAGCTATATTCGATGCTCGCTATGCTGCGGGTTGCGACCTTGCGGGCTGGTCAGCGAGGCTCCGCTTGTTCATGAACCATCCCTACCGCCAGCGACCGGTCTCCATCCACAGCAGCAGCGGCTTCAGCGGCATGATCCAGATGATGCCGGTCACGACGTAGAACACCAGCTGCGCCGGCCACCACCATTCGCCCACGTAGCGCGACAGGCTTGCCACCAGCACGCACCAGACCGCGATCAGGAGCAGGATGGCGAGCGCGCCGGCGGGTTTGCGCCAGGAGGGGATGGCGGGGTCGTTCACGGGGTTATCCATTCCTGCTCGGTGGCGATGGCGTGCAGCGGCACGTCCCACACGTCGGGGGTCAACGCCTCGACCTGCTGAATGGCCCATGCCACCCCGACGCGCCAGGCAGTGGGGTGTTCGCCGAACGCGCGGTCGTAATGTCCCGCGCCCTGGCCGAGGCGGTTGCCCTGCCGGTCGAACCCGACCAGCGGCGTGATGATGATCGCGGGCGCCAACTCGGGGAGATCGGCGGCGGGCTGGCGCAGGCCGAACGGGCCCGCGACCAGCGCCGCGTCGCCCCGCCAGGCGAGAAAGCGGAGCGGGCTGGCGCGATCGATGACGTGAGGAAGCGCAAGGCGGCAGCCGGCGGCGAGCGCGGCGGCGACGAGGGGGGCGGGGTCGGCTTCGTTGCCGGCCGGGATGTAGCTGGCGACGACTTGGCCGGGGGCGAGGCGCTCGACGAAGGCGGGGTAGGCAGGGATGGGAGGCCCGTCCGCGGTGCCGCGGACCGCGCGAAGTTTCGCGCGCAGGGCGGGTTTGGTCATCGGTGCCCTCCTCCGCGAAGGCCCGGCCGCGCCAAGACCGGTGACCGTGACTCGAGCCGCTTCGGAAAATGCGCTGCTGCAAGGAAGGGGGTGAGGCGCGCCGCGGCAAAGCCGCGTCGTCGGACGGGAGCGCTGACGCTTCCCGCCGGCCGCGCTTGCCGGTCTCGCACGCAGAATTGCTGCGTGCGTGCCGGCGGCGCGGTGGCGGGCCCACCATGGCCGTATGCCGGGTTATCCACTGACGCACGGTACGTCAGGTGGGGACCATATACGTCGGACCAGGGTCCGGGCAGGGACAGCCCCCTTTGGATGATGAATAGCCTCAGGGATAATAAAGGCTCGTACCGGGCAGAACCCGCCAATCGCTATCTAGGCGCTTGCCGCCCCACCCTCAAGAGGCGTCTGCTCGAGGGCATGCGCGAGCCGTTCCAGCCGGTCGGCGACGCGGGCGAGCGCGGTCTCGCTCATCGCGGCGCCCTCGGGCGGTCGATGCAGCGTCTCGTCGAGCGTATCGGCGAGCATCAGCGCCACGAAGAACATCGCGCGTTCGGTGTTGACGCCGCCGGCGGCGCGTTGCGCGGCGGACCAGCGCTCGTCGAGCAACGCGCCGAGCATCCTGACGCGCGCCTCCTCGCCGGCATGACAGGCGACAGCATGGGTGCGGCCGCCGATCTGGAGCAGGACCTCGGCCATCAGGCCGGACCCCGCGCGATGACGTCGTCGAGGGCGGCGACTGCCTCCGCCATTCGCGCCTTCAGCGCGGCGTGACGTCGGGACAGCACGTCGCCCGCGGCCGCGCGGGCGGCGAGGGCGGCGTCGATGCGGGAAAGGGCGGCGTCGATGCGGTCGGCGGCGGGGGGCTCTGCCATGGCGGCGGCGATAAGGCCGTGTGGCGGGAGCGGCAAGGGGG
This sequence comes from Sphingomonas sp., assembly GCF_965200135.1. Lineage (GTDB taxonomy): Bacteria > Pseudomonadota > Alphaproteobacteria > Sphingomonadales > Sphingomonadaceae > Sphingomonas. Next base: position 107,413 of record NZ_CBDATK010000009.1, read on the forward strand.
GCGTGCGGCGGTTGACAGCGGGCGTGCGGCTGGCGAAGGCGACCCGGCATCATCCATTTCGGTGGCAGGTCGCGCGTTGCGCCGCCGTTGCGCGCCCGCATCCAAGGCTCGCGGTCCACCCCATTCGAGGGCAGTTCACATGGCGGTCAAGGTTGCGATCAACGGCTTCGGGCGGATCGGCCGTCTGGTAGCGCGCGCCATGTTGGAAAATGGTGGCGACTCCCTGGAACTGGTGACGATCAACGACCTCGCTGACGCCAAGTCGAACGCCTGGCTGTTCAGCCGCGACAGCGTCCACGGGCGCTATCCGGGCGAGGTCTCGGCCGAGGGCCAGGATCTGGTCGTCGACGGCAAGCGCATCCGCGTCACCGCCGAGCGCGACCCCGCGAACCTGCCGCACAAGGAACTTGGCGTCGATCTGGTGCTGGAATGCACCGGCTTCTTCACCGATCGCGAAAGCGCGCAGAAGCACATCGACGCGGGCGCGAAGAAGGTGCTGATCTCCGCGCCGGCGAAGGGCGTCGACCTGACCGTCGTCTATGGCGTCAACCACGACAAGTTGACCGCCGACCATCATATCGTCTCCAACGCCAGCTGCACCACCAACTGCCTGGCGCCCGTCGCCAAGGTGCTGAACGACAGCGTCGGTATCCAGCGCGGGCTGATGACGACGATCCACGCCTATACCAACGACCAGAAGATCCTCGATCAGATCCATCCCGACCTGCGCCGCGCGCGGGCGGCGGCGATGAGCATGATCCCGACCACCACCGGCGCGGCGCGCGCGGTGGGCGAGGTGCTGCCGGAGCTGAAGGGCAAGCTGGACGGCTCCGCGGTGCGCGTGCCCGTGCCGGACGGCAGCCTGATCGACCTCACCTTCACGCCGGGGCGCGACACCACGCGCGAGGAGATCAACGCGCTGCTCAAGGCGGCGGCCGAGGGTCCGATGAAGGGTGTGCTGGACTATTCCACCGACCCGCTGGTCTCGATCGACATCGTCCACACGCCGGCGTCGTCGACGATCGACAGCCTGGAGACGGCGGTGCTCGACGGCAAGCTGGTGCGCGTCGTCAGCTGGTATGACAACGAGTGGGGCTTCTCCAATCGGATGGTCGACACCGCCACCGCGATGGCGCGGTTCGTCTGACGCGGTGACCGCGCCGCCGCTCGATTTGCCGGTTGCGGTCGGGACCGGCGTGCTGGCGGGCATCGCGCGCAAGGCAAGGCCCAAGGCACCGATGGAGGTGCTCGACCGCGCCGAGGTGACGTGCGAGCGCGGCGTGGAAGGCGACTTTCGCGGGCTGTTCAGGCCCGGCGGGCGCAACCGGCGCCAAGTGACGCTGTTCGAACGCGGCGACTGGCTGGCGGCGTGCGCCGAGGTCGGCGTGGAGGCGCCGTGGTGGCTCCGGCGATGCAACCTGCTGGTCGACGGTATCGACCTGCCGCAGCGACCGGGCGCGTTGCTGCGGGTCGGAGAGGCCTGGTTCGAGGTAACGGTCGAATGCGATCCGTGCAGCCGCATGGACGCGGTCGCGCCGGGAATGTTCAGGGCGCTGGTGCCGGACTGGCGAGGCGGCGTCTGCACGCGCGTCGTCTCAGGCGGGGCGATCGTGGTCGGTGACACAATTGAGGTGGTGGGATGAGCAGGCCATTCAAGACGCTGGACGATATGGGCGACGTCCATGGCAAGCGCGTGCTGGTGCGCGAGGACCTGAACGTGCCGATGGCGGACGGGCAGGTGACGGACGACACCCGGATGCGCGCAACGGTGCCGACGGTAACCGAGCTGGCGGATCGCGGCGCGATCGTGCTGGTGCTGGCGCATTTCGGGCGTCCCAAAGGCCCGGCGCCCGAGCTGTCGCTGGCGATGCTGACGCGGCCCTACGAACAGCTGCTCGGGCGACCAGTGCGCTATGTCGATTGGGAAGGTGACGCGGCGGCGGTGGCGATGTTGCAACCGGGCGACATCGCGCTGCTGGAGAATACGCGCTTCTTCGGGGGCGAGGAAAAGAACGACCCCGCCGTCGTGGAGCGCATGGCGGCGCTAGGCGACCTGTACGTCAACGACGCCTTCTCCGCTGCCCACCGCGCGCACGCCTCGACCGAAGGTCTCGCGCACGCTCTGCCGGCATTTGCGGGGCGGCAGATGGAGGCGGAACTGGACGCGCTCGACAAGGCGCTCGGCAGCCCCGAACACCCCGTCGCGGCGGTGGTCGGCGGCGCGAAGGTATCGACCAAGCTGGACGTGCTCCAGCATCTGGTCGCCCGCGTCGATCACCTCATCATCGGCGGCGGGATGGCCAACACCTTCCTCGCGGCGCGCGGCGTGAACGTCGGCAAGTCGCTGTGCGAGCATGACCTGGCGTCCACCGCCGAGGCGATCATGGCGGCGGCGGACCGCGCGGGCTGCACCGTCCACCTGCCCTATGACGTGGTCGTCGCGACCGAGTTCAAGCCGAACCCGGCGACGCGGACGGTCAACGTCCACGAGGTCGGCGCCGACGAGATGATTCTGGACGTCGGGCCTGCGGCGACGGAGGCGCTGGGCGATGTGCTGAAGAATTGCCGCACGCTGGTCTGGAACGGCCCGCTCGGCGCGTTCGAGACGCCGCCCTTCGACGCGGCGACGGTCGCGCTGGCGAAGACGGCGGCGGCGCTGACGCAGGACGGCAGCCTGGTGTCGGTCGCGGGCGGCGGCGACACGGTGGCGGCGCTCAATCAGGCGGGGGTGGCGGCCGATTTTACTTTCGTCAGCACCGCTGGCGGCGCGTTTCTGGAATGGATGGAGGGCAAGGCGCTGCCCGGCGTCGCGGCACTCGCTCGATAGGGTCGAGCGGTGGAATGTTGCCCCGCAGAGCAGGCGGGCGTTGAACTTTCGCACGGATCGCGTGAGTTAACGTGTTAAACGGAGCGCATCATGCTGGGTGTCAGGTTGGATGGCGAACTGGAGCGGCGCCTGACCAGCGTCGCGCGGAGCCAGGGTCGCAGCAAGAGCGACATCGCGCGTGACGTGATCCGCCGCTACGTGGATCAGAATGACGCCGCTTTCCTCGCGGAAGCGAAGCGGCAATCGCTGATGGCCGCGGCGCGTGGTTGGACGGAGGAGGATCGGGTGTGGGAGGCATTCGCGGCTGCCGATGATGATTTGAGCGATCTCGCCGCCCGGCCCGTCGCGACCGTAGCCAGAGCACCGGAGTGAACCGTGGCAATATCGTTCTCACCGTTGGGCGCGGCGACTCCTCGACCAAACCGCGCCCCAGCCTCATCGTTCAGGCGGACGCCCTCATGCCAGTCACCCGATATTTACCGTGTGCCCGATCACCACTCATCTCACGGGCGCGTTCTTTTATCGCGTCCCGATGGGGCGTGATGCGGGCAACGGGCTACGCGAAGATAGTGAGGTCGAGATCGACTTGATCCAGGCCATCCGGCAGGAGCGAATCAGGAACGTGATCGGCAGCACTTCGCCGGAAGTGATGACCGTCGTAGACCAGGCGCTCCGACGCTGGTTTTCTTTGTAATTTCAACCACAGGAACTCGCATGACCCCCGCCGTCACCGCCATTCTCGCCAAGTACGAAGCGACCTCGCCTGCCGTGAAGGCGAACCTCGCGCGCATCCTGATGCACGGGCGGCTCGGCGGGACGGGCAAGGTCATCATCCTGCCGGTCGACCAGGGCTTCGAGCACGGGCCGGCGCGGTCGTTCGCGATCAATCCGCCCGCCTACGACCCGCACTATCACTATCAGCTGGCAATCGACGCCGGGCTGAACGCCTTCGCCGCGCCGCTGGGGATGATCGAGGCGGGGGCGGATACCTTCGCCGGTCAGATCCCGACGATCCTCAAGGTCAACAGCTCGAACAGCTGGGCCACGTCGGTTCAGCAGGCCCAGACCGGCAGCGTCGGCGACGCGCTGCGGCTGGGCTGCGCGGCGATCGGTTATACGATCTATCCGGGCTCCGACGACATTTTCGCGTCGATGGAGCTGCTGCGCGGGCTGCGCGAGGAAGCGGACGCGGTCGGCCTCGCGACGGTGGTGTGGAGCTATCCGCGCGGCGGCACCCTGACCAAGGACGGCGAGCTGGCGCTCGACGTCGGCGCCTATGCCGCGCACATGGCGGCGCTGCTCGGCGCGCATATCATCAAGGTCAAGCTGCCGAGCGACCATATCGAGCAGGCGGAGGCGAAGAAGGTGTACGAGGGCACCGATTGGTCGAAGCAGGCCGACCGCGTGCGCCACGTCGTCCAGTCGAGCTTCGCCGGCCGACGCGTCGTCGTGTTCTCGGGCGGCGCGTCAAAAGGGACGGACGCGATCTATCAGGACGCACGCGACATCCGCGACGGTGGCGGCAACGGCTCGATCATCGGCCGCAACACGTTCCAGCGGTCGCGCGAGGACGCGCTGGCGATGCTCGACAAGCTCGTCGCGATCTACAAGAACGAGGAGTGATCGACCGGCGCGCGCTGGTCGGCGGCGCGACGGTCGCGACGCTGCTCGGCGGCACCGCCGTCGCGGCGGGCGGGGCGGCTGACCGGTACGGCATGATCGGCCGGATTACGGCGAAGCCGGGGCAACGCGCGGCGCTCGCCGGGCTGCTGCTGGCGGGCAGCGCCGATATGCCCGGGTGTCTCAGCTACGTCGTGTCGGAGGATCTCGCCGACCCGGATGCGCTGTGGGTGGCGGAGGCGTGGGACAGCAAGGCGAGCCACGCCGCCTCGCTGTCGCTGCCGGGCGTGCGCGCGTCGATCGCCGGGGCGCGGCCGCTGATCGCGGACTTCACCACGACCGCCGAGGTGAGGCCGCTGGGCGGGACCGGGCTGGGTCGACGCTGATGGTCGAGCGGACGGAGGCGCCGGACCCGCGCTGGGCCGAGGTGGACGGCTATATCGCCGACCGGCTGCTCGGCACCGACGAGACGCAGGCGGCAACACTGGCGGCGAACGCGGCGGGCGGACTGCCGGATATCGACGTGTCGCCAGCGCAGGGGCGGATGCTGCACCTGCTGGCGCGGATGGCAGGGGCGCGGCGCATCCTGGAGGTGGGCACGCTTGGCGGCTATTCGACGATCGAGCTGGCGCGGGCGCTGCCGGCGGTCGGGCGGCTCGTGTCGCTCGAGATCGATCCGCATCATGCCGCCGTCGCGCGCGGGAACATCGCGCGGGCCGGAATCGCCGACCGCGTCGAGGTGCTGGTCGGGCCCGCCGCCGAGACGCTGGCCACGCTGGACGGGCCGTTCGACTTCTTCTTCATCGACGCCGACAAGCCGTCCAACGTCACCTATCTGCGCGAGGCGCTACGGCTGGCGCGGCCGGGCGCGACGATCGTCGTCGACAACGTGATCCGCGAGGGCAGGGTGCTCGACGCTTCGAGCGACGACTCGCGCGTCGTCGGCACCCGTGCATTGTTCAACGCCATCGCCGCCGAGCCGCGCCTCACCGCGACGGCCGTGCAGACGGTCGGCGTGAAGAAGTGGGACGGGTTCGTGCTGGCGATCGTCACCGGCTGAGCCAGTTCCGTCAGTCGGGCCGCACAACCGCAAAGTGGAAGCGGTAGGGCCGCGGTGCGGGCTGTTCGCCCGCGACGCGATCCGGGCTGACGCTGTCGAGCACCAACCCCGGCGCCGCCGGCTCGCCGAGCGTCAGGTCGCGCGTCATCCGGGTGCGGCCCCGCACGATCGTCGCGCGCACCACCAGCCGGCCCGCCCAGACGCACCGCGCGTTCATCGGGCAGCGGCTGTCCTCGACGACCCGCACCGGCATCACACGATAGGGGCCGACGCGCTGTGTCTGGTGGAGGCCGATCGACCTGGCATCGGCGGCGGTGGCCAATATCATGGTGGTGGCGAGAAGAAGCGTGCGCATGACCGGGAGGTGGCGGAAGTCGGCTGAGCGCGGGCTGAACCGCCCGCCGGTTTGCTCCTCCCCCGGCGGGTGGCTAGGGGATGGCGATGCCACAGCCAGACCTGACCGAAGACCCGCTGGGTCCGCTCGATCCCGACTTCGCGGCGCGGTTCCGGCGCGATATGCGGCGGCCGCCGTGCCAGCTGTATCTCGTGTCGCCGCTCGATACCGGCGGCGACTTCCCGGACCGGCTCGCCCGCGCGCTCGATGCCGGGCCGGTGGCGGCGTTCCAGTTCCGGGTGAAGGAGATCGACCAGCACGAGGCGGCGCGGCTGGCGGAGCCGTTGCAGCGGCTGTGCGCCGATCGCGACGTCGCCTTCATCGTCAACGATTCGGTCAGTCTGGCGAAGCGGCTCGGCGCGGACGGGGTGCACCTGGGGCAGGACGACGGCGATGCGATGGAGGCGCGCCGCCTGCTCGGGCCGGAGGTGCAGATCGGGGTGACCTGTCACGACAGCCGCCACCTCGCGATGGAGGCGGGCGAGGCGGGGGCGGATTACGTCGCGTTCGGCGCGTTCTATCCGACGGTCACCAAGGAGGTGCGGCACCGCCCCGACCCCTCGATCCTCGGCTGGTGGGCGTCGATGTTCGAGCTTCCCTCGGTCGCGATCGGCGGCATCGTGCCCGCCAACGCAGCACCGCTGGTCGCGGCGGGCGCGGACTTCCTGGCGGTCAGCGCCGGGGTCTGGGACGACCCGGCCGGCGAAGCGGCAGCGGTCGCCGCGTTCGCGAAGGCGCTGGAGGGATAGAAAGCGCACCCGGACCGTTCTTGCGCCAGCGTAACGGTTTGAGGTGATCGGCATGACCAAGTGGATGCTCGCGGGCGTAGCAGGAGTGGCGCTGGCAGGGGCCGCGCTGGCCCAGTCGACCTCCCGACCGACCGCTCGACCGGCACCGGCATCCAGCCCCGCCGTCGCGGACCCCGGCGCGATCGACCAGGACATCATGCACGTACAGGTGATCCTCGACCATCTCGGCTTCTCGCCCGGCACGCTCGACGGGCGCGCGGGGATTTCGTTGACGGCGGCGCTGAAGGGTTTTCAGGAAGCGCGCGGCCTGACAATTACCGGCAGGATCGATCAGCCGACGCTCGCGGCCCTGCATCCTTATGCGGCGTGGCGACCGACGGTTCGACTGCGGTTGACGGAGGCGGCGCTGGCCGGGCCTTACGTCAATCCGATCCCACACAGCGAGATGGAGCAGGCGAAGTTGCCCTCGCTCGGCTATCGCAATCCGCTCGAGAAGCTGGCGGAGATGTTCCACACCACGCCCGACGTGCTGATCCGGCTCAACTCGCGCGAGACGCAGTTGACGCCCGGCACGATGGTGGTGTTTCCCAACGCGCTGCCCAGCAGCCGCGCCTACGACACCAGCCTGAAGCCCGACTGGCAGCAGACACTGGCGTCGCTCAACGTCGACGCCGTCCAGCCGCAGGGCGAGAAGATCGTCGTCGACAAGTCCGACGGGGTGCTCCGCGTGCTGGACGCGGCCGGCAAGCTGGTCGCGCAGTTCCAGGTGACCACCGGCAGCGAGCACGACCCGTTGCCGCTGGGCACCCACAAGGTCACGGTGATCGACCGCAATCCCAAGTTCCACTACAATCCGGACCTGTTCTGGGACGCCAAGGCGACCGACAAGGCGGCGATGCTGCCGCCGGGGCCGAACGGTCCGGTGGGCGTCGTGTGGCTGGACCTGAACATCCCGCATTACGGTATCCACGGCACGCCGGAGCCGCAGTATATCGGCCGCACCGAAAGCCATGGCTGCGTCCGGCTGGCGAACTGGAACGCGGCCCGGCTGGCGCAGATGGTCAAGCCGGGGGTCGTCGTGGTCTTCCAGGCCTGACGCCATGACGCGGATCGGGTGGATCGTCCTCGGGGGTATCGTGCTGGTGGTCGCCTTGTTCGCCTCGCTGCTGTCGTTCGGCGGCGAGCGCGTGGTTGGGTCGCCCAAGGTCACGTTCGATCCCACCACTACCGTTGCCGAAACGACGCCCGGCCTGCCGGCGCTTCAGGTGCCGGTGGCGGGTGTAGCTCGCGGCCAGATCGCCGATAGCTGGGGCGATGCGCGCGGCGAGGGTCGCCAACATCACGGCACCGACATCATGGCGCCGGGCGGCACGCCGGTGCTCGCCGCCGCCGGGGGTACGATCGAGAAGCTGTTCCAGAGCCGGCTGGGGGGGACCACGCTGTACCAGCGCTCCGCCGATCGGCGCTGGACCTTCTATTACGCGCATCTCGCCGGCTACGCCGCGGGCGTGCACGAGGGGCAGGCGGTGCGCGCGGGTGAGGTGATCGGCTATGTCGGCGATACCGGCGATGCGGGGGCGGGCAACTACCACCTCCACTTCGGCCTCGCGCGCGTGTCGCCCGAGCAGCACTGGTACGAGGCGGATGACGTGAACGCCTATCCGGCACTGCGCGGGCGGTGACCCCTCTCGCTGCGCGCTACCGGAGCGCCTTCTTGGCAGATCGAGCGCCCCTCGCTACATCGCGGCATCGGGCCGACGGCCCCGGCTCTTTCCAGCAGGTCAAGCTCCATGAAGATCAGCGGCGTGGACATCCGTCCCGGCAACATCATCGAATATGAAGGCGGCATCTGGCGCGCGGTGAAAATCCAGCACACGCAGCCCGGCAAGGGCGGCGCGTACATGCAGGTGGAGCTGAAGAACCTGATCGACGGGCGCAAGAACAACGTCCGCTTCCGTTCGGCGGAAAGTGTCGAGCGCGTGCGGCTGGACACCAAGGACTTTCAGTTCCTGTTCCGCGACGGCGACCAGCTGACCTTCATGGACAAGGACAATTACGAGCAGATCGCGCTCGACGCCGGCATCCTGGGCGATGCGGCGGCGTTCCTGCAGGATGGCATGGACGTGGTGCTGGAACTCTATGACGAGCGCCCGATCTCGGTCGAACTGCCGAGCACGATCGAGGCGATGATCGTCGAGGCTGATGCGGTCGTGAAGGGGCAGACCGCCTCGTCCAGCTACAAGCCCGCGATCCTCGACAACGGCGTCCGCGTCATGGTGCCGCCGCACATCGGCGCCGGGACGAAGATCGTGGTCGACGTCTACGAGCAGACTTACGTCAGGCGCGCGGATTGATGCGACGTTGGTGGCGCCGACTGTTCCCCGCGCCGCCGCCGCCATCGGTATACCTGTTCCGGCACCTGCGTGGGGAGGGGGCCGGGTACGACCTCGACGACCTGATGACCCGTCATGAGGGCGATCCGGCCTATCAGGACGTGATCGACACCGTTCTAGAGATGATGCTCGAGCATCGGGATCAGGCGCTCGATCGTTCGGCGGCACGGTCCGCGCTGCAAGGGCTGGCCATGCGCCTCGCTTCACAAGGTAGATAGATGCCCACCCATTCCGGCCTACTCACCATCATGGAGCGCGCCGCGCGCAAGGCGGCGCCGCGGCTGCGGCGCGACTTCAACGAGGTCCAGCAGCTGCAGGTCAGCCGCAAGGGTCCGGCCGACTTCGTGTCGATGGCCGACCGCCGCGCCGAGCAGACGATCTTCGAGGAGTTGAGCCACGCGCGGCCCGACTGGAGCTTCCTGATGGAGGAGCGCGGCGAGATCGTCGGCGACCCGGCCAAGCCGCGCTTCATCGTCGATCCGCTCGACGGCACCAGCAACTTCCTCCACGGCATCCCGCACTTCGCGATCTCGATCGCGGTCGAGGAAACGATGGCCAACGGGAAGCGCGAGATCACGACCGCGCTGGTCTATCAGCCGCTCACCGACGAGAGTTTCTGGGCGGAGAAGGGTAAGGGCGCCTGGAACACCGACCAGCGGCTGCGCGTCTCGGCACGGCGCGAGATGTCGGAGGCCCTGATCGCGACGGGCATCCCGTTCATGGGTCACGGCGACTTCGTCCAGTGGAGCCGCATCTTCGGTGCGGTCGCGCCACAGGTGGCGGGCATCCGCCGCTTCGGCTCCGCCGCGCTCGATCTCGCCTGGGTCGCGGCGGGGCGGTACGACGGCTATTGGGAGAGCGATCTGCAACCGTGGGACGTCGCGGCCGGGCTGTTGCTGATCAAGGAGGCGGGCGGCTTCGTCACCGACTTCCGCGGCGGCGACCGGCCGATGGAGCGCAACGAGTTCCTGGCCGCCAACGACGTGCTGCATTCGAAGCTGCACAAGCTGGTCGCGGGGGCGCTGCGCTAGGTTGCAAAAGGCGGTTCAATGCCTTGCTCCCCCTAACGGGCGCGCCTAAAGCGGGCACGTTCCGTTCGCACTTGCGAGAGACAATTTGGTCGACCTGTCGCACTATCTGCCGATCCTGCTGTTCCTGGGCGTGGCGCTCGTGCTGTCGAGCGCGTTCGTGTTCCTGCCGATGGTCGTGTCGCGCCTGACCGGCGCGCACAAGCCGACGCCGGAGAAGCTGTCGGAGTACGAGTGCGGCTTTCCCGCGTTCGAGGACCCGCGCAGCCAGTTCGACGTCCGCTTCTATCTCGTCGCGATCCTGTTCATCGTCTTCGATCTGGAGGCGGCGTTCCTGTATCCTTGGGCGGTCAGTGTGTTTCATCTCGGCTGGACCGCATGGTTCGCGATGATGATCTTCATCGCCGAACTGGCGCTCGGGCTCGTCTATGCGTGGAAGAAAGGGGCGTTGGATTGGGAATGACGCCTTCTCTCGTCGGCCATTCCGGCCCCGTCGAACTGCAGCCCGGCCCTGACGCCGGGGTCGCGGTGACGCCGCCCGATCAGGCTTTCTTCGACAGCCTCAACGGGGAGCTGACCGACAAGGGCTTTCTGGTCACCTCGACCGAGGATCTGTTCCAGTGGGCGCGCACCGGCTCGCTGTGGTGGATGACGTTCGGTCTCGCCTGCTGCGCGGTGGAGATGATCCACGTCAACATGCCGCGCTATGACCTGGAGCGGTTCGGCGCCGCGCCGCGCGCCAGCCCGCGCCAGTCGGACGTGATGATCGTCGCGGGCACGCTGTGCAACAAGATGGCCCCGGCGCTGCGCCGCGTCTACGACCAGATGTCGGAGCCCAAATACGTCATCTCGATGGGGTCGTGCGCGAACGGCGGCGGCTACTACCATTACAGCTATTCGGTGGTGCGCGGCTGCGACAGGATCGTGCCGGTAGATATCTACGTGCCGGGCTGTCCGCCGACCGCGGAAGCGCTGCTCTACGGGATCATGCAGCTGCAGCGGAAGATCCGCCGGAGCGGGAGCATCGAGCGATGAACGCGGCGCCGTCGCGCTGGCGGTTTGCGGTGCTGCCGCTGGTCAGCTTCAGCATCCTGCTGCCAAACCTGATGCGTGACCGCCACCTGCTCGCGGGGGCATGGCCGGCGTGGCGGGGTATGATCCTAGACACGCTGCTGGTCGCCGCCGGTGCCGTGCTGGTCGCTGGCGTGGCGTTCGCTGTCCACGCCTGGCGTGAGGCGAAGCGGCATGCGTAGCCCGGCGCCCGCCTATGCCGTCGATCTGAACGACGCGACGATCGACGCGGCGCGCGCGGTGCTCGGGCCGATGCTGGAAGAGGCATGGGCGCGGGTCGGCGAGGTGCAGCTGTATGTGCGGCGTGACGACATCGTCGCCGCGCTGACGGCGCTGCGCGACACGCCGGGGCTGGAATATCAGCAACTGATGGAGATCGCCGGGGTCGACTATCCCGAGCGCCCCGAACGCTTCGCGGTGGTCTATTGCCTCCTGTCGCTGACCCGCAACCATCGCGTGCAGGTGCACGTCTGGACCGACGAAGAGACGCCGGTGCCGTCGGTGACGGGGCTGTGGCCGGTCGCGGGGTGGCTGGAGCGTGAGGTCTACGACCTGTTCGGCGTGCTGTTCGCGGGCAACCAGGATCTGCGCCGCATCCTGACCGACTACGGCTTCCGCGGTCATCCGCTGCGCAAGGACTTCCCGCAGACCGGCTATACCGAACTGCGCTATTCTGAGGAGGAGAAGCGCGTCGTCTATCAGCCGGTGCAGCTGGCCCAGGATTTCCGCACCTTCGACTTCATGTCGCCGTGGGAGGGCGCCGACTATACGCTGCCCGGTGACGAGAAGGCGGCCGACGGCGCCGGGCTGCCCGAGGCCAAGGGAGCGCAGACGCCGTTGTCGGCCGACGCGATCGCCAAAGCGGGCGCGGCGCAGACCGACAAGGTGAAGCCGACCGATCCCAAGGTGACCGAGACCACCGCGCAGTCCGGTGCCGGCCAGCCGCATCCGGGCAACAAGCCGGCCGAGAAACCCGCCGCCGCGGACGTGCCGCCGCCGGCGACGGGCAAGGGGCAGAACCAGTGAGCACCGACACGATCACCGCGCCCGCCGACATGCCTGCGCCGGCGACGACGGACATCGACCCCTATGTCTCCGAGCTCCTCCACGAGCCCACGCCGGGCGAGGAGACGACCGGCGACGTCACGATCACCAACTACACGATCAACTTTGGGCCGCAGCATCCGGCGGCGCACGGCGTGCTGCGGCTGGTCATGGAGCTGGACGGCGAGATCATTGAGCGGATCGATCCGCATGTCGGGTTGCTCCATCGCGGCACCGAGAAGCTGATCGAGTTCAAGACCTACGCGCAGGCGTTGCCCTATTTCGACCGGCTGGATTACTGCTCGCCGCTGTGCATGGAGCACAGCTTCGTGCTTGCGATCGAGAAGCTGCTCGATCTGGAGGTGCCGCTACGCGCGCAGTATTTGCGCGTGTTCTTCGCCGAGCTGACACGCATCTCGAACCACATGCTCAACCTCGGGAGCCACGTCATGGACGTGGGCGCGATGACGCCGAACCTGTGGCTCTTCGAGGTGCGGGAGGACTGCTACAATTTCTTCGAGCGCATGTCGGGCGCGCGGATGCACCATAATTACTTCCGGCCGGGCGGCGTGCATCAGGACGTGCCGCTCAAGCTGCTGACCGACATCGCCGACTGGCTGGACGACCGTTTCACGCGGCTGTTCGAGGACGCGATCTCGCTCGTCGCGGACAACCGCATCTTCAAGCAGCGCAACGTCGACATCGCCACGGTCAGCCGCGAGGACGCGATCGCCTGGGGCTTTTCCGGGCCGATGATCCGCGCGGCAGGGCTGCCCTGGGATCTGCGAAAGTCGCAGCCCTATGATGTCTATGCCAGGATGAAGTTCGACGTGCCGGTAGGCACGCGCGGTGATTGCTACGACCGCTTCATGGTGCGCGTGGAGGAGTGCCGGCAGTCGGCGCGGATCATGAAGCAGTGCCTCGCCGAGATGCCGGAGGGGCCGGTCCAGAGCCTCGACCGCAAGGTGATGCCGCCGCCGCGCGCGGACATGAAGCGGTCGATGGAGGCGCTCATCCATCACTTCAAGCTCTACACCGAGGGCTATCACGTTCCGGCGGGCGAAGTGTACGTCGCGACCGAAAGCCCCAAGGGCGAGTTCGGCGTGTATCTGGTCGCCGACGGGAGCAACAAGCCGTATCGTTGCAAGATCAGGCCGACCGCGTTCAGCCACCTGCAGGCGATGGACTTCATGAGCCGGGGGCACATGCTGGCGGACACGACGGCGATCTTGGGGGCTATGGATATCGTGTTCGGGGAGTGCGACCGGTGAGCACTGAAAAACCCGCCTCAGTTGTTCGGGACCACTTGGCTGGTGTCCGTAGCTTCGAATGCGACGTAAACGTGGCACCGGACAGTCAGTGGACTGTCGTGTCGGGTAAATTTGTACATAGAATGTCAGTTCAGCAGTCGTACCGCTTCATAACGCAAGCATGGGACTTTCCCATTGTATCGGGTTTCGTGAGTGAAATCAGCGGCACTGATGCCCTTGCCGAGCTTCAGCTTGATAACGGGAACGGCTACATGAAGCAGGTGGCGGCGCAATACCGTGTGGATGATGGGCGCATTGTGCAGGCTAGTCTGAAAGTTTCTCAAGCGAGCCAGATGCATGGCTGAAGCTGCCACTATTCCCGACGGAACCGAAGTCCGCGCGCGTTGGGGTTCCTTCGCGTGGTCGGAGGAGAACGTCCGCAAGGCGAACGAGATACTCGGGCGCTACCCCGCCGGGCGCGAGCAGTCGGCGTCGCTGCCTCTGCTAGACCTCGCGCAGCGGCAGGTCGGCGCGGAGACGGCGACGCAGGGCTGGCTGCCCGTGCCGGTCATCGAGTTCGTCGCGCAACAGATCGGCGTGCCGTACATGCGCGTGTTCGAGGTCGCGACCTTCTACACCATGTTCAACCTGGCGCCGGTCGGGCGCTTCCACGTCCAGGTCTGCGGCACGACGCCGTGCCTGCTGGCGGGCTCCGACGATGTGCTGGCGGCGTGCAAGAACCACGGGCTGACCAAGGGCCGGACGACGCCGGACGGGCTGTTCACGCTGACCGAGGTCGAGTGCCTGGGCACCTGCGCCAATGCGCCGATGGTGCAGATCAACGACGATAATTACGAAGACCTCGACTACGACCGCACCACGGCTGTGCTTCAGGCGCTGGCGCGCGGCGAAATACCCGCGCCGGGCTCGACGACTGGGCGGCGGGCGAGCTGTCCCGCCGGCGGCCCGACTTCGCTGACCGCGATGGTGGATGCGAACCACGATTATTGTGGCGAGTGGGGTGACGTGGCGATGCCGGACGCGGTGCAGCGGGAGGCGGCGCATGGCTGACGATTTTTTGGTGGAACTGCTGAAGGGCATCCAGACGAACATCGCAGAGCTCGGCCGCCGGATGGATCGGCTGGACTCTCGGATGACGAGCATGGAAGATCGCTTGGAGCGGATCGAGCGCCGTCAAACGGCGGCGCAACACTTTCATCAGCAGGTTCTTGTCCATCTTACGAGCATCGATGAGAGGATCGACAACTTCAGTGCTGAACTCGTGGGTCTTACGCGTCGCGTTGCCGCGCTGGAGGCACGCGGCTAATGCTCGCTGACAAGGACCGCATCTTCACCAACGTCTATGGGTTCCAGCCGTGGAACCTGCCCGCCGCGCGTGGGCGGGGCGATTGGGACAATACGAAGGCGCTGCTCGACCTCGGGCAGGACAAGATCATCGACGCGATCAAGGCGTCGGGTCTGCGCGGGCGGGGCGGGGCAGGGTTCCCGACCGGCACCAAATGGTCGTTCATGCCCAAGGAGCCGAAACCCGACCGGCCGAACTTCCTGGTCATCAATGCCGATGAGTCCGAGCCGGGGTCGTGCAAGGACCGCGAGATCATCCGTCACGATCCGCACAAGCTGATCGAGGGCGCGCTGGTCGCGGGCTTCGCGATGCGGGCGCGCGCCGCGTATATCTACATCCGAGGCGAATATATCCGCGAGGCGGAGGTGCTGTTCGCCGCCGTCGCCGAGGCGTACAACGCCGGACTGGTGGGAAAGAACGCCTGCGGCTCGGGCTATGATTTCGACGTCTTCGTCCATCGTGGCGCGGGGGCGTATATCTGCGGCGAAGAGACCGCGATGCTGGAATCGCTGGAAGGCAAGAAGGGCCAGCCGCGTCTCAAGCCGCCCTTCCCGGCGGGCGCGGGGCTGTACGGTTGCCCGACCACGGTCAACAACGTCGAGAGCATCGCGGTCGCACCGACCATCCTCCGGCGCGGCTCGCCCTGGTTCGCGGGCATCGGCAACAAGGGCAACGAGGGCACCAAGCTCTTCCAGATCAGCGGCCACGTGAACACGCCCTGTGTCGTCGAAGAGGCGATGAGCATCCCGTTCCGCGAGCTGATCGAGAAGCATTGCGGCGGAATCAGGGGCGGCTGGGACAATCTGCTCGCGGTGATCCCCGGCGGCTCGTCGGTGCCGTTGGTGCCGGCTGCGCAGATCATGGACGCGCCGATGGATTTCGACGGGCTGAAGGCGCTAGGCTCCGGCCTCGGCACGGCGGCGGTGATCGTGATGGACAAGTCCACCGACATCGTCCGCGCGATCGCGCGCCTCAGCTATTTCTACAAGCACGAGAGCTGCGGCCAGTGCACGCCGTGCCGTGAGGGCACCGGCTGGATGTGGCGCGTGATGGAGCGGCTGCGCACCGGCGACGCGGACTTGTCGGAGATCGACATGCTCCAGCAGGTGACCAAGCAGGTCGAGGGCCATTCGATCTGCGCGCTCGGCGATGCGGCGGCGTGGCCGATCCAGGGGCTCATCAAGCATTTCCGGCCCGAGCTGGAGCGGCGGATCAACGAGCGCGGCGGCGATCTGGCACCGATGATGGAGGCGGCGGAGTGAGGGGCGTCGCTCGTTATATGAGCGCGCTGCTCGTCGCTGGGGTCGCTGTCCCGCCGGCCTTCGCCCAGACGGGGTCGATCCTGCCCGATCGAGCTGCGGAAACTTCGGCCCATGGGTCTGACGCCGACCGCGCGCACCGGACGATGAACGATTACGGCGTCTGCCTCGTCAAATCCAGGTTTACCGCCGTTCGGCGTGCCATTGCCTCGCCAGAAGGGCAGGTAGACGGAGCACTCAGTAGCCTTGCGATCGACGACTGCCTTCAGAGCGGTGAGCTTCGCATGTCGAGAACATTAATGCGCGGCGCCGTCTTCCGCGCCCTGTACATACACGATTTCGGCAGACGCCCGCCGGTCGCACCCATTATCGAGACGAGCGTGTCCACCAATGTGCCACCAGGCGACAATCCTTTGCGGGTCTTCGGCCGTTGCGTGCTTGGATCCGACGCCGCGAACACACGCGCGTTCGTCCTTGCCGTCCCTGCCACGTCGGCGGAACGCGACGCATTACGGGGTCTCGCTCCGGCGCTGGCGCGGTGCGTGGCTGGCGGGCAGACTATTCGGTTCAGTCGAGCGACGCTGCAGGGCGTGCTCGCGGAAGCTGCATATCGCAGTTCCAGCGTGCCGGTGAGCAACTAACATGCCTAAACTAAAAGTCGACGGGATCGAAGTGGAAATGCCGCAGGGCGCCACCGTGCTTCAGGCGTGCGAAGCTGCGGGCAAGGAAATTCCGCGCTTTTGCTATCACGAGCGGCTGTCCATCGCGGGCAACTGCCGGATGTGCCTGGTCGAGGTGAAGCCGGGCCCGCCCAAGCCGCAAGCTTCGTGCGCGCTGCCGGCGGCGGACAATCAGGAGGTGTTCACCACCACGCCGATGGTGAAGCATGCCCGCGAGGGCATCATGGAATTCCTGCTCATCAATCACCCGCTCGACTGCCCGATCTGCGATCAGGGCGGCGAGTGCGACCTGCAGGATCAGTCGGTCGCCTATGGCAAGGGCCACAGCCGCTACACCGAGAACAAGCGTGCGGTGACCGAGAAATATATGGGGCCGATCGTCAAGACGATCATGACGCGGTGCATCCAGTGCACGCGCTGCATCCGCTTCGCGGAGGAGGTCGCGGGCGTCGAGGAGATCGGCGCGATCTATCGCGGCGAGGACATGCAGATCACGTCGTACCTCGAACAGGCGGTGACCAGCGAGCTGTCGGGCAACGTCGTCGATCTGTGCCCGGTGGGCGCGCTGACGTCGAAGCCCTATGCCTATGAGGCGCGGCCGTGGGAGCTGCGCCGGACGTTGACGATCGATGTGCAGGACGCGGTCGGCACGAACATCCGGCTCGACAGTCGCGGTCGTCAGGTGCTGCGTTGCGTCCCGCGCATCAACGAGGACGTCAACGAGGAGTGGGCGCACGACAAGACGCGCCATCACGTCGACGGCTTGGTGCGGCGGCGGCTCGACCGGCCGTTCGTGCGGCGGGACGGCAAGCTGGTCGAGGCGACCTGGGACGAGGCGTTCGCGGCGATCGCGGCCGTAGAGCACGGTGGGTCTGTCGCGGCGGTGGCGGGCGACCTGGTCGATTGCGAGACGATGTACGCGGCCAAGTCGCTGGTGCGTGCGCTGGGCGGGTCGCTGATCGAGGGTCGCCAGACCGGCATGGCCTACGACACGTCCAGTCTGTCGGCGGTCAACTTCAACACCACGATCGCCGGTGCGGAGCGCGCAGACGCGGTGCTGCTGGTCGGCACCAACCTGCGCTGGGAAGCGCCACTGCTCAACACGCGCATTCGCAAGGCGATCAAGCGTGGCGCCAGGGTGTGGGCGATCGGGCCGGAGACCGATCTGACCTACAAGGTCGAGTGGCTCGGCGACGACCTGTCGCTGCTGGGGGCGCTGCCCGATGCCGTCATGCAGGCGTTCGCGACAGCGGAGCGGCCGATGGTGATCGTCGGCGGCGGAGCGCTGAAGGGCGGCCACGGCGCGGCGCTGGCGCTGGTCGAGCCGCTGGGGCTGGTCAAGGACACCGCTTCGGCAGGCTCAGGACATGGCTGGAACGGGTTCAACGTCGTCCATATGGCCGCGAGCCGGATGGGCGGGCTGATGCTCGGCTACGCGGCGAAGGGCGGGATCGCCGACCTCCATGACGCGAAGCTGACCTTCTTCCTCGGCGCGGACGAGGTCGATTACAGCCGCTTCGGCGGCTTCAAGGTCTATGTCGGCCACCATGGCGATCGTGGCGCGGCGGCGGCGGACGTGGTGCTGCCGGGCGCGGCCTATGCCGAAAAGGCAGGGATCTGGGTCAATCTGGAGGGCCGCGTCCAGCGTGGCGAGCGTGCGGTGTTCCCGCCGGGCGACGCGCGCGAGGACTGGAGCATCCTCCGCGCGCTGTCGGAGCGGCTCGGCACCACGCTGCCGTTCGACAGCTTCGCTGGCCTGCGCGAGGCGATGTTCACCGAGGTCCCGCAGCTGCGCGAGCAGGGGCTGGTGGCGTTCGACTGGTCGCCGCCCGCGCTGGACTCGACGGGACAGGGGTGGATCGAGGGCTATCCGATCAAGGATTTCTACCTCACCAACGCGATCTGCCGCGCCAGCCCGACGATGCAGCGCTGCTCGCAGGAGCTGGTCCACGGCGAAGCCTTTGCGGAGGCGGCTGAGTGACCGACTTCTTCAACACCACCGTCGGCTTACCCTATGGTTGGGCATGGTTCCTCGCGACGATCGCGGGCATCCTGCTGATCGCATTGCCGCTGATGCTGGCGGTGGCGATGATCATCTATGCCGATCGCAAGATCTGGGCGGCGATGGCGTTGCGGCGTGGGCCCAACGTGGTCGGGCCATTCGGGCTGCTGCAGAGCTTCGCGGATGGGCTGAAGGTGTTCCTGCAAGAGACGATCGTCCCGTCGGCAGCCAACCGCGTGCTGTTCCTGCTGGCGCCGATCATCACTTTCACCGTCGCGCTGATCGTCTGGGCGGTGGTGCCGTTCGGGGCGGGCGTGGTGCTCGCCGACATCAATGTCGGGCTGCTCTACGTGCTCGCGGCATCGAGCCTCGGCGTCTACGGCATCATCCTGGCGGGCTGGGCGTCGAACTCGAAATATCCCTTCTACTCGGCGTTGCGCGCGGCGGCGCAGATGGTCAGCTATGAAGTCGCGATCGGCTTCGTGCTCGTCACGGTCGTGCTGTGGGCCAGGTCGTTCAACCTGTCGGCGATCGTGCTGGCGCAGGCAAATATGTACGACCTGCCGATCAATGGCTTCGTGCTCAACCCGCTGCTGTTCCCGATGTGGGTGGTGTTCCTGATCTCGTCGATGGCGGAGACGCAGCGTGCGCCGTTCGACCTGACCGAGGCGGAGTCGGAACTGGTCGCCGGGTATCAGACTGAATACAGCTCGATGAGCTTTGCGCTGTTCTGGCTGGGCGAATACGCCAACGTGCTGCTGATGTGTGCGTTGAACGCGACGCTGTTCTGGGGTGGCTGGCTGCCGCTGTTCAACTTTGCGCCGTTCACCTGGGTGCCGGGCATCGTCAACCTGTTCGTGAAGATCCTGTTCTTCTTCTTCATTTTCTCGTGGGTGAAGGCGACGGTGCCGCGCTATCGCTACGATCAGCTGATGCGGCTGGGATGGAAGGTGTTTTTGCCGCTGTCGCTGCTATGGGTGTTTCTGGTGTCCGGCGTGTTGATGTGGATGAGGGTCGGAATATGACGATCGCACTTGCGCTCCTGATCGCCGGACAGGCCACCGCCGCCGCCGCACCCGCCCCGGCGCTTGGGACCGACACGCAGCTCAGCTGCACCCTAGTCGGTCCCGGCGACCGCAACGCCAGCCGACTCGATCTCGATTTCCGCAGCAAGAAAGCGCCGAACGCCACCCTCGCTTTCGCCGCCGACAGTCCGTTCGCGCGGGTGGGATCGACCAGCGTCGTCGCGCGCCGTGCAGATGGTCCGTATGTGATCGGCTTCGCGACCGGCAACGGCCAATATCGGCTGGAGCTGACGCCCCAGGGTTCCGGACAGGCGCAGGCGGTTCGGCTGCGTGTCACCAGCGTCGTCGATCGCACAATGCGGCTGACGGTGGCGCAGGGCTTTTGCAACGCGCGTCGCGGCAAGAAGCTTAACACACGCGCGTCGGTGCCGCTGCCCGTCGACGACGCCGTCCTGCCGCCGCCGTGGAAGCTCGCGGCGCTGCCGAGCCGCCTGCCCGACGCTGTGTGTCGGGTGGTGGCGCGCGACGGGCGGGTGCATCAGTTCAGCTATCAGATCACCACCGCCGACAAGAACGAGCTCAGCGCCAGCTATCGCTTCATCACCGCCGACCTCGCGGGGGCGACGACGCAGCTGGGGGCAGGGACGCAGTTCTACCTCGTCGCGCCGGCGCAGCGGATGGTCGCGACCACGCTGCTGCTCGGCACCGCCGCCGGAACCGCGGCGACCTATGTTCACACCACTTATGAGCGGCTGGGCACTTTTGTCGATTTCAGCCGTGCCGGCAACATCTTCGCGGTCGGCGAGTGCGGTACGCCGCCGATCTGGATCGCCGCCGCAGCAGGGACCCCGCCGCGATGACCGTCGCCCAGTTTGTCAAGTCCTTCACGCTTTGGGAGTTCCTGAAGGCGCACGCCAAGACGCTGCACTATTTCTTCAAGCCCAAGGCGACGATCAACTACCCGTTCGAGAAGATGCCGCTCAGCCCGCGTTTCCGCGGCGAGCACGCGTTGCGGCGTTATCCGAACGGCGAGGAGCGGTGCATCGCGTGCAAGCTGTGCGAGGCGGTGTGTCCCGCGCAGGCGATCACGATCGAGGCCGAACCGCGCGACGACGGGTCGCGCCGCACGACGCGCTACGACATCGACATGACGAAGTGCATCTATTGCGGGCTGTGCCAGGAGGCGTGCCCGGTCGATGCGATCGTCGAGGGGCCGAACTACGAGTTCTCGACCGAGACGCGTGAAGAGCTGATCTACGACAAGGCGAAGCTGCTCGATAACGGCGATCGCTGGGAAAGCGTGCTCGCCGCGAACCTTGCCGCCGATGCGCCCTACCGCTAGGCGCCCGTCCGAGATGAACAAGTCGACATGATTCAGGCGCTCGCCTTTTACCTGTTCGCGACCGTCGTGATCGTCGCCGCAGCGCTGACGGTGTCGTCGCGCAACCCGGTCCACGCGGTGATGTGGCTGATCCTGGCGTTCTTCAACGCCGCCGGGCTGATGGTGCTGTGCGGCGCGGAATTTATCGCGATGCTGCTGGTGATCGTCTATGTCGGCGCGGTCGCGGTGCTGTTCCTGTTCGTGGTGATGATGCTGGACATCGAGGTGGCTCAGATGCGCGCCGGGTTCGCCCGCTATTGGCCGCTCGGCTTTGCGATCGCGGCGGCGCTGCTGGCGGAGATCGTGATCGGCGTGCAGGCTTGGTCGATCGGCGGCGTCGATCTCGCGCGGCGTGCGGGGACGACGGTGGCGGCGAAGCCGAACATCGAGGCGCTCGGCGAGCTGCTCTACACCCGCTATCTCTTCGTGTTCGAGGGCGCCGGTCTGGTGCTACTGGTGGCGATGATCGGCGCGATCGTGCTGACCCATCGCGAGCGCAAGGGCACGCGCTATCAGAACGTCAGCCGCCAAAACGCGCGGCGGCCGCAGGACGCGACGCGCAACGTCGATCAGCCGGTCGGCGTCGGGGTGGAGCTGTGAATGGGCGGCGTCAGCATCGTTCACTGGCTGGTGTTCGCCGTGATCCTGCTCCTCTTGGTCGGCATACCGGCGGCCGCGATCGTCGCCTTTCTCCTGCTGCGGAAGCGCTGACGTGATCGGGCTCGTCCATTATCTGGTCGTCGCTGCGATCCTGTTCGCGCTCGGCGTGCTGGGCCTCGTCGCCAATCGCAAGAACCTGATCGTCATGTTGATGGCGATCGAGCTGATCCTGCTGGCGGTGAACCTCAACCTGGTGGCGTTCTCGTCCTACCTTCACGACATGGTCGGGCAGGTGTTCGCGATGTTCGTGCTGACGGTCGCGGCGGGCGAAGCGGCGATCGGGCTGGCGATCCTGGTGATCTATTTCCGCAGTCGCGGCACCATCGCGGTCGACGACGTCAACCGGATGAAGGGCTGAGATGATCCTCTTCATCGTCTTCCTGCCGCTGCTCGCCGCGGTGGTCGCGGGGCTTGGCAAGAAGCAGCTCGGCGCGCTGCCGTCGAAGCTGGTGACGACGGCGGCGCTGTTCGTCGCGGCGGCGCTGTCGTGGGTGATCTTCGCGGGCTTCCTCAGCGGCACCGCGACGCCCGGCGCGATCACGGTCCTAACCTGGATCGACTCCGGCTCGATGCACGCGGCGTGGCGGCTGAACGTCGATCAGCTCACCGCGGTGATGCTGGTCGTTATCACCACCGTGTCGGCGCTGGTCCATCTTTATAGCTGGGGCTATATGGCGGAGGACCCGGATCAGCCGCGGTTCTTCGCCTATCTGTCGCTGTTCACCTTCGCGATGCTGATGCTGGTGACCGCCGACACGCTGATCCAGATGTTCTTCGGCTGGGAAGGCGTCGGTCTCGCCAGCTACCTGCTGATCGGCTTCTGGTTCCGCAAACCCAGCGCCAACGCCGCCGCGATCAAGGCGTTCGTCGTCAACCGCGTCGGCGATCTCGGCTTCATGCTCGGCATCTTCGGCACCTATCTGGTGTTCGACACCGTCTCGATCCCCGCGATCCTCCACGCCGCGCCGGCGATGGCGGGGTCGACGATCGGGTTTCTGGGCCAGCGCTACGACACGATGACGGTGCTGTGCCTGCTGCTGTTCGTCGGCGCGATGGGCAAGTCGGCGCAGCTCGGGCTGCACACCTGGCTGCCCGACGCGATGGAGGGGCCGACGCCGGTCTCGGCGCTGATCCACGCCGCGACGATGGTGACCGCGGGCGTGTTCATGGTGTGCCGCCTGTCGCCGATGTTCGAGACGTCGCCGGACGCGCTGTCGGTGGTCCGCTTCGTCGGCGCCGCGACCTGTCTGTTCGCGGCGACGGTTGGCATGGTGCAGACCGACATCAAGCGCGTAATCGCCTATTCGACCTGTTCGCAGCTCGGCTATATGTTTTTCGCCGCCGGGATCGGCGCCTATGGCGCGGCGATGTTCCATCTGTTCACGCACGCTTTCTTCAAGGCGCTGCTGTTCTTGGGCGCGGGCAGCGTGATCCACGCGATGCACCACGAGCAGGACATGCGCTATTACGGGGGCCTGCGTAAAAGCATTCCGCTGACCTTCTGGGCGATGCTGCTGGGGACGCTGGCGATCACCGGCGTCGGTATCCCGGCGGTGTTCGGCAACCCGGTCGGGTTCGGCTTCGCGGGCTTCCATTCCAAGGACGCGATCATCGAGGCGGGGTGGGCGTCGGGCTGGACCGGCACCTGGTTCGTCGGCACGCTGGTCGCGCTCATCACCAGTTTCTATTCGTGGCGGCTGATGTTCCTGACCTTCTGGGGCGCGCCCCGCTGGATCAATTCGGAGCATATCCAGCACGCCCTCCACGACGCGCACGGGCATCACGACGACGCCGAGGAACAGACGCACGATACGACCGCGCATCCGCACCAGCGTCAGCCCGGCGCCGCCGATCTGCAGGACGGCACCGGCGGCTACCATCCGCACGAGAGCCCGCTAAGCATGTTGATCCCGCTCGGCGTGCTGTCGCTGGGTGCGGTGGTGGCGGGATTCGTCTTCCACGGCTGGTTTATCGAGCCCGACGCGGGCGAGCGTTACTGGCACGGCACGATCGCGTTCCGCGAGCATCTGATGCACTCGATCCACGAGGTGCCGTTGCTCATCAAGCTGTCGGCCAGCATCGCCATGCTGCTCGGGCTGTTCGGCGCCTGGTATGCCTATATCCGCCGCACCGACACGCCCGCCGCGGTCAGCGAACAGTTCGCGCCGGTCTACGATTTCCTGCTCCACAAATGGTATTTCGACGAATTGTACAACCTGCTGTTCGTGCGCCCCGCCTTCGCGATCGGGCGGCTGCTGTGGCACCGTGGCGACGAGGGCACGATCGATCGCTTCGGGCCGAACGGCGTCGCCGCCGTCGCCGCGTTCGGCAGCCGCGTCGCGGGCCGGTTCCAGTCGGGCTACCTCTACAGCTATGCGTTCGTGATGCTGATCGGGCTGACCGGCGCGGTGACCTGGGCGATCACGCGATGATCGGCGGCTTTCCGCTGCTGTCGGTGATGTTGGCGGTGCCGGCGCTGGCGGCGGTCGCGTGCCTGTTCCTGTCGCCCGCCAATGCGCGCTGGCTGGCGCTGGCGGCGACGCTGGTCGACTTCGCGCTGGGCGTCGTGATGTGGGCGGGGTTCCAGACCGGCGGGCCGCAGTGGCAGTTCGTCGAACAGGGGCCGAGCCTGGGCGTGTTCAGCTGGAGCCTCGGCATCGACGGTTTCGCGATGCTGCTCATCATGCTCTCCGTGTTCCTGATGCCGATCTGCATCGGTGCGAGCTGGCGCGCGATTGTCGACCGCGTGCCCGAATACATGGCGGCGTTCCTGTTCACGGAAGTGCTGATGATCGGCACCTTCGCGGCACAGGACCTGTTCCTGTTCTACATCTTCTTCGAGGCCGGGCTGATCCCGATGTACCTCATCATCGGCATCTGGGGCGGCGCCAACCGCATCTATGCCAGTTACAAGTTCTTCCTCTACACCCTGCTCGGCTCGGTCGTGATGCTGATCGCGATGCTCTACATGGCGCATGCGGCGGGGACGACGAGAGTACCGGCGCTGATGGCATACGACTTTCCGGCCGGCGTGCAGACCTGGTTATGGCTGGCCTTCTTCGCCAGCTTCGCGGTCAAGATGCCGATGTGGCCGGTCCACACCTGGCTCCCGGACGCACACGTCCAGGCGCCGACGGCGGGGTCGGTCATCCTCGCGGGTGTGCTGTTGAAGCTGGGAGGCTATGGCTTCCTGCGCTTTTCGCTGCCGATGTTCCCGGAGGCGAGCGCGCAGCTGGCGTGGCTGATCTTCGTGCTGTCGGCGATCGCGGTGGTCTATACCTCGCTGGTCGCGCTGGTGCAGGCGGACATGAAGAAGCTGATCGCCTATTCATCGGTCGCGCACATGGCGATCGTGACCATCGGCCTTTATGCCTTCAACCGCCAGGGGGTAGAGGGCGCGATGATGATGATGCTCAGCCACGGGCTGGTATCTGGTGCGCTGTTCCTGTGCGTGGGCGTGATCTACGACCGGCTGCACACGCGCGAGATCAGCCGCTATGGCGGGCTGTCGATCAACATGCCGCGTTATGCGCTGTTCTTCCTGCTGTTCACGATGGCGTCGATCGGGCTGCCGGGCACCAGCGGCTTCGTGGCGGAGTTCCTGAGCCTGATGGGCGTCTACAAGCTGTCGACCTGGACGGCGCTGATCTGCACCACCAGCATCATCCTGGGCGCGGCCTACATGCTCTACCTCTATCGCCGTGTCGCGTTCGGGGAGATCAAGTCGGCGGATGTCGCCGAGATGAAGGACCTGACCGGCCGCGAGCTGTGGCTGCTGGCGCCGATCGCGGCGGTGGTGATGTGGATGGGTGTCTATCCGGAGAGCTTCATGGCACCGATGCGGAAGGACGTGGCGGTGCTGCTCCAGCGGATCGACCGCGCCGCGCCGGCGAGCGACTCCGCGCCGACCGCGGGTAAGGGATTGGCTGCGGCCGCCCAGGCGGGAGCGCACCACTGATGGGCGCGAACATGATGATGACACTGCCCGAGGTGGTGCTGTCGGCGGGCGCGATCCTGCTGATGCTCGTCGCCGCCTGGGGCGGGGCCGCGTCGACGCGCGCAGTCAGCTGGGCGGCGGTGGCGGTGCTGATCGGCGCGGGCGTGGCGCTCGCCGGGCCGGCGACGTCGGGGGGCGAGGCCTATGGCGGCCTCTACCGCGCCGATGCGTTCGCCGGGTTCGCGAAGATCCTGATCTATCTCGCCACCGCCGTGTCGATCGTAATCGCGCCCGGCTTTTTCGGCCGCACTGCGGGCGACGACCTGCGGCCCGAATACCCGGTGCTGATGCTGCTTGCGGCGGTGGGCATGGGGATGATGGTGTCGGCGGGCGACATGCTGACGCTGTATGTCGGGCTGGAGCTGCAGTCGCTCGCCTCTTACGTGCTCGCCAGCTTCATGCGCCGCGATAGCCGCTCGGCTGAGGCGGGGCTGAAATATTTCGTGCTCGGCGCGCTGGCGAGCGGCATCCTGCTCTACGGCGTCAGCCTGATCTACGGCTTCGCCGGCACGACGCTGTTCTCCGGGATCGCCGCTGCCTATGCCGGCGCGGCACCCGGCACGGCGACGTTCCTCGGCCTCGTCTTCGGGCTGGTGTTCGTCTTCGCCGGTATTGCGTTCAAGATGGCGGTGGTGCCTTTCCACATGTGGACGCCCGACGTTTATGAGGGCGCGCCGACGCCGGTGACCACCTTCTTCGCCACCGCGTCGAAGGTGTCCGCCGTGGCGCTTGCCGCACGCGTCGCGATCGGGGCTATGGCACCGGCATATGGCCAGTGGCAGCAGATCGTGATCTTCGCCGCGCTGGCGTCGATCGTCCTCGGTGCGGTCGCGGCGATCGGCCAGAGCAACATCAAGCGGCTGCTCGCCTATTCCTCGATCAACAATGTCGGCTTCATCCTGGTCGGGCTGGCGGCGGGCACCGACGAAGGCGTCGCGGCGATCCTGTTCTACCTGGCGGTCTATGTCGCGATGACGCTGGGCGCGTTCGTGGTGGTGTTGCAGATGCGCGGCCCCGACGGCGAGCAGCTGGAATCGATCGCAAGCCTGTCGGGCCTGTCGCGCACCCGGCCGGCACTGGCGGCGGCGATGGCGATCTTCATGTTCTCGCTCGCGGGCATTCCGCCGCTGCTGGGTTTCAACGCCAAGCTGGCGGTGTTCCGTGCGGCGGTGAATGCGGGGTTGTACCCGCTCGCGGTGGCGGGCTTCGTCGCGTCGGTGATCGGCGCCTATTATTACCTGCGCGTCATCAAGGTGATGTATTTCGACGACCCCGCCCCCGAGTTCTCGCGCGGACATGACCGGGTCGAGGGCGGGCTGATCGCCGCATCGGCGCTGGTCGTGTCGCCGCTCGGCTGGTTCCTGCTCGCGCCGCTTGGTGCGTGGACGATGGCCGCCGCGCATGCGCTGTTCTAGGGCACTGCGCCGCTGACCACGATCCGTACCGTCGCGGAAACCGGATCGACCAACGCCGACCTGCTCGCGCTGGCGCGATCGGGCATCGAGGAGGGGTTCTGGCTTCGCGCCGAGCGGCAGACCGCGGGGCGGGGGCGACAGGGCAGGGCGTGGGTGTCGCCGCCGGGTAATTTCTACGGGTCGACGTTGGTGCGGCTGCGGGCGGGTGACCCGTCGGCGGCGACGCTGGGCTTCGTCGCGGCGGTGGCGTTGTGCGAAGTGGTCGCGCTGCTGCTCGATCGGTCATCCGTGGCCGGGCACGGCGAGGCGCGCCTGAAATGGCCCAACGACCTGTTGGTCGGCGGCGCGAAGCTGTCGGGCATCCTTCTCGAGCGCGCCGACGACGCTGTGGTGGTCGGGGTCGGGGCCAATCTTGCGCATCACCCCGACCTGCGCGACCGCCCGACCACCAGCCTCGCCTCCCACGGCGCCCTGCTCGCGCCCGAACCGTTCGCCGAGATGCTGGCCGAGGGCTTCGCGCGCTGGCTGGCCCGCTGGCGCGGCGAAGGGTTCGCCGCCGTTCGCACCCGCTGGCTCGACCTTGCCCATCCGCGCGGCACCGCGCTCGCGGTCCATCTGCCCGACGGGGCCGCCGTCCAGGGACTGTTCGACGGCCTCGACCCGGACGGGGCGCTCATCCTTCGCTTGGCGGCGGGCGAACCGCGTGTCATTCACGCCGCCGATGTATTCTTGGCCTGACCCATGCTGCTAGCGATCGATGCGGGCAACACCAACGTCGTGTTTGCTGTTCTCGACGGACGGAGGATCGTCGCGCGCTGGCGGATCGCCACCGACCCGCGCCGCACCGCCGACGAATATGCGGTGTGGCTCAGTCAGTTGCTCCACCTCGAAGGCATGAGCCGCGACGTGATCGAGCGCGTTATCATCGCCACCGTCGTGCCGCGCGCGCTCCACAATCTGGAGGTGCTGGCCGAGAAATATTTCAATACGACCGCGCTGGTCGCCGGCCGCGCCCCGGTCGAGTGGGGCATCGCTCTCGATGTCGACGAGCCGCAGTCGCTCGGCGCCGACCGCGCGGTCAACACCATCGCCGCGCATGCGCTCCACCCCGGCGACCTGATCGTGGTCGACTTCGGCACCGCCACGACCTTCGACGTCAGCGACTTTTCGGGCGCCTACAAGGGCGGGATCATCGCGCCCGGCCTCAACCTATCGCTCGACGCGCTGGTCACCGCCGCCGCCAAGCTGCCCCGCGTCGCGATCGAGGCGCCCAAGGGGGGCACCGGCGTCATCGGGCGGAACACCGTCGATCAGATGCAGATCGGCATCTTCTGGGGCTATATCGCGCTGGTCGAGGGGTTGGTCGCGCGGCTAAAGCAGGAGGTCGGGCGACCGACCAAGGTGATCGCCACCGGCGGACTCGCCACGCTGCTGACCGAACATACCGCCGTCTTCGACACGATCGAACCCGACCTGACCATTCAGGGGCTGGCGATCATGTCGGAGCGCGCCCATATACCGGCCTAGAGTTTTCCCCACCGGTGTCGACCGGTAACCCCGCTATCCCAATATCGTCAACGGAGCGACGTCGTCGCTCGGGCGGGCATGACGAGAGAATATCAGGACTACATGACTCCCAGAAACAACGAATTGCTCTTCTGCGCCCTCGGCGGCTCGGGCGAGATCGGCATGAACGTGACGCTGTACGGGACGGCCGGCAAATGGCTGATGGTCGATTGCGGCGTGACCTTCGCCGATGCGGGCTATCCCGGTATCGACCTCATTCTCCCTGACCTCCAATTCATCGAGGAGCGCCGCGACGACCTGGTCGGCATCGTGCTGACCCACGGGCATGAGGATCACATCGGCGCGCTGCCGTACCTGGCCGAAGAGCTGGGCGTGCCGCTCTACGCCACCGCTTTCACCGCCGGGCTGATCCGCGGCAAGCTGGAGGAAGAAGGGCTGACCGATCAGGTCAAGCTGCGTGTCATCGGCACCGGCAAGCGGTTCGACCTTGGGCCGTTCGGCGTGACCTTCGTGCCCATGTCGCACTCGATCCCGGAGGCCAACGCGCTGACGATCGAAACGGCGGCGGGCAGCGTCTTCCACACCGGCGACTGGAAGCTCGATCCGTCGCCGGTGATCGGCAAGCCCTCGACGCCCGAGCAGCTTACCGCGATCGGCGACAAGGGCATCGACGTGCTCGTCTGCGATTCGACCAACGTCTTCAACGCCGAGCGCTCAGGGTCGGAGAGCAGCGTGCGCGAGGGGCTGCTCGAGGTCGTCGGACAGGCGAAGGGGCGCGTGCTCGTCACCACCTTCGCGTCCAACGCGGCGCGGCTGCACACGCTCGGCCAGGTGGCGAAGCAGACCGGGCGGACGGTGTGCGTCACTGGCCGCTCGCTCGACCGCATCCTGCGCGTCGCCCGCGCAACCGGCTACCTCACCGATTTCCCGGAGACGGTGGACCCGGAGACGGCGATGCGACTGCCCGCCAATCGCGTTCTGATCGTCGCCACGGGCGGTCAGGGTGAGCCGCGCGCCGCGCTTGCACGGGTGGCCGAGGGCACGCATCCGATTTCGCTCAAGGCGGGCGACACCGTCGTCTTCTCGTCGAAGCAGATCCCCGGCAACGAGGTCGCGATCGGGCGCATCCAGAACATCCTGGCGGGTCGTGGCGTGGAGATGATTACCGAGCGCCAGGCGCATGTCCATGTGTCGGGGCATCCCGGCCGTCCCGAGCTCGCGGACATGTATCGCTGGATCAGGCCGTCGGTGCTCGTCCCCGTTCATGGCGAGATGCGGCATCTTCAGGAGCAGGCGCGGTTCGGCAAGGCGGAGGGGATCGCGGAGACGGTCGTCCAGACCGACGGCGACCTGCTCCGGCTGCTGCCCGGCCCGGTCGCGAAGATAGGCAACGCCACGGTCGGCCGGCTGGTGCTCGACGGCGACATCATCCTGCCTTCCGACGGCGCGACGATCAACGAGCGCCGCCGGATCGCGGTGAACGGTCAGGTCTCGGTCGCCGTCGCCGTGCGTGACGGGCGGCTGCTGGGTCGTCCCGAGGTGCGCGTGCAGGGCGTGCCGGTCGAGGAGGATCGGGCCGCCTTCGTCGCCGACGCGGGCGACGCGGCGGCGGCGGCGGTGAAGGGCGGCAAGCGCAACACCGACCGGCTGCGCGAAGACATTCGCCTGGCGGTGCGGCGGACGGCGACGCGATGGACGGGCAAGAAGCCGATCGTCGACGTGATGCTCATCGAGGTCTGACATGCGCTGGACCTCGGCGCTCGCGATCTACATCCTGTTCTGGGCTTTCTCGGTGTTCCTGGTCCTGCCCTTTGGCGTCCGTACGACGCGCGAGGCCGGGGGCGAGCACATCCCCGGCACTGCCGAAAGCGCGCCGCACGGATTCCGGCCGCGCCGCGTCGCGATGCGGGTGACGGTGGTCGCCACCGTGCTGTTCGGGCTGTTCATGCTGAACTATCATTTCGACTGGATCGACCAGCAGTCGCTGACCTTCTTCAACCTGCAGGAAGCACCGGAGGTCAGGTAGCGCGTCCGCCGCGACGTCGTTTCCTGTCCCTTAGCCAGCCCAGCGGTTCAGACCGCCGGCATGACCACTGCGCTTCTCCCCGTCCCGACGTCCCCGGTGCGACCGGGCGTGGAAACTGAGGTGAAGGTCACGGAACGTAGCGTCAATTTCGTCGATTTCAGCCGCGAATTACCGCAGCCGTTCGATCGCCTGCGCCATCGCCACGTACAGCTTGCCCATGTCGCCCGACAGCAGCGTCACGCCCAGCGGCGAGCCGTCGCGCTGCACCAGCACCGCGCGCAGCATCGATTCGAAATCGTGGATGTAGCGGTTCACCTGCTCGCGGAAGCTGGCGTCGGCATCGTACAGTGCCGCAATCGCGCGCGCCTCGCCGGCGTCCAGCAGCCGCACCGCGCGCCGGGTGAAGACGCCGCGATCACCCTTCAGATATGCCGCCCAGGCACTGTCCGCGACCTCGGGCGACAGCGTGCGCGTGATGTCGATCGAGGCGGAGTTGAGCGCTTCGATCAGCAACGAGACGCGGCGCGCGAAGGTGTCGCGGTCGTGCTCGTCACGCTCGGCGCGTGCGTCCTCGATCCGCGTCTCGACGATCGCGGTCTGGTCGGCGATCGCCTGCACATGCGTCGCCAGCCGCTCGGTCGCGCGGGTCGAGGCATCCACCGCCCGCGCCGTCGCATCGGTGACGGCGGCGATCTGCCGCTCGACGGTGTCGCTGGTCGCGCGCGCCAGCGCTGCCGCGCTCGCCGCTTCCAGCTTCGCCGTGGCCTCCGGGATCACCTGACCCAGCGCCTCGCGCGCCTTGTCGGCCGCCGACTGCGCCGTCTCGCGCACCCGCAGCAGCGCTTCCAGCAGGCGCGGTGCGGCATCCTCGGCGAAGCGGTTCGTGCGGCCGATCGTCTCGTCGACCATCACGCCCAGCGCATCGGCCTTGGTGCGACCCTCGTTGAGCGTCTGTAGCAGCTGCGACGACAGCTGGTCGACCACGCGGCGCTGATCGGTGATGACGCCGGCGACCGCCTCGATCGCATCGTGCGTGCTTTCGGCGGCGGTGACGAGCGCGAGTAGCTCGGGCTTGGTGGCGCCGATCACGCCCTTGCTGTCGGCGACCTTGGCGTCGAGCCGGGTCAGCGCATCCGGCAACGTCTCGTCAATCTCTCGTGCGGCGGCGTCGAGTGCGATCAGCAGCGACTCGGTCGTGCCGATCGTCCGCGTCGCCATCGCCTCACCCGCCCGCAACGCCTCCGTCATCGCGTCGGCGGAGCCGCCCAGCGCGCTGATCGAAGCGGCGAGCATCTGCGAGCGCTCGACGCCTTGATGGTGCAGCGTCGCCATCCGGTTCTCGACGCGCTCCAGCCCGCCTTCCAGTCCGGCGACGACCGCCTCGCCCGACGCGCGCTGCTCGTCGAGTCGCGTTGCAACCCGATCGATCGTGCCCTCGACCGTCTCGATCCTCGCAGCCAGCGTCTCGGCCGATTCACGTGCGGCGGTGTCCAGCGCCGCCTGATGCGCGCCGACCATCGCCAGCATCGCGTCGCCCTGCGCGGCGATTCCCTGACGCGAGCGGTCGACCGCGTCGGCGGTGCGGCCGAGCAGGGCGTCGATCGCGACCGTCATCGCAGACGTGACCGCCTCCAGCCGCGCCGCCGCCGCCTCGCTGGTGCCTTCCATCCGCTGGAGGTGGTCTGCCAGCGCCTGCGCCGCGCCCCCCGCGATCCGGTCGGCATCGTGACCCTGCGCGGCGAGCGCGGTCAGCCGCTCATGCAGCGCCGCCGCCTGATCGCGTGCGTTCTCGGCCGTGACGTCGAGCAGCGCCGCCGCCGCCTCGGTCTCGCCCCGTGCGCGCGGCAGGTTGGCGAGCAGCGCGCCGACACTGTCCTCGGCGCGGCGGGCCGCTTCGCTCAGCGTCGTGGCATGACGGTCGGCGAGCACCACCTCGCCGGCCAGGCTCTGGCTCAGCGTGGCGAGTCGTTGACCCGCCGCATCGCCCCGATCGAGCAGGTCTTCGACATGCGCGGCCAGCCCCTGGCGGTGCGCGTCCACCTGACGTCCCATCGCAGCGACGGCGGACTCAAGCCGCGCGGATTCGGTCCGCATCGCTGCCGCCGTCCGGCCGAAGCGCCGCGCCTCGGCGTGGCTGGTCCTCAGCGCCAGCAGCCACACGATGCCGAGGGCGGCAGGCACGATGACGAGCGCCGCGACGAACTCCACCAGCGCGACGGGCGGCAAGGTCGGCAAGGCGTCCCGCGCCAGCCAGAGCGCGCCGCCGACCCAGATCAGCGATGCGACCACCGCGACCATCACAGCGGCGAGCCGCAGGCCGTGGCGCGATGGCACCGCCTCGACCTGGTCCTCGATCCAGCCGCTTTCGAGGTCGAGATCGTGCGGCGCCGCGGCGCTGGGTGGCGCGCGACTGGTGTCGGCGCGGATTTCGACCGCGATGGAGCCCCCGTTCATCGGTGGGATTTACCATCTTTCCGCCGTCCGCAAAGCCCCGAACGCAACGCTTCGGTAAACACCGTCGCATATGGAAGGCGGCATGGCGTACGATCCGGGAGCGATAGAGGCGACGCTGGCGGCGG
Organism: Sphingomonas sp.; assembly: GCF_965200135.1. GTDB lineage: Bacteria > Pseudomonadota > Alphaproteobacteria > Sphingomonadales > Sphingomonadaceae > Sphingomonas. The sequence goes on from NZ_CBDATK010000009.1 coordinate 140,766, forward strand.
CGGTGGGGGACGATCCCGCGCTGATCGTCGAGCTGCGGATCGCGTTCGTCGAAAGCGCGGCGGCGGCGCTCACCGGTCTGGACCTCGCGGCCGGTCCGGAGGCGTGGGTCGCGGCGGCGGGTCGACTGAAGGGATTGGCGGCCAGCTTCGGCGCGGTGCGGCTGATGGCGCTGGCGAGCGAAGCGGTGAAGGCGGGTGCGCCCGACCCGCAACTGCTCGGTCGCATCAGGCGGATGGTGGCGCGGCTCTAGCCGTAGCCGCCCCCACGCCGTAACAGCCGCGACATATGCTCGCGGGGCTCCTCTTCGCCGTCCAGGAAACCGACGATCGGCCCGAGCGGCTGACCGCGACGCTGCCGTTCGGCGGCGTGACGCTGATCGAGTATCAGGCGCGGTTGCTGATCGAGGCGGGGGCGGGGCAGATCATCGTCCTGGTCGCGCGCCTGACCCCCGAGCTGCTCGGTGCGGTCAGCCGCATCGGCCGGCGCGGCGTCACCGTCGATGCGGTCCGGCACATCGCGGAGGCGGCGGGCAAGCTCCATCCGCTCGCCCGCGTCCTCGTCTTGGCGGACGGTCTCATCACCACCGAGCGCGTGGTCGCGACGCTGGCCGGCGAGGGCGGTGACGCGCTGCTGGTCGTGCCGCAGACGGATGCCGGGCCGGTGTTCGAGCGGCTAGGTGGCGCGCAGGCCTGGGCCGGCGTCGCCAGGCTCGATCCGCGCCGGTTCGCCGACGCAGCCCGACTGCCAGCCGACTACGACGCGCAATCGACGCTGCTGCGCGTCGCGGAGCAGGCCCGCGCCACGCACGTCATGCTCCCCACCGAGGCCCTCGCCCACGGTCACGGCATCGAGCGCGACCGCGTGGCGCTGGAGCGGCGCGGTCGCGCGGTGCTGGCGGCGATCGTTTCCGACCGGCGGGGCTGGTTCGATCGCCGCGTCGTCGCGCCGCTCGCCCGCTGGACGCTGCCGGCGATGATCGATCGCGGGTGGCCGGGGCTGGGGGTCGCGATGATCGGCGGCCTAATCGGACTGACGGGCCTGGTCGCCGTCGCGCTCGGCTGGAGCACGACCGGGCTGGTGTTCGCCTTCGCCGGCTGCCTGGTGCTGGCGCTCGGCGCGACGCTCAGCGGCCTGCGTGACGAGCCGCGCATCGAGCGGGCACAGCGGGTCGGCGGCCTGGCGGTCCCCGCGCTTGCCGCGCTGTTCCTTGGGGCGGCGACCAGCGGCATGGCCGGGAACGTCGCCGCGCTGGCCGTGGCGGCGGCGCTGGTGACGATCGCGGCGCTGGCCGAGCGGGCCGGGCCGGAGCGGCTGCGGCGCTGGTGGTGGGGCAGCGCCCCGGCCTATCTGCTGCTCGTGATGGTCGCGACGGCGGCGCACTGGCCGCTGGTGGGGATGGCGATCGCGGCGGCATACGCCGCCGCGACGCTGGCGGCGGCGATCGAGCGGCTGCGGCGACAGGCTTAGCGCTGCCTTAACCGTGAGTGCCGTAGGACGGGCGGATGCCGGCCGACACCGCTTCCCCGACCGCCGCCGTGCGTGCCGCCGAGGCGCGCGCGCGGGCGGACGCGCGGCTGCTGGTCGCGATGGGCGATATGATGCTGCCCGATGACGGCAGGCTGGACGAGCAGACCCGGCTGGCGGTGATACGGTCGCTGACCGATGCGATCGGGGCGATCGAGACCGACCTGCGGCGTCAGGCTGCGCGGCTGCTCGCGGCGCGTGGCGCGACTGAAGCGGCCGAGTCGCTCCTGCGCGGCACCGGTGCTGCGGGGCGACTGATGGCGGCAGGGCTGTTGCGCGACGAGCCGCTGATCGCGACGCTGACCGCGCATAGCCAGGCGCGTCTGCTCGCCGCCGCCCTGCCGGTGACGGTCAGCGAGACCGAGGAGGCAAGCCTGCTGGTACGGCTGGCCGCCGTGCCCGACCGCCTCGTCGCCGCCGCCGCCCATGAGATGTTGGTCGCCGATGCGGTCGAACGGCCGACGCTGCCGGCGGAGGTGCAGCACCGCCTCGTCTGGGCGGTCGCCGCCGCCATCCGACCGCCGACCGCCGACGCGGATTTGGATCGCGCCATTGCCGAGGCAGCGTTGCGCGCGCTCGGAGCGCACGACGAGGGGGTCGGCGCGGCGAGGGTGGCAATGAACCTGGCGCAGGCGATCGACGCCCGTCCCGAAGAACTCGCGCCGCTGCTGCTGGAGGCGCTCGGCGACCGGCGGCTGGCGCTGTTCGTCGCGGTATTGGCCCATGCGGTCGGCCTGGATTTCGCGCGGACGCAGGCATTGATCCTCGATCCCGCCGGCGAGCGACTGTGGCTCGCCCTTCGGGCTGCGCGGCTCGATCGTCGATCGATCGCGGGCATCGCCTTGGCGCTTAGCGACGCCGACCCCCGCCGAGACATCGAAGCCTTTGCCGACGATATCGACCGCATCGCCGCGATCAAGCCGTCAGAAGCGAGGTCGGCGTTGGCACCGGAGACGCTGGAGCCTGATTTCAGGTCGGCCATCCAGGCGCTGGCGCGGGGCGCTCGCCGGTGACTGCTACCGGCGCCGAGCGTGAGATAGCGCACGCGATCGTCGACGCGGAGGGACGGCTGGACTCCGCCGACCTCGCGATCGAAAGGCTCAATACGCACGCTGGTGGCAGCATCGGCAAACCGCTAGCGGTACCACAGCTCGCCACGGTGGCGCGCTTGGCGCGGCGCCTCGGCGTGATCGTTTCGCGCGGCATCGTCGTCGCGGATGAGGACGCCGATCTCGACCTGTGGGTCCGAGCGCAGCCGGACGGTGATCGGGTGCGGCTGGCGATCAGCGGCTGGCGTGAAATGCGCGCCTGGCGCCCGGCGAGGATTTCCAACCCCGCCTCCATCGCCCAGGCGGGGGCTGACCTGTGCTGGGAGACGGATTGGGCGCTCTGCCTCACCTTTGTGTCTCTGGACGCGGCCGCGGCTGCCGGTGTCGATGCGTTCGCGCTGCTCGGTCAGCCGCTGACGGCACTGTTCACGCTGGAAGGCGGGGAAGACGGCACGCTGCCGATCCTAGCCGCGGTGGCGGCGCAGCGCCCGGTCGTCGATCAAGCCGCGCGCGTCCGCGCGACCGGTGCGCCGGTGATCCTGTCCGCAACGGTTCGCCAGGCCGGGGGCGGCGTCTTCGCGGGCCTGAGCGGGACGGCGGTCATGTCGTCGCAATCGGCCCCGCCCGTGCCCGAGGCTCTCTCGCGCACGTTCACCGAGGGACTGGACGCCGCGTTGCGTTCGTCGCTCGCGCGGATCGTCGCCAATGCCGACAGCATCACCGCGCGTACCGACGGGCCGATCGCGCCGGGCTACGCCGATTACGCGGCCGATATAGCCGGCGCCGGCCGCCATTTGCTGTCGTTGGTCGACGATCTGGTCGATTTGCAAGCGGTCGAACAACAGGATTTCACCCTGCCATCGGAGCCGATCGACCTTGCCGATGTTGCCCGGCGGGCCGCTGCGTTGTTGGCGATCCGGGCAAGCGACGCGCAGGTGTCGGTGGAACGGCCGGCCGCCAATGCCACGCTGATCGCGGGTGGTAATTTCCGTCGGGCGTTGCAGATCGCGGCCAATCTGTTGGGCAACGCGTTGCGATACGCGCCAGCGGTTTCAACAATCGGCATTACCGTAGGCCAGGAGGGAGATCGGGCGTGGTTGACCGTTGCCGATCAAGGCAAGGGTATCGCCGCGGCGGACCAACAACGCATCTTCGACAAGTTCGAGCGGGTCGATCCGGAGGAACCCGGCACTAACGGACTAGGCCTCTATATCGCGCGGCGACTGGCCCGCGCGATGGGGGGCGATCTGACGGTGGCAAGCAGCGCCGGCGAAGGCGCGCGCTTCACGTTGTCGCTAACGGCGCAGCCTTCGTCCGACCAGCAATAGCAGCAGCCCGACCACGGCAAGCGCGGCGCCGCGGTTCGCCCATGGCCGCTGATCGAGCATGAAGCTGGAGCGCGGCCAGTGGATATAGCCGAGCCCCTGACCGATCCACAGCAGCCCCATCAATGTGGCAAGCACACCCAGGACGAGTGCGATCGTTCGGATCGGATATCGCATCAGCGATCGCCCACAGCGACGTAGTCGCGTGCGGTCGGGCCGGTATAGAGCTGTCTCGGCCGCCCGATCTTCTGGTCGGGATCGGTAATCATCTCGTTCCACTGTGCCACCCAGCCGACGGTGCGGGCGAGCGCGAACAGCACGGTGAACATCGATGTCGGGAAGCCGATCGCCGACAGGATCACGCCAGAATAGAAGTCGACGTTGGGGAACAGCTTCTTCTCGACGAAATAAGGATCGCTGAGCGCCATCTCTTCCAGCTGGATCGCGACGTCGAACACGGGATCGGTGACGTTCAGCGCGCCGAGCACCTCGCGCACCGTCTGTTGCATCACCGTCGCGCGCGGATCGTAGTTCTTGTAGACGCGATGGCCAAAGCCCATCAGGCGGAACGGATCGTTCTTGTCCTTGGCGCGGGCGATGAACTCGGGGATGCGGTCCGGCGTCCCGATCTCGCGCAGCATGTTGAGCGCCGCCTCGTTGGCGCCGCCATGCGCCGGACCCCACAGACAGGCGATGCCCGCCGCGATGCAGGCGAACGGATTGGCGCCCGACGACCCGGCGAGCCGCACGGTTGACGTCGACGCGTTCTGCTCATGGTCGGCATGGAGGATGAAGATACGATCCATCGCCTTTTCGACGATCGGGTTCACCACATAGGGCTCGGCCGGCACGCCGAACGTCATGCGGAGGAAGTTGCCCGTGTAGCTCAGCGAATTGTCGGGGTAGAGGAACGGCTGGCCGACGCTGTACTTATAGGCCATCGCCGCGATCGTCGGCATCTTAGCGAGCAGGCGGTGCGAGGCGATCACGCGCTGCGCGGGATCATGGATGTCGGTCGAGTCGTGATAGAAGGCGGACAGCGCGCCGACGACGCCGCACATGATCGCCATCGGGTGCGCATCGCGGCGAAAACCCCGGAAGAAGGTCGCCAGCTGCTCGTGCACCATGGTGTGACGGGTAATGGTGGTGGTGAACTGATCGAGTTCCGCCTGCGTCGGCAGCTCGCCGTTCAAGAGGAGATAGCTCACCTCCATGAAGCTGGACTGCTCGGCTAACTCGCCGATCGAGTAGCCGCGATGGAGCAGCACGCCCTCGTCGCCGTCGATGTAGGTCAGCTTTGACTGACAACTAGCGGTTGAGGTGAAGCCGGGGTCGTAGGTGAACATCTCGGTGTCGGCGTAGAACTTGCGGATATCGACCACGTCCGGGCCGACGGAGCCGGACATCACCTTATAGTCGTGGCCGGCGAACTGGACGGGGTCGGTCATCGGACGGGTTCCTCGATCTGGGCCTGATCGGCGATGCGGGCCAGGCTCTCGTCGCGACCCAGCAGGGCGAGCACGTCGAAGATGCCTGGCGACGTCCGCCGACCGGTGAGCGCGACGCGCAGGGGCTGGGCGACCTGACCGAGCTTCAGCCCGGCCGTTTCCGCCACGGCCCTGACCGCCGCCTCGAGCGCTTCCGTATCCCAGTGCTGCACCGCGTCAAGCGCGTCGTGGACAGCCTGAAGTGTACGACGTGCATCGCCAGCGAGCAGCGGCGCGGCGTCGCCGGCGACGGGCAGGGGGCGGCTCGCGAACAGAAAGCCGGCGTTCTCGGCCAATTCGTTGAGGTTGGCCGCGCGCGGCTTCAGCGCAGGCATTGCGCGTTGGAGCAGATCGATCGCCGGCCCGCTCATGACATCGAGCGTGTTCGCGATCAGCCCGGCCAGTCGGTCGTCGCCTGCTTCGCGAATGTAGTGGCCGTTGAGACTTTCGAGCTTCCTGAGGTCGAAGCGCGACGGGGCCTTGCCTACCGCGGCCAGATCGAACCACTCGACGGCCTGTGCGCGGGTGATGATTTCGGCATCGCCATGGCCCCAGCCGAGGCGGAGCAGGTAGTTGTCGAGCGCTTCGGGCAGAATGCCGAGCTCGTCGCGATACGCCTCGACCCCGACCGCGCCGTGGCGCTTCGACAGTTTGGCGCCATCGGCGCCGTGGATCAGCGGGATGTGCGCGTAGATCGGCTCGGGCCAGTCCATCGCGCGGATGATCGGCAGCTGGCGAAAGGCGTTGTTGAGATGGTCGTCACCGCGGATGACGTGGGTGACGCCCATGTCGTGATCGTCGACGACGACCGCGAGCATGTAGGTCGGCGTACCGTCCGAGCGGAGCAGGACGAGGTCGTCGAGCTCGGCGTTCTGAACGGTCACGGCGCCCTGGACGCGGTCGTCGATCGTCGTGGCGCCCTCTCGCGGCGCCTTGAGGCGCACGACGAAGGGCCGCTCCGCCGGTCCGTCGTCCCGGTCGCGCCAGGGGGAGCGGATGCGGAGCGGCTGTTTCGCCGCCTGCGCCGCCGCACGCTGCGCGTCGATCTCCTCGGCTGTCATATAGCAGCGATAAGCGTGACCGCGCGCGATCATCTCGGCCGCGATCTCGGAGTGGCGGGCGGCGCGGGCGAATTGATACACGGCGTCGCCGTCCCAGTTCAGACCGAGCCAGGTCATGCTGTCGAGGATCGCGTCGATCGCCGATTGCGTCGAGCGCGCCCGATCGGTGTCCTCGATCCGCAGCAGGAACTCGCCGCCGTGATGGCGGGCGAACAGCCAGTTGAACAGTGCGGTGCGCGCACCGCCGAGATGGAGGAAGCCGGTCGGCGAGGGCGCGAAACGGGTGACGACCGCGCTCGATCCCGAGGTCGCTTCCGGCGCGGCGATGTTGTCGGTTGCGCCCAAGCGCGGCTGCTCCCAAGCTGATGGTGATGGCGACGATCGCCCCTTTCGCCGCTAGCATGGGCCTGCCCGGGCGGCAAACGCCAGCGGTGGCGGGCGCTGCAATAGAGCGCTGGCTGGAGGCGGAGCGCGATCAGCTGGCGTTGTGGTTGCCGGTTGCGCTGGGCGTGGGCGTAACCGCGTGGTTCGTGCTGCCGGACCCGCGTGGCTGGACGGCGGTGTTGCTGGCGCTGCTGTCGCTTGGGTTGGGTGCGTTGGCGATCGGGCGTTCCGGGCGGCTGGCGCGGGCGGTCGGGGTCGGGGCGCTGGCGGCGGCGCTCGGGTTGACGTTGGTCTGGTGGCGGGCGGAGCGGGTGGCGGCGCCGGTGCTGGGCGGCCCGACGGTGGCGCGGTTCACTGCCATAGTCGAGCGGGTCGAGCCGCTCGCGGCGCGTGGGCTGGTGCGGCTGACGGTGGTGCCGGCGACCGGGGCGACCGATGATCGCGGTGGCGCGGTGAGGCTGCCGCCGCGGGTGCGGATCAATCTTCAGGCGGAGGATGCGCCGGCGGGGCTGGGAGCGGGTGCGGTCGTGCGGCTACGCGCGCGGCTGATGCCGCCGCCGATCGCGGCGGTGCCGGGCGCCTACGACTATGCGCGGCAGGCCTGGTTCGACGGGATCGGCGGCACCGGGCGGGGGTTCGCGCCGGTGACTGTCGTGCGTCCGGGTGCGGTGGGCGGGGGGCTGCGCGCGGCGTTGTCGCAACACATCACCACGCAGCTGCCGGGGAGCGAGGGCGGGATCGCGGCGGCGCTGGCGACGGGTGATGTCGGCGCGATCGGGCAAGAGGACTCCGACGCGATGCGCCGCGCGGGGCTGGCGCATCTGCTGTCGGTCAGCGGGCTGCACATCACGGCGGTGGTGGCGGCAACGATGTTCGTGATGCTGCGGCTGTTGGCGTTGAGTTCGTGGCTGGCGCTGCGGACGCGGCTCCCGCTGTTGGCGGCGATCGCCGGAGCGGCGGCGGCGATCGGCTATACCGCGCTGACGGGGTGGCAGGTGCCGACGATCCGATCGTGCGTGGCGGCGCTGCTGGTGCTCGGTGCGCTGGCGCTGGGGCGTGAGGCGGTGACGTTGCGGCTGGTGGCGACGGGCGCGATCGCGGTACTCTTGTTCCGGCCGGAAGCGCTGGCGGGGCCGAGCTTTCAGCTCTCGTTCGCGGCGATCACCGCCATCGTCGCGCTGCACGAACAGCCTCAGGTGGCGGCCTTCTTCGGCCCGCACGAGGAGGCGCGCTGGCGGCAATGGGGGCGGGGGCTGCTGTCGCTGCTGCTGACCGGACTGGTGGTCGAGGTCGCGCTGATGCCGATCGCGGCGTATCACTTCCATCGCGCGGGCCTGTACGGGGCGATCGCCAACATCGTCGCGATTCCGCTGACGACCTTCGTCATCATGCCGTTGGAAGCGGCCGCGTTGCTCTTCGATCTGGTCGGCTTGGGACGGCCGTTGTGGTGGCTGACGGCGCAGACGCTGGCGGGGTTGCTGGTGATGGCGCGACTGGTGGCGAGCGCGCCGGGGGCCGTGGCGGCGGTGCCGGGGATGCCGGGCGGTGCGTTCGGGCTGATGGTCGCGGGCGGGCTGTGGCTTGCGTTGTGGCGGACGCGGTGGCGACGGCTGGGGCTAGTTCCGTTCGCGATCGGGGCGGGGTGGGCACTGATGACGACCGCTCCCGACCTGCTCGTCACGGGCGACGCCCGCCATCTGGCGCTGCGGCTGCCCGATGGCGGGATGGCGCTGCTGCGCGAGCGGGCGGGCGACTATACGCAGACGATGCTGGCGGAAAGCGGCGGGGTGGACGGCGCGCTGACGCTGCTGCCGGATCAGCCGTTGGCGCGGTGCAGCGACGATCTCTGCCTGGCCGACGTGGCGGGTAGCGGTCGGACGTGGCGGGTGTTGGCGACGCGAAGCGGCTATCCGGTGCCCGCGCCCGAGTTGATCGCGGCGTGCCGACAGGCCGACATCGTCGTCAGCGAGCGTTGGCTGCCGCGCGGGTGTCGGCCGCGTTGGCTGAAACTCGACAAAATGGTGGTGGGGCGGACCGGCGGCGTGGCGATCACGCTTGGAACCGTACCGACGGTCAGGACCGTGCTCGACCCCGCCGACCGACATCCCTGGCGAGTGCCGGAGCGGCTACGCGCTGAGACTCGCTTTCCACGGCGCGGCGCCAGCGGTTACGGACCCCGGTCCAGCGTCGAGTCGACGACGCGGCGCGACCAGGACCCCCGCGCCTCGATGCCTCAGTTGTAGCGCCGGAGGATGCCCGAAAGCTTGCCCTGAATACGGACCTGTGCGGGCGTGTAGCGCTGCGGGTCATAGGCGCGGTTGGCGGGGTCGAGCCGGACCATCGCGCCTTCGCGGCGGAAATATTTCAGCGTCGCCTCGACATCGTCGATCAGCGCCACGACGATCTCGCCGTCGCGGGCGACCTCCTGACGCTTCACCAGCGCATAGTCGCCATCGAGGATGCCGGCCTCCACCATCGAGTCGCCGGCCACTTCCAGCGCATAATGGTCGCCCTGACCGAGCAGCGCGGCTGGGACGGCGAGCATCGAGGCACCCTCGAATGCCTCGATCGGCACACCGGCGGCGATGCGGCCGTGGAGCGGGATTTCGATCACGTCGTTGGCGGCGCTGGGCAGGCTGCGGAGCTGTGGAACTTCACTGACTTCACGGAGCGTCGGGCGGGAAACACCCTTTTTCTCCGGCCGTTCGGGCATCCGCAGCACTTCCAGTGCGCGCGCGCGATTGGGCAGACGGCGGATGAACTCGCGTTCCTCCAGCGCGGAGATCAGACGATGGACGCCCGACTTCGACTTTAGGTCGAGTGCCTCCTTCATTTCCTCGAACGAGGGAGATACGCCGGTCTCCGCCAGGCGATCGTTGATGAAGCAGACCAGTTCATGCTGCTTGCGCGTGAGCATCCGGGTTCTCCGTCTCAGGAACAGACGTGGAACTCCTATGGAACAAAAGAACAGGCGTCAAGCGATGTCGAGGACTTCCGCCGAGTCGCCCGCGTGAGCCGCCGGTGCTTCAGGTGCGCGGATCACCAGGCAGGTGGAATGCGCCAGCGTCAGCAGCATCGAGCTGTCCTGAACCGGGGCGGCATAAACGCGACCATCGCGCTCGGTGCCACGCAGATAGTCGGTACGGCCGTTGTTGGCGGGCAGGTCCTCACCAAGCACGGCGAGACGTGGCCGGGGCAGGGGATCGGCCGCCCCCGACAGGTGCCCGACCAGCGGACGCACGAACAAGGTGGCGGTGACGAAGGCGGAAACGGGATTGCCCGGCAGCCCGAGTACAGTCGTGCGCCCTAGACGCCCGGCCATCATCGGCTTGCCGGGGCGGAGCGCGACCCGCCAGAAGTCGACCCTGCCACCCGCCGCCGCCAGCGCCGGCCGGACCAGATCGTGATCGCCGACTGATGCACCGCCGGTGGTGACCAGCAGGTCGGCGTCCACCCCGGCGAAGGCGTCGCGCATCGTGTCGAGCCGGTCGGGCAGGATGCCGAGATCGACGAGGTCGACCGGCAGGTCGGCGAGCATCGCGGCGAGCATCGCTCGGTTGGATTCGGGGAGCGCGTTCGCAGAGAGCGGCCGGCCGGGGTCGACCAACTCGTCGCCGGTCGCGGCCAGCGCGACGCGAACGCGGCGACGGACCGGGAGGGTGCCGTGGCCGGCGGTGGCGGCAACGGCGAGCCGGGCGGGGGTGATCCGCTCGCCCGCGGCGATCAACCGGTCACCCTTGCCGAAATCGAGCCCCTTGCGGCGGGTGTTGCGGCCGAGGTGAGGCGGTCCGTCGCCAGTTAGACGGAGCTGCTCACCGTCGCGACCCGCCTCTTCCTGGATCAGCACGGTGTCGGTCCCGGCCGGCATCGCCGCGCCGGTGAAGATGCGCGTGGCCTCGCCGGCGCCGACCGCGCTTGCGAAAGGCCGCCCCGCCGCGCTCTCGCCGATCACGCGCCACGGACCCGGCAGGTCGGTGAAGCGTAGGGCGTAGCCGTCCATCGCGGAGAGGTCGACGGCGGGCTGGGTACGTAGAGCCCGGACGTCAGCGGCGGCCCAGCGACCGGCGGCCTGCGCGAGCGTCACCTCCTCGGACGCGATCGGGGCAGCCAGGGCGAAGAGTCGGGACTGCGCCTCGGTAATGGGAAGCAGCGTCATTGCATCGTACCCGTGGCGATCTGCGGGAGGCCGGCACGGGTCCGGGCGAGGAACGCGGCTTCGCGTGCCCATGAAGGATTGGTGTCCGGCCGGTCGGCCGAATTCGGCGCGGCGGCGAGCGTCTGCCAGAGGGTCAGATACCGGTCGGCGATCTGCCGAAAGCGGGCCGGATTGGTCGCGGGCGAGGTCAGCCGCTCCGCCTCTACCAGCCAAATGAAGGCGTTCGATCGTTGCTGCCTGTCCTGAGTCCGAACCACCCGCTCTGCTCGCCGGATATAAAGGTCGGCGAGCACGTCCTCGTACCGCCCGAGTCGGATCGACCATCCATCGCGACGTTCCAGCAGCCGATGGCGCAACAGTTTCGCCGCGAGGTCGAATGCCTCATCGCCAAGCGGCGCGGGCTGTGGGTCTAGCAGTTCCAACGTCGCCCGCACGCGCCAATAGGCGAGCAGGCGGCCTTCGAAGTCATTTTCCCTGTTCTCACAGGCGGTCCTGATCGCTTCGAGGTCGGCACGGTCGTCCACGTCGCAGAGGTCGCCGCCATGTTCGTACGCCTCGAAGGCGGCGCTGCGGAGCAAGGCACCGTCACCTCGGTCGAGCAGGCGGGTGGCTTCGGCCAGATCGGTCGGCGCACGGGTCAGCGTCGCGTGGAGCACCGACGCACGCGCCTCCATATCGCGCACGGCATTGACCGTCCCCGCAGGGAGGTTGAGCAGATGGGCTGCGGGCGGGTCGGCAGCCATCGCGACGAGCGCATCGTCGAAGAACAGCCGGACACCCTCGGTGGCGGCTCGGAGGTAAAGTCGAGCTGTCGCCAGCAACTCCGGTGAGCGGTGGAACTCCGCTGCGCGAAGATATTGCTCGGCCAGGAACACGCTTGCCTCATACCCGCGTGCGAACGGCTGGAGGGCACGGATCGTGCGATCGGCGGCGACCGCCCTGCGCCAGCGTACGTCGCCGCCTGGAACGTCCAGGCGGGCCAGCGTTCGGATGCTAGGTTGAGCGCGGTGCCAGGCGGCGCCAACCCCGGTGAGAAAGGGATCGCCGGTCGGTACGCCTCGCGTCGAGTCGGCTTCAAGGAATGCCAGCGCGGCGGTGACGCTCGCCGCGCTCCCGAAGGCGAGATGCCAGTCGATCAGCGACGGCCTGTGCAGCGTGTTGCATGGTCCGGCGGCGAATATCGTGCGGTAGCTGTCGGGCACTGGTGTGGTTTCGATCAGGCGCGTCTCGGCCGTGCTGCCCGACCACATCGTAAGGATCGTGACGCATTCGATCTCGTTGGACTCTCTCCGTGCTTGCGCGCTGGCGGGTAGCAAAACGAGGGCGGCAAGTGCGAGGCGAAGCGGGGCCATCTCAGGACGCCGTCCAGCGGTGCGCGCGCAGCCAGCGGGGAACGCTCTGCTCGCCATCGTCTTCGGCGCTGCCGGGGATGCGGAACATGGTGTGGCCGTCGGGGCGGATCAGTGCGACCGGGTTGTAGGAGCCGCCTTCGACGCGGTGATAGTAGCGGTGCTGTCCGACCAGCAGATAGCCGCGCCAGGGGCCGGTGCGAATGACGCCTAGGTTCCAGCCATCGACGATATACCGTTCGGCGCCGGTGCGGACGTCGATCTGGTGAATGGCTTCCGACGTCGCCCAGGCGTTGGCGTCCAAATACACGAAGCGACCGTCCAACGACCAGTGGAGATTGCCGAACCGGGCGAGGTTGCGCTCCGGCTCACGTGACTCGCGTGGGGCGACCAGGCGGCGAGGCGGCGCGCCAGCGGTTGCGGCGACCCATAGCGAGGTGCGTTCTTCGTCTTCCACGCTCGAGTCGGCGTGGAGGAAGGCGACCTGCCGACCGTCGGGGGAGACCACCGGCTCGCTGAAGCCGCCACCGATGGTGATCGTGCGGGTGGCAGGGCCGTCATGCACGACGACATTGCCGCGATCGATCGTGGCGCTGATGGCGAGGAGCAGGGCGAGGGCAAGCATCGCGCCAGCCTAGGCAGGGTCGGGCGGGATCGCCATCCCCGCCTGCCAGTCCCCCGACGCGCCGCCGCGTTTGGCGAGCAGGCGGATGCCCTCGATCGTCATCCCCCGGTCGATCGCCTTGGCCATGTCGTAGATCGTGAGCAGCGCGACCGACACGGCGCTGAGCGCCTCCATCTCGACGCCGGTCTTGCCGTCGGTGGCGCAGGTGGCGGTGGCGGTGATGTCGTGCTCGCCCAGGTTGAGATCGAGCGTGACGCGGGTGAGGGGGAGGGGGTGGCAGAGCGGGATCAGGTCGCTGGTGCGCTTTGCTGCCATGATGCCGGCGATGCGGGCGACGGCGATGACGTCGCCTTTCCTGGCGCTGCCGCCGCGGATGGCGGCGAGCGCCTCGGGCGACATGGTGATGCGGCCGGTGGCGGTCGCCTCGCGCTGGGTGACGGGCTTAGCTGCGACGTCGACCATGCGTGCTGCGCCGGTGGGATCTAGGTGGGTGAGGTCAGCCACCGAGCAGCGCTTTAGTGGCCGCCTCGACGTCGGGTTGGCGCATCAGGCTCTCGCCGACGAGGAAGCAGCGGATGCCGTGCTCGGCGGCGGCCTGCACGTCGGCGTGGGTGGCGATGCCGCTTTCGCTGACGAGCGTGCAGCCGGCGGGGACACGCGCCGCGAGGCGGTGGGCACGGGTGGGATCGGTGTCAAAGGTCTTCAGGTCGCGATTGTTGACTCCGATCAGCCGCGATCGGAGCCTCAGCGCGCGGTCCAGTTCGGCGTCGTCATGGACCTCGATCAGCACGTCCATGCCTTGGTCGATCGCGACTGCTTCGAGGTCGGCGAGGGCTGCGTCGTCGAGCGCGGCCACAATCAGGAGGATGGCGTCTGCCCCGTGAAGGCGCGCTTCGGCGACCTGCCAGTCGTCGACCATGAAGTCCTTGCGAAGCACCGGCAGAGCGACGGTGGCGCGGGCTTGGACGAGATAGTCGAGATGGCCCTGGAAATAGGGGGCGTCGGTCAGCACCGACAGGCACGCGGCGCCACCGGCGGCGTAGGCGCGGGCGTGAGCGGCGGGGTCGAAGTCCGCCCGAATCAGCCCTTTCGACGGGCTCGCTTTCTTGATTTCCGCGACCAGACCGAAACCGTTTGCGGAAGCCGCCCGAAGCGCAGCGTGGAAACCGCGTGGTGCGCCGGCGGGCGGGAGGTCGGGAAGGCCCATGCGCTTGCGACGGGCAACCTCCTCGCGGGTAGTCGCGAGGATCTGCGCGAGGCGGTCGCTCACCAGGCGATCCAGCGGTCGAGAAGGTCGGCGGCGGCACCGGAGTCGATCGCTGCACCGGCCTGAGCCGCGCCCTCGCGCAGGTCGTCCGCGTTGCCCGCGAGCATCAGCGCGGCGGCGGCGTTGAGGAGGACGGCATCGCGATACGGGCCGTGTTCGCCGCCGAGCAGCCTGCGGAGCGCCAGCGCATTGTGGGCGGGGTCGCCGCCGTGGATGCCGGCGAGCGGGTGGCGGGGGAGGCCGGCGTCCTCCGGAACGATGCGGCCGGGAAAGGCGACGCAGCCGACCGCCACCGCGACGCTGGCGCCGGCGCCGGATAGCTCGTCCAGACCCTCCTCCCCCGAGACGATCAGCGCCGTCTCCGTGCCGAGCAACTGGAGCGCCTCTGCATAGATTGACGCATAATCCGGCCGGGCGATGCCGATCAGCTGACGGCTCACCCGCGCCGGGTTGGCCAGCGGGCCCATCAGGTTGAAGATCGTGCGCCGGCCGAGGCGTTGGCGGATCGGCGTGATGCGCTTCATCGCGGGGTGGTGATTGGCGGCGAAGAGGAAGCAGATGCCCAGCGCGTGCAGCGTGTCCTCCGCCGCCGCGCCCGCGCGCGCCATGTCGAGGCCGAGCGCCTCCAGCGTGTCCGCGGCGCCGGCTTTTGAGGAGGCGGCGCGGTTGCCGTTCTTGGCGACGGGCACGCCCACGGCGGCGACGACGAGCGCGACGGCGGTGGACACATTAAGCGTGTGGTGCCCGTCGCCACCGGTGCCGCAGACGTCGATCGCGCCCGGCGGCGCGGTGATCGGGAGCAGGCGGGCGCGGAGCGCTGCGGCGGCCTCGGCGATCTCGATCGAAGTTTCGCCTCGGTCGGACAGGTCGGCGAGGAAGCGGGCGATCTCGTCGTCGGGGGCGCGACCGTCGAGGATATCGGCGAACGCGGCGCGGGCGGACTCGTGGCTGAGCGGAGTCGCCGGCGACGGGAGAAGGGCGAGCGTGGTCATGCCAGCTTCCGCACCTTCATGCCTGCAACGCGGAAGAAGTTTGCGAGGATCGCATGGCCGTGCTCTGTCGCGATCGACTCCGGGTGGAACTGGACGCCGTGAATCGGTAGCGTCGCGTGGCGGAATCCCATCACCGCGTCGTCGTCGCTGCGGGCATTGACGAGCAGCGTGGGCGGCACGTCGTTGACGATCAGCGAATGATAGCGCGTCGCGGTGAAGGGGGAGGGCAGGCCGTCGAACAGGCCGGTGCCGTCGTGAAACACGGGACTGGTCTTGCCGTGCATCAGATGGCCACGCTCGACCCGGCCGCCGAAATGCTGGCCGATCGCCTGATGCCCCAGGCATACGCCGAGCAGCGGCCGGGCGGCGTCGGCGCAGGCCGCGACCAGGTCGAGCGTGACGCCCGCATCGTCGGGAGTCTTCGGCCCCGGCGAGATCAGGATCGCCTCCGCCCCGGACGACAGCGCCTGACCGGCGGAAATGGCGTCGTTGCGGACGACCTCAACCTCGGCGCCGAGCTCCTGGCAGTAATGCACCAGGTTCCAGGTGAAGCTGTCGTAATTGTCGATGACCAGCAGCATGAGCCGGCGGCTGTAACGGGTGAAGGCAGGGTTGCAAGGCAGACCGGTGGCGACGCGGGAGCGTTCGCGGGCGGAGCGCGTTGAGGGCACAAAGGAGAACGGGTCCATGTTGCGTTTGTTCGTTACCGCCGCCGTCCTGATCGCACCGACACTGGCGGTGGCGCAATCGGCGCCGCCGCAGCGCATCCGCAATGTCCAGTTGCAGCACGGTCAGCCCTGCCCGCCTGCGAGCGTGCCTGGCGAGGTGGTCGTCTGTTCGACCTTGGAAGAGCCGTATCGCATTCCCAAGGCTTTGCGCGACGACGCGCCGGTCGCGGCAGCGAACCAGAGCTGGGTCAACCGCGCGGCTGATATCGACCAGACCAGCCGGGTGCAGGGCGGGCTCCCGGATACCTGCTCGGTGGTCGGCAATGGCGGGCAGACGGGCTGCGCCCAGGCGGCGGCTCGGGCATGGGCGGCGGATCGACGCGCGGGCAACGTGCCAGGGCGGTAACCGCAAAGAAGTTTTATTGTCCCCAGCCCGACTCTCTCGCTCTCGCCACCGCGTCGCGGGCGGCGGCGAGAATGGCGCCGGCCTTGGCTTCGCACTCGCGCTGTTCGGACGCTGGGTCGCTGTCGGCGACGATGCCGGCGCCGGCTTGGGCGTGGATGACGCCGTCCTTCACCACGGCCGTCCGGAGTACGATGCAGGAGTCGAGCGACCCGTCCGGCGAGAAGTAACCGACGCCGCCGGCATAGGCACCGCGTCGTTCCGGCTCGAGTTCTGCGATGATCTCGCAGGCGCGGACCTTGGGCGCACCCGACACGGTGCCGGCGGGGAAGCCGGCGAACAGCGCGTCCAGCGCGTCGCGGTCGGGGGCGAGGTCCGCGACGACGTTCGATACGATGTGCATGACGTGGCTGTAGAACTCGACCGTGTAGCTGTCCGTGACCCGAACGCTGCCGGCGCGGGCGGCGCGGCCAGCGTCGTTGCGGCCCAGGTCGAGCAGCATCAGGTGTTCGGCGCGCTCCTTGGGATCGGCGAGCAGTTCGGCACGGTTGACCTCATCCTCCGCTGCGGTCCGCCCCCGCGGGCGGGTGCCCGCGATCGGGCGGATCGTGATCTCGCCGTCGCGGACGCGGACCAGGATTTCGGGGCTGGAGCCGATCAGCGCGAAGCCGGGCAGGTCGAGATGGTAAAGGAACGGCGACGGATTGATGCGGCGGAGCGAGCGGTAGAGTTCGAAAGGCGGCAGCGGGAAGGGCGCCGAGAAACGCTGGGCGAGCACGACCTGGAAGATGTCGCCCGCGACGATGTACTCTTTCGCGCGCGCGACCATCGCGGTGTAGCGGTCGGGCGCGAGCGCGGGCGTGTAGACCGGCTCGGCGGCATCGGCCCGGACCGGAGCGGGCAGCGCCGTCGCGGCGAGGCGGGCGGCGGTGGCGTCGAGTCGCTCCTCGGCCTCTGCGACGATCGCGTCGACGGTGCGGGCCGGATCGGGCCAGGCGGGCGCGACGAGGAACAGCGCGTCGGCGAGGCGATCGAACACCAGCAGCACGGTCGGGCGCACGAACAGCATGTCGGGCAGGCCGAGCGGATCGGCGGCGGGTTGCGGCAGGCGCTCGACTAGGCCGAACGTCTCGTATCCGAAATAGCCGACCAGACAGGCGAGCGCCTGGGGCAGGCCGGCGGGCACCTCCGCGCGGCATTCCGCGACCAGCGACCGCAGCGCCGCCAGCGTCGGGCCGGCGGGCGCGAAGGCGTCGCGGACGGTGGCCCAGCGACGGTTGATCTCGGCGCGGTCGCCGGTCGCGCGGAACACGAGGTCGGGGGCGAGGCCGATCAGGCTGTGTCGGCCGCGCGTCGCGCCGCCCTCGACCGATTCGAGCAGGAAGTCCCCGCGACCCGGCTCGATCAGCCTGAGCGCGGCGGCGACGGGCGTCTCGGTGTCGGCGACCTGACGCCGCCAGATCAGCGCCGGGCGGTTCGCGGCGAGCGCCGCGACCGCCTCAGTTGCCGCTGCCACCCTGACCGAGCAGCTGAGCACGCACGCGGGCGACCGCGGCGGGGTTGGTCTTCGCGCCGACCTGACGCTCGGCGGCGCGGGCGAACTGCTCGGCATATTCGCGGCCGAGCAGCCCACCGAACGCCTGCTTGATCGCGCCGACCCGCACGGTGTCGCGCGAGGCGTCGCCGGACTGCACGCGGTCGAGCCGGATGATCGCCCAGCCGCCGTTGCCGGGCGCCTCGAGCAGCCGCGTCGTGTTGGGCGCCATCGCGAACATCAGCGCCAGCGGCGCGCGGCTCGGTCCCTGCGTCCGGTCGACATCCTCGCGGCTGGCGTTGAGCGGCTTCGGGCCCTCGCCGGAGACGCCGGCGGCGGCCCATGCCTGTTGCAGCGTGGCGCCGGCGTTGACCTTCGCCAGGATCTGGCCGGCGACGCGGCGAGCCGCCTGACGGGCGCGCTCGCCCTGAACGTCGCGGACGACGTCGGCGCGCACCGCCGCCAGCGGGCGCGGGGCGGCGGAGACGATCCGCCCGAGCGCCACGACCGCGAACCCACCGTCGGCGCCGGTCGCGACGAGTTGAGGATCGTCACCGTCCTGCATCTGGAACGCGGCCTGGACAAGCGGCGCCAGCGCGGCGTCGGGCTGACCCGGCTTGTCGGGGTCGGTGGCGTCGACGAGCAGGCCGGGGGTGGTCTGTGCGGCCAGCCCCTTGTCGCGCACGACCTCGTCGAAGGTGGCGTGGTCGGCGAGCGCGGTGTCCAGCTGGTCGCGCAACGCCTGCAAAGCCGCCGCCTGCTTCTGCGTCCGCAAGTTGGCGGCGATCTCGTCATGGACCTGCGCGAGCGTGCGACCGGCGACCTGTTCGATCGCGTCGACATGCGCGACGAAGAAGCCGAGCCCCCCGCGCACCGGCCCGATCACCGCGCCCTGCGCGGCGGTGAAGGCGGCATCGGCCAGCGCCGGCGCGGTCTGCGTCGCCAGCGCCGCTTTCGTCAGGCCGGTGCGAGCGGAAGCGGCGAGGCCGGCGGCGGTCGCGGCGGCGGCGAGCGATTGGCCGCTCCCCGCCTTGGTGGCAAGCTGGGTGGCGGTCGCCTGATCCAGCACGACGACGGTGGTGACCGACCGCTTCTGCGTCGGCGCGTATTTGGCGCGGTCGGCGTTATAGGCGGCGGCGATTTCCGCCTCGCTCGGCACTGCCTGGGCGCGCACCTGATCCGCGCCGATGCGGGCGTAGCGGAGCACGCGGCGCTCGGGCACGGTGTAGCGCGCGAGGCTGCGGTTGTAGAAAGCCTGCAATTCGGCGTCGGTCGGCGCGGCGCCGACGGGCATGCCGCGCGTCGGCACGAAGGCGATCGTGCCCTGACGACGCTCCATCAGCAGGTTGGCGTAGGGCACCGCGAGCTGCTGCGGCACGCCCTGAAGCCGGAGCAAGGGCGCGGTCATCGCCTGTTCCATCAGGCTGCGCGCGAAGTCGTCGCGCACCGCGCGTTCGGTCAGCTTGCGCTCGACGAGCAACTGGCGGAACAGACGCGGGTCGAACTGGCCGTCAGGACCCTGGAGGCCTGGGATGGAGGCGATCTGGCCGTCGATGGCGCGCTTGGAAATCCGCATCCCCTGCGACGCGCCGAACTGCTCCAGCGCCAGGCCGCTGATCGCGCGGCGTAGCGAGCCGTCGAGCCCCTTGCCGGCGATGAATTGGGCCATGGTCAGCCCCGGCTGCTGCTGGCGAAACGATTCCAGTTCGTTGGCGGCACGCTGCGCCAGCTCGGCCTCGCCGATGCCGGTATCGCCCACCTTCGCCACGTCGTTGCTGCTTCCGCCCAGCGCCGCCATCCCCTCCGAGCGGAGCGACGACACGTCACCGCCGGCAAAGGCGAGTGCGATCAGGACGAGCACGACGCCCGTGACGATCGCACCCGTCTTCGAATAGATCAGACGGCGGAAGGTGGAGAGCATTCGAGGGCTTTCGGCCGGAAAGGAATGGGGTGCCTTACGGGCGGGCGAGCGGCGCTTCAAGCTTGTGCGGCGAGGGGGCGGCGCTATCCGCGGATGGCAGAGGAGTGTTGACGATGCGGCGCAAGCTGGTGGCGGGTAACTGGAAGATGAACGGGACGCGCGCGACACTGGCCGAGCTGGATGCGATCGCGGCGGCGGCGGCTGATCGACCGGGGGTCGACGTGGCGGTGGCGGTGCCGTTCACGCTCGTCATGGCCGCGGCCGAGCGCGTGCCGACGCTGTCGATCGGCGCACAGGACGTGCATGCAGCGGACGCGGGCGCGCACACCGGCTGTATCTCGGCGGCACAGGTGCGCGATGCGGGCGCGACCTTCACGATCGTCGGTCATAGCGAGCGCCGCGCGGATCAGGGCGAGACCGATGCCGACGTGCGCGCCAAGGCCGGCGCTGCGCGGCGCAACGGGCTGACCGTGATCCTTTGCGTGGGCGAGACGCTGGCCGAGCGTGATGCCGGCCGGGCGGAGGCGGTGGTGACGGCGCAGCTCGCCGGGTCGCTGCCGGAGGGCGCGACGGCGGACTGGCTGTCGGTCGCCTACGAGCCGGTGTGGGCGATCGGGACCGGGCGGACACCGACGATCGCCGACGTGGCGGCGATGCACGGGGCGATTCGGGCGGAGCTGCGCCGATCGATCGGCAACGAAGCCGATGCGGTGCGGCTGCTGTATGGCGGGTCGGTGACGGCGGACAACGCGGCGGGGTTGCTGGCGGCGGGCGATGTGGACGGCGCGCTGGTCGGTGGAGCGAGTCTGACCGCGGCGAAGTTCGTGCCGATCATCGAGGCTGCTTGAGCGGCGAGCGAGTTTTCAGCCGCCCCGCTCCCCGCCGCTTTGGTCAGCATTTCTTTCTGCCGATCATGCCGCCGAGCATCCCGCCGACGCTGGGGCGGCAGGCTTGGCGAGCTGGCTCCTGGCCCTGCTGGCCCTGCATCATCGCGCCCATGCTCGGCGCGACCATCGCGGTCGATTTGTAGCGGACCTTGACCGTCGAGTCGGGGTGCCATGGCGTGCGCTGGTTGGCCGGGCGGGGCGGGTAGGCGAAGTCGGCTTCCGGACCGAAGGCATTGAGGAACGCGATCGTCTGCGCGCCGCCGACCTCGGCCGGGATCGCGCAGCTGGTGCGCGATGGCGCCATCACGGTGCCGCGCGGCACCAGGCGCGAGACGATGCCGGGCGCGACATAGTCCCACAGGCCGCCGCCGATCTCGCGCGTCGTCGCCGACGCCCACCAGATCACGTCGCCATTCTGCCCCGCGCCGATCGCCCAGGCATAGTAGCCCGTCGCGCCCGCGACACCGTTCCAGCTGAGCAGCGACGAGCCGTCCGCCTGCGCGGCGCGTTGCGCGTGGAGCGCGGGCAGGAAGTCCTGCGCCAGGCTGAAGGCGATCTCCGGGCTGTAGTTGCCGGCGACGCGATGGGCGCCGACGATCGACGACGCCGCCTGCGGCTTCTTGACGCGGCCGACCGGATAACCGCCGAAGGTGCGGCTGGTGGCGGCGTTCGGGGGCGTGTCGAACGGCACGCTGGCGGTGAAGAGGTTGGGCGGGAACTGGCCGTCCGCCACTTTCGCGAAGTCGATGATCGCGGGCTGACCGGGGCCGGCATGGGCGCCGCAGCCCCAATAGACGAGCAGGCGGCCGCGTGGGCGCTGCGGCTGACCGGGGCTACCGGGTTCCGAGGTGGAGGGCTGCGTCGGCCCGCTCTGGCTCGGAGACGGCGAGACCAGCGGCACCGATGGGCCGATCAGCGCGCCGGCGGGCATGAAGTGATCCGCGCGCGGCGCGCCGCCGGTCGGCGACAGCGTCGATCCGAGACTGAGCGTCAGGCTGCGGCTCTCGCCTCCGCCCCGCATCATCGCGCGCAACCCGCCGGCGAGCGGTCCGGTCGCGGTGCTCACGTCCATGTAATAGCGCACCTTGGGCGAATTTGCGCTCTGCGCGCCGCCGTCGGCAGTCAACGCGAGGCACAGGCCGGCGGCACCCGCCAATAAGATCGTAGCTCGCATCTCGCACCCCCTGGTTCGACTCGGGCGCGACCCTGCTCTTATTATCGTGCCGGGACTGCCCGCGATTGGGGGAGAAGTCGAGTATTCCTCAGCGGCCGTATCGATCCTTCAGCATCTGGTATGCGGCGCGCAGCGCATAGGCGTCGCCGCCCTTGGGTCGTCCTGCCTTCGCCGTCGGACGCCAGGCGAAGACGTCGAGGTGCGCCCATGCCACCCCCTTGGGCACGAAGCGGCGGAGGAACAGCGCGGCGGTGATCGCGCCGGCCAGGCCGCCGTCGGGCGCGTTGACCATATCGGCGATGTCCGACTTGAGGTCCGCGTCGTAGCCGTCCCACAGCGGCATCCGCCACAACGGGTCGCCGAGCGCGGTGCCCGCCGCGAGCAGCGCCTCGGCAAGCGCGTCGTCGTCGGTGAACAGCGGCGGCAGGTCGGGCCCGAGCGCGACGCGGGCGGCGCCGGTCAGCGTGGCGTAGTCGAGGATCAGCTCGGGCTTGCCTTCGCCCGCCTTGGTCAGCGCATCGGCGAGGATCAGCCGGCCCTCGGCATCGGTATTGGTGTTCTCCACCGTCAGCCCGGCGCGGCTGCGGAGCACGTCGCCGGGGCGAAAGGCGTCGCCGGCGATGCTGTTCTCGACCGCCGGGATCAACAAATGGAGGCGGACCGGCAGGTTGGCCGCCATCACCAGCCCCGCCAGCGCCAGCGCGTGTGCGGCACCGCCCATGTCCTTCTTCATCAGCTTCATGCCGGCGGCGGGCTTGATGTCGAGGCCGCCGGTGTCGAAGGTCACGCCCTTGCCGACCAGCGCGACGCGGGGATGGACGGGGTCGCCCCATTCCAGCTCGATCAGGCGCGGGTGGCGGTCCCTGGAAGCGGCCTGTCCGACCGTGTGGATCATCGGATAGCCGGTCGCGAGCGCGTCGCCGCGCGTGACGGTCAGCGTCGCGCCGTGCCGCTTCGCCAGCGCCTCGGCCTGTGCCTCCAGGTCGGCGGGACCCATGTCGGACGCGGGCGTGTTGACCAGATCGCGGACCAGCGCCGTCGCCTGCGCCAGCCGCACCGTCTCGGCGATGCGCGCGGGATCCGGCGTGAGCAGGACGCGCGGCTCGGCGGGGGCGTCCTTGCGGTAACGGCCGAAACGATATTGGCCGAGCAGCCAGCCGAGCGTGCCCGCGCCGGGATCGTTCGTCAGCCGATAGGTTCCGGGCGGCAGGAAGCCGCCCATCGACGCAAAGCGCCACGGCGACGTGACCGGGTCGTCGCAGACCAGCACGGCGGACCAGTCCTCCGCCCCCTCGCCGGGCAAGATCGCCTTGTCGCCAGCCTTGCCCGTCAGTGCATGCGCGGCGACGGCAGCGCGGCCGCGAGCAGGTTGCGCGGCGAGCCAGGCGGTCCACGCATCGGGAGTGACGACGTGAATGTCGCGGGCGGGCTGCCCGCGATCGGGCTGGAGCAGGTCGGCGAAAGTCATTGCGTCGGCGCCACCAAAAACTGCTCGAACCGTCCGCTCTCACCGGGTTCGGCATAGGTGCTGACCGCGAGCGATCGGTTGGGATAGGTGACCCGATACACCCGGTTGATGAACCCGCCGCGCAGCCGCGTGCGGCCGGTCTGGACGAAGCCGGTCGGCTCGCCGAGCGGGGCGAGGCTGGTGCGGTAGTCGCCGCGAGCCTGCGCGGTGAAGTAGAAGTTCGCGTCCGTCGTCAGCAACCGAGCGTCGAGGGCACCTCGGCGGAGCTGGTCGTAGACGATCCGGGCGCGGGCGAGCGCCGCCTGGTCGGCGGTCGCCGGCGCGGGCGCGGGGGGAAGGACGACGCGGCCGATGCCCTGCGCGATCCGGGTGACGGCGTCGGAGAACCAGCTGTTGGTGAGGACGACGATCGCGGCCTGCTGATCGGGGAAGACGACGTTCTCCGACAGGAACCCGACCGCCTCGCCCGAATGCTCGACATAGCGGCGGCCGTCGGCGACGCCGGTGCCGACCCCCAGCCCATAGCCGTTGGTGGTGCCGTCGGCGAGGCGCACGGGCGTCTCCTGCGCCGCCCAATCGTCGGCGGGAAGCAGCGTCCGCTGTAACCGTGCCACGTCCCACTTCGCCAGATCCTCCGCCGACATGGCGAGTTCCCCGGCGGCGTATAGCCAGCCGTGCGCGGCCGGCGTCTCGACCCGCACCGGGCCGAGCGCCAGCCGGCGATAGCCCTGCGGAAAGCCGGGACCGACGGCCAAATCCTGATCCATCGCGCGGATGCCGAGCGGGTGAAAGACTCGGCGCTGGAGGAACGCGAGCAGCGGCTCGCCCGCGGCCTTCTCGACGATCAGTCCCGCGACGACATAGCCCGTGTTTGAATATTGCCACTGCGTGCCGGGGTCGAAGTCGAGCGGCTTCTTCGCCCAGCGGTCGACGATCTCCTGCGGCGTGATCGGCCGCGCCATCGCGGCGAAGCTGTAGTCCTGCGGCCAATAGTCCTGCAGGCCGGAGGTGTGGGAGAGCAGCTGGCGGAGCGTGATCCGGTCGCCGCCGGTGATGCCGGGCAAATATTTCGCGACGGTATCGTCGAGGCTGAGCTTGCCCTCGTCCTCCAGCAACAGCAGCGCGGCGGCGGTGAATTGCTTGGACACCGACGCGATCTGATAGGGCAGCCGCGCATCGGGTGCGCCGCACCGCTCGCACTGTTTGCCATAGGCGCGAACGAAGACGATCCGCCCGCCACGCACGATCGCGATCGAGGCGGACGGCACGCCGGTGTCGCGCAGTGTGGCGGTGACGACCTGATCGACCTGCGCGCGCTCGGCAGGGCTGAGCGCCTGGGCGAGAAGGGGGGCGGGAGACAGGGCGAGGACGGCGGCGAGGAGCGAGCGGAGCATGACGTCGTTCAATCAGATGCGTCCGCCGGGCGCAACTTTCGTCTAGGCGCCGACTGGGACGCCGAACAGGTCGTGCTCGTCCGCATCCTCGATCGTCACGTCGACGATGTCGCCAGCGGACAGATGCGCGGCGTCGCGGAGCAGGACCTGGCCGTCGATCTCCGGCGCGTCGGCCTGGCTGCGGCCGGTGGCGCCTTCTTCGCCGACCTCGTCGATGATGACCGACAGCGTGCGCCCGATCTTCGCCTGGAGCTTGGCGGCGGAGATGGCGGCGGTGCGCTCCATGATGCGCGCGTAGCGCTCCTCCTTGACCTCCTCGGGCACGTGGTCGGGCAGCGCGTTGGCGGTAGCGCCCGCTACGGGTTCGAAGCGGAACGCGCCGACGCGGTCGAGCTGGGCCTCGTCCAGCCAGTCGAGCAGATAGTCAAAGTCCGCTTCGGTCTCGCCGGGGAAGCCGACGACGAAGGACGAGCGGATCGCGATGTCCGGACAGATGTCGCGCCAGCGGCGGAGGCGTTCGAGCACCTTGGCGTCGTTGGCGGGGCGCTTCATGCGCTTGAGCACGGCGGGGCTGGCGTGCTGGAACGGAATGTCTAAATAGGGGACGACCAGCCCCTCGGCCATCAGCGGGATCACCGTGTCGACGTGCGGATACGGATAGACGTAGTGAAGGCGGACCCACGGCGCGATGCGGCCGAGTTCGCGGGCGAGATCGGTCATCGCGGGCACGACCTCGCGACCCTTCCATGACCGCGGCTCGCGGCGGATGTCGATGCCGTAGGCGCTGGTGTCCTGGCTGATGACCAGCAGCTCGCGTGTGCCCGCCGCGACCAGCTTCTCCGCCTCGCGCAGGATCGCGTCCGGGCGGCGGCTGACCAGATCGCCGCGCAACGACGGGATGATGCAAAAGGCGCAGCGGTGGTTGCAGCCCTCCGAAATTTTCAGATAGCTGTAATGGCGCGGCGTCAGCTTGAGGTCGGTGTCTTCGACGGCGCCGCCGGGCACCAGGTCGAGATAGGGCGAATAGGGCACCGGCGCGGCGTCGTGGACGGCGACGACGACTTGCTCGTATTCGTGCGCGCCGGTGATCGCGAGCACGTCGGGAAAGCGGCTGCGGATCGCGTCCGCCTCCTTGCCCATGCAGCCGGTGACGATGACGCGGCCGTTCTCCGCGATCGCCTCGCCGATCGCCTCCAGCGACTCCTCCTTGGCGGAATCGAGGAAGCCGCAGGTGTTGACCAGCACGACGTCGGCGCCGGCGTAGTCGGGCGACAAGCTATAGCCATCGGCGCGCAGCCGCGTCAGGATACGCTCGGAGTCGACCAGGTTCTTGGGACAGCCGAGCGACACCATGCCGACGCGCGGCGGGGAGGGAAGGACGGTCGCCATGGGAGACGGCGCATGTAGGCCAGTGCGAGCCGATTTGCCACCACTTGCCTTCGGCCCTCGGCGCGGCGACACGATGCGACCAGTGCCGACCTATCATCTGACCCCGCATCCTGACCATCCGCCGCTCGCCGTGCGTGGGGTCGAGGTGGAGGTGACGGGCCGCGACGACGGTGTCCGCCTCGGCTACCGCGTGCTCGCGCCGGAGACGGTCCTCACGCCCGAGCGCCTATCGCCCGCTCGCGCAG
Organism: Sphingomonas sp.; assembly: GCF_965200135.1. GTDB lineage: Bacteria > Pseudomonadota > Alphaproteobacteria > Sphingomonadales > Sphingomonadaceae > Sphingomonas. Next base: position 167,069 of record NZ_CBDATK010000009.1, read on the forward strand.
ACGAGCTGTGGCGGACGACGTGTTTCGAGCTGTTCCTGCGCTTCGATGACGACGAGCAATATGTCGAGTTCAACTTCTCGCCGTCGACCCGCTGGGCGGCGTATGCGTTCGACGGGTATCGGGAGGGGATGACCGCGCTCGACCGCGACGTCGATCCGCGCATCCAGCGGCGACCGGACGGGGTCGCCGTCGCGTGCAATCTGCGCGGTCTTCCTTACGGCGGGCTTGCGATGGCGCTGACGGCGGTGATCGAAGAAACGGACGGCACGAAGTCCTATTGGAGCCTCGCGCACCCGCCGGGCGCGCCCGACTTCCATCATCCGGCTTGCTTCGTCGCGCGGCTCCCGGCACCGGCTGCGCAATGAACTTCGGTATCGACCGGCTGCTCGCCGAGCCCGACCTCCGTCGCCCGCTGGTCGGCAAGCGTGTGGCGCTGCTGGCGCATCCGGCGTCGGTGACGGCGGACCTGACGCACTCGCTCGACGCGCTGGTCGCGGCGGGAGTGAACATCACGGCGGTGTTCGGGCCGCAGCATGGCGTGCGTGGCGACCTGCAGGACAATATGGTCGAGTCGCCGGACTACACCGACCCGGTCTACGGCGTGCCGTGCTTCAGCCTGTATGGCGAGGTGCGGCGTCCGACCGGGCAGTCGATGGGGACGTTCGACGTGCTGCTGGTCGACCTGCAGGATGTCGGCTGTCGCATCTACACCTTCGTGACGACGCTGCTTTACATGCTGGAAGCGTGCGCCGCGCAGGGCAAGGCGGTATGGGTGCTCGATCGGCCCAACCCCGCCGGGCGGCCGGTCGAAGGGACGACGCTGCAACCGGGCTGGGAGAGCTTCGTCGGCGCGGGGCCGATGCCGATGCGCCACGGGCTGACGCTGGGCGAGATGGGGCGCTGGTTCGTCGCCAGGTTCGGGCTGGATGTGGATTATCGGGTCGTCGAGATGACGGACTGGCGTCCCGAGGAGGCGCCGGGGTTCGGCTGGCCGCCCGAGCGGGTGTGGATCAACCCAAGCCCCAACGCCGCCAACGTCAACATGGCGCGCGCCTATGCCGGCACGGTGATGCTGGAGGGAACGACGATGAGTGAGGGCCGGGGCACGACGCGGGCGCTGGAGCTGTTCGGCGCGCCCGATCTCGATGCGCTTGAGCTGCTGGCGACGATGCGGCGGATCGCGCCCGACTGGCTGGCGGGATGCACGCTGCGACCGATCTGGTTTCAGCCGACCTTCCACAAGCATGTCGGCGAGCTATGCGCGGGGCTGTTCATCCATGCCGAAGGCGCCTGTTACGACCATGCGGTGTTCACGCCGTGGCGCTTGCAGGCGCTGGCATTCAAGGCGATCCGGACGTTGCGGCCGGACTATCCGTTGTGGCGCGATTTTCCGTACGAATACGAGTTCGACAAGCTGGCGATCGACGTCATCAACGGCGGTACTGGGTTGCGCGAGTGGGTGGACGATCCTGCTGCCGCGCCTGGCGATCTCGATGCGATTGCCGGGCCGGACGAGGCGGCGTGGGGGGAAGAGCGGCGACCATACCTGATATATTGAGCACGGTCGCCGATCGGTTCGGATTTAGGCCTTCTTTGCTGCTGGCTTCTTGGCGGCAGTCTTCTTGGCAGCCGGTGCCTTTTTCGGCTTGTCGCTCTTCAGCGCGCGGGCGGCGGCGGGACCGCCGATGATGGCCGCGGCACCCGCTACGATCGCGGCACCGATGGCGGCGGCGGTCTTCGGCCGGGCCTTGACCGCGTCAACCGCTTCCTCCGCCAGATCCTGCGCGCGCTCGCCGAGTTCCTTGGCACGGTCGCTAAGCGACGGGCCGTCGACCTTGGCGGCCTTGTCCGCCTTCGGTGCCTTCGGCGTTACGCCCGGCTGTTCGGGCTCGGCGACGTGGGCGTGCTTCATCTTGGCGTTGGGAATGCTGGACATGGTACGCTCCTGGCGGTGATGCAGGTTAAACCGGAACGGTAGCGCAATGGTTCCGTGGCGATCGATCCGCACCCCTGCTATGTGGCGGCGATGAGGAGTTCGATCGCTGTCGGCGTCGCAGCGCTGTGCGTAATGACCGCGCCCGTGGCGGCGCAGGTATCGCGCGACGTCGTCGTCACCGGGCGGCGCGAGGTCCCACGTGCCGCCGCACGGCGGTTCGCCGACAGTATCGCCTGAAGGTCGACGGGCAGCTTTCGCGCGTACGCTGGCCGATCTGCCCGGTCGTGCTGGGCATCGATCCGGCGCTGGCCGAGGTAATCGTCGCGCGGCTGCGGCAGGCACGCGATGCGGGTGCGCCGGTCGCGGGCGAGGGCTGCCATGACGCCAACAGCAAGCTCATCATCGCCGCGGACCCGGCAGCGCTGATGACCGACATCCGACTGACGCGGCCCGGTTGGCTGAACGGCGTCCGCGCGGCGGGGATCGAACGTCTAGTCGCAGACACCGGACCGGCGCGCGCCTAGCAGGTGACCGAGGTGCTCAACGAGGACGGTCGCGCGATGCGAGGCTCGCCATCCACCTCGGGCGCGACCGCACCGACCACCAATCCGGGCGGGAGCGGTTCGGTCGCGCTGCCGTCCGCGCCGGTGTTGCAGGTAATGGGAAGCTCGATCCTGCAGCCGTCGACGCAGCAGGCGATCGGCGCCGCGTTCCTGGTGATCGACGCCCGCGCAAGGCTGGGCAAGACGCCGACCCAGATCGCCGACTATGCGGCGATGCGGTTGCTGGCAGCGACGCGAGTGCCGGCGGCGGGCGGCGACACCGTGTTGACGCTGTTATCGGGCGGCGAGGCGCCGGCGGGACTCACGCCGAGCGATGCCGCTTATCTGCGCGCGCTCCACCATACGCCGACGACCGAGAAGGCATCGGCCCGGCTCGACTCGATGGCAGGACAGATGGCGAGAGCCGCCCGCTAACGCTTGCGCGTCAGTTCCCGCATCGCGTCGTCGAGGCCGGTGAGCGACAGCGGGTACATGCGGTCGGTCATCAGCTCGCGGACGATCTTCACCGATTGCGAATAGCCCCATTGCTGCTCGGGCACCGGATTGAGCCACACCGCGGCGGGGTAGGTGGTGGTCATGCGGTGCAGCCAGACCGAGCCCGCCTCCTCGTTGAAATGCTCGACGGAGCCGCCGGGATGGGTGATCTCATACGGGCTCATCGAGGCGTCGCCGACGAACACCAGCTTGTAGTCGTGCCCAAACTTGTGGAGCACGTCCCACATCGGCGTCCGTTCGGTGAAGCGGCGCCGGTTGTCCTTCCACACGCCTTCGTACGGGCAGTTGTGGAAGTAGAAGAACTCGAGGTTCTTGAACTCGGTCGTGGCGGCGGAGAACAGCTCCTCGCAAAGCTTGACGAACGGGTCCATCGACCCGCCGACGTCGAGGAAAAGCAGCAGCTTGACCGCGTTGTGCCGCTCGGGGCGCATGTGGATGTCGAGCCAGCCCTGCCGCGCGGTGCCCTCGATCGTCGCATCGAGGTCGAGCTCGTCGGCCGCGCCGTCCCGCGCGAAACGGCGCAGGCGGCGTAGCGCCACCTTGATGTTGCGGGTGCCGAGCTCCTTGGTGCTGTCGAGGTTCTTGAACTCGCGTTGGTCCCAGACCTTGACCGCCTTCTTGTGCTGAGATTCGCCGCCGATCCGGACGCCTTCGGGATTGTAGCCGCCATTGCCGAACGGCGAGGTGCCGCCGGTGCCGATCCACTTGTTGCCGCCTTGATGCCGGCCCTGCTGCTCCTCCAGCCGCTGTTTCAGCGTGTCCATGATCTCGTCCCACGAGCCGAGCGATTTGATCGCTTTCATCTCCTCGGGCGTCAGGAACTTCTCGGCCACCGCCTTTAGCCAGTCGGCGGGGATTTCCGCGTCCTGCTTGCCGAAGGTGGTGGCGATGCCGCGGAACACCTTGGCGAAGACCTGATCGAACCGGTCGAGCAGCCCCTCGTCCTTCACATAAGTCGCGCGGGCGAGATAGTAGAAGTCTTCCGGCGTGCGTTCGATGACGTCGCCTTCCAACGCCTCCAGCAGCACGAGGTGCTCCTTGAGGCTGGCCGGGATGCCGGCGATGCGGAGTTCGTCGAGGAAGTTCAGGAACATGACCGGCCCCAGGCTTAACGCCGCGCTAACCGTCCAGCGGCTATCGCGGGTCAGGACTTTCGGAGCGTGACTAGCATGCCCATCGGCGCCGACGCGAGTGCGATCGACGACATGGCCAGGAACTGCGGCGCCGTCGCGATCGGCGCCACGGAGGCGCACGGCCACATGACGCGGGTGTCGGGTACGATCCGGGACCAATTGGCGCGGCTGGCGACGTTGCAGACCGTGACGGAGCAGCTGTCGGCGGAGCAGGCGCAAAGCGCCGCCTCGACGCTGGAGGCGCGGGCGATCGCCGACCGGTCGAGCGCCAACGTGCGCGCGGGCGCGGCGCTGATCGCGGACGCCATCGGCGACTTCGGGTCGCTCACCAAACTGGTGGTGCGACTGGGGCAACATGTCGCGCGCTTCGCCGACGCGATGGAGGACGTGCGCCGCGTCACCGACGATATCGATACGCTCGCCCGCACTACCAACGTGCTGGCGCTCAACGCGACGATCGAGGCGGCGCGCGCCGGCGACGCGGGCCGCGGCTTTGCGGTGGTCGCGGACGAGGTCAAGCGGCTGGCGCACAGCACGCGCACCGCGAACGACGCGATCGGGACGCGCATCGCGTCGCTGCATCAGGAGGCGAGCGGGATCGCGGCCGACCTGAACGTCGGCGTCGATCAGGCGCGCGCGGCGCAGGGCCGCTTCGGGGCGATCGACGGCGTGCTGGGCGAAGTCTCGCGGCTCACCGAACTGGTGTCGCAGCAGTCGGACGAGACGGTCCGCTCGACCACGCGGGTCGAGGCGGGCGTGACGCGGGTTCGCGACGGATTGGACGGGTTCGTCCGCGACGCGCGTGCCAATAGCGAGCAGCTGGGCGAGGCCGAGCGCAACGTCACCGAGCTGGAGGTGCTGTCGAACCGGATGTTCGATCGGCTCGTTACCGGCGGGTTCGCGCGCGACGATCAGCGTTTTGTCGAGATCGCCATAGCCGGGCGCGACGAGGTGCAGGCGATCGTCGAAGCCGCGATCGCGCGTGGCGAGATCGGGGCCGATGCGGTGTTCGATACGACCTATCGACCGATCGCGGGTTCCACGCCCGAGCGGTTCGACACCCGGTTCTGCGATTTCGCCGACGCACATATCCGTGCCGTGATCGATCAGGTTTCGAGAAGCGATGCGCGGATCGAGGGATCAGTGATCTCCGACGTCAATGGCCATCTCCCGACGCATGTATCGGAGCGATCGCTGCCGCCACGAGCAGGCGAATCGGCATGGAACGACGTCAACTGCCGCAATCGCCGCATCTTCTGGGATGCCGCGACCGAGCGGGCGGTCGCGAGCGCGCAGCCCTTCACCATGTCGGTGTACCAGCTGGACCGATCGTCGCAGCGGCTGATGGTGAAGAGTGTGTATGTGCCCCTGTTCATCGCGGGCCGACGCTGGGGGAATTTCGAGATCGCCTACCGCGATCGATAGGCGGGGCCGTTACTTCCCGTAGGCGTCGATGAGCGCCGCGACGTAGTCCGGGTTCCGGCCCGTCAGCTCCCCGGCAGGCGCGCGGTCGGCGTAGATGAACCCATCGACCGGGTAGGTTGAGCCGCCTAGCCCGTCCGAATCGCGGAACCAGACGCGTACCTCGCTCCAGTCGTTGGCGGGGGAGACGTCGAACAGCGTCACGTCCTGCTCGGCATGGCCGCGCGCGCCGTTGAGCCGCGACCAGTTGGCGTGGGTCAGCAGCACGACGCGCTTTTCAACGACCCGGCTGATGACCGCGACATGGCCGAGCGGCAAGCGGCCGGTGCGGGAGAACACGACCACGGCACCCGCGCGTGGGCTGTGTCCGCGCTGATAGCGGCCTGCCGCCTGACTCCACCAGGTCCATGCGTCGCCATAGATCTGGACGCCCGACGCGGCCCGCGCGAAGGGCACGCATTGTCCGACGTAGTCGAGCAGCGATGCCGCCGGCGCCTGTGCGGCCAAGCCGAGGGCCGCGAGGGTCGCGACAAGACGTAGAGGCGCGCGCATCGGCAAATCCTAGTCACGCAGTGGTTAACAAAATGTTGCGTGCCGTCCCTGGACGGATTTGCGACCGTAACGGAAAATCCATCTTGCCGCACGGCCGATTTGGCGCAAAAGATACCGTCACTTCCGGGGGTAATCGGGAGCGAACAGGGGACAGATTCATGATGAAGCAGATCGCTGCCGCGGCCGTGTCCGCCGCGCTTTTCACCGCAGCCACTATTGTGCCGTTGCCGACGCTGGCCGTCGCCCACGCCGCGCCCGCCAAGGGCTGCACCGACGGCAAGAACCGCCGGGTGCGGATGGTCAACGCGACCAGCTACACGATCCAGCGGATGTATGGGTCCAACGAGGGCCGCACGACCTGGGAAGAGGATGTCCTGGGCGATTCGGTGCTGCGGCCCGGCAATTCGGTAGTTGTGAACTGGGACGACGGCACTTGTTACTGCGTGTTCGACTTCAAGGCGGTCTATTCCGACGGCGACACCAGCACCAAGCGCACGGTCGACGTCTGTCGTCTGGAGACGTTCCGCTTCGTCGAATAGCGCCCGATGATCGGGATCGGGATCGATGCGCCGTCGGCGGGCTGCGGCTCGCCGACGGTGCGTCGACTCAGCCCCGATTGGCCTGGCGCTTGGCCATGAAGGCAAGCCGTTCGAACAGCATCACGTCCTGCTCGTTCTTGAGCAGCGCGCCGTGGAGCGGCGGGATCGCCTTGGTCGGGTCGCGGTTCTGCAGCACTTCAAGCGGCATGTCCTCGTGGAGCAGCAGCTTGAGCCAGTCGAGCAGCTCGCTGGTCGACGGCTTCTTCTTCAATCCCGGCACGTCGCGAACGTCGTAGAAGATGTCCATCGCCTTGGCGACGAGCAGCCGCTGGATGCCGGGAAAGTGGACGTCGACGATGGCCTGCATCGTCTCCCGGTCAGGAAACTTGATATAGTGGAAGAAGCAGCGGCGCAGGAAGGCGTCGGGCAGCTCCTTTTCGTTGTTCGAGGTGATGACCACGATCGGCCGCTCGACGGCGCGCACCGTTTCCTTGGTCTCGTAGACGTGGAACTCCATGCGATCGAGCTCTTGGAGGAGATCGTTCGGGAACTCGATATCGGCCTTGTCGATCTCGTCGATCAGCAGCACGGGCGCGACGGGGCGCGTGAACGCCTCCCACAGCTTGCCGCGCCGGATGTAGTTGCCGATGTCGTGGACGCGCTCGTCGCCGAGCTGACCGTCGCGCAGGCGGGCGACGGCATCGTACTCGTACAAGCCCTGCTGCGCCTTGGTGGTGGATTTGACGTTCCATTCGATCAGCTCGGCGCCGACCGCCTTGGCGATCTCGTGTGCCAGTACGGTCTTGCCGGTGCCGGGTTCGCCCTTGACCAGTAGCGGCCGCCGCAAGGTGACGGCGGCGTTGACCGCGACCTTTAGGTCGTTGGTGGCGACATAGTCTTGGGTGCCTTCGAAGCGCTTCATGGCCATGCCTGTTTTCGAGGAATGGGTATGCGAATGGCGTAAGCGAGCGTCTAGTGCAAGCTGTCCGCGGCCTGTTGTCCCATCGTGACGTAGTCGAGCTTGCCCGTGCCGAGCACGGGTAGCGCCGGGACGATCCGGATGTCCTTGGGCAGCATCAGTTCGGTGACGCCGTTCGCGCGGCCCCAGGACTGGAGCGCGGCGGCGGTGGCGTCGGCGCGAGTCGTGAACATCACGAGCTGTTCGCCCTTGCGTGCGTCGGGGCGGGTGACGACGGCGTGTTCGGCATCGGGCCAGAGCTTGCCCGCATAGCCCTCGACGGCGGGCAGCGAGACCATCTCGCCGCCGATCTTGGCGAAGCGCTTGGCGCGGCCGCGGATCGTGACGAAGCCAGCGTCGTCGATCGTGACGATGTCGCCGGTGTCGTGCCAACCGTCTTCGGGCGGCTGGAGCACGCCGGGGCGGTCGGCCTTGAGGTAGCCGGCCATGACGTTGGGGCCGCGGATCGAGAAGCGGCCGCCCTCGTCGATGCCGGGGACGGGATCGAGGCGGCCTTCGACGCCGGGGAGGAGGCGGCCGACGGTGCCCGCCTTGAAGTGCATCGGCGTGTTGACCGCGATGACGGGCGCGGCCTCGGTCGCGCCATAGCCTTCGAGGATACGGAGGCCGAACTTTTCGGCATAGACCTTGCGGGTCTCGTCGCGCACGCGTTCGGCTCCGGCAAAGATGTAGCGGAGCGAGTAGAAGTCGTAGCCGTGCGCCATGCGCGCATAGCCCGACAGAAAGGTATCGGTGCCGAAGAGGATCGTGGCGTTGGCGTCGTAGGCGAGGGCGGGAACGATGCGGTAGTGCAGCGGGCTGGGGTACATGACTGTCCGCACCCCGTGGAGGATCGGCAGCAGGGTGCCGCCGGTCAGGCCGAAACTGTGGAAGACGGGCAGCGCGTTTAGCACCACGTCGCCCTCGTTGAAGTCGATCCGGGCGGAGAGCTGTTCGCAATTCGCCAGCAGATTGCGGTGGGTCAGGACCACGCCTTTGGGCAATCCCTCCGAGCCGCTGGTGAAGAGGATCACCGCCGGACTGTCCGCCGACACGGCGCGGCGGCGGTGGAGGCGGAGCGCCCATCGAACGGCGAGTATGGCGCCGAGCTTTCTGAGCGGGCCGATTTCGGTGCCGGCGTCCTCGACGTTACGGACACGGATGTTGGCGGAGGTGACGCCTTCGATGACGCTTTGCAGCTTCGATTGCTCGACAAAGGCGCGTGACGTCACGATCGTCCTGATCTCGGCGGCCTCACAGGCGGCGAGGATGTTGGACAGGCCGGCGGTGAAGTTGAGCATCGCGGGCACGCGGCCGGCATATTGAAGCGCGAAGAAGGTTGCGACGGTGGCGTTGACGTTGGGGAGCAGGACGCCGACCGCCTCGCCCGGTCGCGTGTCGCGGGTGAGCGGGCCGGACAGCGCGAGCGACCCGGCGATCAGCCGCGCATAGGTGAGGGGCACGCGCTTGATGTCCTCGACCACCGGCGCCTTGCCGCCGTGGATGTCCTTCGCATCGATCAGTGCCTGGAACAGCGTGCGGTCGATGTTGGAGGTGGCGAACATCGTCTCGCTCATCACGTCGTAGAGCTTGCGCCCGGCGGCGGCGCGGCGCGCGCGGGCGCTGTCGCCCTCCACCTCGAACCGGCGCTGCGGCAGCACGGTCAAGGTGATGCGCGGAAACCAGCGGCGGCGGACCTTGCCGCCGAGCCGGGAGAAGGGCGTGAACTGCGCGCCGTCGATGCGGACGGGGACGATCGGCGCGTCGGCCTTGGCCGCGACCATGCCGGGGCCGTCGAACACCTTCATCAGCGCGCCGGTGACGGTGATGCGGCCTTCGGGGAAGATCACCAGCGTGCGGCCGTCGCGCACCGCCTTGACCATCGCCTTGGCCGCCATCGGGTTGGTGGGATCGACCGGGAAAGCGTCGAACAGCTTGATGAACGGACGCACCCACCACGCCTGCGCGATGCGGGTGTGGACAGCGAAGGTCGGCTTGCCGGGCAGGAAGGCGGCGAGCAGCAGGCCGTCGAGGAAGGAGACGTGGTTGACGACGACCACCGCGCGCTCGCCGGCGCGCGGCATGTTCTCCGCGCCGTCGACGCGGACGCGGTAGAACGTGGCGAGGACGCCGCGCACCAGCCATTTGAACACCGTCTCCGGCAACAGCCAGCAGGTGATGAGCGCCACCGCCAGCGTCGCGAAACCCATCGTGCCGATCACGCCGGGCACGCCGACGCCGGCGGACTGGAGTGCGAGCACGACGAAGACGATGCTGACCGTCGAGATCGCGTTGAGGATATTGTTGGCGGCGATGATGCGCGAGCGGTTGGCGGGATCGGCATGGGTCTGGAGGATCGCGTAGAGCGGCACCACGAAGGCGCCGCCCGACAGCGCCAGGCCGAGCACGCCGGCCAGCACCGGCCACGCCTGCGGCTGCACGGCGAAGGCTCGCCAGTCGAGGCCGGGCACGGGGGTGTAGGTGCGCGACACCACCCACAGCGCGATCAGCGACGCCGCCATGCCGAGGGCGGCGAGCGGGACGAAACGCGCGGAGACCTCGCCGCGCAGCAGCCGATTGACGAGCAGCGAGCCCGACGCGACGCCGATCGAGAAGACCAGCAGGAACAGGATCACCGCGTCGGCGCCGAGGCGCAGCGACCCGGCGAGCGCGGGCAGCTGCGCGGTGACGACGGTGCCGACCGAGAAGAACCAGCTGATGCCGAGGATCGCGAGCCACACCCCGCGTCCACCACGCGCGGCGCGCAGGATCTCGCCCGTGCCGCGGATGATGTTGGGATCGACCTTCAGCCGGGCGGCAGGCGGCGCCGACGGGACGGCGAGGCTGACGAGCAGACCGGCGACCGCGACGCCGATCGCGATGTAGCCCGCGTGCATCGGCGGCATCAGCCCGCCCATCAGCTGGCCGGCGAGGATCGCGAGGAACGTGCCCGCCTCGATCAGGCCGGTGCCGCCCATGATCTCGCCTGCTCCCAGATGCTGGGGCAGGATCGAATATTTGACCGGGCCGAAGATCGCCGAATGGACACCCATCGCGACGACGCAGCCGAGCAGGATCGGGATCGACGCGAAGTGGAAGCCCGCCAGCGCGACGCCCATAATGGCGATCTCGGCGGTCTTTACCCAGCGGACGAGCTTCGCCTTGTCGAGACCGTCGGCGAGCTGGCCCGCGACGGAGGACAGGAGGAAGTAGGGCAGGGTGAACAGCCCGGCGGCGATCGTCGCCAGCATCTCCGCCCGCCCCGGCTCGCCCGGATAGAGCGTGAAGGTGGCGAGGAACACCATCGCATAGCGCAGCAGGTTGTCGTTGAACGCCCCGCCGAACTGCACGAGGAAGATCGGGGCGAAGCGGCGCTTGCCGAGGAGCGACAGGTCGGGAGCGGACATGGGTGCCTCTCTAACAGTCTATTGCGACTTTTCCGCTGTGCTCGTGCGGAGGCAAGAGCACAGGGCGGTCATGTGTTATGCTCAGGGTCCTGGGCTCCTGCCTCCGCAGGCGAACGGTCGTCCGGCAAATAGCGGCTGTAGAGCCAGCCGATGCCGATCAGGCTGAACCCGAGCGCGGCGAAGGAGGCGATGCGGAGCAGGCCGTGGAGGCCCGAGGTGTCGAGCAGGAACACCTTGGCCACCGCGCCGAGCATCACCACCAGCGAGGCGATGCGCCAGTCGCGGCTACGGCGACGGATGCCCCATTGCAGGAAGCCGATCGCGATGCCGATCGCGACGACCGAGCGCAGGATGTCCTCGCCCTCGCCGACGCCGTGCGTGGCGAGCAGGCTGCCCTGGAAGAGCTGGCGCAGCGCCGACGCGGCGAAGAGCAGGACGAGGAGCATCTGCGCCCAGCCGCGCGCCCGCTCCGCGTGTGGCGGCAGGCCGGTGCGTCCCGCCGCCCAGAGCAGCCCGAAGGCGAGCGCATAGACCGGCAGCAGCAGGTTGACGACGGGGAGCGCGCCGACCGCCTGATCGCTCCACAGCGGGTCGTGGATCACTAGCGTGAACCAGCCGAGGTGCGCCATCGCGGCGATCCCGAGCGCACGGGCGGCCACGGGGACGCGCTTCGCCAGCCCGACCGCGGCGAGCGCGAGCAGCGCCTCCCACAACGTACGCTCCGCGAGGCCGTGCGCGACGAAGTCGGCGGCGCCGTGGAGCGCGAACAGCTGCTTGTAGGCGATGTGCGCCACCGGCGTGCCGAGCAGCGCCAGCCCGACCGTCCAGCCGAGGCGGACCGTCCGGTCGACAGGCGGGTGACGCCATAGCAGCAGCGCGGCGGCGACGGCGGGCGCCAGCAGGCGCGTGGCGGTGTCGGTGAGGCTCGGCAGCGCGTCGACATAGAGCGGTAAGCCGAGCAGCGCGCCGCCGCCGCCCGCGAGCCACTGGCCGAGCGGCCATGCCGCCCACGCGGTCGCGAGGACGCCGGCGGTGATCGTCGCGGCGTCGGAACGGCGGAACCAGCCGAGCGCGGCGAGAGCGGCCGCGGGGATCAGCGGCAGCAGCGCGGTCGGGAGCAGCTGCGCGACCGCGACATAGCCGAGCAGCACGGCGGCGATCTCACCGATCGGCCGGGCGGCGGGCAACTTGCCCCAGCGTGCGAAAACCAGCGCGGTGGCGGTGGCGATCGCCCAGCGCAGCGACTCCAGCGGGAGCGCGGCGCGATCGAACAGGCCGCCCGCATGGCCGAGCGGATCGGCGCGGCCGGCGGTGAGGACATAGAGGCCGAGCGTCGCCGCACCGGCGAGCCAGGCGAAGCGTTCGACGTGGCGGTCCTGCGCCCGGTCGGCGAGCAGCACGAGGCCGGCGGCGACCGCGGCCCAGGCGGGGGCGATCCACATCTCGGGCAGCGCAAAGGCGGCGGCGGTCGCGGTCAGTGTCGCGGCGGTGGCGGTGAGGAGGACGAAGCGGATGTCCTCGCGCCGCGTCGCGTTGCGCCAGCCGAGTGCCGCGACGCCGCCGGCGACGGCCGCGCCGAGCAGGGCCAGCAGCGTCGCGTCGCGGTCGATCGGGTCGGCGTGGAGCAGCCACAGCACGATCGGCGCGGCGGCGAGTGCCGCGACCGCGCCGGCATCGGCGAGCCGCGCGTCGGGGCGCCAGACGCGCCACGCGGCGGGCAGGCCGAAGATCGCGGCGGCGCCGGCGAGCACGATCGCGAGATCCTGTTCGGTCGGCAGCGGCCACGCCATCATCAGCAGCAACGCGACGACGAGCGCGGGCGCGGGGAGGTCGGCGAGCGGCTTCTCGCGGCGCGACAGCCAGACGCTGGCGATGCCGAGCAGTCCGAACAGGCTCCATTCGAGCATCGCGTAACCGCCGGTCGCGACCAGCGCGGCGAGCTGCGCCGCCGCCGCCAGCGTGCCGACGAGGCGGACGAGGTGACCGCGCGCGCCGCCGAACAGCAGCACCGGCAGCCCGACGCCGAGCAGCAGCAGGAAGCCGCCGACCGACAGCCGGTCGGTGAGGTCGAGCGCGCCGCCGAGGATCAGCACCAGCCCCCAGCCGAAGCCGCCCGCCAGCGCCGCGACGCCCAGCCACCACCAGCGCTGCGCCCGGCCGAGCGTCGCCAGCCCGCCGACCGCGAGCGACAGATAGGCGGCGAGCAGCGGCACGTTGGGGTTGCCGCTGCCGACCAAAGCGGGCGCGGCGAGCCCGCCGACCAGCCCCAGTACCGCAGACGGTGCGCCGAAGCGGATCGACAGGAAGCCGGCGAGCACGGTCACGCCCGCCAGCCCGACGAACGCGGTCAGCGGCGGGATGAGGTGATAGAGATTGGTCGCGATCAGGATGGCGGCGTACAGCGTCGCGACGCCGGCGCCGGACAGCGCCTGTGCGACGCGGGGGTCGCGGACGCGGTGTTCGTTCTGCCGCGCCGCCTCCGCGCCGGCGATCAGGCCCGAGCCGAACAGCAACCCGCCGACGACGCGCACCCAGGGCGAGAGCAGACCGGCGTCGATCGAGTATTTGACGATCAGGAAGCCGCACACCGCGAGCGTGATGCCGCCCGCCCAGATCGGGAGCTTGCGGCCGAACAGGTCCTCGAAGGAGAAGGCGGGGCGGGGGGCGGCCGGCGTCGGCGGTGTCGCTCGGGTCCCGTCGTCCCCGCGCACGCGCGGAGTCATCTCATTCGCTGGTGCGGCTTCGATGGCCGGAGCCGGGTCCCCGCTTTCGCGGGGATGACGGGGGGTGGGCAGTTCTTCGTCACCGGGATGACGGGGGGGTTGAACGACGCGGACGGTGACGAGCGGGGCGACGACCGCATCGGGCTCGACCGGCTCCGCGGGGACATGGACGGCGGGGGTGGCCCAGTTGGGGGGGAAGTCGGACAGGCGCGTGGGCTGGCCCAGCTCCATCGCGCGGACGCGGAGCCGGAGCGCGCCGATGTCGGTCCAGAGCTTCACCACCGCGCCGAACAGCGCCAGTACCAATAGCCACAGCATCGCTGCATCTCCCGTGTCGCAGCCCGCCTAGAGCAATAATGAGCGCTGTTCAATAACTGAATTGGACAGCGCTCATTTTTTGTGGTCAAGCGTCGCCATGGGTAGGCGATCAGATCACAGCCGCGCCGAGCTGGAGGCGCTGATCCTGCACGAGGGCCACGGCCTGATGGCCGAAGTCGGCTTCGCGCGGTTCTCTGCGCGCGAGGTGGCGAAGCGGGCGGGCTATTCGATCGGGACGATCTACAACGTCTTCGGCAGCTACGACCGGCTGGTGCTGGCGATCAACACCCGCACCTTCACCTTGTGGGCGCAGCATCTGCGCTCGAAGCTGAGCGGGGCGGGCGAGGACCGCATCGCGGCGCTGGTCGCCGGGTATTTCGGGTTCGCGCGCGAACATCCGCATCTGTGGATGGCGATCTATGACCACCGGCTGCCCGCGGGGATGTCGATCCCGGCAGCGGACGAGGCGACGCGCGCCGAGCTGACCGGGATCGTGGCGGAGGAGATCGCGCGCGCGCTGGGCGGGCGGCCGGACGTGGGCGCGCTGACGCGGTCGCTGGTGGCGACGGTCCACGGCCATTGCGATTTCGCGCTGACCGGCGCGTTCGCGCTGATGGGCGAGGCGGACCCGGAGGGCGCGGCGCTGGCGCGGGTGCGCGAGACGCTTAGCGCCGCAGGCTGAAGAATGTCGCGCGGCTCAGCGCCGCGCGACCGGCAGCGAGAGGCAGAAGCACGCGCCGGTGTCGGACGGGCGCAGCGCGATGTCGCCGCCGACCGCGTCGAGTAGCGAGCGGACGATGGCGAGCCCCAGGCCGCTGCCACCCGCGTCGCGCTTGGTGGTGAAGAACGGCTCGAAGATGCGGTCGCGGTCGGCGGCGGGGACGCCCGGTCCGTCGTCGGCCGTGCTGACTTGTACGGTGCCGCCGTCGACGCGCGCGGTGATCCGCACGGCGGTGGCGCCGGCCTGACGCGCGTTGTCGAGGAGGGTGACGAGCATTCGTTCGAGGACGGCGGCTGGGGCGGCGACCGGCGGCAGGGCGGGCAGCATTACAGCGACGGCGAACCCTTCCTTCCGAGCGGCGTCCGCGACGGCGTGGACGACGGTGGCGAGGTCGGTCGAGGCATCGGCGGGGGCGGCGGTCATGTCGGCACGTGCGAGGTCGAGCAGGCGCGTGACGAGGTGTTGGAGGCGGCCGGCGTCGGCGTCGGCATTGGCGAGGAAGCGGCGGCGCTCGGCGGCGGTCATGTCGTGCTCGCCGACCAGTTCCAGCGCGCCGCGGATGCCCGCGAGCGGCGTCTTGAACTCGTGGCTGACCGCGTGGGCGACATCGCGCAGGTAGCGCGAGCGGCGCTCGATCGCGGCGGCCATGACGGCGAAGTCGCGATACAGGTCCTGGATCTCGGCGGCGGCGGTCGGCGGCGGCGGTGGGACGACACCGCGCCCGGCGCTGACCGAGCGGGTGGCGGCGGATAACGCCTCGACCGGGCGGGCGATCGAGCGCGACAGCAGCGCGGTCAGCCCGAACAGCGCCGCGAGGATGACGGCGATGCCAGCTGAGATCTTGCCGCGATCCTCGTAGAGCCCGCGGAACAGCGCCCGCGCGGAGCGGCTGACGAGGACGACGCCGACGACGCGGCCGTTCACCACCACCGGCCGGGCGTGATGGACGCGGATCGCGGCGGCGCGGCTGAGCCATTCGAACCAGTAGACCGGCCGATATGCGCCGTTGCGACGGAGCACGGTGGCGGGGCGACCGGCGAGCGCGGCGCGGACCTCGGGCAGGTCGGCATGGCCGCCGCCCGCGAGCGGCCCGGCGACGATGCGTCCGGCGCCGTCGAGCAGATAGGCGGTGGCGAGCGTGACCTGACGGGTGCGGGCGAAGACGGGGGCGAGCCGCTGCGCGGCCTGGACGGCGTCGGGGGCGGGCGGCCCTTCGTAGCGCGGCTGCGGGCGGGCGGGGAGGATCGGCGTGGCGCTGAGATCGACCTGCGGTGCCTCCGGCATGACGTCGTTGGCGGCGGGGAGCGGCCGGGGCTGCGCGCCCGGCCAGTCGACGGCGGCGGCGGCGGCGAGGGCGGCGCCCTGCGCGACCAGTTCGGCTTCGGTCTGGCGGACGAGCGTGTTCTCGTAGACGCGCAGGAACACCGCCGCGATGCCGGGGGTGGCGGCGACGAAGAAGAGCGTCGCGAACAGGACGGTGCGGAGGCGGACGCGGGGCCAGCGCGCCTTGAGCCAGTCCTTGGTGCGGGCGATCACCGGTCAGCCGCACAATTCTTCGTCGCCCCGGCTCAAGGCCGGGGTGACGAGACGAAGGCGTTCATCGGATCTTGTCACCACAATTGCCAAGCCGATAGCCGATGCCCGCCCGCGTCTCGATCAGATCGGTGGCGCCGAGCGCGCCGAACTTCGCGCGGAGGTTGCGGATGTGGCTGTCGATCGTGCGGTCGGTGATCGCGAAGCCGGGGCCGTGGAGGCGGTCGATGATCGCGTCCCGGCTGAACACCTTGGCGGGGTGCGCGGCGAGCGTGCGGAGGATGGAGAACTCGGTCAGCGTCAGCGCGATCGCCTCGCCCGCCCACTCGGCGCGCCAGCCGTCGAGGTCGAGCGTCAGCCGGCCATGGCGGATCGCGGGGCCGGCGACGACGGGCGCGCGCGCGCCGGTGCGGCGGAGCACGGCCTGGACGCGCGCGACGACCTCTCGCGGGGAGAAGGGTTTGACGACGTAATCGTCGGCGCCCAGCTCGATCCCGACGACGCGGTCGATCTCGTCGTCGCGGCTCGACAGGAACAGCACCGGCGTGTCGCCCCCGGCCCCTCGAAGCCGGCGACAGACCTCCAGCCCGTCCATGCGCGGCATGTTGATGTCGAGGACGACGAGGTCGGGCGCGTCCGCCTCGACCGCCGCGAGCGCAGCCTCGCCGTCGGCGGCCTCGCTGGTCGCGAAGCCCGCCTTGCCGAGCGCGAAGACGAGCAGCTGGCGGATGTGCGGGTCGTCGTCGACCACGAGTACGGAGCGGGGCATCGGGCAGACGATGCGGGACGGGGCGGGAAGGTCAAGGGCGAGCATGAGGAGCGGGGTAGCGAGGCGGGGTGCAGGGGGTGTCGGTGCCGGTGTGCAGAACGGGTGCAGGCGAGGCATACCGCCGTCATCCCGGCCGTGAGCCGCTGCGGGTTGTCGTTGAGGTCAGACTCGCGACCGTTTCGCACCCGGCCCTCACCCTGGCGCTTCGCGCCTGTCCCTCTCCCGCAAGCGGGAGAGGGTTGGGACCTGCCTCTTCCGTCGGCGCTGGGAGGCAGCGGGACCCCGGCTCAGGGCCGGGGTGACGGATGATCCATCCCGAAACCGCGCGGGATACGTCGCTCCTGGCAGCCGGTGGCGGCGAAGCTGGCCATGAGCGAGGCGAGCGCCGCATCGAGGTCGTGCCTGCTGCCGCACAGGAAGATGTCGACGGCGGCATAGCCGTGTTCGGGCCAGGTGTGGATCGAGATGTGCGATTCGGCGAGCAGCGCGACGCCGGTCACGCCCTGGCCTTCCCCGAAATGGTGGAGGCGGACGTCGAGCAACGTCGCGTCGGCGGCGGCGACCGCGTCGCGCAGCGCGGTGTCGACGCGGGCGACGTCGGCGAGGCCGGTGCAGCCGGTGAGGTCGGCGATGAGGTGGGTGCCGGTGGGGGTCACGCCGTTGCCCTAGGGCCGGAGCCGTCGAACTTGAAGCCTTCCGCGAACGGCCAGCGCTGGTGACCGGACGGGGTCATACCAGGGTCGAGACATGCGCCACGCCCAGCATCTCCAGCACGTCCTCGGCGGCGCGCGTGCCTCGATAGTGTGCCTCCTCGAACAGCGACAGGCCGCTCAGGTCGGAATGCGCGAAGAACAGCGGCGGGCGAGGTCTGGCCGCTTCCTCGCGCGCGCCGGACCAGAAGAAGCCGGGGACGGGGCGGATCATCGCATGCCCCCAGCGCCAGACGTCGATGCGGCGGATCGCGCCCTGGAGATCGGGATTGGTGACGAGCAGGTCGTCGCGGACGATGCGCTGCCAATGGTCGAGCGGGCGGGCGAGCAGCTCCTTGCGCGCCGCATGCGGGTCCATGTCCGACAGCGGCATATACCAGCTGAGGACGGTCGGCCCGGGGACGCTGTCCAGCGCCTGATGCGTGGCGACGACGTAGCCGAGGCTGCGGCTGGTCCAGCTGACATTGTCCCAGGCGAGGCCGACGCCCGGACCGGCGGGCGGGCGGTCGACGGTGACGTTGGCGACCAGCCACGGGGCGTAGCCGAAGCCCTCGGCCGCGCCTTCGCCCAACAGCCGCGTCGTGACGAAGTGCGGGGTGGCGAGGATCGCGGCGTCGGCGAGCGTGCGGACGGCGGTGCCGTCGGGGACGAGGCTGTCGATCGCGACGCCGTCTTCGTGGCGCGCGACGCGGAGGACGAGCCGGTCGGGGGCGAGGTGCGCGCGCAGGCGAGCGGCCATGCGGCCGGCGAGGTGGGCGTTGCCCTCCGGCCAGGTCAGCACCGCATCGCCCGCGACATTGGCCGCCTCGCCGCGCCGGCCCGCCCAATAGTGGATGCCGGCCCAGGCGGAGGTGTGCTCGGGCTCCGTGCCGTAATCGTCGCGGCAGCCGTAGCGGACATGCGCGTGGAGGACGGGCGAGCGCCACCCCTGCGCGTGGAGCCAGTCGGTGAAGCTCTGCCGGTCGAGCGCGAGGAGGTCGGCGTCGCGGCTGGACCCCGCCATCGGCAGCGCGAACGCGGGGCGGCCGTCGCTGCCGATGCGTTTGCGGAACGTGTCCATGCTGGCGAAAAAGGCGTGGAGGTCGGCCTTGTCGGTATCGGTGAGGCCGAGCGTGGGAACGAGCCCGTCCTGCCAGCGGCCGAGGTGGAGCAGCCGCTCGTCGGGGTCGCCGACGACCTGATAGGGGTCGAACACCGGCTTGCCGTCCTGCCAGTCGGTGACGATGCCGAGCCGTTCGAGGAGGCGGATGACGCCCTTCGCCTCCGGGTTGGGGATCGGCAGATAGTGCGCGCCGAGCGGATAGGCGCTGACGGCGTTGCGGCCGGCGCGGGCGTTGCCGCCGGCGCGGTCTTCCAGTTCGAGCAGAGTGAAGGGGACGCCGGCGTCGGCGAGCGCCCAGCCGGCCGCGAGCCCCGCGACGCCGCCGCCGATGATCGCGACGCGGGTGCGTTCGGTGCGGGTGGGCGCGGGGAAGCCGCCGGTGCGGAGCTTGTGACCACGTTTCGCGTCGGCGCCGCCGAGGGTGCCGGGAATGGTGTCGTCGCGGGTGAGCGCGAATGCGCCGGCGGTGGCGGCCGCCGCAGCGACGGCGCCCGTGGCGAGGACGGTGCGGCGGCGCATCAACCCTCTCCCGCTCGCGGGAGAGGGAAAGCCGCGCAGCGGCGAGAGTGAGGGCTGGGAGCGATGCGGCTGGTTGGTCGCACCCGGCCCTCACCCTGGCGCCTGCGGCGCCTGTCCCTCTCCCGCGAGCGGAAGAGGGTGAGGTCAGCCCTCATACCGGCTCCACTCCGCCTCGAACTGGCGGACGAGGCTCTGGTTGTCGAGGCGGTTCACCGGCGTCGGCACCCTCGCCATGTCGGGGGGGAAGTAGAAGGCGAGGCGGTCCGCGACCGGGGTCAGGAAGTGTAGCCCGGCGGGCAGCGGGCGCGGCGCGGGGAGGGGGCCGTGGCTGGCGAGGACGAAGCCCCATTCGCCGAAGCTGGGGACGTAGACATGGTAGCCGCGCGTGCTGAGCCCCGCCGCCTCCAGCGTCGACGATACCGTCCAATACGCGCGGGGTGCGACCAGCGGCGAGGTGCTCTGGATGCTCGCCACCGCGCCGGGCGCCATCGCGCGGGCCAGCTCGCGATAGAAGGTGACGGTGTAGAGCTTGCCGATCGAGAAGTTGCTCGGGTCCGGAAAGTCGACCAGCACCGCGTCGAACCGGCGGCGGTTGTCGCGCAGCCATCGGAAGGCGTCGGCGTTGACGACGCGCACCTTCGGCGAGCTGAACGAATTGTCGTTGAGGCTCGACAGCAGGCCGGAGCGGGTGAACAGCGCGGTCATGGCCGGGTCCAGATCGACCAGCGTCACCGAGCGGACGCTCGGATATTTGAGGATCTCGCGCACCGCGAGGCCGTCGCCGCCGCCCAGCACCAGCACGTCGTGGAGCGACGCGACGCGGCTGAGCGGGACGTGGACCAGCGCCTCGTGATAGCGATATTCGTCGCGGCTGGAGAATTGCAGGTTGCCGTTGAGGAACAGGCGCAGGTCGTCGGCGCGCTTGGTGACGACGATGCGCTGATAGGGGGTCTGCTGCGCGTAGATGATCGGGTCGCCATAGGCGGCGACCTCGGCGGTGCGCTCGATGCGTTCGGAGACGGCGAAGCCGGCGAGCAGCACGATTGCGACGACGATCGCGGCGGTCAGCTCGGCGCGCAGGCGCTTGCCCGGCAGCATCCGGATCAGCGCGACGGCGACGGCGACGTTGGCGAGGCCGAACAGGAAGCCGGTGCGGATCAGCCCCAGATGCGGCACCAGCAGCAGCGGGAAGAGCAGGCTGGCGGCGAGTGCGCCGATATAGTCGAAGGTCAGCACCTTCGACACGAGGTCGCCGAACTCCAGCCGGTCCTTCAGGATCCGCATCAGCAGCGGGATTTCGAGCCCGACCAGCGCCCCGATGACGAGGACGAGGCCGTAGAGCGGCAGGCGGAAATCCTGCACCCGGTCGAACAGCAGGAACAGCAGCGCCGTCGAGCCGCCGCCGACCGCCGCGATCAGCACCTCGACCCGGACGAACACCGCGACCTCGTTGCTGCGGACGTAGCGCGAGCACCACGAGCCGGCCCCCATCGCGAACAGATAGGTGCCGATGATCGTCGAGAACTGCGTGACGCTGTCGCCGAGCAGATAGGAGGCGAGCGTGCCGGCGAGCAGCTCGTAGATCAGCCCGCAGGTGGCGACGACGAACGCGGACGCGAGCAGCGCCCAGCCGGTGCGGGTGGCGGTGGTGGTCATGGGAACGGTGATCCTCCCCGGGACGGGGAGGTGGCAGCCCAACGGGCTGACGGAGGGGGCTCGCAACGAGCGATCCCCTCGCGGAAACCCCCCTCCACCACGCCGCTGCGCGACGCGGTTCCCCTCCCCGTCCCGGGGAGGATTTGGCTAGCCATGAATTGCCGCGCTGATGATGAGCGCCAGCCCGATCGCGACGCCCGCAGCGAGGATCGCGACCGCCTGGTTGCCGCGGCAGATCTCGCCCCACAGGTCGGCTGGCGTCGCCTTGTCCCACAGCCAGAAGCCGACCACGAAGATGACGATGCCGATGCCCGCATAGACCAGCGTCGCGAGCAGGACGTCGGTTGAGAGCAGGCCGGCGACCGGCACGGCGTTGGCGGTGGTGGCGGCGAGGGTGGTGAGCATATCGGGTCCCCTATTTATGCTGCGGGCCGCCGGTGCGGCCGCCGTAGAAGAAGAAGCCGCCGCGATTGCCCCCCGCGGCGAAGGGGGAATAGCCGTTGCGGGCGCTCATGAAATAGAGCGCGACGACGCCGAGGCAGAACAGCGCGAACAGGAGGCCGGAGCGGCTCATTCGTCGTCATCCCAATCATCGTCGTCGCCCGAGCCGGCGACGGCATTGCGACGTGCCTCGAACGTCTTGTGCCGGGACCAGGCGATCAGCGGCCAGACCAGGATCGCGATCAGCGCCAGCCAGAACGGTCCCGCGAAGCCGCCGCCGCGATCGACGGTGATCGTCACCGGCAGCGTGGCGCTGGTATCCTCGGGCACGACCGAGCCGGTGCCGAAGATGCTGGTATAGCTGCTCGCCTGCGCCTTGGGATCGACCCAGCGATGCGCGCTCGCCTCGACGACCAGGTCATAAGTGCCGCGCGGGATGGCGGCGAGGCCGGTGGTCGGCTCCGCATTGCCCTCGCTCCAGCTGCCGTCGGAGTCGCGGCCGTGATAATATTCGGCGGTGCCATAGGCGTCGTAGCTTTGCTGCGATTGGCGTTCGACCAGCGAATAGTCGAGGTCGACCCACATGTTGTCGAGCCCGCCGGCGCGGCCCTGAATGCGGACCTTTTCGCGCGGCACGTCGACCGGGATGGGGCCGAGCACGATGTTGCGGGTGGTGCCGTCGACCGGGATGGTGATGTCGCGCTGGAGGACGCGGGTCGAAGCGGCGGTGCCCAGCGCGATGACGATGCAGGCGGCGAGCGCCAGCAGCGCGAGGATGCGCGCGTCGCGCCACGCGGCGCGATAGGGCGACGGTTCGTGCGGGGCGGGGGTGCCGCGATAGTCGGCGCGACGTGGCTCGATTCCGAACGCGCGCTCGGCGGCGCCCCAGTCCTGCATCTCCAGCGCGGTCCAGGTGCGTTCGTTGCCGGACTCTTCACACACCAGCATCGTGCCGGGGCGGACGTAATCGGTCTCCATCGCCCGGTCGGCGATGCGGACGCGCCAGTAGAACTCGCCGACCACGAACTGCGTGCGGACGGGATAGGTCTCGCCGAACCGGTCGAAGTTCCGGCCGCCTTCGGTCAGCCCGCCGAAGCGGTCGCCGGGCAGGACGGTGAGGAGCTTGCCGAGGCTGAAGCGACGGCCGTCGTCGACCAGAAAGGCATAGCCCTCATACGGGTTGAACAGGAGGTACTCGCTCCACGCGACCTCGCCGTCGGAGCGTTCCTGATAGCCGACGGCCTCCCACGTCGAACCGCCGAGCGTGCCGCGGGTGCCGAGCGGGATCAGCGGCTTGTGCAACGCCTGGTCGGCGCGGACGATGACGGCGAGGTCGGGGCGAGTCGCGTCGAGCGTCGAGCCGCAATGCTCGCAGACGATCGACACGGTGCTGCCGGCGGCGCGCAACGCGATGGTGCCGCCGCAATTCGGGCAGGAGAGCGAGCGGACGGAGGTTTGCGCCGAGGCGGTAAGGGTGTCGGTCATGCGGAAAGGACCGTAGCGACCGATTCTGCCGTCACCCCGGACTTGAGCCGGGGTTCCGCTGGCTTGGCTTTGCGCGCGAAGAAGAAGCGGGATCCCAGCTCAAGGCCGGAATGACGATGGGAAGGGTTGGTCACGCCGCGAACCTCGGCATCGGCCAGCCGTCGAACTGACGCAGGCCGGTCGCGGCGATGTCGGCCAGCGTCACGTAGCGGCCAGCATAGGCGGACACCTGACCGCCGTCGGTCTGGAGCGAAGCGGTGCGGCCGTCGGGGCGTTGGAGGTCGACGCTGACCGCCTTCGTGCCGATCGGGGTGGGGTAGGGCAGCTCGCCCTCGGAGCCGATGCAGCCGACCTGCTGCACGTCGGAAACGCTGTAGTCGAGGCCGCCGATCGCCGCGACCATGCCGGGTTCGACGGTGCCGCCGGTCGACAGCCGCGCGACCGCCTCGCCCGAGAACATCGACGTTTCCGCTTCGCGAAGCAGCATCAACCGGCCCGATGCCTCGCCGAGCCAGCCGTAGCTGCCGTCGGCGTAGAGCAGACACCACTCGTTCCATGCGCCGTCGGCATAGCCCCAGCGGACGCGGCCGACGATCTCGAAAGCGGTAGTGAGGTCGCGACCGCGCACGCCGACCTGCAACGGGCTGACGTCGCCGGGGACCTCGGCGGCCTTGCCGACATTCTCCAGCACCTCGCCCTTGCGGACGATGGTGGAGCGGCAATAGTCGCAGACCTTCACCGCCAGCTCGGCCGAGCGGAAGCGCAGCGCGGCGCCGCAATTGGGACAGTTGGTATCGAGCATGCCGCTCAGCTCATGCGCTGGAGCCAGGAGGCCTTTTTGGCGTCGAACTCGTCCTGCGTGATCGCGCCCATCTGCAGCAGCTTGTGGAGCTTCTCGATCTGTTCGAACGCATCGTCGGACGAGACCGGCGCCGCTGCCGCCGCCGCGACGGGAGCGGCGGCGGGTGGCGCGCCCCCGGCGAACGCGCCGCCCAGCGTCGACGCCATGTTCTGGCCGATCGCCATGCTGGCGCCGAGGCCCGCCATGCCGCCGCTCGCCGACGCCGCCTCGTCGATCGAATCCGCGGCTTGGAACCGCGCATATTGGTTGAGGTCGCCGACGACGCGCATGGAACTCGCCTTGTCGAGATATTCCTGCACGTTGTCGGGCAGCGACACGCTCTCGACAAAGAAGCTGGTGCACTTCAGCCCCCATTGCGCGAAGGCAGGCGCGACGGCGGCCATCAGCCGCTCCGACATCGCGGCCTGATCGCCGGCGATGTCGAGGAACGCGGTCTCGCCCTTGCCGAGCGCGGCGGCGATGGCGGTGTTGATGACGCTCTTCAGCTGCGGTTCGAGGTCCTGGACGGTCAGGTGCTCGAGCGTGCCGAGCAGCTTCGCGGCGAAGACCGCGATGTCGTCGATGCGAAAGCCGTAGGAGCCGAACGCGCGGATGCGAAGCGGCCCGAACTCCTTGTCGCGCACCGTGATCGGCTGCGGTGTGCCCCATTTCAGCCCGGTGTGCTCGCGCGTGGTGAAGAAATAGACGTCCGCCTTGTAGGGCGAGCGGAAGCCCGTTTCCCAATGCCGCAGCGAGGTGAGCATCGGCAGGTTGGCGGTGTCGAGCGTGTGCAGGCCGGGCTGAAAGGCGTCGGCGACGCGGCCCTCGTCGTAGAACAGCGCGATCTGGCCGTCGCGGACGGTCAGCTGTGCGCCGTTCTGGATCTCGCGATCCTTGATCGGATAGCGCAACGCCAGGTCGCCCGGCTCTTCGGTCCAGTCGATGACGTCGACCAGCTGCTTGGACAGGAAATCGAACAGGCCCATGTGTCGCTCCCCGGAGTGTTCTACGCAGCTATGCCACCCTTCGTCATCCCCGCGCAAGCGGCGACCCATCCCGGATGCGCTGGAGATGGGTCCCCGCCTGCGCGGGGATGACGACTATTGCATCACCTGTGCCGAGAACCGCTCCATCTCTTCCATCTGCGGGCTCATCTGAAGGAGCAGCAGGTCGAGGCCCGCCGCCTCGTATTCGGCGATGCGCTCCTTCAGCTGTTCGGGGGTGCCGACCAGATTGGGGCGCAGGCCGCGGTTGGAGACGCTGTATTCCTGCACCTTCAGCTCGCGTTCCAGCTGCGTGCCCGACAGCCACTGGTCGAAATTGGCGTAGCCGGCGGGGAGCTGGTCGACGGTGGTGATCCGCTCCAGCTCGCGCTTCGCCTCGGCTTCGGAGTCGCGGACGATGGCGTAGGCGGCCATGCCGTAGTGCATCGGCGGCTTGCCGATCGTCTCGCGGCGCGCGGCCATGTCGGCGATCTTGGGGGCGATCGCTGCTGCCGGGTCGCCGTGCATGACATAGGCGTCGCACTGGGCGGCGATCATCGCCTTGGCCCCCTCGCTCTCGCCGCCGGCGTAGACGACCGGGTGGTGTGCAGGCTTGGGCGCGCAGATCGCGTCTTCGGTGCGATAGAAGCGGCCGTCGAACGAGAAGCGCTCCTGCGACCACAGGCCGTCCACGACCTGCAGCCATTCGGACGTGCGGGCATAGCGGTCGTCGTGCTGGTCGAACTGGAGACCGTATTGCCGCGCCTCGTCCGCCCACCAGCTGCTGACGACGTTGAGGGCGAGGCGGCCGTCGGCGATCCGGTCGATGTTGGCGGCCGCCTTCGCGAACAGCGCCGGGTGGTGGAAGTTGGGGCGGACGGCGACCATCAGCTCGATCGACTCGGTCACCGCCGCGAGCGCAGCGGCGGTGGACCAGGCGTCCAGCGCGGGCTGGTCGACGCCCTTGATGTCGTTGAGGTTCAGCTCCGCGATCAGGCTGAGCGAATAGCCCCACCGCTCCGACGCCTGCGCCAGCCGCTTGGTATAGTCCCACGACGCCGCCATGCCTTCGTCGGGTACGTTGCGGAGCCAGCCGCCGAACACGGGCATCCAGTAACCGTATCTCATGCGCGCGCCTCCTCGATCAGCCCGACCAGATAATCCACGAGCCGGTCGTGCGGGTCCCAACCGAGCACATCGATCGGTTTGGCGACGAAGTTCGACAGCGCGTTGATGTCGTAGAAGCGGGCGATGCCGTCGCGGTCGTCGACCATCACCTCCACCCCGCCGACGTCGAGGTCCATCGCGCGGGCGATCGCCTCGGCCGCGTCGACCAGCGCGGGCGAGGGCTGGACGGCACGCATCGAGATGCCGGAGCCCTCGACACAGGCGTCGGCGGGGCAGAGGTCGAACGCGCCGCCGCCTGCGACCTCGATCGCGTAGAGGAAGCGGCGGTCGAGCGTCTCGATGCGGGTGATCGTGCCGTCACGGACGGGGACGTAGTCCTGCACCAGCAGCACGCCGTCGACGCTGGTCGGCAGGTCCCCGGCGTCGATCGCGTATCGTAGCTCGGCCATGTTGTCGAAGCGGCTGATCCCCGCGCCCGAGCCACCGATGTTCGCCTTGACCACCAGCGGAAAGCCGACCGCGTCCGCCGCCGCCGGCACGTCGGCGGCGCGGTGGACGACGCGGGTGGCGGGGATGGCGAGACCGAGCCCGGCGAGCAGCGACAGCTGGCGCGCCTTCGAGGCGTCGATCGCGAGCACGTCGGCGCCGTTGACGACGCGCGCGCCCCGGCGCCAATGGTCGAGCAGCGCGGCGGTGAAGAAGATCGGGTGTTCGTCCGAGCGCAGGAAGCTGGACATCGCGATGCGGTTGAGGACCACGGGCGCGGGCGGGGCGGGGTCGGCGGGGTCCCAGCCGAGATCGGGGGTTAGCCGCACATGGTCGACGCCGCGTCGGTCCAGTGCGGCGAAGAGCGGCGCGAACCATTGCGGGTGTTCGTAGAGGATGGCGAGATCGGGCATCGCACGGTTCCTGCCACGACGGCAGGTCCTCGCCTAGCGGCTTCGGCGGCGCGCGGTGAACGGAGGCGGCCGCGGTTTGACGCGGTGGAGCGTTAGGCGGTAGCAGCTGACACGACGGCGACAAGGACTCGCGCTCCGGGGGTATGGAGCGCGCGGCGGGCTGCGTAACGGGGGTAAGGGCATGGGCAGGCAGCGTCGCCTGGGGATCGCTTCCACGCTGGGGCTCGCCTTGGCGTGGCCGGGGCTGGCGCGCGCGCAGACCGCGACGCCGCAGGGCAACCCGCTGCCACCGCGCGAGACGATCACGCCACCGACGCCGACGCTGGCGCCGCCGGCCACCGCCACCGTCGATTCGCGCGCGGCGCTGGCGCAATCGAGCTGTCCGTTCGAGACGTCGCCGATCCGGCTGTCGCTCAACCGCGTCGTGTTTTCCCGCCCCGACGGCAGCCCCTTGCAGGCGCCGATCGCGCAGACGCTGGGCCGGATCGCGGCGCCGACGGGCGATCAGCCGATCCGCGTGATCTGCGACCTGCGCGATCAGGCGAACACCGCGCTCAGGCGCGACGGCTGGGTCGCATCGGTGCAGATTCCGGCGCAGAGCATCGAGACGGGTGAGCTGAAGCTGCAGGTCGTGACCGCGCGGATCACCGAGGTGCGGGTGCGTGGCACGCCGGGGCCGTATCGACGCGCGCTGGAAGAGCGGCTGACGCAGCTGAAGAGCCTCGATCCGCTGAACGAGCGCGACGCCGAGCGTGCGCTGCTGCTGGCGGGCGACATTCCGGGCCTCGACGTCCAGCTGTCGCTGCGGCCGGCGGGCACGCAGCCCGGCGACGTGATCGGCGACCTGCAGATCAGCTATCACCCGTTCACGCTGGTCGGCAACGCGCAGAACTTCAACAGCCGCGCGCTGGGGCGCGAGACGGTGTATGTGCGCGGCGACGTCTATGGCCTGACCGGCGCGCAGGACGTGCTGTATCTGGGCGCGTCGACCACGACCGACTTCGACGAGCAGAAGATCGTCCAGGCGGGCTACACCGTGGGCATGGGGCTGAGCGGGTTGTCGTTCGGGCCGCGCGTCATCTATGCCTGGTCGCGGCCCGATCTCGGGCAGCTGGACCTCAAGACGGATACGGTGATCGCCGGGTTCGACGCGATCCTGCCGATCCGGCGGACGCTCAACACCAACCTGCGCGCCGGCGTCGGCTTCGATTACGTCGATCAGCGCACCACCGTGTCGACCAGTGGCTCGACCAGCGTGCCGCTCAACCTCGACAAGCTGCGGGTCCTGTTCGGGCGGATCAGCGGCGACACCGCCGGGCGGCGCGCGGATGGGTCGGTCTTCTATTCATTGCGCGGCGGGCTGGAGGTGCGGAAGGGCTTGGGCATCTTCGACGCGACGCCGCGCGGCGGGGTGACGGGGACGGGTGCGATCCCGTCGCGGATCGACGGCGACGCGCGCGCGACGGTGATCCGGCTCGACCTGGACGGCGCGTTGGCGCTGAACCGCATCTTTTCGATCGCAGGCTCGACGCGGGCGCAATATTCCAATCACGCGTTGCTCAACTACGAGGAGTTCAGCCTCGGCAATCTGACGATCGGCCGCGGCTATGACCCCGGCTCGAACAGCGGCGACAAGGCGGTCGGCGTCCGTGGCGAGGTGATCGCGCGGCTGCCGCTGCGGACCAGCCTGGTCGATACGCAGGTGTTCGGGTTCTACGACAGCGTGTGGCTGACCAACCTCGACCGCAATTCGACCGAGACCGACCGGCACCTGCGCTCCTATGGCGGCGGTCTCCGCGCGATCATCGCCAACCAGGTGTCGCTGGAGGCGATCTACGCGCATCCGCAGGACCGCGCGCTGACGATCGACAAGGCGCCGCCGCCCGACCGTTTCCTCGTCTCGCTGACCGCCCGCTTCGACGCCCGGCCCCGCTGACGCCAGTATCTCCGGAGAGTAGCCATGACCCCGACCGCCCCGACCCGGACGCTCCGCCGCACGCTGGCGCTCTCCACCGCGCTGGGCGTCACGCTGGGCGTGTTCGCGACGCCGGCGGCGGCACAGACGGTGCAGAACGTGCTGCCCGGTAACCTGACCCAGGGTGCGACGGTCGAGAACGCGGTGACGATCCCCGGCCAGACGGTGAACGTGACCGTCAACGCGCCGCGCGCGGTCGTCGACTGGTCCAGCTTCAACGTGCTCAACGGCACCACCGCCAATTTCGTCAATGCCTCCACCGCGGGCACCGCGGTGATCCTGAATCGCGTCACCACGCTCGCACCGACCAATACGACGACGCTGGCCGGCACGATCAACGCGGTCAACAACCTGATTGCGGGCAACGGCCTGCCGGCCGGGCAGCAGGGCAACGGCGTCGAGGTGTGGGTCGCCAACCCCAACGGTATCGTCATGGGGGCGACGGGCAACTTCAACACCCAAGGGTTCGTCGCGACTACGCGGTCGTTCGACGCGACCGACGTCGGCAACTTCGTCGCGGGCAATGCGGCGTTGACGCTGACCGCGCCGAGCGGGCTGGGATCGACTCCGAACTCCGGCATCACGGGCGCGGCGGGGCAGATCGTGACCGACGGCCATGTGCTCGCCTTCATCGCGCCGGTGATCCGGCTGTCGGCCGGGACGTTCGACGCCGGCGCGGGCGACGTCGCGTTCGTGACCGCAAGCGACGTGACGATCGGCAATCCCGGCAGTCCGCTGACCATGACGATCAACGCCGGCACCGCGCTGGACGCGGCGAGCGGGACGGCGTTGCAGGTCGGCGGCGCGGTGACGGGCGGCAACGCCTATTTCATCGCCAGCGCACAGACGGGCGTCGACGCGCTGCTCAACGTGACGGCAGGCGTGACCACCGCGAGCAGCGTCAACGGCGTGGTCGTGCTCGCGAAGGCCGCCTCGCTCGGCGTGCCGTTCACGTTCGCGACGGGCGCCGGGAGCGACAATGACGGGTCTCTGGACGTCACGCTGAGCGGGGCGCTGACGGCGAACGGCGGTGGCGGCATCCTCGTCGTCAACGGAACGACCGGCGGCGGTATCGCCAACAGCGGCGCGCTGACCGTCACCGGTGCGAACAACGTCGACCTGATCGCCGACGGTGCGCTGTCGATCAGCGACAACGTCACCGTGGGCGGTGCCTACAACGCCGTCGGGAGCAGCGTCGTGCTTGGCCGCGCCGCCGCTACCGTTCTGCAACAGGCAGGCGTCAGCAACATCGAGGCCAAAGGCGGCACGATTTCCTCGGTCGGTGATCTTAGGCTCTCCACCACCAGCACCGATATCGCGCTGGGTGGGACCGGCACGACGGGCATCGACCTGACCGGGAGCAGCATCCAGGTCGGCACGACCGGGACCGGCGGTCTCGCCATCACCACCAATACGAACGCGGCGTCGGTCGTGCTGGGCGACGTCACCGCCGGGACGCTGGGTCTGTCCTCGGCGCGCACCGGCGTCGTCACGACGGGCGACCTGGTGCTCAACAACGTCAATCCGGAGACGATCCGGACCACCGGCGTGCTAACCACCGGCGCGGTCGCGTCGACCGACGAGCTGACGCTGCGTGGCGATGCCGGCGTGGTGGTCGGCGGCGCGCTGACCAAGGTCGGCGCGGGAAGCGGCATCGTCAGCGTCATCAGCAATGCGGCCACGGTGTCGCTGCAAGGTAGCAACCTGGCCGGCGCGCTGACGGTCGACGCCGCCGGCGACGCCAGTTTCACCGACCTGGCGGGCGCGGGGAGCAAGTCGATCGTCGCCGGCGGCGGCATCGCCGGGACGAGCATCGCGGGCGCGGGCGCGGTGACGTTGCGCGCCGGGCTCGCCAGCCCGATCACGATCACCGGCACGTTGGGTGCGAGCGGCGCGCGGATCGGCGTGCTGACGATCAACGGCAGCAATGGTGCCACGATCGGCACGACGGGTGCGACCGGCACGACGGCGTTCCTGACCAGCGCCAGCATCGGCCAGGCGCCGGGCGTCGCGACGGCGGGGCTGACCGTCAACGGCGGCACCGATCATAGCGGCACCTTCACGTCGACGACGACCGGCGCGACGACGATGGGCGACGTCGCGAGCGGGGCCGCGTTCCAGGCCACTGCCGGCCTGGCGGGCGCGAGCTTCGGCGCGTTGTCGGGGGCGGGCAGCAAGACGGTGACGACGACCGGTTCGATCGGCGCGACCAGCATTCGGGGTGCGGGTGCGGTGGTGCTGACCGGCGGCAGCGGCGCGGTCGAGGGCGTGACGGTCGGCGGGGGCATCGGCGCGAGCGGCGCGCCGGTCGCGAGCCTTACCGTGAACGGGGGCAACGCCTCGCTCGGCAATGTCGTCGCGACGGGCGCGGCGCTGCTCGGGCAGGGCGCGGGGCTGAACTCGCTGACGACCGGCAGCGTCGACGTCGGTCGTCTGACGTCCGATACGACGACGCTGCTGATCGCACCGGGCACGAACTTCACGGGCGCGGTGCGGGCACGGACGGGCGCGATCGACGTCGGCAGCGCCAACGGCATCACCTTCGCCGGCACGCTGGACGGCCCGGCGGCGCTGGTGGTGCAGGCGGGCGTGGCGAACAGCGTCACCTTCGGCGGCTCGGTAGGGGCGTTGCAGCCGTTCACGACGCTGACGAGTGTCGGCGTGGCGACGGTGCGGCTGAACGCTGCGTCGGTGACGACGACCGGCGCGCAGAATTACGGCGGGTCGCTGGTGCTGGGTGCCGACGCGACGCTGACCGGCACGGGCGCGACGTTCACCGGCGGCGTGCAGGGCAATAACGGCACGCGCGACCACGACCTCGCGCTGAACTTCACGGGCGCGCAGACGATCGCCGGCGCGGGCGTCCTCGGCGTCCGCAACCTCGCGACCGATACGGTGACCGCAGCCGGGACGACGAGCCTGTCGGGCGCGATCACGACCTCGGGCACGCAGACCTATAACGACGCGGTCCTGCTGACCGGCGTCGGCGACGTCGCGCTGGTGGGCGGGGGCAACGTCACCTTCAACAACACGCTCGGCGGGCCGCGCGGGCTGTTGGTGACGACGCCGGGCACGCTGGCCTTCGGCGGGGTCGTCGGCGGCGGCGGCAATCCGCTGGACGCGATCGGTGCGGGCACCGTCGGCGCGGTGGTCATCAAGGCGAACGTCACCACCACGGGCGCGCAGACCTATGCGCCGGTGACGCTCAACGGCGGCGGCGACGTGACGCTGACCGCCGGCGGCAGCGTCGTGATCGGGGGGCTGAGCGGCCCGCGCGGGCTGACGGTGAACAGTCCGGGGATCACCGCGATCACCGGCAACAACGGCGCGGCGCTCGCCTTCGTCACCACCGACGCGGCGGGCACGACGACGTTGTCTGGAACGATCAACAGCGTCGGCGAGCAGACCTATGCCGGCGCGACGGCGCTGACCGGCAACACGGTGCTGAGCGGCACGCGCGCGGTGTTCGGCGCAGGGCTGACCGGCGGCGGGTTCGACCTGACGCTGAACAGTTCGGGCGCGCAGCAGCTGGGCGGCGGCGTGTCGGGCATCCGCAATTTGCTGAGCGACGCGGCGGGCACGCTCGCGATCACCGGCGACATCACGACGACGGGCACGCAGACCTATAACGACGCGACGACGCTGACCGTCAGCGCGACGCTGAATGCGGGCACGAACGCGATCACCTTCGGCGGGACGCTCGGCAGTCTGGACGAGGGGCAGGCGCTGACGACGACCTCGCCGACCGTGTTCAACGGCGACGTCGGCGGCGCGGCGGGCGGTGGCGTCCGGCTGCTGTCGCTGACGACCGGCGGTGCCACGACGGTCGGTGGCGCGGGCGCGCGCACGATCCGGACGGTGGGGGCGCAGAGCTATGGCGGGCTGCTGACGCTCAACACCGGCGGCGTGCTGATCGGCAGCGGCGCGACGTTCACGGCCGGCGTCACCGGCACGGCGGCGCACAACGATCTGACGCTGACGTTCACCGGGGCGACGACGCTGGGGCCGGAGCCGTTCGCCAATATCGGCGATTTCGCGGTGACGGGCACCGGGCCGCTGACGCTCAACGGCAACCTGACGACCTTCGACAGCCAGACCTATGTGCCGACGCTGACGCTGGGCGCCAACGCCGTGCTGACCAGCCAGAATGCGGGCGCGATCACCTTCGCGACGATCGCGGGCGGCGGCCGGGCGCTGACGGTGAACACCGCCGGGGTGACCAGCTTCACCGCGGGCGCGGGCGGGCTGGCCTCGCTCGCGACCGACGGGCCGGGGTCGACCAGCGTCGCGGGCACGATCGCCACCTCCGGCGCGCAGACGTTCGGCGACGCGCTCGTGATCGCGGCGGACACCGATTTCACGAGCAGCGGCGGCGGCGCGATCGGGTTCGGCGGGACCATCACCGGTGCCCATGCGCTGAGCACCACGACGGCGGGGCGGACGACCTTCGGCGGCGCGGTCGGCGCGACATTGCCCGACGGCACGGCCGATGCGGCGGTGTCGCCGACCAGCGTGACCTCGGCGGGCGTCGGACTGGTGCGCGTCGATGGCGGCAGCATCGCCACCAGCGGCGCGCAGGCCTATGTCGGGCTGCTGCAGCTCGGCGCGAACACCGTGCTGACGGGGGTCGCGGGCAGCTTCACCGGCGGCATCGACGGCAACGGCTTCGACCTGACCCTCAACTTCTCCGGCGCCACGACGATCGACGGCGGGTCGTTCGGCGGGGTCAACAATTTCGCGTCGGGCGGCGGCGGGGTGACCAATCTGGCGGGCGCGATCACGACGATCGGCGGTCAAACCTATGGTGACGCCGTGACGCTGATCGGCGCGACGACGCTGGCGAGCAGCGGTGGCGGCGCGATCCGGTTCGCGGATACGCTCGACGGTGCGCAGGCATTGCGGATCACGACCGCCGGGCAGACGCGCTTCGACGCGGCGATCGGCGGGATCACGCCGCTCGCTTCGCTGCTGATCGACGGCAGCGGTGGCATCCTGCTCAACGGCGGCAGCATCCGGACCGACGGCGCTCAGACCTATACGGGCGCGACGACGCTGGGCGTGGATACGCTGCTGGCGACGGACGGGGGCGACATCGGCTTCGCCGGGACGGTCGACGGCGCGCAGCTGCTGTCGGTGCGGACCAGCCTGGCCGGGGCGCCGGTCGCGGGGACGGTGAGCTTCGGCGGCGCGGTCGGTGGCGGCACGGCGCTGATCGGGCTGGCGATCCGCGCGAATGCGGCGACGGCGGTCGGCGGTAACCGGGTCGGCACGCTGGCGGCGCAGGTCAACGGCGGCGGGCTGACCTTCGCCGACGCGGCGGCGCTGACGATCGGCACGGTCGACGGGTTGTCGGGCATCGCCACCGGCGCGGGCGTGGCGACGATCGGGGCGGGCGGGCTGCTGACGCTGGCGAGCGACGTCACCGCCGGTGGTGCGGCGCTGAGCGGCGTCGGCGTAACGCAGAACGCGGGCACCAGCATCGTCGCGGGCGCGGGCACGATCCTGATCGACGGCAACGACGGCGCCCTTGCGCTGGCGGGAACGCTGACCACGACCAACGGCGGCGCGGGCGCGGTACGGCTGATCGACGCGAGTACGGCGCAGCTGGGGATCATCACGACCGGCGCGGGCGGGACGTTGACGCTGGGCGAGGCGGGCGGCGACGCACTGTCCGGCGCGGTGACGCAGGCGGTAGGGACCACGATCGCGGCGGGCACGCTGGCGGGGAACGTCGGCGGCACCGCGACGCTGACCGAGGCCAACGGCATCGCGACGCTGGGCGCGTTCAGCGCTGCCGGGCTGGCGCTGCGGACGACGGGCGCGCTGACCGTGACGGGGCCGGTCACCACCGGCACCGGGCCGCTGTCGCTCCAGCTCGACGCCGGGGCGTTGACACTGAACGGCAACCTCACGGGCGGTGCGGTGACGTTCGTCGTGGCGGGCGGCATCACGCAGGATGCGGCGGGCAGCGTCATCACGGCGACGTCGCTGAGCGGCTCGGCGGGCGGAGACGTGTCGTTGCCGGGCGCCAATCGCATCGGCAGCATCGGCGCGTTCTCGAGCACCGGCGGCTTCGCGTTCAACAACGCGCAAACACTGACGATCACCAGCGACCTGACGGTGAGCGGCGCGTTGCAGATCGGGGCGACCGACCTCGACTTCACCGGGCGGACGCTGACCGCCGGCGGTGCGGCGACGCTGAGCGCCAGTGGGGCGCTGACGGGGGGCACCGTCGTGGCGGGCGGCAACGTCACCGGCACCGGCACGACCATCGCGCTGGACAGCGCGACGGCGGGGACGACGCCGACCGGCGCCTTGACGCTGACCGCCACGGGCACGCTGTCGCTCGGCAGCGGAACGGCGGGACGGACGATCGCGCTGACCAGCACCAACGGGCCGCTGACCGCGACGACGCTGACGGCGGGCACCGCCGGCAATACGGCCGCCGTCACTTCGATCGGCGCGGTGTCGGGCGGAACGACCGGCGTCGGCACCGCGACGAGCAACAACGGGTCGGTGACGGTGAACGGCGCCAGCGCCAGCCTGACCACCGGGGTCGCGACCAACGGCGCGCTGAACATGACCGCGAGCGGCGGCGTGCTGACGCTCGGCATGGGCGACGCCGGCGCGACGGCGACGCTGAACGCGACCGGACCGCTGTCGGTGACGGGTGGGCTGACCAGTGGCGGCGACGGATCGTTGACGGCGACCGGGACGGCGATGGTCAACGCCGTGGAGAGCACCGGCGGCGCGCTGTTGGTGCGCGGGAGCAGCGTAACGCTGGGTAGCGATCCGACGCTGATGGCGGCGCGAAGCGCGTCCGCGCTGACGGTCGAGGCGACCGCGGGTGACGTGACGCTGACCAACGCGGTCGCCGGCAGCAACGCGAGCCTGACGGCGACGGGCGCGATCACCGGCACCAGCCTGCTCGCAACGGGTACGGCGACGGTGACCGGCGGCGGCGCGGTCGGCTTGGGGACGCTGGCGGGCACCGGTGTCACCGCACAGGGCGGTTCGGTCGCGATCACCACGGCTACCGCGACCGGGGCGCTGATCCTCAAGGCGACGGGCGGCGACCTGTCGCTCGGCACCGGCGAGGCGGGCACGACCGTCGACCTGACCGCTACGGGCGCGCTGACGGTCGGCATCTCGCTGACCGGCGGCAACACGGGCGCGGGCGGTAACGTCACCACGACCTCCGGCGGTGCGACGACGATCACGGCGGTGCAAAGCCGCACGGGCGCGGTGAGTGCGACGGGCGGCAGCGTCGCGGTCGGCACGGCGCTGGCGAACACGACGCTGTTGCTGCGCGGCACGGCGGGGGCGGTGTCGCTCGGCACCGGCACCGCCGGGGGGGCGGCGACGCTGGACGCGCAGGGACCGCTGACCGTCTCGACCGGCGTCACCGCGGCCACCGCAACGCTGACCGCCACGGGCGTCGCGACGGTCCAGTCGGTCACGACAACGGCGGGCACGATCTCCGTCCGGGCCGGGTCGGCCACCGTCGTCAATGCCGATGCGCGAACGACGCTCGACGTGACGGCGACCGCCGGCGATGCGACGCTGACGACCGGCAGGTCGGGCGGCGACACCGTCGTCCAGGCGACGCGCGCGGTTACGCTCGGCACGATCACCAGCGGCGGCGCGCTCACGGCGACGGCAAGCGGCGGCGCGCTGTCGTTGGGGTCGGGGACGGCGACGAGCACGGCGACGCTCGGTGCCGCGGGGCCACTGACCATCGCGACGGCGCTGACCAGCGGCGGCAAGGCCATGACGACGGCAACGGGGGCGACCACGATCGGCGCGATCCGGTCGACCGGCGGCGCGGTGAGCGTCACGGGCGGCAGCGCCGACGTGACGAGCGCGCAGGCTGCGACGACGCTGGATCTGATCGCGACGACGGGCAACCTGACGCTCGGCACCGGCACGGCGGGCGGTGCGGCGACGTTGACCTCGGCGGGAACGCTCGGCACCACCGCACTGACCGCGACCGGCGCCGCGACGCTGACCGCGACCGGCGCGGCGACGCTGGGGCAGACGACCGCCGGCGGCGCGGTGGCGGTGACCGGCGCCACGATCGGCGCGGGCCAGACCAACGCCGCCACGACGCTGACGATGACCAGCGCCGGCAACCTGACGCTGGCGGGCGGACAGGCGGGCGGCAACGCCAGCTTCGACGCGAACGGCACGGTGGCACTGGGGCAGGTGATCGCGGGCACGGCCTCGACCATCACGATCAAGGCGCTCGACGCCGCGATCACGGGGACGCAGCGGGCGGCCACCGTCGCCTTCGTCAATCGCGCGCCGGCGACGACCGCCTTCAAGCTGGGCGACGCGACCAGCGCGGGCGGGTTCGCGCTGAGCCAGAGCGAGGTGAACAACGTCGAGGCCGGACAGCTGACCGTCGACGGAGGTGCCGGCAACATCGAGGTCGGCGCGCTGGCGTTCGATGCCGACGCGGGTCGGACGCGGGTCGACCTGCTCTCGACGGGGCGGATCGACGTGATCGGCGCGATGGCGGGCGGTGGCGCCGGGCGCACCTTCCGCCTGGGCGGCACCGCGACGAGTACGACCGACAAGGCGGGGGTGATCCGCGTCGTCGCGACCGCGAGCGCGGGCGGGCGACTGTTGTTCGACACCGCCGACCTCGACCTGCGCGGCACCCGGATCGGGATCGGGCAGGCGGCGGGGTTCCTCGATCCGATCGGCCTGAGCCCCGGCGGCACGCCGCAGTCGGCGGGTGCCGTCGCCGCCGCCTATGTCGGCAACCCGAACTCGTCGCTGTACAACTCCACCTTCGGCGGCGCGCTTTATACGGGGTCGCCGGTGCTGGTGTCGGCGCGCAGCCTGACGGTGCGCTACGGCGACTATGCGCTGATCCAGAATACGGGCGTGCCGGGGCAGAATACGGGCGCGACGCTCGGCTCGGTCACGACGCCCGTGACGCCGGCGCTGATCCTGCAAGGGCCGGCACCGAGCGCCAACGCATTCGCGATCTTCGGCTCGATCAACGGCATCACCGGCACGGGCGCGGCGGTGCTCGGCTCGTCGGTCATCCAGGTCAGCGGCGCCGACATCGCCAACACGCGCGTCAACGGCTGCCTCGCCGGGTCGGGGGCGGGCTGTCTGACGGCGGTGGTCAGCCAGCCGCTGCTCAACGTGTTCGACTCCAGTCGCCTCAACGTCTTCCGCGCGGCGGACGATCTGGCGCTGCCGTTCGACCCGGTGGTGGGCACCAACAACGAGGCGCTGTTCTCCGGCTTCGGGCTGATCGAGTCGCCGGTGACGGGCACCGAATGCTCGGACGATCAGAGCAATCCGAATTGCGCGCAGAACCGGGAGCAAGGCAAGTGACACGAGCCAATTCGCGCATCGCGGCGCTGACGTCCGCGGCCGCGCTGGCGATCGCGACGGCCGGGTGCGCCGGACCGCAGGCGCTTCGGTCGCAGCCCGACAGCTTCAGCCTCGGCCGCAATGCCGCGGGCGAGCCGTGCACCGCGACGCGCAACTGGCGCGATCCGGCGGTGCTCGACTCGTTCGACCAGTCCTGGTCGATCGGTTGCCGCAACGTCGCCGCCAGCCGGTCGCTCGGCACCGTCCGCCTGCTCCACGAAGGCGAGGAACACGACGCGGTCGACAAGGCGCTGACCTGCGGCGAGGCCCGCACCGTTCAGCTTACCCGCATCGGGGAAGTCGCGGCGCGGCGTTGCTACGACAGTTCGCTGGCGACCCCGACGGTCGCCTTCGTGTCGAATCGCGGCGGCAGGCTGGTGATGGTGTCGGCCGCGGAGAACGTCCTCGGCCCGACGGAGGAGGCGGTGCGCCTGATCGCAGGCGGCGAGCGCGCGTCGCCGGACGCGACGCGGACGGTCGCGGCCCAGTTGAAGGTCGGCGACCTCGCCGCCGCGCCGGCGGGTACGTCGACCGCCGACCAGGCGCCGTTCGATCCCGCCGTGGCGCTGAGTGACGGGATCAACCTCAACCATCGCGGCCTGTATGTGCAGGCGTCGCGCGTGCTCAACGACGCGCTGAGCCGCCTGCCGGTCAACGTCACGCCCACCACCCGCGCCGAACTGCTGCTCGAAGCCGGGCTGGCCGATTCGAACATCCGCTTCAGCGATTCGGCGACTGAGCATTTCAACGAAGCGGATACGCTGCTCGCCGCCGCCGAGGGCGCGCCGCGCATCGCCTTTCTCGCCCGCAAGCGCGACGCCTATCGCGCGCTGGACCTGCTCAACCAGCGCAAGTTCCGCGAGGCGCTGGTCGCGCTCGACCGGCTGGTGTCGGTGCCGGGGCCGACCGATCAGCCGCTGGCCGACCCGGCGACGGTGCGGCTGCTCAACCAGACGGGGCGCACCAATGTCGGCGTGAGCAGCTCGATCGCGGTGCCGGAGACCGCCGCCTTGCAGCAGCTGGTGCTCGACGCGCAGGCCAGCTGGGCGCGATCGGTTGCGATGTATGCGCTGGGCGACGCGGCCGGATCGCAGGTCGCGCTGGACCGCGCGATGGTGGCGTATCGCCCGCTCATCAACGAGCGGATCGATCCGACGCTGATCCTGTGGCTCGGCGCGCATCTCAATCGCCAGCAGGGACGGTTGCAGGCACGTCAGCGGCAATATCCGGCGGCGATCGCCAGCTTCGACCGCGCGTTGACCGAGCTGCGCCGGGGCGCGCTCAACACCGCCGGGACGGGCACCGAGCCGACGATCGCCGAGACCGCGCTTGAGCGGGCCGGGATCATCCAGGATGCCGGCAGCGACCCGGCCCTGATCCGGCGCGAATACGACCAGGCGATCGACCTGCTGATCCAGGCGAACGAGACCGGCGGCGCGATGTCGCTGCCCAACGGCGTCGCGCGTTATCTGGACCTGCTGATCGCGGATGCGGACGCGACCGGCTCGACGGCCGCGTATGAACAGTTCTTTCGGGCGGTGCAGGCGGTGGGCGAACCGGCGGTGGCGCGGCAGCTGAACCAGCTGCAAGCGGTGGTGACCGCCGATCCCGCGATCGGCGTCAAGGTTCGCGATCGCGCCGAGCTGGAGCGTGAGATCACGCGGCTGCGCTATGACATCGCGTCGGGCGCGCAGGCGGGCGCTGCTACAACGGCGTTGGAACAGCAGCGGCAGACGGCGGAATCGAAACTGCTGCAGATCGACTCGGATCTCGGCAGCTCCGCCCGCTATCGCGCCATCGACGACCGGCCGGCCACGATCGCGGAGCTGCGCCAGGTGCTGCGGCCGGGCGAAGGCTATTTCAAGATCGTCGAACTCGGCGGCCGTGCCTATGGGATGTTCGTCAACGCGGATCGCAGCTGGATCTATCCGGTCGCGGCACCAAAGGCGGCGCTGGATGGGCTGGCGGCGCAGATCCGTGGCTCGATCGACGGCAAGCTGCCGGTATCGCTGGTGCCGTTCAAGGTAGCGGAGGCGTACACGCTGTTCGCGTTGCTGGGCGGGCCGGCGACCGACGCGATGCTGAAGTCGACCGCGCTGGTGATCGATCCGGCGGGGCCGTTGCAGAACCTGCCCGCCGGCGTGCTGGTCACCGACCGTGCCAGCGTCGCCGCCTATGCCGCGACCGCCAAGGCGGCACCGTTCGATTTTACCGGCGTTCATTTCCTCGCGGCGCGGGCGACCGTCTCGACGGCATTGTCGCCGCGGTCGTTCCTGGTCGCGCGCTCCTTGCCGCCGTCGACCGCGAAGCAGGCGTTTCTGGGGCTCGGTGAGCATGCGCCCGCGCCGCCGGTCGCGGGCGAGGAGGGCGCGCGGCCGGTGTCGGTCGGGTTCGGCTGCACCGTCAGCTATTCGACGCTCGCCGACCTGTCGCGCCAGCTTCAGCCGATCAATCGCAAGGAATTGGCGCTGGCGTCCGCCGCGCTCGGCGTGCCGAACGCGCCGGAAGTGACGGGACAGGCGTTCAGCGACACCGCCGTCGAGGCGCGCACCGATCTTGCCGACTTCGAGGTGATCCACTTCGCCACCCACGGGCTGGAGGAGGGGGTGTGGGGCTGCAACAAGTCGCCGCCGGCGCTGGTCACGTCGATGGGCGATGCCAATTCGGACGGACTGCTGAGTTTCGACGAGATCGCCCGGCTGCGGCTCGATGCCAATCTGGTGGTGCTGTCGGCATGCGACACCGCGTCGGGGGTCAAGGACGAGGCACTGGCACGGCGCTCCGGTCAGGAAGAGGCGGGATCGACGCTTGAAGGTCTGGTGCGCGCGTTCCTCACCGCCAACAGCCGCGCGGTGCTGGCGACCTTCTGGCCGGTGTCGGCGGGCGGCGAGACCGATCAGTTTATTCAGCGCTTCTATTCGGTCGCGCGGCAGCGCTCGATCGGCGGCTCGCTCCAGACCGCACAGGAGGCGTTGATGCGGAACCCGGAATATTCGCACCCGTTCTATTGGGGGCCGTATTTCGTGGTCGGCGACTCCACCAAGATGATGCTGTCGGGCACGCGCGCGGCGAACGCCTCGCCGGGCGGCGGGCGAGCTGCGGCCCGATGAGGGGCCGGTCGTGAATTGGTCGAGTCGTCGTTGCGGCGGGCGTCGCAACGACGGATGGGCCGGCGTAGTACGGGCGAGGGGTAAGTAGCAGCATGGGAATGCCAGCATCGCGCCTCGGCGACATGCATGTCTGTCCGATGGTCACCCCCGGCGTGCCGCCGATCCCGCATGTCGGCGGACCGATCCTGCCGCCCTGCTCCATCAACGTGCTGACCGGCAGCATGCCGCAGGCGCGGATCACGGACATGTGCGTGTGCGTGGGGCCGCCCGACGTGCTCGTGAAGGGATCGGTGACCGTCTTGGTCAACGGCCTGATGGCGATCCGGATCGGTGACATGACGGCGCATGGCGGCTCGGTCGTCGTGGGATATCCGACCGTGTTGATCGGCGGTTGAGCGCGACGTCGCTCCTGTCTCGCGGCTGACGATGATCCGCGCACTGATCGGACTTGTGATCCTGGCGATCGCCGTCGCCGTCTGCTGGGGCGTGCTCGTCGTCGGCCAGGCGCACGCGCTGGCGTGGATCACCGCCGCGGTCGGAGCCGAACGCGCGAGCGATCCGCCGACGGTCGAATCGCTGTTCAACGTCATCATCTTCGCGCCGCTGATCGTCGTCGCGGTGATCGGCGGTATGCTGGAGCGGCGGAATGCGTTGAGGCTGGGGACGCGGCCGGCACTGTCGCTGGGTGTCGGGCTGATCGTCGGGTTGGCCGGGCTGTCGGCGACCGTGCTGTATGCCTGGCTCGCCGGCGTGTTGACGGCGGGCGGCGATCCCGGTGCGGGGGCGGGGCTGTTGTTGTGGGGGCTGGGCGTTACCGCGTTTCAGGTGGCGGCGGAGGAGATCTATTTCCGCGGCTGGCTGCAACCCGCGCTGACGATGCGGTGGGGGCAGGTGGCGGGCGTCGGCGCGGCGGCGCTGGCATTCGGCGCGCTGCACGTCGCGGGCGGCGCGCGGGAGCCGGTGAGCCTGGTCAATTTGTTCCTCGGCGGGGTTATGTTCGGGCTGTTCGCGCTGCGCGGCGGCGGGCTGGCGGCGGCATTCGGCGCGCACTTCGCATGGAACGCGGTGGAGCAGCTCGCCTGGGGACTCGACCCCAATCCCGGTATCGGCAGCTTCGGTGCGGTCGTCGACAAGGAGCTGGTCGGCGCCGCGATCTGGGGCGGCTCGGGCGAGGGGCTGAACGGCAGCATCGGCATGACGATCGCGCTGCTCGCCATCGTCCTGCCGCTGGCGCTGCTGAGCTGGCGGCGCGTGTCGGGGGCGACGCCCGCTGCCGTCGCCAAACCGACCACTCCGCCGGCGACGGCGCCGGTCGCGCGCGCCGCCTAGCTTACCGGTGCCGCCCGGCTGCGGTCGATGCGGTCGCGCTCCTTGCGGAATCCGGTCAGCGCATCCCCGCCCAGTACCTTGCCCGTGCCCGTGTCGACACTCATCGGATCGATCGGCTGACCGTCGACGTGCAGCTCGAAGTGCAGATGCGGCCCGGTCGAGCGACCGGTCGTGCCGATCTCGCCGATCTTCTGCCCCTGACTGACCCGCGCGCCGGGGACGACGCCGGGCATGAACATGCTCTGGTGGAGGTAATAGGTCTGCCAGCCATTGTCGTGCTGGAGGATCGTCAGATTACCGTTCGGCCCCTTCATCGCCGCCCACTGGATGACGCCATTACCCGCGGCGTAGATCGGCGTGCCGATCGGCGCGGCGAAGTCCGTGCCCTTGTGGAGCTTGTTGAAGTGCAGCACCGGGTGGAACCGCATGCCGAAGCCCGAGCTGATCCGGGCCCCGTCGACCGGCGTCCGCATCAGCGCCGTCACCGTGCTGCGGCCGTTGCCGTCGTACCAGCCCGGCTCCGTGTCGCCGGGGGCGAGGAAGCGATACAAGGACTTCGATTTCGCCTGCGTCTGTAGCGACACATAGATCAGCACCGGCGGCCCGACGCGGTCACCCTGCGGATTGACCTTCTGCTCGAAGGCGGCCTCGAAGATGTCGCCGGAATGCACATCAGTCGCGAAGTTGAAGTCGAA
Organism: Sphingomonas sp.; assembly: GCF_965200135.1. Classification (GTDB taxonomy): domain Bacteria; phylum Pseudomonadota; class Alphaproteobacteria; order Sphingomonadales; family Sphingomonadaceae; genus Sphingomonas. The sequence continues at coordinate 210,404 of NZ_CBDATK010000009.1, forward strand.
CGCGAATGCCTTGGCGAACGTCTCGATCAGCGAATCGGTGATCCCGGCGGTGACGGCGGCGCTGTAGAAGCTGTTCGAATCCATCTCGCCGCGGACGACCTGAACCTCGGTGGTCAACCGCGCCTGCTGCACGGCCGATGCGTAGCTGCCGTCCGGCTTGACCGTAAGCACGACGCCCGACCCGTCGTCGCGCGTCGCTTCCAGCCGGGTCATGCGCCGCGCATCGTCGGGGCCGACCAGATCGATCATCATGCGGATGTCGCCGGCGGCGCTGCCGAGCGCGCTGGCCGCCGCGCGCGCCGCCGCCGTCGCGGCCCCGGCCGGGATGCCGGTGCTGGTCAGCGTCGTCGCGACGTCGGCGGGGCTGGCGATCACCAGGGTGCGACGGCTGGCGTTGACCGCCTCGACCGGCGGCGGAGCGGCGACCGTGGAGGCGATGCCCGCGGCCGGCGCGGCCTGTGCCGTCGCCGGCGCCGTGGCGTGGGAGAGGTGGGCCGCGACCGCGCCGCCGGTCAGCAGCACCGCGCTCAGCCCGGTGGCGAGAAGATAGGGCGGCCGACGCATCGCGGGTGGCGGGGAAGAGGGTGGTGCCGCAGCGATCGGCGGCGGTGGCGGCGCAACCGGCGCGGCGTCGGCGGTCGTGCCCCAGCTCTTCGGGTCGAACGAGGTCTGGTCGGCAGGCAAGTTTGACGGCGGGGGCGAGGCGCTCGGCACGGGTGCCTTTGGCGACGGTGCGCCGCCCCACGTCTTGGGGTCGAACGACGTCCCTTCGTCCTCCCCCTTCGCCACGCAGTCCCCCTTCGACCCCCGCGCAACCACCTTTGCGCGCCTCGACTCGAATAACGCGGCTTTTGCGGAAGCGGAAGCTGTGCTTAAAGCCTATGCCGGGGAGCGGGGGTATAGATGGCAGGCAAGAACCGTGTTGCGTGGCGCGAGGGGATGTTCCTGCGGCCGCAGCACTTCCAGGCACAGGACCGCTTCCTCGACGCGCAGCTGCGCGCGCGGGTCGACAGCGTGCAGCCCTGGGCCTGGGGCTTTACCGAGCTGGTGGTCGACGAGAGCCTGGCCAGCCTGGGCAAGTTCGGGATCAGCCGCGCGCGCGGCGTCATGCCCGACGGCACCCCCTTTTCGATTCCCGACGAGCTGCCCCCGCCCGAGCCGCTGGACGTGCCGCCCGACTCGCGTGATGCGCTGATCGCGCTGACGCTGCCGGCGGCACAGGTCGGCGCGACCGAGTTCAAGGAGGCGGATGCGAAAGCGCTCGACGCGCGCTTCCTGGTCGACGAGGCGGAGGTGGCCGACGCCTTTTCCGACGACCGCACCACCGAGCCGGTCGAGCTGGGCCGGCCCAACCTGCGCTTCGGGATCACGCGCGACCAGCTTTACGGGCGCGTGACGCTGGGTGCGGTGCGGGTGCGCGAGGTATCGAACAAGCGGGTGATGTTCGACGACCGCTATATCCCGCCGACGCTGGACATGGACGCGGCGCAGCGGCTGAGCGCCGGGCTTACCGACATCATCGGCCGCGCCGAACAGCGTGCCGACGAACTGGCGCTGCGCGCGGTGGAGGCGACCGACGGCGGGTCGGAGACCTTCGCCAGCTTCCTGTTGTTGCAGGCGCTCAATCGCTGGATCCCAGTGATGCAGCATCTCGAAGGGCTGCCGTCGATCCATCCGGAGCGGCTGTACGAGACGCTGATCGCGGCGGCGGGCGAGCTGGCGACGATGATCCGGTCGGAGCGCAAGCCGCCCGCCTTGCCCCGCTACGATCACGAGAACCCGCAGACCTGCTTCGACCCGGTGTTCGACCTGCTCCAGTCGATGCTGTCGGCGGTGTTCGATCGCTCGGCGGTGCAGCTGCCGCTCGAACCCGCCGGGCCGGGCGCGTATGTCAGCCGGATCACCGACCACAATCTGTTCAAGACGGGTTATTTCTACCTCGCCGTTTCCGCCGCCAACCCGGTGGAGGAGATTCGCGGCCGGTTCCCGATGGTCGCCAAGATCGGGTCGGTGACCAAGATGCGGCAGATCGTCGAGTCGGCGCTGCCCGGCGTGCCGCTGCGGCATACGCCGACGCCGCCGCCGCAGCTGCGCGTGCTGCCCGGCTTCGTCTATTTCGAACTCGATCGCGGGGTGCCCGACTGGCGCGATTTCGCCACCGCACCCGCGCTCGGCCTGCATGTGGCGAGCGACTGGCCGCAGCTGAAACTCGAACTCTGGTGCGTGAAGAGAGCGAACCGATGAGCGATCGTCATGAGTGACTCGGGCGGCAACAAGACGGTCTTCCGCCCGTCGCCGTTGCAGGGGCGCAAGCAGGGCGCGGCGCCGCCTGCGCCGCCTCAGCAGCAGCAGGGCTGGGGTGCGCCACCACCGGCCGACTATGGAGCGCCGCCGCCCGCCCAGCAGCAGCAATGGGCACCACCTCCGCCGACCGCCGCCGACCCGCAGGGGTATGGCGCGATGCCGACGATGTCGCACGAGCAGCCGCAGGCGGGACCCGCGCTGACGCCGTCGCGGCTGGGCGAGGACGACGTGCCGCTGCCGACCACGACGCGCGAGGTCCGCAACATCATGCTGGGCGAGGCGGGGCCGGTGCTGGCGCTCGCGGCCGGGATGCGGGCGGGGCGGGTCAGGACGCCGCTGCCGCAGTTTCATCGCGAGGCGACGAAGGCGATCACGCAGTTCGAGCGCGCGATCGCACCGCACTATTCCGAAGAGACCCGCCAGCGCGCGAAATACGCGGTCTGCGCGACGATCGACGACGTCGCGCAGAATCTGCCGGGCGCGGGCAACGACGGCGCGGAATGGGCGCGGCGGTCGATGGTGGTCCAGTTCTTCCGCGAGAACATCGGCGGCGACCGGTTCTGGCAGCTGGTCGACGACATGCTGCGCACGCCCAGCGACAATCGCGACATCATCGAGCTGTACCACGCCTGCCTCGCCGCCGGGTTCGAGGGGCGCTTTCGCGTCATGCCCGACGGCCGACGCCGGCTGCACGAGATCATGTCGCGGTTGCAGGGCGCGCTGGAGCATGTCCGGTCGCTGTCGATGCTGGAGATGTCGCCCCGCTGGCGCGGCGAGAAGGCGCCGCTCGGCAAGGTCGGGCTGTGGACCTATGTCGCGATCGCGGCGGCGGCGGCGGCGGCGTTGCTGCTGGTCGTGTATATCGGCCTGCGCCTGCTGTTGATGTCGGCGGGCGAGGCGCCCTCGGGCCAGCTCGCCGGGGCGATGCCGGAGGAACGGCTGCGGCTGTCGCGCGAGGGCGGGCCGGTCGCGGCCCCGGCCGCCAGCGCGCAGGCGGGCAAGCTGTCGACCTTCCTGGCGCCGGAGATCGGCCAGAATCTGGTGTCGGTCGAGGAAGACGCGCAGACCGTGCGCGTCCGCACCAAGGTCGGCCAGCTGTTCAAGTCGGGGTCCGACCAGCTCGAACCGGGGCAACGCGCGTTGTTCGAGCGGATCGCGCGCGCCGTCCAGACCGAGCGCGGCGCGATCACCGTCGAGGGTCATGCCGACAGCGACAAGATCGCCTCGCTCGCCTTTCCCGACAACATGGCGCTGAGCCAGGCGCGCGCGGAGACGGTCGCCACCATCATCAAGGGCATCATCGCCGACCCCAGCCGCGTCACCGCCAAGGGGATGGGCGAGACGGTGCCGATCGCCTCCAACAGCACGCCCGCCGGCAAGACGCGCAACCGCCGCGTCGAGGTCGTCGTGCCGCGGACCTATTGAGGAGCGCGCCGGTGAGGAAGTTCTTCGGCAACTGGTGGTTCCTGACCATGCTGGGCGCGATCATCGTCGCGCTGATCCTGGCGGTGGGCCTGCCGCTGTTCGTCGGCGCGCTGCGGCCGTTGTGGGTGCGGATCACCTGCGTCCTGGTGGTCGCCGCGATCTGGGGACTGTTCGCGTTCCTGCGCGTCCGCAAGGCGCGCAAAGCGGCGGACGCGATCGCGAAGGAGCTGACCCAGCCCAGCGCGTCGGACGCGGAGTCGGCCGCGCTCGCCAAGCGGATGAGCGAGGCGATGGCGACGCTGCGGTCGTCGGCGAACAAGAAGCGCGACTACCTCTACACCAAGCCGTGGTACGTCATCATCGGCCCGCCCGGCGCGGGCAAGACCACGGCGCTGCTCAATTCGGGCCTGCGTTTTCCGATCGGCGATCAGGCGCTGAAGGGCGTCGGCGGCACGCGCAACCTCGACTTCTGGTTCGCCGACGAGGCGGCGATGGTCGACACCGCCGGACGCTACACGACGCAGGATTCGGATCAGGCGGTCGATTCTCGTGGCTGGACCAGCTTCCTTCAGCTGCTCAAGAAGAACCGGCCGCTGCAGCCGATCAACGGTATCATCGTCGCGATCGGCGTCGACGAGCTGATCCGCGCCGACTGCGCGCAGATCGACGCGCACGCGCGTGCGGTGCGCCGCCGCATGGTCGAGCTGCGCCGGACGCTGGAGGTCGCGGCCCCCGTCTACGTCATGCTGACCAAGGCGGACCTGCTCGCGGGCTTCACCGAATATTACGACGATCTCGACGTCGAGGGGCGGCGTGCGGTGCTCGGCGCGACGGTGCCCTATGCGGGTGGCCGGCCCAGCGCGGACGTGCTCGCGCGCGCCTTTGACGAGATGGCGCAGGCGGTGGCGGACCGGCAGGCCAAGCGCCTGTTCGACGAGGTCGATGCGTCGCGCCGCTCGCTGCTGCTCGGCTTTCCCGCGCAGCTGCAATCGCTCCGCTCGCGGCTGATGCGGTTCCTCGACGGCGCGTTCGTGTCGGGCGACGAACCGACGGGTGCGCTGCGCGGGTTCTACCTCACCTCCGGCGTGCAGGAAGGCACGCCGCTGGACCGCATCATGTCGGGCATGGCCGACGTCTATGATCGCCCGCAAAAGGTCGCGGCGGGGCAGGGGCGCGCCTACTTCCTCAACCGCCTGTTGACGGAGGTGATGTTCCCCGAGGCCGGGCTGGTCACGCTCGACCCCAAGGCGCGCGCGCGGCAGCGGTCGCAGCTGATCGGCGCGATGACCGTGATCGGCGCGCTGTGCCTGCTGGTCTTCACCGGTTGGGGCGTGAGCTATGCGCGCAACCGGTCGTTCCAGACCGGGGTGCTGACGCAGACCAACGCCACCGAGGGCGCGCTGAAACAGTCCGGCGTCGATCTGCGCGAGGTGCGCGACAGCGATGCCGACCTGCGCGCGGCGTTGCCCGCGCTCAATCAGCTCCGCAACCTGCCGCGCGGCTATGCCGAGGCGCATGCCGGCGGCCCGCCGCTGCTGATGCGGCTCGGGCTGTATCAGTCGTCGCTCAGCGAAGAGGCGCAGGCGAGCTATCGGGAGGGACTGCGTCGCATCATGCTGCCTCGCCTGCTGCTGCGGATCGAGAAGTACATGGCCGCGAACTCCGGCGACGCCCTCAAATTATACGAGCCGCTCAAGGTCTATCTGATGCTCGGGTCGCAGGGGCCGATGGACGCGGCGGCGGTAAAGGCGTTCGTCACCACCGACTGGGCGACGGAGGTCTATCCGGGCGCCGACGCCAACGCAGAGCGCGACCAGCTGGCGCAGCATCTGTCCGCGCTGCTGGAGGACACCGATCTCGCCGCCTCCTGGCCCGACCGTCGCGCGCCGCTGAACGGGACGCAGGTCGCGAGCGCGCGTGCGGCTGTGCAGACGCTGAGCCTCGCCGACCGCGCCTATGCGGTGATGAAGCAAAAGGCGGCGAGCGCCGGGCCGCCCTGGCTCGCCGCCAACATCCTGACCCAGGGCGACGCGCTCGCCTTCGCCAATCCCGATCAGGTGATGACGGTGCAGGTGCCGTTCTTCTTCACCCGCGCCGGGTTCGAGAAGAGCTACACGCTGGGGCTGGCGACGGTGCAGCAGGACCTGCAGCGCGACCTGTGGGTATTGGGGTCCGATGCCACCAACGGCGGCACGCAGGCGGAAATGGCGAACGTCCGCCCCGGCGTCGCCGGCCTCTATGCGCGCGACTATATCGCGGCATGGGATGGGGTCATCAAGGCGATGGCGCCGGGCAACTACTTCGGCGATCCGGCCGCGTTCGGCGCGTTCACCAAGATGCCGTCGCCGCTGAAACGCGTGCTGCTGGAGCTACGGAAGAACACGATCTTCGCGGGCGGCGCCAGCGCGGTCGTGAACAGCACCATCAGGCGCCAGATCGAGCAGAGCCGGCTGCGTCGCGTGATCGGCGACGCCAGTACGGGTCGCGCGACCGGGCTGTCGGCGGGCGACGAGATCCGCAACTATTTCAGCTCGGTCCACGAATATGTCGGCGACTCGAAATCACCGGCGCCGATCGACGACTTCATCGCCGCGCTGAAGGATGCCGGCCAGGCGGTGATCGCGGCCAAGGCCTTGCAGAACGGCGGCGGCGGGTCGGACGCGGTGCAGGCGGCGATGGCGCAGGCGATGGCGAAGGTCGCCACCGCCGCCGCCGGTGCGCCGCCACAGCTGCAAGGCTTCGTGGCGGCGGCGACGAAAGGAGGCGCGACGGCGCAGACCGTCTCCGCGGGCGAGGCCACCAGCGGCGGCTACGAAGCCAACGTGGCGCCGGTATGCAAGGAGGTGGCCCAGGACCATTACCCTTTTTTCGGCGGGGCGACGCAGGATGCCTCGGTTCCTGATATCCTGCGCGTCTTCGGCATGGGCGGGACGATCGACGCCTTCGGTCGCGGCCTGACGCCGAAGCTCGACATCAGCGGTCCGGTCTGGCGCTGGAAGGCGGACGACGTCGTCGCCCAGACCTTCGATCCCCAGACCCCCGAACAGTTCAGCAAGGCCCAGCAGATCCGCGACCTGCTCGCGGGCGGCCTGCCGCTCAAGGTGTCGGTCGTCGCCTTCGGCAGCGAGGTCGATTCGGCCGAGTTCGCGAGCGGCGGCACGACCTATCGGTTCACCAAGGCCGACATGGCCGACAAGCCGCTGCAATGGAGTGCCAACAGCGGCACGCCGGCCGCCGACGTGGTGCTCAACGCGGCCGGTGCCGCGGGCGCGCCGGGTGCCGAACTGCGACGGTTTGAGGCCGAGGGGCCATGGGCGCTGTTCCGCCTGTTCGACAAGGCGACCAGCAAGGAGAACAGCGGCCCGACCGCGTTCAAGGCGACGTTCGGCGACGGCGCGCGCACCGTCACCTTCCTGATCCGGCTGCCGTCCGAGCAGAACCCCTTCAGCCGTGGCGGGGTGTGGTCGTTCCGGTGCCCGATCAAGCTTTGACGGCGTTCCTGTTCGGCAAGCTGCCCGCGCATGGCGACTTCGTGGCGCGGGGACTGGAACCCGACGCGCGCGAGGCACTCGACCTGTGGCTCGCCGATTCGCTCGCGGCGGCGCGTGAGATGTTGGGAGAGGCGTTCGACGACCTCTACGAAGAGGCGCCGCCGTGGCGGTTCGCTGCTGCCGGCGTCGACGGTTGGACGGCGGGCGCGATGGCGTTGTCGGTCGACGGTGTCGGCCGGCGCTATCCGATCCTGCTCGCGCTCGACGGGCTGGCGAACGGGCAGGTCGAGACTGCCGCCGACGCATGCGAGAACCTGCTCTACGATGCGCTGGGTGAGGGTTGGGACGCCGACCGGCTCCACGCCGCCGCGCTGGCCGTAACGCCGGATGCGACCGTCGCGTGGCAAGGTGGCGAAGGTTGGTGGACGCTCGGGGCGGAGCGCTTTAACGAGGCGTATCTGCTGGGCGCGCGCCCGGCGGGGTTGATCGCCGCGGTGCTGACGCCGCGCGATGACACTGGGCAAGACGACGCAGGGGGGCCGGACGACGCATGAGCGGCAGCAACCGCCTGGAACACGCCGCCCTGTCGCACGAGGGGCGCGTTCGGAAAAATAACGAGGACGCCTTTTGCGTCCGGGCGGAGGACGGCCTGTTCCTGGTCGCCGACGGGATGGGTGGGCACGAGAACGGCGAATGGGCATCGGCGGCGATCGCCGACCAGCTCCGCGACGTGGCGTTGCCAGGCGACTTCGAGGAGGCGAGTCATGCGGTCGCCGCCGCGATGCACCGCGCCAACGCCGTCATCTTCGCCGAAGCACAGGCTCGCGGGTTGCAGATGGGGTCGACCGCCGTCGCGCTGCTGATCCGCGGGCGTGAGTTTGCGGTGCTGTGGGTTGGCGACAGCCGCTGCTACCTCCACCGCGATGGTCAGCTCGTCCGGATGAGCCACGATCATACCCAGGTCCAGGACATGATCGATCGTGGGCTGCTGACGCCGGAAGAAGGCGAAGGCCATCCGATGAGTCATGTCCTCGCCCGCGCGATGGGCGTGCGCGAGACGGTGGAGGTCGATGTCATCGCCGACGAGATCGAGTCGGGCGACGTCTTCCTGCTCTGCTCCGACGGGCTGATGGCACGGGTCGAGGACGACGAGATCGAAAAGGTGCTGACCGAGCCCGATGCGGCCGCGCGCGCGCAACGCCTGATCAAGCTGACGCTCGATCGCGGCGCCCCCGACAACGTCACGGTCATCACGGTCGGCATTCCGCAGACGACCCTCCTCCAACTCAACCAACCCATTCACGTGGTGGCGCCATGAGCGACGAGATCGACAACGCGGGCGGGGCCCCCGGCCAGGGCGAAGAGCCACGGACGGTGTTCATGCCCGGCCCCGCTTCGCCGGTCGCGCCGATGCCGTCCACACCCCCGCCGCCCGAGCAGCCCGCCGAACCCGGTCCGAGCACCCCGCCGGTGTTTCAGCAGACCCAAGGCAGCTTCAACACCCAGTTCGCGCCGCGCGAAGTGGGGCAGGGCATCCAGGTCGGTGACGTCCTCAACCACATCTTCGAGGTGCGCCGCTTCATCGCGCGCGGCGGCATGGGCGAGGTGTTCGAGGGCATCAACGTCAACTCGGACGAGCGCGTCGCGATCAAGGTGATGCTGCCCAGCCTCGCCGCCGATCCCAACGTCATCGGCATGTTCCGCAAGGAGGCGCGCACACTCACCCGCCTCCAGCACGAGGCGCTGGTCAGCTATCGCGTGCTGGCGCAGGAGCCGCAGCTCGGCGTCCTCTACATCGTCACCGAATATGTCGACGGCGACAATCTCGCCGATGTGCTCGGGCGGCAGCAGCCGAGCGGCGCGGATCTTGCGCTGCTGCTGCGGCGCCTTGCCGCCGGGCTGCGCGCCGCGCACCAGCTCGGCGCCATCCATCGCGACATGTCGCCCGACAACGTCCTGCTCGAAAACGGGGAGCTGGCGCGCGCGAAGATCATCGATTTCGGGATCGCCAAGGATCTCGATCCGGGATCGAAGACGATCGTCGGCGACGGGTTCGCGGGCAAGCTCAACTATGTCGCGCCCGAACAATTGGGCGATTTCGGGCGAGAGATCGGGCCGTGGACCGACGTCTACAGCCTGGCGCTGGTGATCCTGGCGGTGGCGCTGGGCAAGAACGTGCAGATGGGTGGCAGCCTGGTCGACGCGGTCGACAAGCGACGCGCGGGGCCGGACCTGTCGGCGGCGCCCGAGGAAATCCAGCCGGTGCTGGCACGGATGCTCGCGCCCAACCCCGCCAACCGCCTGCGGTCGATGGACGAGGTGCTGGCGGAGCTGGAGCCAAAGATCGTGCTCGCGCCCGAATGGGAGGATGTGCCCAAATCCAAGGCGCCGCTCTTCATCGGTGCCGGACTCGGTCTGGCGGCGCTCGCGGCGGCGGGGTTCTTCCTGCTGCGGCCGGGCGGACCCGGCGGGCGGGGGGCCGACGGCGGGATTGCGGTGGTCTCCAGCGACCCGGTCGAGGTCGCTCGATCGACGCTGAATTCGACGCTGCCGTCGGTGGCATGCACCTGGCTCGACATCGCCAAGGTCGAAAAGGCGGGCGATCGTCTGGCGGTGGCGCTGACGGGTGTCGCCGGCAACCCGGCATCGGCGCAGAGCGAGATCAGCCGCGCGTTGAGCCAGCAGAAGATCACCAACGCGGACATCGATTTCGAGGCGGTCTCGCCAATTACCCAGTCGGGCTGCTCCGCGCTCGACGCCTATCGCCAGATCCGCTCGCCGGACGGCGGTCGCCTGTCGGCGGCGCAGCACAAGTTCGAGATGCGGATGCAGGCGCCCGGCACCGCTTATGCCGGCAAGGTCGCGGCCAACACCATCGTCAACCTGAACCCCGGCAGCAACGACTTCACGCTGATCGGGATCGAGCCGTCCGGCATCATCAGCGACGAGATCGAGAGCCGCAAGGCGTTCGAGGCGATCCAGGCCGCCGTCGGCGGTCCGATCACGAAGCTCGGCGAAAACCGATTCCAGCTGCGTCTCGACGTCGATCACACCGGCTGGTCGGGCATCCTGCTGCTGACGGGCAAGGGGCCGTTCCCGGCCACCGTCGTCGCCCCGCCGCTGGGCGCACGCGGGCCGGATTGGCTCAACAAGTTCGTGTCGCAGGCAGCGGCGAACGGCTGGCAGTCGGACATGGTCTGGTACAAGACCGTCGACGAAGTGCGGGAGTAGGACGATGCCGGCCACGAACGAGCGCGCTTTCGACATGCCCGGCACGTTGCAGCGCGCGATGGGCTTCGGCCGCCCCGGCCTGATCGGCGGTGCCGGCGGCAAACCGGGCAAGACCGGCGGGATCACCGGTTGCCAGCGCGTCGAGCTGGTGGCGGGGACCAGCATCGTCCGCTTCGGTCAGAAGCGGCTGACCCCCAACCGCACCAGCCTGAGCGCGCGCGGGCTGTTCAGCGGTGCGGCGGAGGGCGAGTGGTGGCTGGAGCAGGATCAGTTCGACCGCGTCGAGCGCTATGCGACCGAGCAGCGGATCGAGGTCGGCGCGGCGGTGGGCGCGCTGTGCGTGGTGCCGGAGGAGTGGAGCGACCTCGACATCGTCATCTTCGCCCGGCTGAAGTCGCCGCTGCTCGCCTATCGCGGCTCACCCAACCCCGCGACCGTACGCGGCCGGCTCGCACCCAAGCTGCGCGATAATCACAATTATCTCATCAAGCAGCTGTTCGTGCCCGGCCTGGCCAACGGTGACGTGCTGCACGACGCGCTGATGATCGAGCGTCAGGTTTTCCTGCACCAAAAGGCGCGCCACTGATCTCGCGGGCGCGGCTCAGCGCCGGCGGTTGCGGCTCAGCTCGTCATAGGCCTGCCGGAACTCCTTCGCGAAAACGTCCATGAACGCCTCGTCCGATCCCTGCGCGACGCCGGAGAACTCCTTTTCATAGGTCTGCCAAAGCGTCGCTTCGCGGCCGCCCGGCAGCAGGCGAGCGAGAAAGCCGCCCGTTTCGGCGCGCTGCTTGATCGCGGTCGGGGAGAAACGGTCGAGCGTCGCGCGCAACGCGCCCTGCATCGCCTTCAACGTCGCCATCTGGTGCGACTGGAGGTCGAAATAGGCGTCCTCGACCGCCTTGTCCGCCGCCATGAAGCCGCGCTCCGGCGGGTTGAGCAGCTGTGACAGGGCCTGATCGGGCGCGCGCGCGAACTTGATCGGGTTGTTGCCGTCGAACTCCAGCCCGGTCTGCTCCGCCCCCATCTGCGATTTGGCGCGGGCGCGCGCCTCGACCATCACCACGAGCCCCGAGACGAGGCGCCGCATCAGGTCACCCGCGCGGGTCATGGTTTCCGCAGACGGCTCCTTGATCTGGTCGGGACGCAGCCCCGCCGCGGTCGCGAAGGCGAGGACCATCGCCGTGGCATCCGGGGCCGGAGCAACCTGGGTCGGGGCGGAAGCAGGGGCCGGAGCGGGTGCGACCGGCGGGGTGGCCGCCGGCGCGGGTGCCGGGCGCGGGGCGGGAGGAGGCGCGGGCGGTGGGGGCGGGGAGGAGGCCGGGGTCTCGCCCCAACCACCCGTCGCCCCAGCGGGGGTCGGCACGGGTGTCGGCGCACTTGCCCAGCCACCCTGCACGGGCGCTGCCGGCGCCGGCGCGCGCGGCAGTTCCGCCGGCAGGGCCGCACTGGGTGCGGGCTTGTTCAACCCGAGCGGATCGTCGTTCCGGTCGGGCTTCTGTCCGAAATCGGCACGTGCCCAATCGACGACGTTGCTGCTCTCCATCGAGCCCCAGATGTCGTTGGGCGTCGCCGCCGCCGGCCGATCCGATGCCGCGCTCGACCATGCCGACGATTGCTGCACGGGCGCCTGCGCCGAATCCCATGGCGACGGCGCGCGCTCTACCGCCTGCTGCGGCGCAGGGGTCCAGCTGTCCGCCAGGCCCATCGATCCCGCCGCCGACGGTCGTTGCGGTGCGCCGTTGCCGGCTTGCGCGTAGGGGGTCGGTGCGCTGAGCGACGGCCGGGCTTCCGGTGCCCAGGAACCCGCGTCGCCGCCGCCCGGTGCGGCTCCCCAGCCGTCGTTCGATGCCGGCGCTGCCGCGGGCGCGCCCCAGCCGTCGTTCGAGGATGGCGCGGGCGCCGCGCCCCAACCCTCGTCGTCGGCGGCGGGAGCTGCCGACGCGCCCCAGCCGCCCAACGGTGCCGCGGCACCGCCGGCGCCGTGGGCCAGACCGCCGTTACCGGGCGCATCGCCCCAGTCGTCACGCGCGGCCGCCGGCGGTGGCGCGGCGGGAGCGCCGCCACCGGCCTCCCAGCTCCACCCCGCCTGGGCGGCAGCGTCGTCGGCGACCTGTTGTTCCTGCCGCTCCACCGCTGCCGCCGCGGCGCCGGAGAGCGAGGCGGCGATCTCGTAGTGGCCGACCAGGAACAGATCGCCATCCTCGACGCGGTGCGGATCGCCGCGCGTCATCCGCTCGCCGGCACCGTTCAGGAAGGTGCCGTTGGTGCTGATGTCGTCGAAATAATAGAAGCCGTCGCGGAACGTCACCTCCCCATGGCGCGAGGAGATGTAGCTGCGCGGGTCGGGCAAACTCCAGTCGCACGTCGTCGCGCGCCCGATCAGCGCGCCGCGCCGATTGAGCACGAACTCGGCCGGCATGCCGTTGTCGAGCCGGTCGACGTTGCGGATGGAAAAGGTCAGCGTCATTCGGCGGACAGCGCTCGCATACCATGCGTTGCGATTTTCTCACCAAGGTCGAGCGCGCGGTCGATCACCGCCTTGCGTCGTTCGATCACGCGGCCCGCCGCCATGATGATCGCCCCCGCCGCGAACCGGCCCGCGACGCCGGGCGCGGGCGGGACGGGGGGCAGTTCGGGTTCGGAGATCGATCCGCCCGAGAAGAAGACGCCGAGCGCCAGCATCCGCTCCGGGCTGCGGTCGCCCGCCGCCTCCGCCGCGACACGCGCGGCGCGGCGCGGCTGATCGCTCTGATCGCCCAGCCAGCGCAATGCATGATCCAGTGCCTGACGGTCGGCGGGCGGCAGTTGACGTCCCTCCGCCTCGGTCTCGACGATGCGCCCGGCCCAGGCGATCGCCTCCAGCCGGGGCAGCGTCGCGCCCATGAACAGCACCGCCGCGGTCCCGTCCTCGCCGCCGCGCAGGCTGCGGTAATGGTCCTCCGGCGCGATACCCTCGGCGGGCATCTCGCCTTCGTCGGCGCCCATCATCGAGGCGACCTGACGCGCCTCCGTCCAGCGTATCTGATTCCACCCCATGCCCGCACCTTACGATGCCGTGGCGACGCCGTCGATGCCCCGATGGCTAGTTGATCATCACGATGCCGCCCTTGAGCGTGCTCATCGCGTCGGCGGACGACGTCACCATGATCCCCTTCAGATCGACGTTGACGGTGCCCTTGATCGTGACGCCGACCTGATCGATCACGACCGAACTGCCACCGACCTTGAGCGTGATCGATTGCAGCGCCTCCATCTCGATCTTGCCCATGCTCGCCTTCACCGAGATGTTGCCCATCGACACCGTCTCGGTATCGTTGCCCATCTTGATGGTCACCTCGCGGTTGCCCATCTCGATCGTCTCGGTCTGATTGCCTTCCTTGATCGTCAGCGTCTGGTGGCGCTTGATCGTGGTGGTCTCGTCGCGCCCGACATAGGCGTCCCGGTCCCAGAACACCTTGTCGTACTGGTTGTGCGCGACATGGTTGGTCTGGTCGTTGCGGGTGCGGAGGTTCATGTCCTTTTCGGCGTGGAGGAAGACCTCCTCCTTCCCCGACTTGTCCTCGAAACGCAGCTCATTCGCGCCGGGGCTGTCGGTATCCAGCGTCTCCGCCTCTGGGTATTTCGTCGACTTGCCGCCCATGTAGCTTTTGGTGCGCCACAGCGCCCGCGTCTTGTTCTCGGGCAGCGGATAGATCGGTCGGTGGGTCTGGTTGAAGACCCAGCCGACGACGATCGGCTCGTCGGGATTGCCGTGGAGGAAGTCGACCATCACCTCCTGGCCGATCCGCGGCAGGATGATGTTGCCGAGCCCGCCGAACTGCGCGACGCGGATCCAGCAGGTGCTTTTCTCGCCCGTCGTGTCCGAGCGGTCCCAATGGAAGCGGACCTTCACGCGGCCATGCTCGTCGGTGTAGATCTCCTCGCCGTCGGGGCCGCTGACGATCGCCGTCTCCAACCCCTGCACCAGCGGCTTGGGCGTGACCTGCGGCAGGTGGAAGGGCGTGTCCGCGGGGATCGCCTCGATAACGACGCGGGTCGCCTCTTCGTCCTCGTTCTCCGCCGAGCTGTCCTGCGCCCGGTACTGCTCGCCCTGCAGCACGTGCTCGACCCGCGTGATGAGATAGGTCTGATCCAGCCGCTTGGCGAAATGGTCCTGCACGGTCAGCTTGGACCCGCAGGCGAGGCTGGTCGCCTGCGTGCGCCCGGCATAGAGCAGGCGATCGCGCCGCAGCGTCGTCAGCGGCACCAGCGCCTGATCGCTGTCCAGCTGGTGATTGAAGAAGCGGTTAGGGTATTGATAGACCTCGCGATTGTCGTTGGGGTGTTCCAACGGATCATAGGCATGGGTCGACAAGGGGCGCTCCGGCTTCTCGAAGTCGAAGGCGCGCAGCGTCACCTGCGCCTCGCCACCGCTCGCGACCCGCTCGCCCCAGCTTTCCAGGAAGTGCTTCGAGCCGCCGCGTTCCCCCGACCCGGCGCGGTGCATGGACCCGGCGCTCGTGTTGAAGGTCAGCGTTCCGGGTGTGCCTGCCGTATGCGCGGACGGCGAGTCGCATAGCACCATCACATGCTTCGACTCGCTGTGCGTCCAATAATAGTAGATGCCTTCTTCTTCCATCAACCGGGTGATGAAGGCGAAGTCGCTCTCTCGGTACTGCACGCAATAGGTCCGCGGGTGGTAGGTCTTCCGCAGCTCCAGCTTGAAGTCGGAAATGTGGCCGTTGCTCAGCACCTTTTTGATGATCTCGGGGACGGGCAGGTCCTGAAAGATCGCCATGTCGCGGTTGTGTGCGAGAAAGTAGGTAAAGGGTCTCGCCTGCAGCCGGTAATGAAAGCCGGAGCCACTCTCCTGCTTGAATTCGCCGCCCACGATCAGCCCGTGGAAATGGCGCATGACCTCGTCGTCTTCGTGGAGGTGGATGGCGATCGGCTTGCCCAGGTGCGGCAAGAGATCGATCTCGCCCAGCATGGCCACGACGTCGACCTGCAGCTCAAATGGCTGCCCCAGCTTGTCGACGAATCGCGCTCGCTCGATCTTCACCTGCTCGCCGCCCAAGTCCACGGTCATCTGGACCTGGCGCGTGTCGTTGATGGCGGCCATGGCAACTTCCCCTTTGTGCCCGCCTTGCCCTAGCCGACGGACCTTCGCGACGATGCCGTCGACGGATTTGCGACACTATCGCATGGCAGCCGCCCCGACAAAACCCGTGACAAGCCCTTCGACGCCATCGGAGCGGGGCCGGATCGGGACAGGGCTTCGCTTGTCACTCGCGCGCTTTTCGGATAGTGGCACCCCATTCAATTTTCTATCTTTGCTTTGGGAACGGGGGTTCACATGCGGAACATGATCTTGGCGGTAGGCACCGCGGTGCTGTTGACCGGCACGTCGGCGTTGGCTCAACAGACGGCGACCGAGCAGGCACCGGCCGCGAGCGAGACGAGCAGCTACCTTTGCGCCCTGGCGGGCAAGTGCGACGGCGATGCGTCGGCGACCGAGGGCACGCCCACCCGCGCCGCGCCGGCGACGAAGGGTTTCCGTTTGGCCGCGCAGCAAGCGCCAGAGACGCCGACCCGCGCCGCGCCGACGACCCGTGGCTTCCGGCTCGCGACGCAGCAGCCGACCACCCCGGCGCCGACGACCCGCGGCTTCCGCCTCGCGACCGGCGCGGCGGCGACGCAGCCCAGCGTCGCGGCGCCGAGCACCCGCTCCTTCCAGGTTGCACGGCCCACGGGGGTAGCGTCGACCACGACCGCCTCGCCGATCGCGTCGGTCCGCGCGCGCGGCAGCCGCGCGTCGCGACGTAATCTCGTGGCCGCCAACCGCGGCACGGTCACGCCTGGCGTGGCGCGGTCCGACCTGATGCTGAGCTTCGACCTCAACTCGGCGAACATGACGCCGGGCGCCGAGGCGCGGGCGCGCACCTTTGCGCAGGCGCTGATGATGGAAGAACTGCGCGGCAAGCGGTTCCTGATCGAGGGTCATACCGATGCGCGCGGTGCTCGCGACGCCAACATCGACCTGTCGCGCCGGCGCGCGCAGACCGTCGCCGATTACCTGATCGCGCAGGGTGTGGATCGCAGTCGCGTCGAGGTCCGTGGCGTCGGTCCCGACGCGCCGCTGCCGGGCCAGACCCGTGCGGCGGAGTCCAACCGGCGCGTCGAGGCGGTGCTGCTCTCCTGATCGGATCGTCCCGCTTCGCTGACGGGGGGACGGCGACTTATGGCTCGTGATATCGCGGCGCTGACCGCGCCGCTTTCCGACGAAGACGGCGAGGCGGCTGGTGCCGATCTCAGCTATTCCAACGACCGCACGACCATTGAGGCACCGTTCCAGCTCGACGCCAACGGTGACACGGTCGAGGAGCGCGCCTGGCGGGACTCGATACGGCTGATCGACGATCAGGCGATACTGACGCGCGATCTGTGGCTCGCGACGTATCTCGCGCGGAGCGGGGCGAAGGTCGGTGATCTCCAGACCGTCGCCGACGGCACGGAGATGCTGGCCGGGCTGCTCGAAAACCTGTGGGACTCGGTTCACCCGACGCTCGACGACGCGGACTTCATCGGCCGCAAGACCCCTTGCGATTCGCTGACCAAGATTCGCGAGTTCCTGACGCCGTTGAAGCGCGTGACGGTGTTCGAACACCGTATGGGCAAGGTGACGGGTGAAGACCTGGAGCGGTTCGCGGCGCAGGGCGGCGCGGCCGACGGCTATGCGCAGTTCCGTGGCGCGGTCGAGACCAGCGATCCCGATCGCGCGGAAGAGATCAAGCAGGCCTTCGTCGAGGCGATCACCAAGCTCGACGCGATCCGCGACTCGCTCAAGCGCGTCGATACGGTGCTCGTCGCCAACGCCGGCAGCGACACGGGCACCAATTTCCAGCCGACCTACGACACGCTGGCGACGATCCGCGCGGCGGCCGTGCCTTATGCCGGAGTCGACGAACCCGAAGCGACCGAGGAGCAGCACGGCGCCGAGACCGGCGCGACCGGGGGCGAGGGCCGCCCGTCATTGTCGGGCCGCGTCAACACGCGCGAGGACGTCATCCGCGCGATCGATGCCATCGCCGAATATTACACCGCCCGCGAACCGGGGCACCCGATGCCCGTGCTGATGAAGCGGGCAAGGCACTGGGTGACGATGGATTTCATGGAGCTGCTGGGCGAGATCGCGCCGGACAGCCTGGACGGCGCGCGCCGTATGCTGGTGTCCAAGCTCGATGCGCCGCCGGTGGACGACGGTTATTAGGGCTGTTGCTTCGACCCCGGTCTGCGGTAACGTGGACGTGGGGTCGGCGAGTCTTTCGGACGGTCGCCGCGATTCAGGGGAACAGAGATGCCGGTAAAGAGCGGACAACGTTTCATTCGCGAGAACCGGGCACCGCGCGTGCATATCGAGTACGAGGTCGAGACCTACGGCGCCAAGCAGAAGGTCGAGCTGCCGTTCGTGATGGGCGTGATGTCGGACCTGTCCGGCAAAAGCCACGTCGAGAAGAAAGAGGCGTCCAAGCGCGACTTCGTCGAGTTCGACATGGACAATTTCGAGCAGCGGATGGAGGCGATCGCCCCGCGCGCCGCCTTCAATGTGCAGAACACGCTGTCGGGCGAGGGCCAGATGGCCGTCGACCTGTCGTTCAAGAACATGGAAGACTTCTCGCCGGGCGAGATCGCCAAGAAGGTGCCGGCGGTGGCCAAGCTCCTCGAGGCGCGTCAGCAGCTCAACGACCTGTTGCTCTATATGGACGGCAAGGACGGGGCGCAGGAGCTGCTCGACAAGGTGTTGAAGGACCCGACGCTGATGCAGGCGCTGTCCTCGGCCAACCAGAACAGCGACGCCACCCCGGACGCGGACAAGCCGGCGGCGGAGTGAGGTAGCGGCGGTCCGGGAACGGGCCGCCTTTTTTTATTTCCCAACGGGGGTTGGAGTCGGGGTTATGGCGCAAGAAGCACTTCAGACCGGCGCGCAGGCGCAGGGCGAGTCCATTCAGTTCGACGACTTTTCGTCGCTCCTGCAAAAGGAGTTCAAGCCGCAGGACGACAAGAAGGCCGATCGTATCAGCCAGGCGGTGCAGACGCTGGCGCAGCAGGCGCTGGCCGACGCCGCGGTGATCGGCGACGACGTCTTCACCACCGTCGACGCGATGCGTTCGGCGCTGGATCGCAAGATGTCGGAGCAGATGGATGCGATCATCCACCATCCGGATTTTCAGAAGCTCGAGAGCGCGTGGCGGGGGCTCAGCTACCTCGTCATGAACACGTCGACGGGCAAGGACATGAAGATCCGCGTCATGAACATGTCGAAGGACGAGTGCCGGAAGATGTTCCGGCAATATCGTGACGCGGCGTGGGATCAGAGCCCGCTGTTCAAGAAGATCTACGAGTCGGAGTTCGGCCAGCTTGGCGGTCAGCCCTACGGTGCCTTTACCTGCGACTATTCGTTCGATCATTCCGCGCCCGACCTGGAAGTCATGCGCGGCCTGGCGAAGATCGGCGCCGCGGCGCACGCGCCCTTCATCGCCGGTGCGGCGCCCGGCCTGTTCGGGATGGAGAGCTGGCAGGAGCTGGCCAATCCGCGTGATCTGGCCAAGCTGTTCGACGCGACCGACTATGCCGCGTGGCGTTCGTTCCGCGAGTCGGACGACGCGCGCTACCTCGCGCTGACGATGCCGCGCTTCCTCGGCCGGCCGATCTATGGCGCCAAGACCGATCCGGTCGAGTCGTTCGACTATGAGGAGGATACGTCGGGCAGCCACGACAACCACCTGTGGATCAACGCCGCCTATGCGATGGCGACCCGCATCACCGAGGCGTTCTCGACCTACGGCTGGTGCACGCGGATCCGCGGCGTCGAGTCGGGTGGCACGGTCGAGGGGCTGCCGACGGCGGCCTTCCCGACCGACGACGGCGGCATCGACATGAAGTGCCCGACCGAGATCGCGATCTCCGACCGGCGCGAAGCGGAGCTGTCCAACGCGGGGTTGCTGGCGCTGGTGCATCGCAAGAACACCGATCAGGCGACCTTCATCGGCGGGCAGACGCTCTATAAGCCGAAGATGTTCGACAATGCCGACGCCACCGCGAATCAGAATCTGTCGGCGCGACTGCCCTACATTTTCGCGTCATGCCGATTCGCGCATTATCTCAAGTGCATGGTGCGCGACTGGATCGGCGGCAACCGCGAGGCGCACCAGCTGCAACGCGATTTGAGCGACTGGGTGAGTCAGTACGTCGACGGTTCGCCGCAAACGTCGAGCGAATCCGTGAAAGCCAAGCTACCCCTCAAGGGGGCTCAGGTCGAGATCCTGGCTGACCCGGAGAACCCGGGTTACTACAAGGGGAAGTTCATGTTCGTTCCTCATTATCAGATGGAAGGCATGGACATCGCCATGAGCATGGTCTCGCGCCTGCCCAAGGCCGCCTGATCGTCAGGCAGCACGCACTCGGCCGGCCGTCGGTGACGGTCAGCGGCCACATCGGAGGGAATAGCAATGGCAACCGACTTCTTCCTCGACATCGACGATCTCAAGATCAAGGGCGAGGCTACCGCGCGTCACGCCAAGGATCACATCGATGTTCATTCCATGAGCTTCGGCGTGACTCAGCCGCATGCGGTTGGTCGCACCGGCGCCGGCCTGTCGACCGGCAAGGCTTCGTTCGGTGAGATCCACTTCACCAAGTACACCGACAAGGCGTCGCCGAAGCTGTACATGGCGGCGGGTTCCGGCACCCACTTCGGCAAGGCCGTGTTCTCGGGCTTCAAGCATGGCGACAAGCCGATCCTGTACTTCAAGGTGACGCTGAGCGATGTCATGGTGACCTCGTTCCAGAACTCGGGTGCCGGTGGCAGCGAAATGACCGAGCAGGTTTCGTTCGGCTATTCGAAGATCGAGTTTGAATATGTCGAGCAGACCAAGGAAGGCGGCACCTCGGGCAAGAACCTAGCGATGTTCGACGTCCGCGAGGGCGCCAACTCTTAAGCTCGAACGACGCGCGGCAGGGGGTCGCATCATGAGTAACGATGCCGACCAACTGCTGCGGGCAGGAGACCTCGACGGTGCGCGACGCGCGCTCGTCGAGGTCGTCCGCGCCAAGCCGGGCGATGCGCAGGCCCGGATGTTCCTGTTCCAGCTTCTCGCCGCGGCGGGTGAGTGGGACAAGGCCAAGACTCAGCTGAACACGCTCGCCACGCTCTCGCCAGAGGCGCAGATGCTGAGCGTCGCTTATGGTCAGGCCGTCGACGCCGAGCGGCAGCGTGCCGCCGTCTTTGCGGGCACCGAACGTGCCCAGCTGCTCGTTACCAGCGATTGGGCCAATGCGCTCGTCGATGCGATCGAACATTACGCGCTGGGCCGCATCGCCGAGGGCGATGCCGCGCGCGACGCGGCGTTCG
Organism: Sphingomonas sp.; assembly: GCF_965200135.1. Lineage (GTDB taxonomy): Bacteria > Pseudomonadota > Alphaproteobacteria > Sphingomonadales > Sphingomonadaceae > Sphingomonas. Next base: position 231,245 of record NZ_CBDATK010000009.1, read on the forward strand.
AGGCCGCGCCCGACACGCCCGGGACGCTGGACGGCGTCGAGTTCGACTGGATCGCCGACGCAGACAGCCGCTTCGGTCCCGCGTTCGAGGCCATCGTCGGTGGCCGCTACGGCCTGGTGCCGTTCGATACCGTCGCCAGCCTTAAGAGCGGCGGTCCCAAGGATTTGCGCGATACCGTCTGGTATCCCGCGCAAGTGGCATTCAAGTCCGGCCAGTCCGTCGCGGCGATGTTGCCGACGCGCTATCCGGGCAGCGAGGCGTCGGACGACGTCAACGAGCGGCTCGGCCGCGCCACCAGCTGGCGCGATGTCGCCTGGGGTCAGGCCGGCAGCGGCCAGCATCTGTGGACCTTGTCGACCGAGGACGATTGCGACCTCCTGTCGGTTCGCCAGCTCGTCTTCGCCTGAGGCGGCGCAGACCGTGGCCGCCGTCAAGCAGCGCCTGACGCCATCCCTGTTCGACAAGCTCGTCGGCGACATCGACATGGCGGGGCTGCGCGAGAACGAGGACTCGCGTACCACCGTCGCGCGAGAGAATTTCCGCTTCTACACAGTGCCGCAACTCGAACGCTTCAACGAGGTCGCGCTGCGGGGAACGGTCCGCCGCGAACTGGCGTGGTTGCTCAATACCACCAACTACGGTGCGACACGCGATCTCGCGGCCTATCCGCAGGTCGAGACCTCCGTCCTCAACTACGGCCTGCCCGACCTCGCCGGCAAAACCGGCGATCGGCGCGCCACGCAGCAGCGGGCGCGGGAGATACGGACGGCCATCCGTAATTTCGAACCGCGGATCGACCCCAAGACGTTGGTCGTCGATACCGTCGTCCAGGACGAGCAGCGGCATCAGGTCAGCTTCGTGATCCAGGGCGACATCTCCGCCGCCGCGCACGCGATGCCGGTCAAGTTCCACACGCATGTCGATCCCGACACCGCGTCGGTCGACGTCGAAGAGTAGGGCGCAAGTGGATCCCCGCCTGCTCCGCTTCTACAACGACGAGCTGGGCTATTTGCGCGAGTCCGCGCGCGAGTTCGGCGAGGAGCACGAGACGGTCGCCGCACGGCTCGGGCTGAAGACCCCGACCGAGATCGATCCCTATGTCGAGCGGCTGCTGGAGGGCGTCGCCTATCTGGGGGCGCGGGTACAGCTCAAGCTCCACGATCAATATCCCGAGTTCACCCAGCACCTGCTCCACGCGATCCAGCCGCATTATCTGGCGCCGATGCCGTCGATCTGCATCGCCGGTTTCGAGCCCAAGGAAGGCGACCCGGTGCTGGTCAAGGGCCACAAGGTGCCGCGCGGCACCGAGCTGACCGCGATCGCCGCCGATCAGGGCGGCACGCCGGTGCCGTTCCGCACCGGCCACGACGTCACGCTGTGGCCGCTGAAGATCAGCGAGGTCGAGTATCTCGCCAGCCGCGCCGCCGTCGCGCCGTTCGCCGCCGCCGCCGATGTGCGCGCCGAGGGCGGGCTGAGGCTGCGGTTCGAGGCGACCGCCGGCGTCGACCTGACCCAGGTCTGGCCCGCCAGCCTGCCGATCTATCTCGCCGGGGCGGAGTCGATCCCCGGCGAACTCTATCGCCAGCTGATCGGCGAGACGCTGGTGGTGCTCGCCCGTTCCGCCGATGCGCCCGCGAACGCGCCGTGGCTGCGGCTGCCGATGCCGGAGCAGATCGGCTTCGACGACAAGGAAGCGCTGCTGCCGGCCGAGGAGCGGTCGTTTCGCGGCTATCGCCTGCTCAGCGAGTATTTCGCGTGTCCCGAACGCTTCCTGTTCATCGACCTGAAGGAGCCGGGCCGCGCCTTCAAACAGTCGCCCACGGCGTGCGACGTGGTATTCCTGTTCTCGCGCTCGTCGGCGACGCTGACCGGGGCGGTGGAGCCGGCCAACTTTCGCCTCTATTCGACGCCGGCGATCAACCTCTTCGAAAAGCAACTCGGCCGCGTCCAGGTGACGCCGTACGAGCATGAATATCACGTCATCCCGGATCGCACGAAGCCGCTCGATTTCGAGGTGTTCCGCCTGCTCGAGGTCAAGGCTTACGACCGCGAGAACGTCAACGCGCGCACCGTGGCGCCGCTCTATTCGTTCGGCGCGCTGCTCTACGACTGGCAGGAGGCGCTTTTCTATACCACGCAGCTGCGCGCTCGGCGGTTGTCGACGCGTGAGCAGCGGCTCCGCAAGCGCACCGAATATGTCGGCACCGAGACCTGGCTGAGCCTGACATCGCCGGGCGATGCGACGCGGCTGGACGGCATCCAGGAGCTGAGCGTCCGCGCGCTGGTCACCAACCGCGAGCTGCCCGAGCTGCTCACCTTTCGCGGCGACAAGCATTTTCTGATCTCCGGCATTCCCGCGCGCGGCGTGTCGGTGCTGCGCGCGCCGACCCGCCCACGCCCGCCACTGGGGATGGGCGATGCGGCGTGGCGGGTGATCGGGCATCTGACGCCCAACTACGCGACGCTGGCGCCCGAGGATCACGACGATGCGTCGGTGCTGCGTGACCATCTGGCGCTCTATGGGCAACAGGACGACGCCGCGTTGCGGAAGCAGATCGACGGCGTGCTGTCGATCCGCTCGCGCAAGGTCGCCCGGCGCGTACCGGGGCTCGACCGGATGGCGATCGCGCGGGGGCACCGCATCTCGATCAAGCTGGACGATGCGGCGTTCGAACGCAGCCGGATGTTCCTGTTCTCGGTGGTGCTCGAACGATTCCTGTGCGAATTCGCCAGCATCAACTCGTTTACGGAAACCTGTTTCGACAGTCCTCAGGAAGGGGAGTTCGCGCGATGGCAACCGCGGATCGGCCGCCGACCGAACATCTGAGCTTCCTGCAGCGCGCGGCCGCCGAGGTCCGCCGTTACGGGATGTTCCCGCTCGTCCGTGGAGCGGAGGCGCGCGCGCCGGGTCTGCCGCGTGTCGGTCGCGCGCGCCTGCCGGCGCAGACCGCGGTCGACCTCGCGCAGGTGCCCAGCCTGTCCTTCCCCGATGCGACGATGGAGCAGGTCGAAGTCCGCCACGGCCGTCCGACGCTACATGGCCTGTGGCTGGGCCTGCTCGGGCCGATGGGGCCGCTGCCCACGCATCTGACCGAGTTCGCCTATTACGAGCGCCGTTATGCGACGTCGCGGCCGTTCGGGCGCTGGCTCGACCTGATCTCCAACCGCATGCTGCAGTTGTTCTATCGCGTGTGGGGCGATTCGCAGCCGGTGGTGCAGGCGGATCGGCCCGAGGACGATCGGTTTGCGCGTTACCTCGGCGCGCTGTCCGGCGCGGCGGAGGGCGTCGGCGAGCAGGCGCTGTTCCCGCCGCGCGCGCGGCTGTTCTATGCGGCGCTGTTCGCCTCGCGCCGGTCGGCGGTGGGTATAGAGGATGCGCTGAGCAACCTGTTGCGCCAGCCGGTGCGCGTGCTCGAATATCAGCCGCGCTGGCGCGAGATCGAACCCGACGACCAGACCCGGCTGGGGCGCAGCTTTGCCAGACTCGATCAGGGCGTGGTGATCGGCGGGCGCACCCGAGTCGCCTCCGACGCCTTTCGCGTCGCGATCCGTGCCGGCTCGATGCGCGAATACGAACAGTTGCTGCCGACCTCGGCCCGGTTCGCGGTCGCGTCGGAGGCGCTGGACGCCTTTACGCCCTCGCATCTCGAATGGGACATGATGATCGAGATGGAGGAGCGCCATGCCCGCCCCGCCAAGCTCGACGGCCGCGCGCAACTCGGCTGGACGGGCTGGCTCAAACCGGGCGGCGGGACTAACATCCGCTCGGACGCACATCTGACGCGCCGCGCGAAGGGGACTCGCGCGCCAATTGGGGGATTAGCATCATGACCGAGATCAGCCGCTCTGCCCTGTTCGGGCGACTCAATCCGACCGGCCTCAAGGCGATCGAGACCGCCACCGGCTTCTGCAAGATGCGGGGCAATCCCTATGTGGAGCTGGTCCACTGGGTCCATATACTGTTGCAGGACGCGCAGAACGACTTCGCCGCGATCCGCACCGCGTTCGGGCTGAACGACACGCAGGTCGCGCGCGACGTGGTGGCACAGCTCGACTCGCTGCCGCGCGGCGCGACCGCGATCAGCGACTTTAGCCCACAGATCGAGGAGGCGATCGAGAAGGGCTGGCTGTATGCCTCGCTCCAGTTCTCGGCGGGCCGCGTCAGGACCGGGCATCTGCTGTACGGCATGCTCAAGACGCCGACGCTGAAGAACGCGCTGTTCACGATCTCGGGCGAGTTCCGCAAGGTGCAGGTCGAGAAGCTGGGCGCCGAGTTCGAGCAGATCGTCCGCGCCTCGACCGAACAGACGCAGCGCGATGCCGGTCCGGCCGCGAGTGCGGGCGGCGAGGGCGGAGAGCCGGGCGCGGGTCCGGTGTCCGAGGGCGAGGCGCTGGTCAAGTTCTCGGTCGATCTGACCGCCAAGGCACGTTCGGGCGAGATCGACACGATCGTCGGCCGCGACCAGGAGGTCCGTCAGCTGATCGACATCCTGCTGCGCCGTCGCCAGAACAACCCGATCCTGGTCGGCGAGGCGGGCGTCGGCAAGACTGCGGTAGTCGAGGGCTTCGCCAAGCGCATCGTCGACGGCGACGTGCCCCCGGCGTTGCAGGGCGTGACGTTGCGCGCGCTCGACATCGGCCTGATGCAGGCGGGCGCGAGCGTGAAGGGCGAGTTCGAGAAGCGGCTGCGGATGGTAATCGACGAGGTCGAATCGAGCCCGGTGCCGATCGTGCTGTTCATCGACGAGGCGCATACGCTGATCGGCGCGGGTGGCGCGGCGGGGACGGGCGATGCCGCCAACCTGTTGAAGCCGGCGCTGGCGCGCGGGCGGCTCAGGACGATCGCGGCGACCACCTATGCCGAGTACCGGCAGTATTTCGAGAAGGACCCGGCGCTGACCCGCCGCTTCCAGACCGTCGACGTGCCCGAGCCCGAGACGCCCAAGGCGATCGCGATGATCCGTTCGGTCGCGCCGATGATGGAGAAGCATCATAACGTCGTGGTGCTGGACGAGGCGGTGGCGGCGTCGGTGACGCTGTCGCAGCGCTATGTCCCCGCACGCCAGCTGCCCGACAAGGCGGTGAGCCTGCTCGACACCGCCTGCGCGCGCGTCGCGGTGTCGCAGCACGCGACGCCGGCACAGGTCGAGGACCGCATGCGCCGCGTCGAGCTGCTGGAGGTCGAGCGCGAGATCGTCGAGCGCGAGCGGGCGGGGCAGTATCGCAGCGACGACCGGCTGGAGAAGATCGACGAGGAGCTGACCGAGGCGCGCGCGGCGGCCGAGGCGATCAACGTCAAGTGGGCCGACGAGAAGGCGGCGCTGGAGAAGCTGGTCGCCGCCCGCGATGCGTTGCGCGCGATGCGTGAGAGCGGCGAGGGCGACGAAGCTGCCCTCAAGACCGAGCTGGATAGCGCGATCGAAGTGATGCGCGGCGCGCAGGGCGACCAGCCGATGGTATTCGGCGTCGTCGATCAGGATGCGGTCGCCGCTGTCGTCGGCGACTGGACGGGCATCCCGATCGGGCGGATGGTGAAGGACGAGATCCAGTCCGTGCTCAAGATCGCCGACGAGCTGAAGAAGCGCGTCGTCGGCCAGGACCATGCGATGGACGCGATCGCCAAGCGCATCCAGACCAGCCGCGCCAAGCTGGACAACCCCAACAAGCCGCAGGGCGTGTTCATGCTCGCCGGCCCGTCGGGCGTCGGCAAGACCGAGACCGCGCATGTGCTCTCGGAGCTGCTGTATTCGGGCGACGATTCGATGATCGTCATCAACATGAGCGAGTTCCAGGAGGCGCACACCGTCTCGACGCTGAAGGGCGCGCCGGCGGGGTATGTCGGCTACGGCCAGGGCGGCGTGCTGACCGAGGCGGTGCGGCGGCGACCCTATTCGGTGGTGCTGCTCGACGAGGTCGAAAAGGCGCATCCGGACGTCCACGAGATGTTCTTCCAGGTGTTCGACAAGGGGTTCATGAACGACTCCGAGGGGCGGTTCATCGACTTCAAGAACTGCCTGATCCTGCTGACCTCGAACGCCGGCACCGACCTCATCACCACGATGTGCGAGGACCCGGAAATGGCGCCGGAGCCGGAGGCGCTGGCGACCGCGCTTCGCCCCGACCTGCTCAAGGTGTTCCCGCCGGCGCTGCTCGGCCGGCTGGTGGTGCTGCCGTATTTCCCGCTGTCGCCAGAGATGCTGGGCGGGATTGTCGTGCTGCAGCTCAACCGGATCAAGAAGCGGATCGCGGAGAACCACAAGATCCGGTTCGCTTATACGCAGGCCGTGGTCGAGCTGATCGTCAGCCGCTGCAACGAGGTGGCGTCGGGCGGACGCATGATCGACGCGATCCTGACCAACACGATGCTGCCGGAGATGTCGATCGCACTGTTGGGCAAGCAGATGTCGGGCGAGATCGTCGAGGCGATCGAGGTGGACGTCGATGGCCAACAGTTCAGCTATGGCTTCCACGCCAAGGGCGCGGGTTCGGTTTCCACGGTAACCGGTCCCGTCGAGGAGCCGCTGACGGCCTTCTCCGGCGAGGCGTTGCTGGCGGAGGCCGTGACGGAGGAGGCGGCCTGACGTGCGGATCGTCTCGCCGACGCCGAATCAGGTCTTCACGATCTCGAGCGACACGACCGCGCCGGTGATCGAGAGCGGCGGCGCCCAGCGGCGTTGGACGCTGCGCTGGCGCACCTACACCAAACAGGGAATCGGGTCCTCGACAGGCAACTGGGTCAGCATGCAGCCGCTGCTGGCCGGGTTGGGTGGGACGCTGACCATCACGGGGACGGCGGCGGGCAAGAGCGCGGCGGTGACGGTGAAGATCGTCGGCGCCAACCCCAGTCTTCAGGAACTGCGCGACTTCACCCGGCCGCTGCCGCAGGGGCCGGACCTGCTGCTGATCCTGGAGCACGAGACGCACGGGCGTCATTTCAACACCGGGCGAGTCCACAATGGCGAGCCGATCGTCTCGTTCGACGGCGGCTACGGCATCTCCCAGCTGACGACACCGCGGCCCACTTACGAGCAATGCTGGAGCTGGAAGGAGAACGTCCGCGGCGGGATCGCGCTGTTCGCGACCAAACGCGCCGACGCGATCGCTTTCTTGAGCCGCGGCGGGAGGACCTATACGCCCGACCAACTGCGCCGCGAGACCATCTGTCGCTGGAACGGTGGCCGTTACCACGAGTGGAACGGCACTGCCTGGCAACGGCCAGCCAACATCGTCTGCGCGCCGGGCACCGGCAATATCGGCTGGAACACCAACCTGGCAGCCAATCAGGATCAGACGGTGACCCAGTTGCAGGACCGCGACCGCGACGATTATCGCCTGCCGCACGACGATGGTGACAACTGGAACTATTACGGAGTCTGCTATGTGGATTCGCTGCTCGGCGGCTAGTGCGGCGCTGCTTGTCGGCTGCGCGGCACCGGTCGTTGGCGCGGGACAGGCGGCGGCGGTCGCCGGCGGGATCGTGGCGCAGCGTAACGGGTCGCAGCCGGGCGATCCGGGCCGTATCGCGCTTCTGGTCGGCGGCCGGCGGGTAGAAGCTGCCGTACGCGTCGACCGTACGACGATCACGCGAGGACGACGCGAGGTGACGCTGCTGGCACAGCGCGGGGGGCTCGCGATCCTTACCGACTCCTATGGATCGCGTCCGCAGGGACTCAGCCGCTGCCAAGCGGGCGATGAGATCTATGCCAGGGTGATCGACGTCGCGGCGCGGCGCGAGCGGTACAGCAAGCTGGTCGAGAGCTGCCTGAAGCCGGTCATCTCGGGCAGTCCGGCGTACACGGTGACGCCAGACGGCAGCGCCGTCACTTTCGACCTGCTCTATGAGCCGGCCGTGACCGTGACGCTCGGCGACCACGGCCGGGTCGACGTCGTTCCCCTGCCGCGATGAGCACCACCGACCGCGTCGAACTGCACCTGCCGATCCCCGGCAACGAGCGGACGATCCTGATCGAGGTCGATCGCGATCTGGTCCGTTCGGTCAATACGCACAAGCTGACGCTGGTCGGCGGGGTCGGCCCGCTGCATGTCGCGATCGACCGCTACGAGTCTTCGGTGGCAGGCGGCGAGGAGTGCTACGTCCGGGTGCTCGATCTGGCGGCGGAGGAGGAGCGCTGGTGCCTGCTGGCGCGGAGCACGACGCGCGGGCTGGCCGCGATCGAGCCGGTGGTCGATTGGGAACCCGACCGGGCCAGCTTCACCGTCCGGCTCGCCGGTCGACCGTCGCTCCGGGTGGACCTGAGCGAGGATGGCGAGATGACGGTGGGCGCGCTTGTGGATCAGGTGTCCGAATGAGCGACGATTCCCTCGCCGAGGCGGCCGCGTTGCAGGCGCGCGACACGGCCGCTTATGGCCGCACGCCCTATCCGGCGCTGATCCATCCGCACACGCATCCCGATCGGCTGGCGGTGATCGCGCGGCTGGCGGGGATGGACCCGCCCGACATCCGTACCGCCCGCGTGCTGGAGGTCGGCGTCGGCAACGGTCTCAACCTGCTGGTGATGGCGCAGGCGCTGCCCGAGGCGCGGTTCGTCGGCTTCGACATCGACACGCAGGCGATCGAGCTGGGGCAAAGTTGGATCGCCGAAACCGGCGCGACCAACGTCACCCTCGCCGCGCTGGACCTGCTCGACGCCGCCGAGCGGCTGGACGGGGAGTTCGACTACATCATCGCGCACGGCGTCTTCGCCTGGGTGCCGGAGGTGGTCGCCGACGCGCTGCTCGACCTGATCGGGCGGAAGCTGTCGCCGCACGGCGTCGCCTTCGTCAGCGCCAATACCCTGCCGGGTTGCCACGTCCGCCTCGCGTTGCGCGACGCGATGCTGCGGGCGAGCGCCGGTGTGACCGACGATGAGGAGCGGCTGCGGCTGGCGCGCGCGGCGCTCGCCCGGATCGCGGTGCCCGGCGACGACGACCTGCCGATCCAGACCGGGATGCGCGCGGAGGCGCAGTCGCTGCTCGACCGGCCGGAGGGCAGCGTCATGCTCCACGATGAATTGGGCGTCAGCTATCGACCCTGGTATCTCCACGAGGCGATCGCGCGCGCCGGGGCGAACGGCCTAGACTTTCTCGGCGACTCGACGCCCGACCTGATCGGCGACGCGCTGCTGTCCTCCACCGGTAGCGCCGACGATCATCAGGCGGCGATCGGGGAGGCGGCGTGCGACGGCGACGAAACCGCGTTTCGCTTCTTTCGGCGCATGCTGTTCGTCCGGCGCGGCGCGGCCCCGGACCGCGTGTTGCACCCCGCCCGCGTGGCGCAGCTGTTCGTTTCGAGTTCCGCGACCGGCGCGGCCAACGGTATCTGGCAGCGCGGCAACGCCAAGGCGCGGATCAGCAGTCCGGTGCTGAGCGCGATGCTGGTGCGGCTGGGCGCGATCTGGCCGGCGCGGCTGGCGGTTGCGGAGCTGGAGTTCGACGCCGACTATACGCGATCGTTGATCGGGTTGTCGGCGCTCGGGCTGGTGTCGCTCCATTCGATCCCGGCGCCGTTCGCGACGGCGCCGGGGTCGCAGCCGGTCGCGAGCCCGCTGGCGCGGTGGACCGCGGCGCAGGGGCTGCCCTGGGTCGCGACGCTGGATCATCGCGCGCTGACGCTCGATCCGATCGCGCTGGCGGCGTTGCAGGTGCTGGACGGCGCGCCCGACGAGGGCCGGTTCGCCGCCGCGCTGGCGCAGGCGACCGTGACGCCCGACCAGGCGTTGCGCGCGCTGGCGTCGGAGGCGCTGCTGCTCCCCTGACGCTCAGCCGCGCACGAAGCGCCAGCGGTCCGGCTCGCTCTCGTCGGCGACGTAGCGATAGCCCTCCCAGTCGAACGCCTGCATGTCGTCGGGCGTGGCGACGCGGTGTTCGATCAGCCACCGCGCCATCGCGCCCCGCGCGCGCTTCGCATTGAACGATACGAACCGCCGGTCCGCACCCTCGCGGAAATCCGCCGAGATCACCCGCACGTCCGGCAACCGCCCCTCGACCGCCGCCCAATATTCGTTGCTCGCGAGGTTCAGCACCGTCGCCGAGCCGTCCGCCGTCAGGTCCTCGATCAACGTCGCGGCGATGCGGTCGCCCCACCAGTCGGTCAGCTTTGCCCGGCGCGGCGCCCAATGCGTCCCCATCTCCAGCCGGTACGGACGCATCAGGTCGAGCGGCCGCAGCAGCCCGTATAGCCCCGACAGCATCCGCAGGTGATCCTGTGCGAAGGCGACCGCCGCCTCGTCCAGCGTCGCGACGTCCAGCCCGTGATAGACGTCGCCGGCAAAGGCATAGAGGGCGGGCCGCTCCGGGGCGTCCGCGAACCCAACGAAACGGTCGTGGTTAAGCTTCGCAAGCGCGAGCGAGATCCCCATCAGCTGCCGCAACCGCTTCTGCGGCAGCCGCGCCGCCGAGCGCGCCAGCGTCGCCGCTTCCTCGCCGAAGCGCGGCGCGGTCGGCGTGAGCGGGGGCAGGGCGGTGGCGTAGTCGAGTGTCTTGGCGGGCGAGATGACGGCGATCATGGCGATAGCGGCTAGCGATCCTCTCGGGCTCGTTCAATCGCGGTTCAACGGGCGGCGGCCACGGGCGCGGTCCGACATCGCTTGAAGGGCGCAGGCGCTCCCACTACACTCGTCGTCAACCATATCGAACGGCGCGCCCCCGCGCCCGGACGCAAGGAGAGTTCCCATGAAGTCGTTTCCGAAGCTCGCGCTGGCGGCTGTTCTCGCCACGGGCACGGCAGGCGTAGCGCTGGTCGCACCCGCCGTCGCCAAGGAGAAGCCCAAGACCGCCGAAGCGGGGCTTCAGCTCAGCCCCGCAGTCATCAAGGTCGCAAAGCCTGCACAGGACGCGGTGCAGGCGAACAATCCGGCCGTCGCCGAGCCGGCGGTCGCGGCGGTAGAGGCCGTCGCGACGACGGAAGGCGACAAATACGTCGCGGCGGTGCTTCGTTATCAGCTGGAGTCGCAGAAGGCGCGCGCTTCTCAGGCGGCGAACCCGCGTGCCGTGGTCGACGAATCGTTGCAGGCGCGGCCGCTGGACGTGTTGATCGCCAATCCGAACACGCCGGCGAACGTGCGTGGTGCCTATGCGGCACGGCGCGGCGAGATCTCGTACAATGCGCGCCAATATCCGCAGGCGATCCAGTATTTCACGCAGGCGCGCACGCTCGGCTTCACCGACGGCAATCTGGACCTGATGATCGTCAAGGCAAAGGTGGACGGCGGCGACATCGCCGGTGGGTCCGCCGACCTGGAACGGGTGGTCGCGGCGGCGAGCACGGGCGGTGCCAAGGCGCCGGTCGAATATTACCGCTACGCCATCGGCCGGTCGAACAAGGCGCATCTGGTGCCGCAGACCGTGTCCTGGATGAACCGCTACCTCGCCGCGTACCCGACCAACGGCCAGACGTGGTACGAGGTGCTCGCGACCTACGGCTTCTCGCAGGACGCGACCGCAAGGCTCGACAATCCGCAAAAGATCGACCTGTTCCGCCTGATGCGGGCGGCTGGCGGCCTGCAGGATCAGTATTTCTATATCGAGTACGCGCAAAAGGCGCAGAATGCGGGCTTGCCGCTGGAGGCACAGGCGGTGCTTCGCGAGGGGTTGGCTAACGGCAAGATCCCGGCAGGCAACAGCGAGGCCAAGGCGATGCAGGTTGAGCTGACCCGCTCGATCGCCGCCGAAGGGTCGCTCGCGTCGCTGGAGACCAAGGCCGCCGCAGCCGCCAATGGCCAGCTCGCCGGCCAGACGGCCGACGCCTATCTGAGCCAGGGCACCTGGGCCAAGGCGGCGGGGCTGTATCGCACCGCGTTGACCAAGGGCGGGGTCGATGCCGACACGATCAACACCCGGCTGGGCATCGCGCTGGCGCGGTCGGGCGACAAGGCCGGGGCGCTCGCCGCCTTCGCGCTCGTCAAGGGCAACCCGCGCGCCGATATCGCGACGTTCTGGACGACGTGGCTGAACGCGTCGGGCACCGCGCCCGCCGCATGATGGTAATGCCACCCCGGCGCTCGTGACGAGTGCCGGGGTGCGCTACTCCGGATCGACGGGAACGCCGCTCTTCGCCTTTGCGGTTCGGATCGTGAGCGAGGTCTTGACGCTCGCCACGTTGGGGGCGGCGGTCAGACGGGTGGTAAGCAGCGTCTGGAACCCGCTCAGGTCGCGGGCCACGATCTTCAGGATGAAGTCGATCTCGCCGTTGAGCATGTGGCACTCGCGCACCTCCGGGATCGCGGCGACGTGGCTTTCGAACGCGGCGAGGTCGTGCTCGGCCTGGCTCTTGAGCGACACCATGGCGAACACGGTGATCGGATAGCCCAGCCGGGTCGCGTCCAGGTCGGCATGATAACCGCGGATCGCGCCGCCGTCCTCCAGCGAGCGCACCCGGCGCAAGCAGGGCGGGGCGGTCAGCTCGACCCGCCTGGCCAGTTCGACATTGGTCATGCGGCCATCGTCCTGAAGCATCGCCAGGATTTGCCGATCGATCCGATCGAGCATCATCATCGTTCCTCCATGTCGACCGATCCTGTCCATTCCCGCGACTGCCTTGGTATTATTATTACGCCCAAAGGCAATCGTCCCACATCGTGACGGTCGCAAATGCGGTGTTCCGCCGCGCGGACGGCAACGTTAATGCCGTGTTGACCGCGACGGGAACGGGGTGTCGGGGAGGGTACGTCTTGCGCTTCGACGACAGTCTGACGACCGTGCTTGCCGCCGACGCGCAGTCGGGCTTCGGCGCACAGGCGGCGTGGCGACAGCTCGCCGACCTGATCGGACGCCACCGCGTGGCGGAGGTCGACGCGGCCATCGCGCGACTGAAGCTGCTCCGCGACCGGGTGCCGATCGCCGTCCGCGTTGCCAGCGCGCGCGTGATGGCAACGGGCGATCTGCCGGAGGCCTTGGTCGCATTGTTCGCCGAGGACGAACCCGCCGTCGCCGCGCCGGTGCTGCGTGCCGCGACGCTGCGTGCCGACGAATGGCTGGCGCTCTTGCCCCGATTGGGTCCTGCGGGGCGTGCGGTGTTACGCGCGCGCCGCGACCTGATGCCGGAGGTGGTGCGCGGGCTGGCGAGCTTCGGTTCGACCGACTTCGTGCTTGGGCATGACGGACCCGTCGACGCGGCGCGATCGGCGGGCCAGATCATCACGCCAACGCCGATCGCCGGGGTCGATGGGCTGGCGCGCACCCGGCCGGTCGAAGCAGAGGCGCCGCGTTCGCGTGCGGGGCCGTCGGGCTTTGAGATCGCCGATCTGGTCGCCCGCCTCGACGCTTTCCGCCGAGACCGACCCGAGGCGCCTCCCCCGGTCGTCGCGCCTCCTCCCTCCGACCGGTTCGATTTCCACACCGATGCGGCGGGCGTGATCCGTTGGGTTGAGGGAGTGGCCCGCACGCCGTTGATCGGGGCGACCTTTGCCAGTGGGCGAGGACAGGGCGCGGCGACGCTGGATCGCGCGGCCGGAGAAGTGCTGCACGCGCGGGCGCCGTTCCGTGACCTCTGCCTGCAGGTGGAGGGCGACTCGAGCGCCGCCGGAACGTGGAGCCTTGCCGGTCTGCCCCGTTTCGATCCCGCGACCGGGCAGTTCACCGGCTTCGCCGGCTCCGGTCGGCGTTCCCGCGCCGACGCCGTCCCGACCCCTGCCGTCGACGCCGCCGACTCGCTGCGTCAACTCGTTCACGAGCTGCGGACGCCTGCCAACGCCATCACCGGTTTCGCGGAGATGATCGGCACCGAGCTGCTCGGCCCGGTGCCGCCGGTCTACCGCGAGCGGGCGTTGCTGATCGAGAGCGAAGCGGCGGCGCTGGTCGGTGCCATCGACGATCTCGACACCGCCGCAAGGTTGCAGGGTGAGGCGCTGGACCTGCGTCCGGGGCCGATCGATCTCGTCGTGCCTTTGGCGGCGGCAGTCGCGGCGTTGCACCCGCTCGCGACAGCCAGAGGCGTGTCGCTGATCGCGGACCCGAGCGAGCCGGCGATCGTGCTCGCCGACGATCGTGCCGTCGCACGGCTGCTTGCGCGCCTATTGACTGTCGCTGTCGCAAGCGCCGAGACGGGCGAGCACCTGCGCGTTCAGATCGTGCTCAAGACCCGCAACGTGAGACTTCACGTCACGCGGCCGCGCGGCCTTAGCGTAGAGGGGGACGATGCGCTGCTCGCGATCGCACCGTCGGGGGCGGCCGGGACGGGGGACGGCGACCCATTGCTCGGCCTTGCCTTCACGCTGCGGCTGGTGCGCGATCTGGCCGGGGCGCTCGGCGGATCGCTGGCGATCACGCCGGATCGCTTGACTTTGCGGTTGCCCGCCGCCGTAACCGCCAGGATGGAGCGGGCGACGACACGGTGACAGCGAGGGGCGCGGGTGTTCCGCGCGGCCATCGAAGTTACGTTCCGGCACCGGGCCCGCCGGTGCGTTGGCCGAATGATTTCGGCACCCGCTTCACCGTATTCGTCGACGTCGAGGAAGAGTTCGACTGGTCGGCGCCGCTCGATCGCGCGCATCGGGCCACGACCGCGATGCGCGCCTTTCCGGCGGCGCACGCGCGTTTCGCCGACGCGAGCGTCGGGCTGACCTGCATGGTGGATTACCCGATCGCCACCGACCCGGCGGCGATCGACATCCTGCGCGCGGTGCAGGCCGACGGCCGTTCCGCGATCGGGGCGCAGCTTCACCCCTGGGTCAATCCCCCGCACGAGGAGCAGGTCGGCGCGTTCACCAGCTTCCCCGGCAACCTGCCGCGCGCGTTGCAGGAAGCGAAGCTGGCGGCGCTCACCGACGCGATCGAACAGGCGTTCGGCGAACGTCCGGTCGCGTTTCGGGCCGGCCGCTACGGTCTCGGCCCCGACACCTTCGCGCTGCTGGCGGCGGCGGGTTATCGGCTCGATAGCTCGGTGCGGCCGGGTTATGACTACCGGGGGGAGGGCGGGCCGGACTTCCGCCGCTCGGGCCAGCGGGCCTGGCACACGACCGGACTGGTCGAGCTCCCGCTCACCACCGTCTTCACCGGTCGGCTGCGCACCGGCGGCGCGGCGCTCTATGCGGCGCTCGATCGCCTGCCCCGTGGCCGTGGCATGTTTTCCCGAGCGGGGCTGCTGACGAGGGTCGCGTTGACGCCCGAGGACATGCCGATCGCGGCGGTGCTGGAGGCGATTGCGGTGGCGACCGGCGAGGGGCTGCCGCTGCTCGCCTTCTCCTTCCACTCGCCGTCGCTGGTGCCGGGGCACACGCCCTACGTCCGCGATGCGGCGGACTTGGCGACGTTTTGGCGGTGGTGGGATCGCGTGCTCGACCGGCTGGATCTGCTCGGCATCCGCTCCGCGTCGCTCGCGGAAATCCTCGCCGCTGCCGAGCCGCATGCGTTACCTCTTGCGATCAAAGACCGCTGACCGCATGGGCATGTATGTCGGGGAGTGGCGCAGCCTGGTAGCGCATCTGGTTTGGGACCAGAGGGTCGCAGGTTCGAATCCTGTCTCCCCGACCACCTGTCTCGGGATTCGAGACGGTAGCGTCCCATAGCTGGCGGCGGGTATGCGTGGTGGGCCCGGCAGGACTCGAACCCGCAACCTAGCCGTTATGAGCGGCCAGCTCTAACCATTGAGCTACAGGCCCACGCGCACCTCGTCGTTAGCCGAGCGTGTGCGGAAGCGAAAGGCTGAGGCTATCGCAGGTTCTGCACCTGCGCGTCCGCCGCATCACCGACGTTGCGGCGGGCGGCGTCCAGTTCGTCGGCGGCGTTCCGCATCGCATCGGCGGCATTACGGTCGGCGGCACCGTCCGCCATCGACGACAGGTTCGCCGCTTCGTTTCGCAGCGCAGCCTCATAGGCTTGCGCGTTGTTCTCGACGCTTTCCGCCGCGGGCGAGGAGCGGTCGCATGCCGACACGAAGACCAGGCAGGCCAGTGCTACGAACTTCATGTCGACGTCCTTCGCGCAAAACGAAGGCGGCGCCCGCACCGGCCGGACCAAGGTCCGACCGGCACGAACGCCGCCATGGAACCCAACGGGTGCGCTACTTAGTGCGCGCCCATCATGTTGCCGGTCGCGACGTTCGCCGCAGTCGCCGGGTTGTTGGTCGCACCGGTGTCGGTCGCGTCGGCGGCGTTGTCGGCCATCGCATGCTGGTTGTCGGCGACGTTCTGGATCGCGTCCTGACCGGCTTCGGTCGTGGCGTTGTCGGCCATCGCGTCGTTCGCGTCGGCGGCCGCTTCCAGGTTCTGGGCGGCAGGGTTGTCGTCATGCTTGTTGCATGCGCCGAGCGTCAGCAGGCTGGCGGCCGCAACCGCGAAAGCAATCTTCTTCATCCAAGTGCTCCTAAAGGCATCAAGGCGAACCGGCCCCCGCGCCGCTCGCTGAACATGGGATTACCGTAATGTGGCGGAAGGTCAATTCCCAATCGTTCGATAGGATATGATTTCGCCTCAATTCGCCGCATTTTTGCCTCATTTGCGCGGCGTGACGTTGCCGATGTCTTCCGACGCGTTTGCAACGACCGCCAGCATGGCCGTCCAAGCCGCTACATTCTGCCGTAATTGCGCCGGGTCGATCCGTTCCAGCGTGTCGTCGGGCGTATGGTGCGTGTCGAAATAGCGCAGCCCGGACTGGTTGAGGTCGACCGAGCCGACGCCGAGCGCGATCGTCGGTCCGACGTCGGTGCCGTCGCCCCCGATGCCAGCACCGCGCGAGATGCCGAGCGGGGCGAGCGCGGATTGCAACCGATCGGCCACCGCCTTCGCGCTGTCGGGCAGGTTGACCTCGAACCGCCAGACGCGGTCGGCTCCGAAGTCGCTCTCCTGCGCGGTGGCGTGGCGCTCGCGGCCGTGGACGCGCGCATAGTCGATGCCGCCATAGCCGCCCGGCTCCTCCGCCCCGAACCAGACGACGCGGATCGTGCGTCGCGGGCGGGGTCCGTCGAGCAGCCGCTTCGCCGCCGCCGTCGTGATCGCGACACCGGCGCCGTCGTCGATCGCGCCGGTCCCCAGATCCCAGCTGTCGAGATGGCCGCCGATCAGGACGATACCGGCGCGCGGGTCGGTGCCCGGCACCTCGGCGATGACGTTGCCCGACTCGCCCTCGCCGGCGAAGCGCGGGGTGAGCGTGAGGTGGAGCGTGATCGGCTTGCCCCGGTCCGCCATGCGTTCCAGCAGCAGCGCATCGCTGACCGACAGCGCGGCGGCGGGGATCGGCTGAACGCCCGGCGGCCAGTTGGTGCCGCCGGTATGCGGGTTGCGGTGCGCGTCGGTGCCGATCGAGCGGATCACCACGGCCAGTGCGCCCTTGCTCGCCGCCAGCGCGGGCCCCACGAACCGCGCCGCGCCGTTCGAGCCGTAACTGGACCCGTCCTGCGTCGGCTCCATGGCGTTGCCGACATAGGCGATGCGTCCCTTCAGGCTCCCGGCCGGCGCGTTGGCGAGGTCGCCATAGGTGCGGAACACCGTCACCGGCGCGGTCAGGCCCTCGGCCGGCGTCGCGCCGGAGTTGCCGAGCGCGACCAGTTGCAGCTTTTGCGGGAACGGCGAGATCACCTCCGCGCGTTCCTCGCCGCGCAGCCACACGGGCATGCGGAAGGTCTCGATACGGACGTTGCGGAAGCCGAGCGCCTTCAGCCGCGCGACCGCCCAGGTCCGCGCGCGCGCCTCCGCCTCCGTCGCCGCGAGCCGTTGCCCGATCTCGGTCGTCAGGCCCTCGACGATGTCATAGGCGAGCGTGTCCTCCAGCGCCGCGTCGCGCAGCCGCGCGACGGCGGGATCGACGCGCGCCGGCACGGGGGGCGCGGGCCGCTGGGCCACGGCGGGGGCTACGGCAGTGGTGGCGAGCAGCAGGGCGGCGGCGATGGCGGGGTGGTTCATGGCGCCGGTCTACGCATCGCCGGCACCATTGCCAACAGCACCGCCGCGACCGCTTTCGGACAAGCGAAAGGCCGCGGCGATCGTCTCGCCGAGGCCTCTTGCCGTCATCGCATCGGGGTTCAGGCGGTGGCGAGGCCACCCACCGAGCGGCGACGGCGCAGGCTGCCGCCGACCGCGCCGAACCCGACGATCATCAGCGCCCAGGTCGCCGGCTCCGGCACCGCACCGGCCAGGCTGATGCCGTCGATGAACGAGGTGCTGTCGGTGCCATTGTAATCGCCGACGAACCCGATCGTGTAGGACTGGCCGGCGACGAGGCGGAACGAGGACGAGGTCTGCGCCGTGAAGGTCTGGCCGGCCGTGGTCTGACCATCGGTCAGGCCGTTGAAGATGTTGAACCCGTTGAACGACGCCACATAAGTATGCGGGCCGTTGTAGCCGCCGCGCGAGCGTCCGGCGTCGAGGAAGCTCAACGCGAAGGTGCCGGTCGTGTCCGCCGTGAACGTCTGGAACAGCGAGCCGCCGCCCTGAATGAAGCCGTGATAGTCGCCGACCGTGCCCGGCGCGCCCGGCCAGTCGCCGTTGCTGGCACCGACGAAGCCACCGCCGCCGCCGACCGACGTCCAGCTACCGCCGGCGCAATTGCTGTTCAGATAGCAATAGGAGGTGTTGCCCATCGAGGCACTGCCCTGCGTCTCGAAGCTGCCGTCGACGAGCTGTGCGACCGCAGGCGAGGCGACGAGGGCAGCGGCGAGACCGATGGTGGTGAAAAGCGTCTTCATGATGACCCCCTGAGAACGGCGCTGGCCGGTCCGAATTGTTGATGTCGAGATACCGCGTTCCTAACGATCCGTAAACGCGGCAAATCGGCCACAGTGCGGGTATCGTCCCGTTCTGGCGCAAGCCTATCCCGGTTTGCCAAGCCTCTCGCCGCTCCCTAGATGCGATCCGACATTTCCGCACCTCTCGCACCCGGAGCAGCGACCGTCATGGCCGTCCAGTATACCTACGTCATGAAGGGTCTGACCAAGACCTTCCCCGGCGCCAACAAGCCCGTGCTCAACAACATCCACCTTCAGTTCATCCCGGGCGCGAAGATCGCGATCATCGGGCCGAACGGGTCGGGCAAGTCGACGCTGATGAAGATCATGGGCGGCATCGACACCGAGTTCCAGGGCGAAGCCTGGGCGGCCGAGGGGCTGCGCGTCGGCTACCTGCCGCAGGAGCCGCAGCTGGATAATTCGAAGACGGTGATCGAGAACGTCCGCCTCGGCGCCGGGCCGGTGGTCGGCATGATCGAGCGCTTCAACGCGATCTCCGCCGAGATGGGTGATCCCCAGGACGACACCGACTTCGACGCGCTGATGGAGGAGATGGGCGACCTTCAGGCAAAGATCGACGCCGCCGACGGCTGGTCGCTCGACAGCCAGCTGGAACAGGCGATGGAGGCGATGCGGTGCCCGCCGTCGGACTCGGCCGTCACCAACCTGTCGGGCGGCGAGAAGCGCCGCGTCGCGCTGGTCCAGCTGTTGCTGGAGAAGCCCGACATCCTGCTGCTCGACGAGCCTACCAACCATCTCGACGCCGAAAGCGTCGCGTGGCTGGAGAACTTCCTCAAGGAGTATCAGGGCAACGTCATCCTCGTCACCCACGACCGCTACTTCCTCGACAACGTCGTCAACTGGGTGCTCGAACTCGATCGCGGCCGTTACTACACCTATGAGAGCAACTACTCCGGCTATCTGGAGAAGAAGGCGAAGCGGCTGGAGCAGGAGGAGCGCGAGGAGCAGGGCAAGCAGCGCGCGATCGCCGACGAGCTGGCCTGGATGCGTCAGACTCCCAAGGCGCGTCAGACCAAGTCGAAGGCCCGCATCCGAGCCTTCGACGAGCTGATGGAAAAGCAGGAGAGCCGCGTCGCCGGCAAGGCCGCGATCCTGATCCAGCTACCCGCGCGGCTCGGCGGCAAGGTGATCGAGGCGAAGGGTCTGACCAAGGCCTATGGCGACAAGCTGCTGTTCGACGGGCTCGACTTCATGCTCCCGCCCGGCGGCATCGTCGGCGTGATCGGTCCGAACGGCGCGGGCAAGTCGACGCTGTTCAAGCTCATCACCGGTCAGGAAGTCCCGGACAGCGGCACGATCGAGGTCGGCTCGACGGTCAAGCTCGGCTATGTCGACCAGAGCCGCGACGACCTCGATCCGGACAAGAACGTCTGGCAGGAAATCTCGGACGAGCTGGAAATCTTCCGTTTCGGCAAGCAGGAGATGGGGACGCGCGCCTATGTCGGCGCGTTCAACTTTCGCGGGCCGGACCAGCAGAAGAAGGTCGGTCAGCTATCGGGCGGTGAGCGCAACCGCGTTCACATGGCCAAGATGCTGAAGGAGGGCGGCAACGTCCTGCTGCTCGACGAGCCGACCAACGACCTCGACGTCGAGACGCTGCGCGCGCTGGAGGAGGCGCTGGAGACCTTCGCGGGCTGCGCGGTGGTCATCAGCCACGATCGCTTCTTCCTCGATCGCCTGTGCACGCACATCCTGGCATTCGAGGGCGACAGCCATGTCGAGTGGTTCGAGGGCAATTACGAGAGCTATGAGGAAGACAAGCGCCGCCGCATGGGCGACGCGGCGGACCGTCCGACGCGGCTGGCGTACAAGAAACTGACGCGGTGACGGGCGGAGGCGAAGCTACTCGCATCAGGCACGCAGCGGTTGCGACGAGGTCTCCTCGAAGGCTGCCGCAATCATAGCGTGGTCGTGCGGATCGACAGCTCGGGCTTTGTGATTGAGGCAATGGGTTGCCCAAAGGGAATGTCGTCTCGTTCTGAATAGGTGTGTGCGGACGGCGACCACATCCGGTGGATCATCTGTCCGGTCACGTCTACGACCCAGTATTCGGGGATGCCGCCAGCCGAGTAGCGCATCGCCTTGCTCCCGAGGTCGTCTTCCAGCGTTGTTGAGGAAACCTCGACCAGCAGGGGCACGGAACTGCCGGGCACCGGGCCATCGCCTGTCGCTTCTGAGGTAAGCAGGATGTCTGGACGCGGCATGTCCGTATCGGAGATCGCGATGCTTCCCTCCGTGCCCACGAAGTACGGGAGGCCGGCATCGTCTACGGCGCGGCGGAGCAGATAGAGAAGCTCAGATTTGATACGAAAATGCGGTCGCCATTCAGGGCTCAAGACGAACACCTGTCCATCGACCAGTTCCGTTTCCTGATGTCGGAAGCTGCCCTTCTCATGCAGCATGACATAGTCCGCAATACGCAAGCGGTAGCGTGCCGGTTGGTTGGCGTTTTCCGCTGTTGGTATTTTGATCCGAACCGGCGCGTTCATATCGGTACCTTAGCAGCTTTGGGCACGCTCCGCATCACCGCACCCGTTTCACCCACAACCCATTCTCGCGCCGCTCGACCTGGAACTGGTCGACCTTCTCGATCAGGTCGCTCAGCTGCTTGAATCCGTAATTCCGCGCGTCGAAGCTGGAGCGGTTACCCGCCAGCTGGCCCATCGCGGACAGGCTGACATAGCCCTTCGCGTCGCGTTTCACCGAGTCATAGGCGTCGATCAGCAGCTTCACGAGCTCCGGATCGTCGGCCAGCCGCTTGGCGCGGATCGGCGGGGGCAGGGTGTCGGCCAGCGTGCGGGGGTCGTCGTCCGCCTCGGGCGGCGGGGCGGGGGCGGCGACCGGGGTGCGCGCCGGCGCGGGCTTGTCCTCGCCCCGCGCCGCGACCAGCAGCGCGCCGACGTCGATGAACCGGCTACAGGCGTTCTGGAAGGCGAGCGGTGTGCGGCTGGTGCCGAAGCCATAGACCTCCAGCCCGTCCTGCTTCAGCCGCATCGCCAGCGGCATGAAGTCGCTGTCCGACGACATGATGCCGAAGGCGTCGACCCGGCCGCGATACAGCAGGTCCATCGCGTCGATCGTCATCTTCATGTCGGTCGCGTTCTTGCCCTTGGTCAGGTCGAACTGCTGCATGGGTTCGACGCCATAGCGGACGAGCTGATCGCGCCACCCGCCGAGCGCCGGTTTGGACCAGTTGCCATAGGCGCGCCGGACGTTGACCGTGCCCAGCTCGGCCAGCACCGTCAGCACCGGGTCGAGTGCGGCGGGCTGCGCGTTGTCGGAGTCGATCAGCAGGGCGACATTGCGGGAGGCGCTGGGCCGGGAAGTATCGGGCATCGCCGCTCCCTGCCCGCCGAACGCGGCCCGTGCAACGAGGACCTGACCCGGTCAGGCCGAACGGCGCTCATCGGACCGAAATGACCGGCGGCGCAGGGGGCTTGGTCAATCCGGATAGGCGATCGCGGTGACCTGATACTCGCGTTCGCCAACGGGCAGCGTCACGCGGCGCAGGTCGCCGACCGCCGCACCGCGCAGCGCCCTGGCGATCGGCGCGCTCCAGCCGATCCGCCCGTTGCCCGTATCCGTCTCGTCGTCGCCGACCAGCGTCAGGACGCGCTCCTGCTCGTCGTCGTCGATCAGCGTCACGCACGCGCCGAACCACACGCGCGTCCGGTCGGACGCCTGCGCGGGATCGACGACCCTCGCCGCCTTCATCCGCTTCGACAGCGAGCCGAGGCGCCGGTCGATCTCGCGCAGCCGCTTCTTGCCGTAGAGATAGTCGCCGTTCTCCGACCGATCGCCGTTGCCCGCCGCCCAGCTGACCACCTCGACCAGTTGCGGTCGCTCGGTGCCGAACAGCTGCTCGTATTCCGCGCGCAGTGCCGCATAGCCGGCGAGGGTGATGTAGTTGGGGCGGTCGGTCATCTCTCTCTCGTCACCGCGGTCTTGCCCCGGTAGAAGAAGAAGCGGGATCCGGGGTCGAGCCCGGGATGACGAGGGCTAGGACGGCCGCCGCCCCAGATACCAGCTGAGGTTCGCCGGCCCCCGGCTGATCGCGCGGTCGGGGCGCATCAGGTCATAGACGACCGCATTCTCCAACACGCGCTGGACATAGTTGCGCGTCTCCTGGATCGGGATCGCCTCGACCCAGTCGACCATGTCGATCGTGCCCGTGCGCGGATCGCCGTTGGCGCGCAGCCATTTGTTCACGTTGCCCGGCCCCGCGTTATAGGCCGCGATCGTCAGCGGATAGCTGCCGTAGATGCCGTAGACCCGGCGGAAGAAGCCCGCGCCCAGCTTGATCGACAGATCGGGATTGCCGGTGAGCTCGGCGGGTTGATAGCTGATCCCCATCTTGCCCGCCTGCTCGCGTGCGGTGGCTGGCATCAGCTGCATCAGCCCGCGCGCGCCGGCATGGCTGATCGCGGTGCGGTTGAACTGGCTCTCCTGCCGCGCGATCGCGTGGATGATCGTCCAGTCGCCCTCATAGCCGAACGGCACCGGCACCGTCGGAAAGCCCGTCGCCGAATAGTCGCTGAGCCCGTTGAGCAGCGCGCTGCGCCCGACCATCACGCCGAGATCGGGTCGTTGCAGCTCACGCGCCAGGTTGGCGGCGAGCAGATGGTCGGTGTCGCTCTTCGCCAGCAGCGCGATCTGGCGGACGAAGACCGTCTGGTCCTCGTGCAGCCCCAGTTTGCCCAGGAACCGCACCGCCCGCACGATCTCGCGATTGCCGAACGCCAGCTTGGTCATCGCATCCACCCGCTGCGCCGCGACCGGCGGCGGCGCCACCAGCGGGCGACCGAGATGCTCGTTGGCGAGCTGGCCGTAATAGGCGTCGCGATACGCCGCCGTCGCCGCCCACAGCCGCGCCGCATCGGCGCTCAACCCCGCCCGCTCCGCCGATCGCGCCGCCCAGTAGAGTCCCTTCGATCGCGTCGAGGGCGTCGGCGTACCGTGCGCGTAGCGGTCGAAGAGCGTCATCGCGTCCGCCGGGCGCCCGACCTTCAGCGCCGCCTGCGCCGCCAGCCAGGCGAGGCTGGTATAGTCGTCGCGCTCGCCATAGCTTTTCGTCGCGACGTCGGTGCCGGGCGGGTAGGCACCGTCGACCTGCCGCGCGATGTCGTAGGCGACCTGCCACTGCCCGTCCGCCGCCGCCCCGCGCGCCGCCGTCAACAGCACCTCGAAATATTCTTCCGGATTGCCGGGCAGCACCGTCAGCCTTCTCGCCTGTGCCAGCCACGTCCGCGCGCTCGGCCCCGCGCCGCTGTTGCGGAGCCATGTCGCCTTGTCCGCGACGAACCCCGCATCGTCGCCGAAGCCGGCCGAGGCCGCCAGCGCCGACGCTTCCGGCGCATTGGTGCGGAACGCCAGCCGCGCCGCGAAGGCATCCCGCCGGTCGGCCGCGACCAGCGGCAGCACGCGCGCCGCCGCGCCGGTCGATCCCGCCCATAGCAGCGTATCCGCGCGCACCGCGTGATCGGCCGGGGTCAGCTGTCCGGCGAAGCTGGTCAGCACGAAGCTCTCGTCCGCCGCCGCCAGCCCGCCGCCGCGCCACGCCGCGCGCGCTGCGGTCGCGGCGCCGACCGGATCGCCCGTCGCGAGCAGCGCGCGCGCCAGCGCGACGCGGCCGGCGCCGGTCAGCGGCGGGAACGCGATGAAATAGCGCGCCACGCTGCCGGGCGACGCAGCGCCGGCCTTTGCCTCGGCAGCGCGCCGGATCGTCGCCTCGTCGGGCCAGCCGGGATGGGCGAGCAGGAAGCCGGCATAGCTGTCGAACGGTAGCTGGCTGGTGTCGCGCACCGCCCGCCATTGCGCGATCGCGGCGGCGATGGCGGTATCCGGCGCGACGGCGACGGCCACCGGCTGAACCGGCGACACGACGCCCTCGCGCGCGCTGTCCTGCACCCCCGACGCGCCGATCGCGGCCAGCGCGGCGGTCAACAATCCGGTCTTCAGCGTGTGTGCGAACATGTGGACAGGATACGGACCGCGCCCGTATCTGTCCTGAACAAAATAGGGCGACTTTCTCGATGTTCTCCGGCTCCATTCCCGCGCTCGTCACCCCGTTCGAGGCGGACGGCAGCTTTGCGGAGGCCGCCTTCCGCGATCTGATCGAGTGGCAGATCGCCGAGGGCTCGTCGGCGCTAGTCGCGTGCGGCACGACGGGCGAGGCGGCGACGCTGCCCAAGGACGAGCATTTCGCCGTCGTCCGTATCTGCGTCGATCAGGCACGGGGCCGGGTGCCGGTGATCGCCGGCGCCGGTTCCAACGACACCCGCGTCGCGCAGGAGAACCTCGCCGCCGCGCATGCCGCCGGCGCCGACGCCGCGCTGATGGTGCCGCCCTATTACAACCGCCCCAGCCAGGACGGCATCGCGCAGCATTTCGCGGCGCTGGCGGCGTCGTCGCCGCTGCCGATCCTGCTCTACAACGTGCCGGGCCGCACCGTCACCGACATCCTGCCCGCCACCGTTGCCCGCATCGTCGAGGCGAGCCGTGACGTGTTCGTCGGGATCAAGGACGCCTCCGGCGCGATCGCCCGCATCTCCGATCACCGCGCGGCGCTGGGCGCGGACTGGTGTCAGCTGTCGGGCAACGACGATCTGGCGCTCGCCTTCAACGCGATGGGCGGGGTGGGGTGCATCTCGGTCAGCGCCAACGTCGCCCCGCGCCTGTGCGCCGACTTTCAGACCGCCTGCGCGGCCGGCGACTATGCGATCGCCCGCGCCCTCCACGACCGGCTCTTCCCGCTCCACTCCGCGGTGTTCACCGACGCCTCGCCCGGCCCGGTGAAATATGCGCTCAGCCGCGTCCGCCCGGACATGCCGTGCGGATTGCGCCTGCCGATGACGTGGCCGTCCGAGGCATCGCAGCATGCGGTCGACGCCGCGCTGGCTAGGCTGGAGCAGGCATGACTAGTTTTCCGCAAGCGATCCGCCACTGCCTTCGCCGCCTCGGGACGTTTCGAGGCCGCGACACCCGATCGCAGTTTTGGTTCTTTGTCCTCGGCCTCGTCATCGCACAGCAGGTTGGCAGTGCCGTCGTGATGGTGCCCCTCATGTTCCTGCATTTCGGCGATGCCGGCCTCGCGGCAGACGCGACGGCGTCGGCGGACGGGTTTGCTTCGATAATGAGTTGGTTCGTGGTGATCGCACTGGCGCTGCCGGTTCTGGCTGTCGCCTTACTTGCTGCCGCCATCGTCAGGCGTCTGCACGACCGGGGATTGTCCGGATGGTGGGGCGTCATGCCCTTACCATTTCTGGTGCTCGGAGCGGCGGGCATGTACCGCTTATTTTCTTCTTTCGGTACTGATGGGGCGGATGTTGACCAGCAAACGTTCGCGATGGTCCTCCTGAACAACGTACTTTACCTGCTGACACTGCTCGTGCTTGTCATCTTGCTCATCAAGGAGAGCGACCGTGGGCCGAACCGATACGGTCCGCCCGCGCCGCAGGAGTTCTGACCCATGGCTTCCCTGCTCCGCGATCACCTGACCCGCCTCGCCGACTTTTCGGGCCGCGAGAACCGGCAGCCCTTCTGGCTGTGGATACTGGCCGTCTATCTCGCGCAGATGGTGGTCGGGGTAGTGCTCGCCTCCGTGCTCATGTCGCGGATGATGACGGCGATGCAGCCGTTGATGGGGCAGGATCAGGTCTATATCGACCAGCATCCGGAACTTGCGGCGCAGGTGATGATGGGCGTCATGGTGCCGCTCATGCGCGGCATGCTGATCTTCAGCATCGCCATCGTCGTGGTGAACCTGATGCTGGTCGGCGCGGCGGTGGTGCGGCGGCTGCACGACGGCGATCGTTCGGGCTGGTGGGCGTCGCCGGTGCTGGTGTTGCAGGTCGCGATGCCGATCGCCTACCTCGTCATCATGCCGCGCTTCCTCGGCATGATGGGCTCGTTCGGGCAGGAGACCTCACCCGATCAGGTCAACGCCGCCATGGCATCGATCATGCAGGCGTTCATGCTGGTCTGGCTGCTCGGGATGATCGGCGCCGTGCTCACGCTCGGGCTGATCGTGCTGCTGGTGCTGCGCGGCACGGTGGGGCCTAACCGCTATGGCGACGACCTGTCGCCGCCGCCGGCGCTCGTGCCGGTGCCGGAATACCGGCCCGCGCCGCCGGTCGGACAGCCGCAGCCGGCGGCCCGCATCGTACGCGCATCCGACACGCCGCCGACCGCGCCCTGAAGTCGCCGCATTGCCGGGCGACACTGCGATGCAGGGAGGGCAGGGCATGCCGGTCGTCATTCTCGTCCAGGCCGTCGCGGGACCGTTCCTGCCGGCGCCGTCGCGACCACGCGGCGATGCGCCGTGTCCACCGCCGTCGGCCGACGGCGAGGTGGTGGTCTGCGCCCGCGATCAGGAGCGCTACCGCCTACGCACGCCGCCGACCGTCGACGGGCGCGACGGTCCGCCGCGCGCTGCGGTGCGCGTCTTCGGTGACGCCAAGCTGGGCGCCGAGGCCGAGCAGGGTCGCGACGCGCAGGGTGGCCCGATCAATCGGATCATGGTCCGGCTGAAGGTTCCTTTCTGACGCTTTCGTCCTTTGCCGATCGTCCCTACATGCTGCCACCTATGGCCCGACCCAAACCCGTCACGTTCGACAAGAAGAAAGTCGTCGCCGAGAACCGGCGCGCGCGGTTCGATTATGCGGTCGACACCGTCTACGAAGCGGGGCTTGTGCTGACCGGCACCGAGGTGAAGTCGTTGCGTGGCGGCGAGGGGTCGATCGCCGAATCCTATGCTGACATCCAGGACGGGGCGGTGTGGCTCATCAACGCCAACATCCCCGAATATAATTTCGGCAATCGCTTCAACCATGAGGCGAAGCGGCCGCGCAAGCTGCTGTTGCACGTCCGCGAGATCAACAAGCTCCACGGCGCGGTGGCGCGCGACGGCATGACGCTGGTGCCGCTGTCGGTCTATTTCAACGGCACCGGTCGCGCCAAGGTGGAGCTGGCGCTCGCCAAGGGCCGCAAGGCGCACGACAAGCGCGAGCACATCAAGGAGCGCGAGTGGAAGAAGGAAGCCGGGCGGGTCCTGCGTGAGCGCGGCTGACCCGGCGCTGCCCGCCGGCGGGGTCGCCGGGTGGGTCCGCCGTCACATCCCGACGCGCGAGGCGATCGAGCGCAACCGCTGGCTGCGGCCGGTCGCCAGGTACATCCTGTTGCCCAGCCTGTGGCGCTTCAACCGGCGCTCGGTGCCGCGCGCGGCGGCGGTCGGCACGCTGTGCACCGTGCTGTTCCCCTTCGCGCACATGCCCGCAGCCGCGCTCGCCTGCGTGCCCGCCCGCGCCAACGTGCCGCTCGCGGTCGCGATCACGTTGCCCGCGACGTTCCTGTTCGGCCCGATCGGCTATCTGGCGCTTCAGATCGGACGCTGGGTGCTGCGCGTCGACCGGCAAGTGCCGGGGCGGCCGGTCGCGACCAATCTCCATTTCTGGCAGGGCGTGCTCAACTGGCTGGTCCATAGCGGCCCGGCGATGATCGTCGGCCTGCTGGTGCTCGCGCCGATCTTCGCGGGTGCGGCCTATGCGGTGGCGGCGGCGATCTGGCGGCTGCGGACGGCGCGGCGCTGGCGTAAGCGGCGGCAGCGACACGCTTAATTTGACGGCGCGCGTCGCCCGACTAGAACGGCACGCAATCGACCTCCCCGTCAAAGGACCATTCATGCGCAAGCCGGTCATCGCCGCCCTTCTTCTCGCGTCCGCCGTTTCCACGATCGCCGTGGCGCAGAGCCGCCGCGCCCGCCCCACCGTCGCTCCCGCGCCCGCGGGCCGCCCGACCTACGGCACCTTCGGGGTCGACCTCGCGGGTCGCGATCCGGCGGTGAAGCCCGGCGACGACTTCTTCGATGCGATGAGCGGCAGCTGGTATGCGCGCACCGAGATCCCGGCGGACAAGGCTGCCTACGGCATGTTCAACACGCTGGACGACCTGTCGCGCGAGCGCACGCGCGGCATCCTGGAGGCCGCCGCGCGCCGCCCCGGCGACAAGATCGGCGACTTCTACACCAGCTTCATGGATCAACGCGCGATCGACGCCGCCGGCATCGCGCCGGTGCAGCCCTGGCTCGACCGCATTGCCGGTGCCGCGTCGAAGGATCAGCTGGTCGCGGTGATGGCCGACCTGCAACGGCAAGGCGTCGGAACGCTGATCGGCGCGGCCGTCGGTCAGGACGACAAGGCGCCCGACACCTATGTCGCCGGCTTCTATCAGGCGGGTCTGGGCCTGCCCGACCGCGACTATTATCTGAAGGACGACCCCAAGCTCGCGGACGTGCGCGGGCGTTATCAGGCGTATCTGGCGCAGATGCTCGGCATCGCCGGGCAGCAGGACGGCGTCGCCCGCGCCGCCGCCGTGTTCGCGCTCGAAAAGACGATCGCGCAGGCGCACTGGACGCGGATCGAGAGCCGCGACGCCGACAAGACCTACAACCGCTGGACCCCGGCGCAATTCGCGAGTCAGGCGCCCGGCTTTCCCTGGCCCGCCTATATGAGCGGGCTCGGTTTCGGCGACCGGCCCTTCTATCTCGTCTCGCAACCCAGCGCGCTGACCGGCGAGGCGAAGGCGTTCGCCGACGCACCGCTGCCGGTGTTGCAGGACTTCCTGCGGCTGCGCGTGATGCGCGCCTATGCGCCGTATCTCGCACAGACGATCGACGATGCCAATTTCGGCTTCTACGGCACCGTCCTGTCCGGCGTGCCGCAGCAGCAGCCGCGCTGGAAGCGGGGCGTCGGCGTCGTGTCGGCGGGCATGGGCGAGGCGATCGGACAACAGTATGTCGCGCAATACTTCCCGCCTGCGACGAAGGCCGCCGCCGACCAGCTGGTCAAGAACGTCATCGCCGCGATGGGCGACCGGCTCCGCAATCTCCAGTGGATGGCGCCGGAAACCAAGGTGAAGGCGCTCGCCAAGCTGGCGGCGTTCACGCCCAAGATCGGCTATCCGGACCGCTGGCGCGACTATTCGGCGCTGACGGTGGCGCGAGGCGATCTGGTCGGCAACGTCGCGCGCGCGAACGGTTTCGAATGGAACCGCAACCTCGCCAAGCTCGGCGCCCCGATCGATCGGGGCGAGTGGGGCATGACGCCGATGACGATCAACGCCTATGCCAACCCGACGATGAACGAGATCGTGTTCCCGGCGGCGATCCTGCAACCGCCGTTCTTTGATCCCAACGCCGACCCGGCGGTCAATTACGGCGGCATCGGCGCGGTGATCGGGCATGAGATCAGCCATCATTTCGACGATCAGGGCCGCAAGTACGACGCCACGGGCAAGCTCTCCGACTGGTGGACGGCGAACGATATCGCGCAGTTCAAGCGCTTCACCGACGCGCTGGTCGCGCAATACGACGCCTACGAGCCGCTGCCGGGCCAGCACGTCCAGGGTGGGCTGACGCTGGGCGAGAACATCGCCGATCTGGCGGGGCTGACGGTGGCGCTCGACGCCTATCACCGCTCGCTGAACGGTCGCCCGGCGCCGGTGATCGACGGCACCACCGGCGACCAGCGCTTCTACATGGGCTGGGCGCAGGTGTGGCGGGTCAAGACCCGCGAGGCGGCGCTGCGGTCGCAATTGTTGAGCGACCCGCACTCGCCGGGGCATCAGCGCGTGCTGACCGTCCGCAACCTCGATCCCTGGTATGCGGCCTACCGCGTCGAGCCGGGGCAGCGGATGTACCTGAAGCCCGCCGACCGCGTCCGCATCTGGTGACCGCTTTCCCTCTTCCTCCAGGGAGAGGGAAGGCTTGACCGCGAGGTCCAATCCGCCCGAAGCAAGCCCATGGCCACCGCCGCCCGCTCGCTGACCCCCACCCGCACCGCCGCGCTGATCGCCGTCGCCACCGGCATCCTCGCCGCGCTGGCGACGCTGTGGGCGATCGACAGCCCGATCGCGGCGGCGGGGTTCGCCGCCGCCGCGCTGGTCATCGCAGGCGCGATCGCCGCATGGCGGCTGCTCGCCCCGGTCAAGGCGGGCGAGCAGATCGGCGACACCGATTGGGCACTCGCCCGCAGCCTCGCCGCCGCCAGCGACGACGCGATCGCGGTGACCGACCGCGCCGGTCGGCTGGTCTGCGCGAACGACGCCTGGGCGGAGCTGTTCCGTGGCTTTCCGACCCCGCCCGGCGTGCCGTTGGACGAGGCGGGCGTCGCCGCACTCGGCACCGCCGGCCGCAACGCCTGGCGCGATGGCGAGGGCAGGGCGGGGGGGCTGACGCTCGACGGCCGCCGCCTCGCCGCCACCGTCATCCGTGCGGGCGACGCGGGCGACCTGCTGGTCTGGCGCTTCGCCGTCACGGCGGCCGAACGGGACCTCGGCGGCGCGCTCACCGCGCTGATCGCCGGCCCGGCGGGCGAGCGACTGGGCGCGAATGGCGTCATGGCGGCGCTGATCGACGCCGACGGGCGTGTCCGTATCGCCAACGCCGTGCTCGCGCAGCGCGCGCTCGGCGGCACCGCCCCCGATCTGACGGGTCGCGACTTCGCGCACCTGCTCATCACCGACAGCCGCGGGCTGGTCCGCTTCGAACGCGAAGGGCTGGAGGGCACGCCGCTGCGCGTCATCCAGCTACCGGTGCTCGACGGCCCGATGCCCAACGGCGAGGACCCGCCGCTGCTGGTGGCGCTGCTCGACGAGGACGAGGCGGCGCAGCCCGCGATCGGCGGCTCCGCGTCGGCGCATGTCCGCAGCCTGGTGTCGCTGATGCCGTTCGGCATGGCGCTGGTCGACCGCGACGGCCGCTTCCTCCAGATGAACGACGCCTTCGCCCGCGCCGCGCAGGTCGATCCGGCCGCACCGCCGATCTATCCCGGCGACCTGGTGACGCGCGAGGACAAGGCCGCCGTCGCCGACGCCGTCCGCCGCTTCGCCGGTGGTGCCACCCACTCCACCGACATGACCGTCCGGCTGAAGCCGCATCCCGACGAGCCGGTGGCGCTCACCATCGCCGGCGCGCGCGGGCTGGGCGATGCGGCGGTGCTGCTGTCGCTCAAGGACAATTCGGTCGAATCGCGCCTCAAGCGCGAGGTCGCGCAGGCGACCAAGATGCAGGCGGTCGGCCAGCTCGCGGGGGGCGTCGCGCACGATTTCAACAACATCCTGACCGCGATCATCGGTCATTGCGACCTGATGCTGATGCGCCATTCGCCCGGCGACAGCGATTATGACGACATTCAGCAGATCAGGACCAACTCGAACCGCGCCGCCGGGCTGACGCGCCAGCTTCTCGCCTTTTCGCGGCAACAGACGCTGCGCCCGCAGGTGTTGCAGCTGCCCGACGTCGTGGCGGAGGTCTCCAACCTGTTGAAGCGCCTGATGGGCGAAACGGTGAAACTCAACGTCGCGCACGGCCGCAACCTCGGCCCCGTCCGCGCCGATCCGGGCCAGCTGGAACAGGTCGTCGTCAACCTGGCGGTCAACGCCCGCGACGCGATCGTGCAGCACGATCCGCGCGGGGGCGGCACGCTGACCATCCAGACCAAGGCGGTGTCCGCCGCCGACGTCCGCGCGCTCGGCAACGACGTGCTGCCGCCCGCCGACTATACCGCGCTGATCGTCACCGACACCGGTGCCGGCATCCCGCCCGACATCATCGCCAAGATCTTCGAGCCCTTCTTCACCACCAAGGAGCTGGGCAAGGGCACGGGGCTGGGCCTCTCCACCGTCTACGGCATCGTCAAGCAGTCGGGCGGCTGGATCTTCGCGGAGTCGAAGCCGGGGCAGGGGGCGAGCTTTTCCATCTACCTGCCCGTCCACGCCGCCGGCGCGCCCGTCCGCTCGACCGCCCGCGTCGCACCCAAGCCATCGGAGACCTGGGGCACCGGCACCGTGCTGCTGGTCGAGGACGAGGAGATGGTCCGCGCCGTCGCCGAGCGCGCGCTGGCGCGGCAGGGCTACAGCGTCCTCACCGCCGAAAACGGCGAAGCGGCGCTGGAGCTGCTCGCCACCAGCGGCCGCCCCGACCTGCTCATCTCCGATGTGGTGATGCCGACGATGGACGGGCCGACGATGGTGGCCCGCGTGCGGGAGAGCTATCCGGACCTGCCGGTGATCTTCATGTCGGGCTATGCCGAGGAACAGCTGCGCAAGTCGATCGACCTCGACAACGTCGCGTTCCTGCCCAAGCCGTTCT
Source organism: Sphingomonas sp. (assembly GCF_965200135.1). Classification (GTDB taxonomy): domain Bacteria; phylum Pseudomonadota; class Alphaproteobacteria; order Sphingomonadales; family Sphingomonadaceae; genus Sphingomonas. The sequence continues at coordinate 264,067 of NZ_CBDATK010000009.1, forward strand.
CGGTCCAGCAGCTTGCCGAAGCCGCGAAGGAAGCGCTGATGCCGCTGCCGGGCGCAGGCGGAGAACAGCCGGTAGTCGAGCCGCTGCCGACCGTCGCGTAGCGCACGGCCGAAGCCCGGCGTCACGACGATCGACGCCAGCCAGCCGCGACCGACGACACGCGGTAATCAGTTGGACTTGCACCGAACTCCCGCTAACAGGCAGTCATGACGGGGCCGCAACAGATCCTCATCGTCGAGGACGAACCGCTGATCGCAATGATGCTCGAAGACTTCCTCGAGGTGCTCGACAAGCAGGCGTGCGGGACCGCGGACAATGTCGCGAGTGCGCTGGAGCGGGTCGAGCAGGGCGGCATCGATGCCGCGATCCTCGACCTCAACCTGCGCGGCGGCGAGCGCAGCATCCCGGTCGCGGAGGCGCTCGCGGCAAGGGGGGTGCCTTTCATCTTCGCCACCGGCGGCAGCGACGACGCACTGGACGCACGCTTCAGCGACCGCCCGCGCCTGACCAAGCCCTTCACGATGGACAGCGTCCAGAAGGCATTGGCCAGCCTCTGAGGCTCGCGCAACCTTGCCGGTCCCCGAACGCTTGAACCGCCAGGCGTCGAGGAGCGGGTGAATGACGGTTGAGCTTTCGGATCGGGTCGCGATCGTCACCGGGGGAGAGTCCGGGATCGGGGCCGCCTGCGTCGCCGCGCTGGTCGCGGCCGGCGCCCGCGTCGCTTTCACCTATTTTCGTGACGAAGCGGCGGCGGACGCCGTGCGAGACGCTGCCGGCGGTGCCGCGCTGGCGTTGCCCGTGCAGTGCGACGTCGCCGACGAGGCTGCGGTCGAGGCGCTGTTCGCGACCTGCGAGCGGTCGTTCGGCACCGCGACGCTGCTCGTCAATTCCGCGGGGCTCAACATGAGCGGCGTCCACATCGTCGACATGGCGCTGAGCCAGTTCGACCGAGTGATCCGGTCCGATCTCTACGGCCCGTTTCTGACCTGTCGCCGCTTTGCCCAGGCGCTGACGAACAAGAAGCTCGGCGGTCGCATCGTCAACATCTCGTCGATCCACGAGCGCGCCCCGCGCCCCGGTGGCGTCGACTATGATTCGGCGAAAGGCGGGCTGTCACAGCTCACCGCCACGCTGGCGCTCGAACTGGCGCCGCAGCAGATCGCGGTGAACGGCGTCGCTCCCGGTATGATCCTGACGCCGATGAACGAGCGGGCGACGCAGGACGAGGCGTATCGCCGGTCGCTCGAAAGCAACATCCCCTGGGGCCGGGCCGGTCGCGCGGACGAAGTGGCGGCACTCGTCGCCTTCCTGCTGTCGCCCGCGGCCGATTACATCACCGGCACCACCGTGACGATCGACGGCGCGCTGTCGCTTACCGTCGCGCAGGGCGCCTGACCCGGTGCCGACCTATGCCGTCGAGCAGCTCGATACCGTCACCATCGCGTCGAGAACGCCCCTGGACGGCATGGACCTGATGAGCCCGTTCGTGTGGAAGGAGGGCGATCGCTATCGGATGATGGTGCGCGGCGTCCCCGATCCGCTCGGTCCCACCGATCCGACCGGGCTGATCGCGTGCGGCGAGAGCAGCGACGGGCTGAACTTCACGCTCGACGCGAAGCTGGCGGTGGCACCCGGCGCCGATCCGGCTGACGCGGACGGCGGCGGCTGCGAGGACCCGACCGTGGTCCTGACGGACGCGGGGTACGTCGTCTATTACACCGGCGTCGACGCGAAGCGGACGCAGGGCGTGATGATCGCCGCATCGGGGCCGACGCTGGAGACGCTGGTCAAGCGCCGCGTCGCGTTGGCCGCCCCGGCGGGGGAGGGCAACATCAAGGAGGCGACGCTGGTGCAGACGCCGGCGGGCGACTGGCGGCTGTTCTACGAATATGCGGCGCTGTTCGATGGTGGCGTCGGCGCGTCGCGGGTCGGCGTCGCGCGGGCGGGCGCGCTCGGCGAGGACTGGGAGTCGATCGCCGATCCGTTTCCGACACGCGAGGACAGCTGGGACAACTGGCACCTCTCGACCGGCCCGATCTGTCGGCTACCCGGTGTCGACCCGGTAATGTTCTACAACGGCGCGACGCTGGACGCGCGCTGGCGGATCGGCTGGATCAGTTTTTCGGAAGACTATTCGCGAGTCACGGGTCGTGGCCTCGAACCGCTCATCCTGCCGCCGCCGCCGGCCGATCGATCCAAAACCGATATCGCGTTCGCCGCCTCGACCGTGATCGAGGACGGCGGGATCAGCCTGTACTTTTCGTTGGAGGACCGCATCCTGCGGCGCGCGCGCATCCGCTACTACGCCTGAGGGCCGCGCCTCTCCCCATCGCGGGGCAAATGTGCCAACAGCGCAGCCATGCCTCGCTTCGATAAATCCACGCTCCCCTCCCGCCACGTCAGCGTCGGGCCCGAGCGCGCGCCGCACCGTTCCTATTACTACGCGATGGGGATCAGCGAGGAGGACATCCAGAAGCCGTTCGTGGCGCTCGCCAGCGCCGGCAACGATAGCGCGCCGTGCAACACCACGCTCGACGTGCAGGCGGACGCGGCGCGGGCCGGGGTGATCGGCAACGGCGGCATGCCGCGCCGGTTCAACACCATCACCGTGACCGACGGCATCGCCATGGGGCATCAGGGGATGAAGGCGTCGCTGGTCAGCCGCGAGGTGATCGCGGACTCGGTCGAGCTGTCGGTGCGCGGCCATTGCTACGACGCGCTGGTCGGCTTCGCGGGGTGCGACAAGTCCTTGCCGGGCATGATGATGGCGATGCTGCGGCTCAATATCCCGTCGATCTTCGTCTATGGCGGCTCGATCCTGCCCGGCCGCTTCGACCAGCGCGACGTCACCGTCGTCGATGTGTTCGAGGCGGTGGGCCAGTATGCCGCGGGCAGCTGTCCGCTGGAACGACTGACCGCACTCGAAAAGGTCGCATGCCCCGGTGATGGCGCCTGCGGGGGTCAGTTCACCGCCAACACCATGGCCTGCGTCGGCGAGGCGATCGGATTGTCTTTGCCGAACAGCAACATGGTGCCCGCTCCTTACAGCAGCCGCGAACAGATCGCGATCGCCGCCGGGGCGCAGGTGATGGAGCTGGTCGAGCGTCAGCTGCGCCCGCGCGACATCTGCACCCGCGCCGCGTTCGAGAACGCCGCGCGGGTGGTGGCGGCGACCGGCGGCTCGACCAACGCCGCGCTGCACCTGCCGGCGATGGCGAACGAGTGCGGGATCGACTTCGACCTGCACGACGTCGCGCGCGTGTTCAAGGACACGCCCTACCTCGCCGACCTCAAGCCCGGCGGAAAGTATGTCGCCAAGGACATGCACGACGCGGGCGGCGTTTACATGCTGATGAAGACGATGCTGACCGGCGGGCTGCTCGACGGCGATTGCCTGACCGTCACCGGCCGCACGCTGGGCGAGAACATCGACGAGGTGACGTGGAACCCCGACCAGAAGGTGATCTATGCCTTCGACACGCCGATCACGCCGACCGGCGGCGTCGTCGGTCTGCGCGGCAGCCTCGCGCCCGACGGCGCGATCGTGAAGGTCGCCGGGATGCACCGGTTGCAGTTCGAGGGGCCGGCGCGCTGCTTCGACGGCGAGGAGGCGGCGTTCGCGGCGGTCGAGGCGCGCGACATCGACGAGGGCTGCGTCGTCGTGATCCGCTATGAAGGACCGAAGGGCGGGCCGGGCATGCGCGAGATGCTGTCGACCACCGCCGCGCTCTATGGGCTGGGGCTGGGCGAGAAGGTGGCGCTGGTCACCGATGGCCGCTTCTCGGGCGCGACGCGCGGCTTCTGCATCGGCCATGTCGGACCCGAAGCGGCGGACGGCGGCCCGATTGCGCTGGTAGAGGACGGCGACCCGATCCGCATCGATGCGGAGGCCGGCACGATCGACCTGCTGGTGTCGGGCGACGTGCTGGCGCAGCGCCGTGCCGCATGGCGCGCGCGCGACAACGGCTATGGCTCGGGCGCGCTGTGGCGATACGCGCAGAATGTCGGCCCCGCGCATCTCGGCGCGCTGACGCACCCCGGTGCCAAAGCGGAAAGTCACGTCTATGCGGATATTTAACCTACGCTCCTCATACGAGAGATCAGGTGAACGGCACAGCCGTGGTAAGGCTAGTGCGACCACTTTTGCGTTGCTTCTCGCCGCGTGCGGCCAGCAAGCTCACGACCAGCAACAAGCGATGGCCAACGAACGGGCCGCCGAAGCCGCGCTCCCGCGCTTCCCCTGCGCGAGCGGCACCGCCGCGCTCGCGCCGGTCTGCACCGCCGAACGCATCCGCACCGCGCAGGGCTGGGTCATCACCGTGCGTCACCCCGACGGCCATTTCCGCCGCCTGCTGGTGAAGGACGACAACAGCGTCACCGCCGCCGACGGCGCACAGCCCGCCGTCGTCAGGCAGGACGGCACCGAGATCGAGGTCGCGATCGCCAACGACCGCTACCGCCTCCCTGCCGCACGCTGATGCTGCCGATCGACGGCCAGCCGATCCTCACGGCCGCGCAGATGCGTGCGGCGGAGGAACGCGCCGCGCCGACCCCCGACGCGATGTACGGCCTGATGGAGCGGGCAGGGGCAGGGGTGGCCGAAGCGGTCCGCCGCCTAGCGGCCGGCGCGGAGGTGCTGATCCTCTGCGGACCCGGCAACAACGGCGGCGACGGCTACGTCGCGGCGCGGGTGCTGCGGGCAGCGGGGCACCCGGTGCGGGTCGCGGCGCTGGGCGAATCCGTCACCGACCTCGCTCGGCGTGCGCGGGCGGCGTGGGACGGCCCGGTCGAGGCGTTTCCTGCGGCACTCCCCGACGAGGCGGCGTATGCTCCCGTCGTCGTCGACGCGGTGTTCGGCACCGACCTGTCGCGCCCGCTCGCGAACGACGCGATGGCGGCGATCGGCGCGCTGGTCGCGTACGCTCACCTGTCGGTCGCCGTCGACCTGCCGAGCGGGATCGACGCCGATACCGGGGCCGAGATCAACCGTCTCCAGATACCCGAGTTCGACCTGACGCTGGCGCTCGGCGCGCTCAAGCCGGCCCATGTCCTTCAGCCCGCGGCCGAGCAGTGCGGCGCCGTCCGGCTGATCGATATCGGCCTCGGCCTCGACGAAATCGGCTCCCCGCGCGACAACGTCAGTCCCGACCAGGCGATGGCGGCTCCTTGGCTGCACGCGCCGTACAGCTGGAATCACAAATACTCGCGCGGCATGGCGGTGGTGATCGCCGGCGCGATGCCGGGCGCGGCGGCGCTCGCGATCGAGGCGGCGATGCGCGCGGGCGCGGGCTACGGTCTGCTGCTTGCCGAGGACGCGCCCGGCCTGCCGCATGCGGTCGTGCGTCGCCCCTGGTCCGCGGACGCGCTCGCCGAGGCCGTCGACGGCAAGCCCAAGGTCGTGATCGTGATCGGTCCCGGCCTTGGGCGGGGGGCGGACGCGCTGGCGAAGCTCGACGCCGCGATCGCCTGCGATTGCTCGCTGGTGATCGACGGCGACGCCCTCCACCTGCTCGAAGAGCGGCACCTCGCGCTGTTTCGCGAGCGCACCGGCGTGGCCCCCGACCGGCGCGTCGTCCTCACCCCCCATGCCGGCGAGTTCGCCGCGCTGTTCGGCAAGCCGAGCGGCTCCAAGATCGAGGCCGCCCGACAAGCGGCAAGACGGGCCGGCGCGACGGTGGTCTACAAGGGCCCCGACACGGTCGTCGCGCACCCGAACGGCCACACCAACACAGCCCGGCTCGGCAGCACTTGGCTCTCCACCGCCGGCACCGGTGACGTGCTGGCCGGCACGATTGCCGGGACATGGCACGCCGCAACGCCGTTCGGCGGGGTCGAAGCCGCAGTCTGGCTCCACGCCGAGGCCGCGCGCCGCTGCGGCGCGAGTTTCATCGCCGACGACCTCGCCCACGCGCTGACCGCCGCGCGCGCGTCGCTATGTCGCTGATCGTCCGCGTCGCCGCGCGGGGTGACGGCATCACCGCCGATGGCCGCCACGCCGCCTCCGCCGCCCCCGGCGACACGCTGACCGACACCGGCGAGGTCATTCCCGGCCCGCACCATCAGCCGCCGCCCTGCCGTCACTTCCCCGAATGCGGCGGCTGTCAGCTCCAGCATCTCGACGACGACAGCTACGCCGCCTTCGTCGCCGACCGCATCGCCACCGCGCTCGCGGCGCAGGGGATCGAGGCCGACCTCCGCCCCACCGCCTTGTCGCCGCCACGCACCCGTCGTCGCGCGACGCTGCATGCCGAGGGCGGACTGATCGGCTTTACCGAGCAAGCGTCGCACCGCATCGTCGACATGCGCGAGTGCCACGTCCTGCACCCGGCACTGTTCGTGCTCGTCGGGCCGTTGCGCGCGCTCGTGCAACGGCTACGACCAAAGGGCAGGGTGGAACTCCACCTCACGCTCGCCGATCAGGGCGTCGACCTGCTCGTCAAGGCGACGCTGCCCCCCGGCCTTGCCGCCGCCGAGGCGATCACCGCCTTCGCGCAAGCCCACGCGCTTGCCCGGCTGAGCATCGACGAAGGCTACGGCCCGGAGGCACGTTGGGAACCGCAGCCGGTCACCGTCACGCTGGGCGGCACCCCCGTCGCACTCCCGTCCGCCGCCTTTCTCCAGGCGACGGCGGAGGGCGAGGCCGCGCTCGTCGCCGCCGTGCGCGAGGCCACCGCCGGTGCCGCCACGGTCGCCGACCTGTTCGCCGGCCTCGGCACCTTCGCGCTGGCGCTGCCCGCCAAGGTCTATGCCGCCGAGGGGGCCCGCGACGCGCATCTCGCGCTCAAGGCGGCGAGCGCGCAGCGGCCGTTGTTCACCGAGCATCGCGACCTGTTTCGCCGCCCGCTCACCGTGGCCGAGCTGGATCGGTTCGACGCGATCGTCCTCGACCCGCCCCGCGCCGGCGCCCGCGAACAGATCGCGAAGATCGAGGCCGCCAAGACGCCGCGCCTCGCCTATGTTTCCTGCAATCCCAGCAGCTTCGCGCGCGATGCGAAGGCATTGTGCGAGGGAGGCTGGCGGCTGGATTGGGTCCAGCCCGTCGGCCAGTTCCGCTGGTCGACGCATGTCGAACTGGCGGCGCGGTTCAGCCGCTAGAGCGCGACGACCTTAGGCCCGACCATTTCTTACCGTTCGCCCTGAGCGAAGTCGAAGGGTGTGGGACTCACCTGTGCTTCGACTTCGCTCAGGGCGAACGGGGCAAAGTGAGGTCGGCATGCTTTAAGGATAGACCGCGCCCACGAAATACAGCCCGTCCGCCGGCGCGTTGAGCGGCAGCTTCGCCCGATCGCGTGCGCCCAGCGCCGCTGCGAGGTCGTCCGGCGTCCACCGCCCCAGCCCGACCTCCGCCAGCGCCCCCACCATCGAGCGCACCTGATGATGCAGGAACGACCGCGCCGCCGCGCGCACGGTCACCCGCTCGCCGTCGCGCACGACCGTCAGCGTGTCGAGCGTTCGCAAGGGGCTGTCCGCCTGACAATGCGCCGACCGAAAAGTGGTGAAGTCATGCCGCCCGACCAATCGCCGTGCGCCCGCGTCCATCGCCGCAGCGTCGAGCGGCCGCGTCACCTGCCACACCAGCCCGCGCTCGACCGTCAACGGCGCCCGTCGGTTGACGATGCGGTATTCGTATGCGCGCCCGAGGCAAGAGAACCGCGCATGCCAGTCGTCCGCGATCGCCTCGCAGCTCAGCACCGCCACCGGCGCCGGGCGCAGCAGGGCGTTGAGCGCCTCCATCAGCCGGAACGGCGCGATCGGCTTGGCAATATCGACATGCGCCCGCATGGCCAGCGCATGCACCCCCGCGTCGGTCCGCCCCGCCGCGTGGACCGCCGCCGCCTCGCCCGTCACCGCCAGCACCGCCGCCTCCAGCGCGCCCTGCACCGACACGCCGTGCGCCTGTCGCTGCCACCCCACGAACGGCCGCCCGTCATATTCGACCGTCAGCGCGAACCGCGTCAAAGCTGCGTCCCGGCGGGGATGGGAAAGCCGCGGAGCAGGTCGGTCGCCGTCATCGGCTTGCCGCCCGCCCGCTGGACCAGCGTCGGCCGGATTGCGCCGTCGCCGCACGCGATCGTGAGATGCTCGTCGACGACTGTCCCTCGCCCCGAAGGAGAGAGTGACAGCATTTCGGCCGCCAGCACCTTGACCCGCTCGCCCGCCACCTCGAACCATGCCCCCGGCGCGGGGTTCATCGCCCTGACCAGCCGCTCCACCTCAATCGCTGGCCGCGACCAGTCGATCCGCGCCTCCGCCTTGTCGATCTTCGCCGCATAGGTGACGCCGTCGTCGGGCTGCGCCACCGCCACCCGCGCGTCGAGCGTCGCCAGCGTCTCCACCATCAACGCCGCGCCCAGCTGCGCCAGGTCCGTCGTCAGCTCACCCGCCGTCCGGGCGCCGATCGCGACCCGCCCGTCGAGCAGCACCGGCCCGGTATCCAGCCCCGCCTCCATCCGCATGATGCACACGCCCGTCTCGTCGTCGCCCGCCATGATCGCGCGCTGTACCGGCGCCGCTCCGCGCCAGCGCGGCAGCAGCGAGCCGTGGACGTTCAGACAGCCGAGCCGCGGCGCGTCCAGCACCGGCTGCGGCAGGATCAGGCCATAGGCGGCGACCACCGCGATGTCCGCCCCCAGCGCCGCGAACGCCGCCTGCTCGTCCGCCCCGCGCAACCTCGCCGGCGAGCGCACCGCGATCCCCAGCGCCGCCGCCCGCCGCTGCACCGGCGACGGCACCAGTTCGCGCCCGCGCCGCCCGCCCGGTCGTGGCGGCTGCGTGTACGCCGCGACGATCTCGTGCCCCGCCGCCGCCAGCGCGTCGAGCGTCGGCACCGCGAAGTCGGGCGTTCCCATGAAGACGATCCGCATGGCGCGGCTTTGATGCGGGGGGGCCGCGCTGGCAACCCGTGCTCCTGCGAAGGCAGGAGCCCAGGGCGGCGGAAACCGGCGCGCGCGGGTCTGGGCTCCTGCCTTCGCAGGAGCACGGACGAGGTGACGCGATGCGGAAGAGCAACTATCTACTCCTAATGGCCTCCCGCGAGATCGAGACCCTGACCCAGGCGCTCAGCCGCCTTCCCGGCCTCGGCCCGCGATCGGCGCGGCGTGCCGTGCTCCATCTGCTCAAGCGTCGCGAGGCCGCGCTCGGCCCGCTGCTCGCCGCGTTGCAGGCGGTGGAGGCGCATCTCGCCACCTGTTCGACCTGCGGCAATGTCGACACGTCGGACCCCTGCACGATCTGCGCCGACCCGCGCCGCGACGCGCGCGCGCTGTGCGTGGTGGAGGAGGTCGCGGACCTGTGGGCGCTCGACCGCTCGCGGCTCTTCCCCGGCCGCTTCCATGTGCTGGGCGGGCGATTGTCGGCGCTGGAAGGCGTCCGGCCGGAGGACCTCGCGATCGACACGCTGATCGCCCGCGTCGAGGCGGGCGGGATCGACGAGGTCGTGCTGGCGATGAACGCGACACTGGAGGGTCAGACCACCGCGCACTACGTGGCCGAACGCATCGAGCGCTTCCCGGTGCGGGTGACGCAGCTCGCCCACGGCCTGCCGGTCGGCGGCGAACTGGATTACCTCGACGAAGGCACGCTGGCGCAGGCGCTGCGGGCAAGACGACCGGTCAGCTGATCCTTCCCGTTCACGGGGAGGATTGGGTTGACCCCCGCATCGCCCCAACCTAGCGCCGCCCCCCATGGCCGTCCTCCCCATCGTCGAAGTCCCCGACCCCCGCCTGCGCCTCGTCTCCGGCCCGGTCGACGCGATCGACGCCGCCACGCGCGCCTTCGTCGCCGACCTGATCGAGACGATGTACGCCGCCAAGGGCATCGGTCTCGCCGCGATCCAGGTCGGCGTCGATCGCCGCATCCTGGTCATCGACCTGCAGGCGGAGGAGGACGCCGAGGGCAAGCCCGTTCGCGACCCCCATGCCTATCTGAATCCCGAGATCCTGTCGGTGTCCGACGAGCTGTCGGTCTACAACGAGGGCTGCCTGTCGATCCCCGAGCAGTATGCGGAGGTGGCGCGCCCCGCGTCGTGCCGCGTCCGCTGGCAGGACGAGCAGGGCGGGGACCACGAGGAGGACATGGACGGCCTGCTCGCGACCTGCATGCAGCACGAGATCGACCATCTGAACGGCGTGCTCTTCACCGACCATCTGTCGCGGCTGAAGCGCGATATGGTGATGAAGAAGCTGACGAAGATGCGGAAGATGGCCTGACTCTCCAATCTCCGGTCCTTTCGTAGCGGCCTAGAGCCGGGAACCCGCTTTCCCTTTAGCCCCGGGTGAAAACAGGGCTGTCCTGCCACACTCGTTCCGGCTACGTTCCACCATCGGCCATCCGGGTCGGTCGGATCGGGAGCTTTCACGTGCGACGTAGCGAGATGATCGTGAGGTTCCGCCATGACTGAGCTGGCGCTGGTCGCGCTGCTGGCGCTCGCCGCCGGGTTGCTGATCGGGTGGCTGGTCGCGGCGCGTCGCACCGGCACGCTCGCCAGCGACCTCGCCGTCGCCAACAGCCGCGCCGCCGACGCCGACCTGATCCGCCAGACCCGCGACGCCGTCGAACGCGAGCGCAACGCCGCGCATCAGGACGTCGCCGCCTTGCGCGCCGCCGCCGAAGCACGCGATCAGGCCCACGCCCGCCACGTCGAGCAACACGCCGACCTCGCCCGCAAGGCCGATACCATCGAGGCCGAGCGTAGCCGCCTCGCCGCCGACCTCGCCGCGCTCCGCTCGCAGGCGCTGGAGCGACAGCAGGCGCATGCCGACAACCTGACCGCGATGCGGACGCATTTCGAGGCGGCCGCCGGCCAGGCGCTGGAGGTCGCGCAGACCAAGTTCCTCGACCGCGCGCATCAACGCTTCACCGAATCGGAGAAGTTGCAGGGCGAGAAGCTGTCGCAACTGCTCGCCCCCGTGAACGACCGCCTCACCCGCTACGAAGAGACGGTGACCAAGGTCGAACAGGAGCGCCGCTCCGCCTTCGACACGCTCGACGGCCAGATCAAGGCGATGCGCGACGGGCAGGAGCGCGTCTCGACCGAGGCCGCGCGCCTCGTCAACGCACTCCGCAACGCGCCCAAGGCCCGCGGCCGCTGGGGCGAGCAACAGCTCCGCAACGTGCTGGAGACCTGCGGCCTCGCCGAGCATACCGACTTCGCGATGGAGGTCAGCGTCACGGACGGGGAGGGCGGTCGCCTGCGCCCCGACGCGGTCGTCCGCGTACCCGGCGGCAAATCGCTCATCATCGACGCCAAGGTGTCCCTCAACGCCTATCAGGACGCCTTCGATGCGGTCGACGACGAGGCGCGCAAGCTCGGCCTCGCCGCGCACGCCCAGTCGATGAAGAACCACGTCACCGGGCTGGCGGGCAAAAGCTATTGGTCGCAGTTCGACGACACGCCCGAATATGTCGTGATGTTCGTGCCGGGCGAACACTTCCTCACCGCCGCGCTGGAGCACGACCCGACGCTGTGGGACTATGCCTTCGACAAGCGCGTCCTGCTCGCCACCCCCACCAACCTCATCGCCATCGCCCGCACCGTCGCGGCGGTGTGGCGGCAGGAAAAGCTCGCGGGCGAGGCGCGCGCGATCGCGGAGCTGGGCAAGGAATTGTACGCGCGGCTGGCGACGATGGGCGGGCATGTCGCTCGAGTCGGACGAGCCCTCGATCATGCGGTGGTCGGGTACAATGCCATGGTTGGGAGCCTAGAAAGTCAAGTCCTGACAAGTGCGCGAAGGTTCGAGACTCTGAATATCGATACTGGTGCAAAGCAGCTTGACGCGCTTCCAATCGCCGAGCAATCTACACGTCCGCTCACTAAACTGGTGAGCACAACTGCAAAGGAGAATGATCCAACGGCCGGGAAGGGCCGCGACTAATTTCGCTTCAGTTCTAATAGGTTGGCTAACATCTTAGCAAGCGCGATAAGACCCGAAGAACGGCACCGCAAATTGCTCGTATCGCGGCCACTCTGACAAAGACTGAGGCTTCTTCATAACGGAGCAAGTCCATGAGCAGGTTGATTTTCGACCTGCATCAGGATCGCGAGCAGTTGTGGAAGTGGCATGGGTGCGCCCCTGGCTCTAACCAGCTGATCGTGTCGCGTCGCTCATACGAGCTTCGTTCGACCTGCCAGGAAGCGCTTAGTCGCTTTCTTGATTGTGTCGCACGAGCAGAGCGTCGGTAGATGCAGGGGAGTAGGTGGACACGTTCACCTACTCTCCGCCTCGTCAGGTTCGCCCCAGCACCTCATACGCCATCACCGCGGTCGCGACCGCCGCGTTGAGGCTGTCGGCCTTGCCCAGCATCGGCATCTTCACCAGCAGGTCGCACGCCGCCGCATAGTCGGCCGGCATTCCCTGCGCCTCGTTGCCCGTGAGCAGGAAGGTCGGGGCCGCATATTGCGCCGCGCGATAGTCGCCGCCGTCGAGGCTCAGCCCGACCAGCTGCCCCGGTCCGCCGCGCAGCCAGGCGAGGAACGGCGCCCACTCGCTCCGCACCACCGGCACCGTGAACAGCGCCCCCATGCTCGCGCGCACCGCCTCGACCGAGAACGGATCGACGCACTCGCCGATCAGGATCAGCCCGCCGGCACCGACCGCATCGCCGGTTCGCAGGATCGTGCCCAGATTGCCGGGGTCGCGCAGCCGCTCGGCGACCAGCCAGATGTCGCTCGCGGTCCGGTCGAGCGCGTCGAGCGGCGTGTCCCAGGCGTCGAACACGCCCACCACCGCCTGGGGATTGTCCTTGCCCGACAGCTTCGCCAGGATGTCGGGCGTGGTCGCGATCGCCTCGCCGCCCGCCGCCTCGACCTCGGCGATCAGCGTCCGCACCAGCGGATGCGCGGCACTCGCCTCGGCGAGGAACACCAGCACCGGCAGCCGTCCGCCCTCGCGTGCCTCGATCAGGATGCGGAGTCCTTCCGCCAGGAAGCGCCCCGACTCGCGACGATGACGCTTGTCGCGCAGGTCGCGGACCTGTTTGACGAGCGGATTGGAATAGGCGGTGATCGTTCGCACGCGGCGGCGCTACACCGGGCGGGCCGTCGCGGCAAAGCCGTCCGGCGTCACTCTTCCCCGAACTTCGCCTCGACCAGCGTCGCCATCGCGGCCACCGCGCCGTCCGCGCCGTCGCCGGTGGCGCTGATCCGGATCGTGTCGCCCATCGCCGCGCCCAGCATCATCAGCCCCATGATGCTGGTCCCGGTCACCGGCTCGCCCGCGCCGTCCTTCTCGACCAGCAGCTCGCACGGCTGCTCGCTGGCAAGCGTCACGAACTTGGCCGACGCGCGCGCATGCAGCCCGCGCTTGTTGGTGATGAGGACGGAGCGTGCGCTCTCGCTCATGCCGCCGCCTCGCCGAGAACCTCGGAGGCGACAGAGATGTATTTGCGCCCCGCCTCGCGCGCGGCGGCGACGGCGGCGGTGACGCCCATCGCCTTGCGCGCGGAACCGAGCCGGATCAGCATCGGCAGGTTCATGCCCGCGATCACCTCGACCCGTCCGCGCGCCATCAGCGAGATGGCGAGGTTCGACGGCGTGCCGCCGAACAGGTCGGTCAGCACGATCACGCCCGAGCCGTCGTCGACGGCGGCGATGGCGGCGGCGATGTCGTCGCGGCGCGACTCCATGTCATCCTCGGGGCCGATCGCGACGGGCGCGATCTGCTCCTGCGGGCCGACGACGTGCTGCATCGCGGTGACGAACTCCTCCGCCAGCCGTCCGTGGGTCACCAGAACCAGACCGATCATCGTGCCGTATGCTTACCTGTGCCATCGGCCGGCAGGCGCGAGCCCTCCAGCGAGTCCTGCGGCGCGGCCCGGAGGTCGCGGTGGGTCACCGTGGGCGAAAAGCCGCGCTCGTGCAACCACCGCCCGAGCCGGTCGGCGACGTGGACCGACCGGTGTCTCCCCCCGGTACACCCGATCGCGACGGTAACGTACGACTTCCCCTCCGCCCGGTAGCGCGGCAGCAGCAGCGCGATCAGCTCCTCGATCCGCCCGACCGCTTCGGCGTAGGCCGGGTCGGCCGCGACATAGGCGGCGACGTCCGGGTCCAGACCGGTTCCCGGCCGCAGCGCCGGCACCCAGTGCGGGTTTTGCAGAAAGCGCATGTCGAACACCAGGTCGGCGTTGCGCGGCAGCCCGCGTGCGAAGCCGAACGACATCACCGACAGCACCGGCGCGTCGCTGTTGCCGCCCGCAAACATCTGTCGCACCTGCCCGGCCAGGTCGTGCGCCGACAGGCTGGTGGTATCGATCAGCCGGTTCGCCCAGTCGCGCAACGGCGCCAGCAGTTCGCGTTCGCGCGCGATGCCATCCGCCGCCGGCCGATCGTCGGCGAGCGGATGCCGCCGTCGCGTCTCGGTATAGCGTCGCTCCAGCTCGCTGCCCGCACAGTCGAGGAACAGCGCCCCGATCGCCACGTCCTCGCGCTTCCTCAACTCGGTCACCCGTGCGACGACCCGCTCGGGATCGAAGTCGCGCGTCGTCGATCCCAGCCCGATCGCCAGTGGACGCGGCGTGTCGCCCTCCGGCATCGCGCCGATCAGTCTGCCCAAGAGGGGAAGAGGCAGGTTGTCGACGACCTCCCACCCCAGATCCTCCAATGTCTTGAGCACGGTCGACTTGCCTGCGCCCGACATGCCGGTGACGATCAGCACGGTCGCGCCGCTCATGGTGCGTTCTCCGGCTGACGCAGCGCCCATTCGACCTTGAGCGGCCCCGACGCGCGGAACGGGTCGATCACCAGTTCGCGCACCGCCAGCCCGGCGATCTCGCGCGTGTGCCGCTCGGGCAGCCTATCCTCCTCGACGCCGAGGCGCACCAGCAGCGCCACCGGCGCGGCCGTGACATGGGGCACCGCGACGATGCCGAGCCCACGCACCTCGATCCGCCCCGCCATCCGCTCGGGCGCGTGAGCCGTCAGCCGCTCGCCGTCTCGCACCAGTCGGGTCCGGTCGTCACTGACCAGTACCGCGCCGCGATCGATAAGGCGCAGCGCCAGGTCGGACTTGCCCGCCCCTGACGGCCCCTCGATCAGCACCGCGCGTCCTTCGATCGCGACGGTGGTGGCGTGCATGGTCTGAGAGGGCGGGTCGGTCAGCTCAGGCTCCAAGGCGCGAGGGGGCGAGCGGCAGGCGGATGACGAAGCGCGCCCCCACCAGCCGGTCCTCGCGTGATTCGGCGACGATCTCGCCCTGATGCCCCTCCACGATGGTCCGCGCAATCGCGAGGCCCAGCCCCGAATGCTGCCCGAACGCCTCCGTCTCCGGCCGGATCGACTGGAAGCGGCGGAAGATCGATTCGCGCGCGTCCTCCGGCACGCCGGCGCCCTCGTCCTCGACGCGGACCACCAGCTCGTCGTGTTCGCGTGCCGCCGCGACGCTGACCAGCCCACCGTCGGGCGAGAAGGATACCGCGTTGTCGAGCAGGTTCTCGAACACCCGCTCCAGCCGCGCGCCCTCGCCCAGCACCGTGAACGGCCCGTCGCCGGCCCGGTCGAAGCGGATGCGGACGCCGCGTTCGTGCCCGCGTTCCTCGCGCTGGCCGAGCAACCCCTCCAGCATCGCCGCCACGTCGATCGGCTCGAACGTCGCGCGGCTCAGCTGCGCGTCGAGCCGTGACGCCTCCGAAATGTCGGTGATGAGCCGATCCAGCCGCCGCACGTCGTCGCGGACGATCGCGAGCAGGCTCGCCTGCAACGCCGGATCGGTGACGCGGCCCAGCCCGTCGACCGCCGATCGCAGCGAGGCGAGCGGGTTCTTCAACTCGTGCGTCACGTCGGCCGCGAACGCCTCGGTCGCGTCGATCCGCGCGCGCAGCGCCAGGCTCATGTCCGACAGCGCGCGCGCCAGCAGCCCCAGCTCGTCGCGGCGTGACGGCAGGCGCGGCACCACCACCTCGCGCGCGCGCCCCAGCCGAACGCGCACCGCCGCGCGCGCCAGCCGCCGGAGCGGCCGCACGATCGTGCGCGCCAGAAACAGTGACAGCAGCACCGACACCAGCGTCACGACCAGCAGCAGCACCGCCAGCCGGAACCGCTCGACCCGCACCGTCTGCGTGATGTCGCGCGCGTTGACCGACGTCAGCACCACCCCATCGTCACCGATCGGCGAGGCGGCGGTGATGACATAGGTGCGGTCGGGCGCGCGCCACACGGTGGCGGCGATGATCTTGCCCTCGCGCGCCGCCTTGGCGTCGGGCCACTGCGCGCCGTTGCGGCGCTCGCGATACAGCGGCTGGCGCGGCGCCCCCACCACCGTGTCGACCGTCGCGTCAAGGAAACGCGCGACGTCCTGTCCCCACGGGTCCTTGTCGGGGTCGGTCAGCTGGAAATTGTGGACGCCCAACGCGCGGCTGTCGGCGAGCAGCTTGCCGCCCGCATCGTACATCCGCACGCGCAACCCCGAATCGTCGGCGAGCCGCACCACCATCTCGTCGCGCCGCCGCGTCCCGCCGGCGGTGATCGCCTCGCCGATCAGCCGCGCCTCGCGCAACGCCTGCGCCACGCGGTTGTCGATCAGCCGCGTCCGGAACGAGTCGAGATAGAAGAACCCGCCCGCCAGCAGCAGCAGCGCCACGATGTTGACCGCCAAGATGCGCCGCGTCAGCGAGATTTGCCCCGACCAGCGCAGCGTCAGGTCGCTGCCCTCGTCGTCCGGATCGTCGACGCGCGGCGACCGTCGCTTCCAGCGCAGCGCCACTAGCGCAGGTGCCGACCGGCGTGCGTCACCGCCACCGTCCCGCCGCGCCGGGACAACGGGGCGGCATGGCCGGCGACCGCTTTAATCGTCGGAGAAGCGATAGCCGGCACCGTACAGGGTCTCGATCGCGTCGAAGCTGGGATCGACCTGCCGGAACTTGCGCCGCAGCCGCTTGATGTGGCTGTCGATGGTGCGGTCGTCGACATAGATGTCGTCCTGATACGCCGCATCCATGAGCTGGTTGCGCGTCTTCACGACGCCGGGCCGCTGCGCCAGCGTCTCCAGGATCATGAACTCGGTGACGGTCAGCGTCACCGCATCACCCGCCCAGGTGGTGCGGTGGCGCGCCGGGTCCATCAACAGTCGTCCGCGTTCGACCGGCACCGCCGCCACCGTGTCCGCCTCGCCCGGCAGGGGGGCGACCTCCGTGCGGCGGAGGATGGCTCGGATGCGCGCGATCAGCAGCCGCTGGCTGAACGGCTTGGCGATGTAATCGTCCGCGCCCATCGCGAGGCCCAACGCCTCATCCAGCTCGTCGTCCTTACTGGTCAGGAAGATGACCGGGACGTGGCTGCGCTCACGCAGGCGCCGCAACAGCTCCAGCCCGTCCATTCGCGGCATCTTGATGTCGAGCACCGCCAGGTCGGGCGGGTTCTCGGTCAGCGCCTTCAACGCCGTCTCCCCGTCCGAATAGACGCGCGTCAGGAACCCCTCGGTCTGCAACGCGATCGACACGGAGGTCAGGATGTTGCGGTCGTCGTCGACCAGGGCGATCGTGGCCGTCATGATGGGCAGGGCGGTAAGCCATCGCGCGGCCGCACTCAACCGTGCGCTCGCCACGCCCTCGCTTGGCGTCCGCGACGAAATGCCGCATTGGCGGCCGATGGACACCGATCTGCCGGACTTTCGCACCCGTGCCTCGTTGCGCGCCGATCTCGGCAGGATCGGCGTGCGTGCCGGCGACACCGTCATGGTTCATGCCGCCATGAGCAAGGTCGGGCCGCTGCTGAACGGCCCGGACGCACTGGCGAACGCGCTGCTCGATGTCGTCGGCGCAGATGGCACCATGCTGGTCTACACCAGCTGGGACAGTGTCCACGACGACCTGCTTGACGACGACGGACGTGTCCTGCCCGAATGGCGCGACCATGTGCCAGCCTTCGATGCGCGGACATCGCGTGCAGTGCGGATGAACGGCGTCATCGCCGAGTTCGTCAGGACCATGCCGGGGGCTCGGCGCAGCGCTAATCCCGGCGCCTCCGTCGCGGCGGTCGGCAAGCTCGCCGACTGGATCACCGCCGATCACCGGCTCGACTACGGCTTCGGCGAGGACACGCCCTTGTCCAGGCTGGTCGAGGTCGGCGGTCGCGTGCTGATGGTGGGCGCGCCGTGGGATACCATGACGCTGATCCACCATGCCGATCACCTCGCCGACATTCCCGACAAGCGGCTGGTCCGGATCGAGGTGCCGCTCGCCGGTCCGAACGGAACGCTATGGCCGATGATGGAGGAGTTCGAGACCGGCGATCCGGTGCATGAGGGCTTGCCTGACGACTATATCGAACGGATCGTCACCGCCTATGTCGAGGGTGGCGGCGGGCGTCAGGGGCCGGTCGGACTTGCGCCGTCGTTGCTGGTCGACGCTTCCCCGATGCTCGCCTTCGCCATCGAGTGGCTGGAGGCGTGGGTCCGCCGACCCCGTTCCGGCTAATCCTGTCGATTTGACGCTCCCCGCCGCCACCGATAAGCGCCGGATCAGATCGGGCATTGCCCGCAAGCATTTGCATAAGAGAGGTTTGTCTTTGAGCCAGCGTGTTCCCGCAGTCGGCCTGTCGGAGGGGCTGGGCCACGACTATCCCCTGAACGCCGAGGTGCACTGGAACCTGACGGCGCCCGCGCTGGTCGAGGCAGCGGTGGCACGCGGCGAGGGCAAGCTCGCCGCCGATGGTCCGCTGGTGGTGGAAACCGGCCCGCATACCGGCCGGTCGGTCAAGGACCGCTTCATCGTCCGCGACGCGCAGACCGAGAGTACCGTGTGGTGGGGCAAGTCCAACCAGCCGATGGACCCGGATGCGTTCGGTCGCCTGAAGGCGGACTTCCTCGCCGCGCTGGGTGAAAAGGAGACGCTGTTCGTCCAGGATCTCCACGGCGGGTCGCAGCCGTCGCATCGCGTCAAGGTGCGCGTCGTCAACGAGTTCGCCTGGCACAACCTGTTCATCCGCACGATGCTGGTGCGGCCCGAGGAGAAGGAGCTGGCCGGCTTCCGCCCCGACTATACGATCATCGACCTGCCCAGCTTCCGCGCCGATCCCGCGCGACACGGCTGCCGGTCGGAGACGGTGATCGCGGTCAGCTTCACCGAGCGGCTGATCCTGATCGGCGGCACCCGTTATGGCGGGGAGATGAAGAAGTCGGTGTTCAGCCTGCTCAACTATCTGCTGCCGCCGACCGGCGTCATGCCGATGCACTGTTCGGCCAACATCGGCCCGAACGGCGACACGGCAGTGTTCTTCGGCCTGTCCGGCACCGGCAAGACGACGCTGTCGGCCGACGCCAATCGCACCCTGATCGGCGACGACGAGCATGGCTGGTCCGACACCGCCGTCTTCAATTTCGAGGGCGGCTGCTATGCCAAGATGATCCGCCTGTCGGCCGACGCCGAGCCGGAGATCTTTGCGGTGACCAAGCGCTTCGGCACCGTGCTCGAAAACGTGGTGATGGACCCCGACACGCGCGCGCTCGATCTGGACGATCCGACGCTCGCGGAGAACAGCCGCGGCGTTTATCCGATCGACTTCATCCCCAACGCCAGCGCCGACAATCTCGGGCCGGTGCCGACCAACATGATCTTCCTGACCGCGGATGCCTATGGCGTCATGCCGCCGATCGCGAAGCTGACGCCGGATCAGGCGATGTATCACTTTCTGTCGGGCTATACCGCCCGGGTGGCGGGGACCGAGATCGGCGTGGTCGAGCCCGACGCGACCTTCTCCACCTGCTTCGGCGCACCGTTCATGCCGCGCCATCCATCGGTCTACGGCAACCTCCTCAAGGAGCGGATCGCGGCGGGCGGGGTCGATTGCTGGCTGGTCAACACCGGCTGGACCGGCGGCAAGTACGGCGTCGGTCACCGCATGCCGATCAAGATCACCCGCGCGCTGCTCAACGCCGCGCTCGACGGCAGCCTCAACCAGGCGGAATTCCGCACCGACCCGAACTTCGGCTTCGAGGTGCCGGTCGCGGTGTCGGGCGTCGACTCGACCATCCTCGACCCACGCCAGACCTGGGTCGACAAGAACGCCTACGATCAGACCGCCGCGCAGTTGGTCGAGCGGTTCGTCGAGAACTTCACCCAGTTCGCCGACGGCGTCGACGAGGGCGTCCGTCAGGCCGCGCCGAAGGTGACGCGCGAGACCGCGACCGCGTGATCCTCATCCGCCACTGATCGTCATCCCGCCTTCGCAGGGCAACGATCAGTGGCGGATCTGGCGGCCCACACTACGCCGCCACGATCCGCCCCAGCACTGTCATCGGCACCGGGCCCGCGCCCACGACGCGGTCGTCGAACGCCTTCAGGTCCAGCCGCCCCTTCGCCGTCTCGCGCAGCCGCAGGATCTCCGAATGGCCGACCTTGTAGGCGCACGCCTGACCCGGCCAGCTGCAATAGCGGTCGACCTCGCTCCCGACCTCGACGGGGTCCTGCCCGTTGGCGTCGGCGAACCACTGCACCGCCTTGGCACGCGACCAGCGCTTGGCGTGCAGTCCGGTATCGACCACCAGTCGGCACGCGCGAAACGCCATCGACTGGAGGAAACCCAATCGGTTGACCGGGTCGTCGGCATACATGCCCAGCTCGTCCGCCAGCTGCTCGGCGTACAACGCCCATCCCTCCTGATAGGCGCTGAAGCTCAACAGGTTGCGGATCAGGGGTAACCGAAACGCATATTCGCCCTGCCACGCATGGCCCGGAATCGCCTCGTGATAGGCGAGCGTCGGCAGCGAATAGCGCGGCAGCCCGCCGGGGTTCCGCAGGTTGATCCACAGCCGCCCCGGCGTCGACCCGTCGATCGCGCCCGACCCGCCATAGGCACCCGCGGCGCCCGGCTCCTCCGCGATGGGGATGCGCCGCACCTCGACCCGCCCGCGCACCGGATGCGCGAACGCGGTCGCCAGCTTTGGCCGGATCGCATCGATCTGCGCTTGCAGGAACGCGATGATCTGCGCCCGCCCGGTGTCGTTATCGGGGAACAGGAAGCGCGGGTCCTTGCCCAACGCCGTCATCCGCGCGCCCACCGACCCCTGCGTATACCCCAGCGGCCGCAGGATCACGTCCATCTGCGCCTGATAGCGCGCCAGCTCGTCCAGCCCCTGCGCGTGCAGCTCGTCAGGCGAGCGCGTCGTCGTCGTCGCCGACCGCAGCGCCCAGCGGTAATAGGCGTCGCCGTGGGGCAGCCGCCACACACCCGCGTCGCTCCCCGCCCGCGTGCGCTGGTCGCGCAGCGCCGCGATCTGGCGGCCGAAGGCAGGCAACACCCGCTCGCCCGCGATCCGCGCCGCCTCCGCCCCATGCGCCGGGTATTTCGTCGCCAGCCGGGTCACCATCTCCCACGCCGCCGGATCGCCGGCGCGCACGGTCGTCAGCTGCGCCAGCGCCTTGTCGAGCAGGAAATCCGGCGGCACCGCGCCCGCCGCGGTGCCCAGCCGCACCCGCTCGGTTTCGCCGTCCAGTTCGGCCGCAAAGCCGGCGAGGCGCTGTAGATAGTACCCCGCATCCGCCTCGTTCTCCAGCTTCTGGGTCACCGTCAGCAGGCGCGGCACGTCGATATACGCGCCGACGTTCTGGATCACCGGATAGGGCGAGTTACGCCAGCTTCCCGTCGCCACTTCGCCATAGGGAAAGGCGAACCCCTCCAGCGCGGTCGTGTAGCTGGTCCGCACCACGTCGACATGAACCTTCGTCGTCGCATCCAGCGTCGCCGGATCGAGCCGATCGAGCGCCGCCAGATCCTGCCGCAGCCCCGCCGCTACCGCCCGCTGTCCGGCCACGCTACGATCGGGCAGCTTGCCGCGCAGCTCGGCGCGCGTGCCGCTATCGACGCCCAGCTCGGTCGCGTCGGCCGGGTAAGCCCGGCAGAACCGGTCTGCGATCGCGTCCAGCGTCGAGGTGGCGCGGGGCGCTTCGGCGGCATTGGCGGGCAGGGCGGCCACCGCGAGCGAGGCGGTGCCGGAGGCGAGCAGGTCACGGCGATTCAGCATGGTCCATGCATCCGCCAAAGCGGCACGCCCCGCAACTCCCTTCGCCGCCGGCGGCAGGGCAGGTGGAACCTTGCCTCCCGCCGCCGCCTCGCTAAAGCCCGCCAATGGACATCCCCCTCGGCCTCACCTTCGACGACGTCCTCCTGGTGCCCGCCGCCTCGGAGGTGCTGCCGACCGAGGCCGACACCCGCACGCAGCTGACGCGCGGTATCCGCCTCAACATCCCCGTGCTCTCGTCCGCGATGGACACGGTGACGGAGGCCGACATGGCGATCGCGATGGCGCAGCTGGGCGGCATCGGCGTGCTCCACCGCAACCTGTCCGTCGAGGAACAGGTCGCCGCCGTGCGTCAGGTCAAGCGCTTCGAGTCGGGCATGGTCGTCAATCCGATCACCATCGCGCCCACCGACACGCTCGCCGACGCGCAGGGGCTGATGACCCGCCACAAGATCAGCGGCATTCCGGTGGTCGAGGCGGACGGCCGCCTCGTCGGCATCCTCACCAACCGCGACGTCCGCTTCGCCGAACATCCGGGTCAGCCGGTCGCCGAGCTGATGACCCGCGACAACCTCGCTACCGTGTCGACCGATGTCGGGCAGGAGGACGCGCGCCGTCTGTTGCATCAACGCCGCATCGAGAAGCTGCTGGTCGTCGACGACGCTTATCGCTGCGTCGGCCTTATCACGGTCAAGGACATCGAAAAGGCGGTCACCTATCCGACCGCAACCAAGGACGCCGCCGGCCGCCTTCGCGTCGCCGCCGCCACCACCGTCGGCGACAAGGGCTTTGAACGGACGGAGGCGCTGGTCGCCGCCGAGTGCGACCTGATCGTCATCGACACCGCGCACGGCCACAATCGCGACGTCGCCCGCGCCGTCGAACGGGTGAAAAAGCTGTCGAACAGCGTTCAGGTCGTCGCCGGCAACGTCGCCACGGCATCGGCGACGCGCGCGCTCGCCGATGCGGGTGCGGACGCGGTCAAGGTAGGCATCGGCCCCGGTTCGATTTGCACCACCCGCGTCGTCGCGGGCGTCGGCGTGCCGCAGCTCACCGCCGTTATGGAATGCGCGGAGGAAGGCGCGAAGCTAGGGGTGCCCGTCATCGCCGACGGCGGCATCCGCACCTCGGGCGACATCGCCAAGGCGCTGGCGGCGGGCGCGTCGACGGTGATGATCGGCTCGCTGCTGGCCGGCACCGACGAGGCACCGGGCGAGACCTTCCTGTATCAGGGCCGCGCCTATAAATCCTATCGCGGCATGGGCTCTGTCGGCGCGATGGGCCGCGGCTCGGCGGATCGGTATTTCCAGGGCGACGTCAAGGATCAGATGAAGCTCGTTCCCGAAGGCATCGAGGGTCAAGTCCCCTTCAAGGGCCCCGCGCGCGACGTCGTCCATCAGCTCGTCGGCGGCGTGAAGGCGGCGATGGGCTATACCGGCGCCGCGACGCTGGCGGAGTTGCGCGATCGCGCCAAGTTCGTCCGCATCACCGGCGCGGGCCTGCGGGAAAGCCACGTCCACGACGTGACGATCACGCGCGAGGCCCCGAACTATCCGACAAGGTGATAAAGCTCCCTCCCGCAAACGGAGGGGCTCTATGATCTGCGCTTGGTTCGGCGACACCGATGACAGGCTCGGCGGAGCCAAAAGGCTTTGCTGGCGAGTATGACCAAGCGCCGGGGTCGGACGGATTCAAGCGCCGAGGCGGTCGCGTCGTGGGAGACGATCGGTCGCCGGCAAGCCTGGTAGCGAAGCCGCCGGCGCCGACGACGGCGTCGCCAGCAGATCAGGCTTCGGCGATCGCGCTGTTGCGTTGCCAGCTGGACCGGGCGGGATGGGAGGCGACATCCTGAACAAACCATCGGCATCTTTGCGGAGATGCAGCG
Organism: Sphingomonas sp.; assembly: GCF_965200135.1. Classification (GTDB taxonomy): domain Bacteria; phylum Pseudomonadota; class Alphaproteobacteria; order Sphingomonadales; family Sphingomonadaceae; genus Sphingomonas. Next base: position 287,902 of record NZ_CBDATK010000009.1, read on the forward strand.
ACGAAGTTCGCCTTCATTGAGCAGCATGCGTCGGCTCCGGACGCACCATCAGCGGCGATACGGGTCGGCCAGGATGCACGCCACTCTGCGAGCTGAAGGTCTTGGATGTAGCCGTGGTCGCGTCGAGCGGCCGATGCGCCGGCATCGCATCCGTGCGCTGGCCGGTTGCAGGTTCCCGTCCTGCACGGCCGATAGCCGTAACCATTCGCCGTTCGCGCCGAACCTGTTGACGCAGCGTTTCGGGGCGTTCTCACCAACCGGATCTGGCTGACCGACATCGTGTCTGTCGCCGCCGGCGAGGATCATCGGGAACTGAGGTGGTTCCGCCTTTTTGGACAGTTTGGCGGCTGAGCTAAGCTATACCCCTGTTGATTTACGCCGCCATTCTGGTGCGCGCCATGTCCGGGGCATGCCCCGGACATGGCGTTGTGTCTGTTTGCCCATGGACCTCGTCCGGCGTTCGGCCGCCGAAGCGGGAGTGGGGCCGGTGCCCGTTGTAATGGTTGATCCACCGGCCGAGCCCAGCGCGCAGCTCGGAGCCGGTCTCGAAGGCGTTCAGGTAGACGCACTCGTACTTCAGCGACCGCCAGAGCCGTTCGATGAACACGTTGTCCATCCAGCGGCCACGGCCGTCCATTGAGACCTTCACCTTGGCACCGCGCAGGACGTCGGTGAAGTCGTTGCTGCTGAACTGGCTCCCTTGGTCAGTATTGAAGATGTCGGGCTTGCCGAACCGCACCAGCGCCTCTTGCAGGGCAACGACGCAGAACTCCGCATCCATCGTGTTCGACAGCCGCCAGGCGAGCACCTTCCGGCTTGCCCAGTCCATGATCGCGACCAGGTAGAGAAAGCCGCGCCGCATCGGGATGTAGGTGATGTCGGCGCACCAGACCTGGTCCGGCCGCGTGATCTCCAGATCGCGCAACAGGTACGGGTAGATCCGATGCTCGGGGTGCGGGTCGCCGGTCCGCGGGCGCTGGTAGATGGGCGACAGCCCCATCTTCGCCATCAGCCGCCGCACACGCCGTCGTCCGACCGCATGCCCGAGCCGCGACACGTGCCGGGCCATCTGCCGGCTGCCATACCATGGGTGATCGAGGAACGAGGCGTCGATCACCGCCATCAGCGCCAGCGTCTCGACCGTCTCCGCCGCCGGCGCATAGTAGAAGGACGACCGGCTGATCGACACCAGCCGGCACTGCGCCACGATCGACAGGCTGGCATGTCCGCGTTCGATCATCCGCCGCCGCCGCTCGACGCTCATCGCGCGAACCCCTTCGACAAAAAATCCCGTTCCACCACCAACTGCCCGATCTTCGCGTGCAGCTTCTCGATCTCGGTGTCGCCAGCGGTCTTGCTCGCCTCGCTCGCGCCCGAGAACGTCGCCGCCATGCCGTCTGTCGCCTGGCGCTTCCATGTCGCGATCATCGTCGGATGAATGCCGTGCCTGGCCGCCAACTCCGCCAGCGTAAGATCACCCCCGATCGCCTCCAGCGCAACCTTGGCCTTGAACTCGCCCGTATACCGCTTCCGCGTCGTCTTCATTGCCGTCCATCCCTCACGCCCGGGATAGCTTAGCCGCCTGTCCAGATTTCCAGCACCACCTCAGACGACGGTGGTCGCGAACTCGACCAGCGATCGATAAGGCGACAGCAGGCACGGAAGTAGCTTCGCCCGATCACAGGCGCGGTTAACTTCACGGCGGCAGCGGCGCTGCTCGCCCTTGTCACGTACGCAGCAGCCGCTCAGGACGGCGGCGAAGGTCGTGCGACGAGCTGCTTCACGAGACATTGTTCTTCACGAACATCGAAGCATCGAATTGCTGCACGCGGGATTAACCGGTATCGAGCCTTTGGCGATTTCCGACTTGGGGGACGACACCATGAAAATTGCTCTGATCGTAGCTTTGCTCAGCTCGGCTCTCGCCACGCCAGCAGTCGCGCAGACGGCGATTGCCGAGAACTTCGACAGCGAGGCCGGTGGCGGCACCGCTCTCAGCTACAACAGCTTTTCGCAGTTCGATGTGACGAACGGCAGCGTCGATGTCCTGCATCAGCCGAACAGCTTCTCGCTCAATTGCTCCGGCCGCGGTGGTTCTTGCGTTGATCTAGATGGGACTACGAATTCGGGCGGCACGCTGACGACGAAAAACGCACTGTTGTTTAACGCTGGGCGTCTCGTAACCCTGTTGTTCGATCTCAGCGGCAACCAGCGTGGCGCTGGTTCTGACAATTTCTTCGCAGGCTTCGATTTCGGTGCCGGATCGGGCGCGGTGGTAAACGACTTCACCTTCGGCGGTTGCTTCGGGAACTTTAATTTCGGCTCTTTCGGTAGAGTCAATTCGGCGACCGCGTGCTGTACGACCTATGACGCCGCTCCGTTCTCTCGCTACTCGATCAGCTTCACTTCAGGTTCGACCGGTACGGTGAAGGGGTTCATCGGCACCGACAGCGTCGATAGCCAAGGCCCGATCCTGGACAATTTCAGCCTCTCGGTCGCGGGCGTTCCCGAGCCGTCGATTTGGGCGCTGATGTTCGTTGGCTTCGGTGCGGTGGGAAGCTCGATGCGGCGCCGTACCAAGTTGCGAACCGCTATCGGCTTCGCCTGATCCGCCGGGCAGGTAAGTTTAAGGGGCCGCTGTTCTCGACGGAGGACGGCGGCAGTTTTGCCGACCCGGTCGATCCGGCGACACGCGAGGGGGGTGAGACCCGGAGCTGATTAAGGCCAACGCGGACCAAGGCGCCTCGCTACGAAACCTCGCCCACGGCAATGCGGAGGCGGGGCATCTTCCTGCTCGAGAGAACGGCAACCCCGATCCCATGGCGGACCGTTTGGAACCGGCCGGTCTGATGGCTACGCCCAAGCAGCGGGTCTCGTTCAGATAGCTGTCGCAGGGATGGACCTCGCTCATCTGTCAGATGCTCAACCGATAACCGATGCCGGGTTCGTTCAAGATGAGGGCCGGTGCTGCCGGATCGGTCTCCAGCTTCAGGCGAAGCGCGCGGATGGCGACCCGCAGATATTCGACATCGCCGAGGTGCGCTTCACCCCATACGGTCCGCAACAGGTGCGCGTGCGTGAGCAGCTTGCCACCGTGCCGGGCCAGCTCCGCAATTAGAGCGAATTCCTTGCGGGTCAGCTTGACGGGTGCGCCGTCGCGCCAGATCCGATGCGAGGCGAGATCGATTTCGACCGGGCCGACGTGTAGCCGGTCCTGGCCGGCGGGAGCGGCGGCGCGGCGGCGCAACGCACCCCGCACGCGGGCGAGCAACTCTTCGGTATCGAACGGCTTCACGACATAGTCGTCTGCACCGAGATCGAGCGCGGCCACCTTTTCCGTCGTCGCGTCGCGCGCAGTCAGCACGATGACGGCGCGGTCCATCGCCTTCAGAAGCGGCACGAGCTCGATGCCGTCGCGGTCGGGCAGGCCGAGATCCAGCAGCACGAGTTCGCAGCCCGGCCGATGCGCCGCGGCGAGGCATTCGGCCGCGGTGCCGGCGTCGTCGGCGCTAAGTCCGGCACGTTCGACGGCGCCGTGCACCAGCCGACGAATCGCGACCTCATCATCGACAATGAGGATCCGCGCGCTCATTTGGCGGCAGTAGGGCGGATCAAAGCGGCAGGCCACAGGACCACGAAGGCGGCCCCCCCCTGCTCGCGGTTACGGGCAGTGACGCTCAACTCCATCGCGTGGGCGAACCCCTGAACGATCGCCAGTCCCAGTCCCGTGCCGCCGCTACGATCGTCGCCATCGACCCGGGTGAAGCGATCGAACAGGTGCGCCTCCTTGCCCGCCGGTAAGCCTGGCCCCCGATCGAGCACACCGAGCGTCAGGCCATTGGGCAAACGGCGGCCCTCGATCACGATATCCGTCCCGGCGGCCGCGAACTTCGCCGCGTTGCCGAGCAGGTTGACGAGCACATGGTGCAGCATCCGCGGATCTGCCTCGACCAGAGGAAGCGTGGGCGGAACGTCGAGGATCAGCTTGTGGCAGCTAAGTTCGGCCCGGAGATCGTGGGCGGCAGCCGCGACGGCATCGGTAAGGTCGGTCGCCTCTCGCTTCGCGACGAGGGCGCCCGCCTCGATCCTCGTCATCTCGACGAGATCGTCGAAGACGCGGCGCAGGCGGCGGGCCTCGCTTTTCAACGTGACGGTCGCGGGCGAAGCGCCGTGCGCGTCCGACAGCGCGTCGGCGGCGGCGACCACGGCGGTAAGAGGGGTCTTGAGATCGTGGCCGATCGAGGCGAGCAGCGTCGCGCGCAGATCGTCGCGTTGTTGGAGGGCACGCACGTCGCGAGCCTGCGCTTCCAGCTGGAGGCGCTCGTGTGCCAGCGAAGCCTGGCTGATCAATGTGGAGAACAAGATACGCTTGTCGGCCGGAATGGGGTCGCCCCCGCCTTCGCGGGCGACACCCAGCACGCCCAGAACACCCAACGCGGTCTTGAGTGGATGAAACTGCCATTCGCTTGCCGCCAGCGTGCCGCTGTCGTGACCCGTCACCTCGCCACGATCGAACGCCCAATCGGCCGCCGCGACGTCGATCGGGCTGAAGTGCGGAATATCCGGCACGCTCGTGATGATGGCGTGACGTCCCGCGCGCCGACCGAGCAGGACGGTGGCGACCCCGAGCAGCGCAGCGATTTCCTCACAGGTCGCCGTTGCCGTACTGGCTTCGTCCGATGCGGCGGCGAGGCGTTGCCCGAAGGCGGCGAGCGCTGCGTTCTCGGTGGCCGTTCGCGCGCCGATATTGGCCTCACGCCGCACCTGCCCGGCCAGTTGGCTGGCCACCACCGCGACGACCACGAACACGATCAGCGTGACGATGTTCTGCGGATCGGTGATGGTCAGTGTGTAGAGCGGCGGCAGGAAGAAGAAATTATAGGCCAACGCGGCACCGATGCTGGCGAGCAGGGACGAACGCAGACCGTACAGGGTCGCGGTGGCGATGACGGGTAGCAGATAGAGCAGGTCGATTGCGTTGGGGCCGACCAACGGGCGCAGGAGCGTCGCCAGAGCGGTGTTGGCGGCGACGAACCCCAAGCCGATCAGGCTGCCGGGCGCGAAGATCGGACGTGCGACGGGCTGTTGGCGAACCGTCTCGCTGGGGACCGCAACCGGCACGACGTGGATCGCGACGTCGTCGAGCGCGCGCACCAGCCGGTCGACGACCGAGCCATGCCGAAGCTCGAACCACCACGATCGCCGCGATTTCCCGATCACTACGGCAGTCGCGTGCGCCTCGCAGATATGCGAGACCAAGCCCTCGAACACGCTGCGCGCCGGGACGGTGGCGATCGTCGCGCCAAGCTCCGTGGCGAGATCGAGCGCGACCGCCATGCGCGCCCGTGCCCCGGCCGACAGGGTCGCGGTCCGCGGCGTCTCGATCACCACGGCGGTCCAGTTGGCGCGGAGCGCATCGGCGAGGCGCTTGGCGGATCGGATCAGCGTGTCGCTGCCGGGCTGGTCGCCGACGGCGACGACGATGCGCTCGCCGCCCGCCCAGACGCCACCCTCGCCCAGGCTGGCGACGTGGTCGAGCAGATGCCGGTCGACGGTCTGCGCAGCGCGGCGCAACGCAAGCTCGCGCAACGCGGACAGATTCGACTTCGAGAAGAAGCGATCAAGCGCCCGCGTGGCTTCCGCGGGGATGTAGACCTTGCCGTCTTGCAAACGCGCGATCAGTTCGTCGGGCGGCAGATCGACCACCTCGATTTCCGCGTTGTCCAGCACCGCATCGGGCACCGTCTCGCGCACCCGCACGCGGGTGAACCCGGCGACCACGTCGTTGAGGCTCTCGACATGCTGGATGTTGAGCGTGCTCAGCACGTCGATCCCGGCTTCGCGTAGTTCCTCGATGTCCTGCCAGCGCTTGGGGTGCCGGCTTCCCGGCGCGTTGGTGTGTGCGAACTCGTCGATCAGCGCGACCTGCGGGTGCCGCGACAGCATCGCATCGAGATCGAACTCGTCCAGCGTATGCGCGCCATGGACGACGACCGCACGGGGCAGGATCTCGAACGGCGCGGTCAGGCGCTCGGTCTCCGTGCGCCCGTGCGTCTCGATCACACCCGCGACGACATCGGTGCCGGCATGCAGCAGTTCAGCCGCTTCGCGCAGCATCTCGAATGTCTTGCCGACGCCGGGCGCCGCGCCGAGAAAGATCTTCAGCCGCCCGCGGCCCTCCCGCCGGGCCGCCTTCAGCAGGGCTTCGGGAGAGGGTCGCGCGTGGCTCACCGCGCCGTGGTAGCGGAAAGCGCGTCGAGCTGTCGATTGAGCAGCAGCACGTTGACGTGCGGCTCGCCGATGATCCCGAGGACCGGTCGCTCGATCCGTGCAGCGACGAGCGCCCTGAGCGTTGCGACCTCCATGCCGCGTACACGGGCGATGCGCGCGACCTGGGACAAAGCCGCCTGGGGACTGAGATCGGGATCGAGCCCCGAGGCGCTAGTGGTGACCAGGTCGGCGGGTACGGACCCGGTCATCCCGTCCGCCCGCGCATCCCTCACGCGGCGCGCGATGGCATCGCGCAGGTCCTGCGATCCCGGTGCGAGGTTGGTCGCGCCCGATGCGCCGGCATCGTAGCCGTCCGTCCCGGCTGCGGACGGGCGTGGGTGGAAATAGCGCGCCGTCTTGAAATTCTGGCCGATCAGTCGGGACCCGATCACGCGGCCCCGATCTTCGATCAGGCTGCCGTTGGCATTTCCGGGCATCGCGACCTGCGCGATGGCGGTGATCGCGGCGGGGTAGGCGAGGCCGGTGACGGCGGTCATGCCGAGCAGGAGGACGGCGGCCGGACGCAGCGCGCGCAAGGTTTCGGTAAGCATCGACGAGTTCCTTCAGGCGAGGTGCAGCGCGGAGACGGCGAGGTCGATGAGCTTGATCCCCGCGAACGGCGCGATCAGCCCGCCCACGCCGTACACGGCGAGGTTGCGCGCCAGCAGCGTCCCGGCAGGCGCGGGGCGATATTTCACCCCCTTGAGCGCCAGTGGCACCAGCGCCGGGATGATCAGCGCGTTGAAGATGATCGCCGACAGGATCGCGCTTTCGGCGCTGGCGAGGCGCATCACGTTCAATCCGCCGAGGCCCGGATAGAGCGCGAGAAAGATCGCCGGGAGGATCGCGAAATACTTCGCGACATCGTTCGAGATCGAGAAGGTCGTCAGCGCGCCGCGCGTCATCAGCAACTGTTTGCCCAGGCCGACGATCTCGATCAGCTTGGTCGGGTCGCTGTCGAGGTCGACCATGTTGCCGGCCTCGCGCGCGGCCTGGGTGCCGGTGTTCATCGCCACGCCGACGTCGGACTGGGCAAGCGCGGGCGCATCGTTGGTGCCGTCGCCGCACATCGCGACGAGCTTGCCGCCTTCCTGCTCGCGGCGGATCAGCGCGAGCTTGTCCTCGGGCGTGGCCTCGGCGAGGAAATCGTCGACCCCGCTCTCGGCGGCGATGCTGGCGGCGGTGAGCGGGTTGTCGCCGGTAATCATCACCGTGCGGATACCCATCCGGCGCAGTTCGCCGAACCGCTCGCGGATGCCGGCCTTGACGATGTCCTTTAGCTGCACCACGCCGAGCAGGCGGTCGCCGTCGGCGACGGCGAGCGGGGTGGCGCCGCCGCGGGCGATCTCGGTGGCGATCGTCCGCAGCGCATCGGCGTTGGGTGCCTCGGGCAGGCGCCTCAGCACCGCGTCGACCGCGCCTTTGACGAGGGGGCGATCACCGATCTGAAGGCCCGAGACGCGCGTCTGCGAGGTGAACCTGATCTCCTCCGCGCCGTCCGGAACGGTTAAGGCGGCAGCGCCGTCACGATCGGCCAGCACGACGATCGACCGGCCTTCCGGCGTCTCGTCGGACAGGCTCGCCAGGCGCGCGGCGGCGGTCAGTTCCGCCACGGTCACGCCGGGGACGGGAAGGAAGGCGGTGGCCTGCCGGTCGCCGATGGTGATGGTGCCGGTCTTGTCGAGCAGCAGGGTGTCGATGTCACCTGCCGCCTCCACGGCGCGTCCGGACTTGGCGAGCACGTTGAAGCGCACCAGCCGGTCCATGCCTGCGATGCCGATCGCCGAGAGCAAGGCCGAGATCGTCGTCGGGATCAGCGTGACGAACAAGGCGACGAGCACCGGCACGGCCAGCACGCCACCGGCATAGGAGGCGAACGCCGGCAGCGTGCCGACCGCGATCAGGAAGATGAGCGTCAGCCCGGCGAGCAGGATCGTCAATGCGATCTCGTTGGGCGTCTTCTGGCGTTGCGCCCCCTCGACCAGCGAGATCATGCGATCGAGAAAGCCTTGTCCCGCGCCTGCGGTGACGCGGACGGTGATGCTGTCGGCGATGACGCGGGTGCCCGCCGTCACGGCCGAACGGTCGCCGCCGCCCTCACGGATGACGGGCGCACTCTCGCCGGTGATCGCGGCTTCGTTGACGGAGGCGACGCCGCCGACGACGTCGCCATCGGCCGGGATCAGGTCGCCGGTCTCGACCAGCACCTCGTCGCCGACCTCGAGCCGGGTGGCGTCGACCATCTCCCACGCCCCTGCGACGCCGATCAGTTTCTTGGCGCGCAGGTCGGCCTTGGTAGCGCGCAACGATGCGGCCTGCGCCTTGCCGCGCCCTTCCGCCAGCGCCTCTGCGACATTGCCGAACAGTACCGTCAGCCACAGCCAGAAGACGAGCTGCCCTTCGAACAGCGGATCGCCGGTGCCGGTGGCGAGACCCTTGACGAACAGGACGGTCGAGAGGCCGGCGACGATCGCCGTCACGAACATCACGGGGGTCTTGATGAGCTTGCGCGGATCGAGCTTGAGGACGGCATCGCGGGCCGCGGCGACGAGCAGCGGGCCGGTGAACAGTGAGGCGTTTGCCATCGTATTTGACCTTTTCAGAGCAGCGTGCCGGCGGCGACCTGCGCTTGATCCGCGATCGGACCCAGCGCGAGCGCCGGCAGGAAGGTGAGACCGCCGACGATCACGATGACCGCGGCCAGCAGGCCGATCCACAGCGGTCCGGTGGTCGGGAACGAGCCGGGCCCGTCGGACACGCGACGCTTGGCAGCCAGGCCGCCGGCGATCGCCAGCACGGGCAGGATCACGCCGAACCGGCCGGCCACCATGCCGAGCGCGAGCAGCAGGTTGTAGAAGGGCGTGTTGCCGCTCAGCCCGCCGAATGCCGACCCGTTATTCGCGGCGGCGCTGGAGAAGGCGTAGAGCATCTCGCTGAAACCGTGCGCGCCCTTGGCGAGTGGGCCGGCCAGCCCTGCGCCGGTCACGCAGGCAACCGCGGTCAAGCCGAGGATCGCGAGCGGCGGGATGGCGATCGCGATCACCGCCAGTTTCATCTCTCGCGCCTCGATCTTCTTGCCGACATATTCCGGCGTGCGGCCGACCATCAGCCCGGCGATGAACACGGCCAAGATGCAATAAACCAATGCCGCATAGAGACCCGACCCCACACCGCCGATGACGAGTTCGCCCAGCTGCATGTTGAACATCGGCACCAGACCGCCGAGCGGCGTGAAGCTGTCGTGCATGCCGATCACCGCGCCGCAGGATGTGGCGGTCGTGATGACCGCGAACAGCGCGGTCGCGGCGACGCCGAAGCGGACCTCCTTGCCCTCCATGCTACCGCCCGCGACGCCCAGTGCCTGGTGGATCGGATTGCCGGCGGCTTCCGCACCATAGGTGACGCCGACGCCGACCACGAAGATCAGCAGCATCGCCGCCAGGATCGCCCTGCCTTGCCGGACATTGCCGACCGCCTTGCCGAAAGTGACCGTCAGACCCGCGCCCAGCACGAAGATCGACAGCATCTGCACGAAATTGCTGATCGCCGACGGATTTTCGAACGGATGCGCCGAATTGGCGTTGAAGAACCCGCCGCCGTTGGTGCCGAGCATCTTGATCGCCAGTTGCGAGGCGACGGGGCCCATCGCGATGGTCTGCTTCGCGCCCTCCATCGTGGTCGCGGTCGTCGACGGGTCGAAGGTCTGCGGCACCCCCAGCGCGACATAGATCAATGCCAGCGCGACGGAGATCGGCAGTAGCAGGTACAGGGTGACGCGCGTGATATCGACCCAGAAGTTGCCGATGCCGCCGCCCGACCCGCCAGGCGCCTGCTTCTGCGCGAACCCGCGGATCAGTGCAAAGGCGACGGCGATGCCGACCGACGCCGACAGGAAGTTCTGCACCGTCAATCCCGCCATCTGCGACAGGTTCGACAGCGCGGACTCGCCGCCGTAATTCTGCCAGTTGGTGTTGGTGACGAAGCTGACCGCCGTGTTGAAGGCGAGCAATCCTGCCATGCCGGGCATCCTCTGCGGGTTCATCGGCAACACGCCCTGCAGCGTCAGGATCGCGAACAGCAGTGCGATGCCGCCGAGGTTGAACACCATCAGCGACACCGCGTAGCCGACCCATCCTTGCCCGGCTTCGGGATCGATCCCGGCCATTTTGTAGAAGCCACGCTCGACGAAGCCGAGCGGCAAGGTCTCGCGCCCGTAGAGCGCTTGCATCCACAGGCCGGCCGGCCTTGCCAGGGCGACGACGAAGGCGAGAAAGAGGAGGATCATGCTCCAGCCGGCGAGAGTCATCGCGCCGCCCCTCAGTACCGCTCGGGGCGTGCGAGCACGCCGAGCAGGTAGATGAGAACGACTATGGCGACGATGCCGCCGAGGATGAGGTCGAAGGACATAGCGGCCCGCCTGCGATGGATGAGGCCGCCGCTGTGCTACTTACCGGCGTAAACGCGCGCGGTGGATCAGGGCGTCGTGTCGTAAAGCGCGCGTAAAGTCGTCCGCTTCGGCCGTCGCGGCGGCCCCCCCGCCGTTCCCACGACGTTCCGATGCTGCGGGCGGCGTGTCCCGTAACGATCCGGGCGCTGGCAAGAGCGCAGCCCGCCGCTGGACGATATGTCGTCTCCACAGGGTCAATGATCGAGCCGGCAGGATCTCCGCGCGCGCAAAGGGTGCTGCGCTGGCGTGGGGAACGGCCTCTTACCGCCGCGAGCACGATGGTTGCCGTCGAGCAGTTGGACGGCAAAGTCGTTTGTCGAACTGATGCACGCAGCCTGCGGCAGCTTGACGGTTCGACCCGACGAGGCAGCTCGGACGGCTGGCGTTCGGCGGCGATCCTACAGGCCGAAGATGAAGCTCGCGCGGCTGGTCGAACCGCCGTTGGCGACCGGTCGTTCGTTCTCGAAGCGGTATTCGTAGGACAGGCGCAATTTCAGATTGCGGGAAAGCTGTGTGTCCAGCGACGAGGCGGAGAGGCCGTCGGTCTTGCCGTCCTCGAAGAAGGCGGCGACCTTCTGCTTGAGTATCAGGCGCGACGAGAGCGGCCAGTTCAGGTCGGCGGAGCCTCTGCCGGCGAGGGCGGTACGGCTTTCGTCCAGACGGTCGGTGCGGCGGACGGCGGGGCCACCATCCACCAGGAGTTGCAGCCGTTCGGGGCTGCCGAAGCGCAGGCCCGCGCCGATGCCGACCGAGTAGCGGTTGTCGTAGCCGAGCGCGGGATCGTGCTCGTATTGCGTCAACCCGAAGGTATAGCCGCGTTCGCCGAAGCTGTAACGCGGCTGCCACGACGCCGTCACGCGCTCCACCGCGCGCGAGCCGTTCGTTTCCTGCATCTCGCCGCGCACCTGCAGCTTGTGCGTCCACGCGACGCCCTTGCGCTCGACGTCGACCGAGCCGAGCAGCCCGAGGCTGGACGCGGCGCCGGTCGTCCAGGAGGCGCCGAACTCCAGCTGGCCGGCCCAATTGACGAGCGGATTCCAGCGCGCCAGCCGGACCTCCGCGGCCGTCGCTTCTTCCCGGCGCTTGCGGTCGAGCTGTTGCTGGTAGGTCGCGTGTAGCGCGTCGATCGCGGCGACCGCATCGGGGCGGGCGCGCCGCGCGTAGCCGAACACACGCTCGATCGTGGCGGCATCGCCCTCGCCGATCGCGAACTCCAGGATGCCCCTGACGTCCGCCGGAAGCTGGCCCGCGTCGGTCGCGACGGGTGCGGGCTGAACCGCGGGAGGGGACTGACCGATCATCATGGCGTTCACGAAGACGCTCAATAAATGCCGGCAGCGGCCGGGGCAAGCGTCAGCTACGTTGACCTTTGCGCCGCTCGACAAAGGTTTGTCGTACGGAATACGCTGCAAGAGGCCGAGTATGGGAGCGGGTCGTGACAGGATCGAGAATGCGTTGGCGCGAACTCTCGGTACTGGCTGGTGTCGCCATCGTCTCCGCCTTGTCCGGCTGTGCGTCGATGGCGCGACCGTCACCGGTTCCCGCCACCATGGCCCTGGACCCGTTCTACACCCAGTATCTGAACGCCGGCGGCATTCCGATCACCGCCTCCGCCGCGACGCCGCCCGAGGCGCTGGTGCGGGCGCGCAGCATCGTCGCCGAGATGCTGGAGCATCGTCCCGACGTCCGCGCCGCGCTGGTCAAGCTGGGCGCGCGGGTCGTGATCATGGCGGAAACCGAAGGCACGATGGACCTGCCCGAGCAGCGCGACTGGAAGAAGCCCACGCGCGACGACCCGGCACTGTTCGCGCTGCTGGGTGAGGTTTACGGCACCCGCCACCGGCTGACCGGCGACGCCTTTTACCTCAGCCCCGCGCGGGTGCCGCCGGGCGGGCCGCCGACGTCCACCGCCGACGTCCACCGCCGAGGTGTGCTGACGATGGCGGGTCGCGGCGCTAGGCCTGTCCGCCGCCGCGCCGCCGGTGAGGACGCCGCGCAGGATCACCGGATCGCTGCTTGCGCGCGGCAACCGGTTCCGGCTCGGCACCGACGCGGGGGGAAGCACAGCTTCGTCTCGGGCCGCGGCTCGCATATCTTCTGGATGCGGTGCGACGTGGCGGACTAGGGCCGCTCGGTCGGAGGGGATCTATGGCGCACCACCGACACATGGCGTGGTCCTGCTGCGGGTGGACGCCGCCGCCCGGTGAGGACGGAGCGCGGCTTGCCCGACCACCCCGGTCGGCGCTACCGCCGCGCGATGACAGCTTACGATGTCCTCATCGTCGGTGCCGGGCATGGCGGCGCCCAGGCTGCGATCGCGCTGCGCCAGCAGAAGTTCGCCGGCTCGATCGCGATCGTCGGCGACGAGCCCGACCCGCCCTATGAGCGTCCGCCGCTGTCCAAGGAGTATCTGTCGGGCGACAAGAGCTTCGAGCGGCTGCTGATCCGCCCGGTGGCGTTTTGGGCGGAGCGCGACGTCGCGTTGCTGCTCGGGCGGCGGGTGACGACGATGGACCCGGTGGCGCACACGGTCGCGACCGACACCGGCGAGACGCTCGGCTATCGCCACCTGATCTGGGCCACCGGCGGCGCGCCGCGCCGGCTGGTCTGTTCCGGCCATGATCTGGTCGGCGTCCACACCGTTCGCACGCGCGCCGATGCCGACCGGATGCGCGCGGAAATGGCGGGTGTCGCCGGTGCGGTGGTGATCGGCGGCGGCTATATCGGGCTGGAGGCGGCGGCGGTGCTGGCGAAGGCGGGCAAGCGGGTGATCGTGCTGGAAGCGCTGGACCGCGTGCTGGCGCGCGTCGCGGGCGAGC
>NZ_CBDATK010000010.1:0-29254 GCF_965200135.1 Sphingomonas sp.
ACGCCGAGGCCGCCGGCACGCAGGTCAGCTTTCGTGGGCGCGACGCGGTCACGACCGGCAAGGGATCGGCCGCGACGATCTTCGTCTCGCTTCGGATGCTGCGCGGCCTGGCGGGGCCGGCCGCCCAGCCCGACGCGGTCCTACTGCACGAGATCGTGCATGCCGCGCGCGCGACGCTGGGCGTGATGAAGCACACGGCGCTCGGCCGCTTCGACAATTTCGAGGAGTGGGTCGCGATCATGCTGGCGAACATGTACGTGTCGTCGAAATACGGCAGCACGTCGTTTCGCGGCGACCATCAGACCGCGGCGTTGCGAAGCCTCGGCTCGATGATCCACGAGACCATCCTGATGAGCAATCCCGGCCTCGCGGAGACGTCGATGTATCGGTACGTGCCCATGTTCCGCGACGAGATCCTGCGGCTGGTCGACGACATGGAGGCGCTGACGCTCAAGCTGAAGGACGCGACATGCGCGTTCAATCCGCTGCGCGTCGCCTTCAACGGCTATGACGGCGCGACCGAAGACGGCGGGCGCTTCGCCCGGATGCCGGGGTTCGGACAAATGACCCGCGAGACGTTCGCGCAGGTCGCGGAGCGGGCGATGAAGCAGCCGAACAGCATCTTTCCGACTTATAATTGAGGCGGTCGTCGGCCGACCCTGACGCGCCGCCGTGTGGCGGAGGGGCCGGGCGCCAGTGTCGAAGGCGAGGTGCTCAACGCGCCCAACACGCTGGCGGGCTGTATGATCGCGGTGAGCGGGCGGCGGCTGGTGTTAGCGGCGTTCGCGGGCGACGTGCCGAGGGTTGCGGGCGCGACAGCGGCGATGGATGCAGCGTTGAAGGCGAATGCGGCGGCGAATCAGAAGCGCGTCCGGGAGTCGGTTCACGCCCAATAGCGGACATTCGCGTCACGTCCGTCTTCGATACCTTGCGGACATCGGCAACGACCTTTAAACTCGCTTAATGAGCCACGAGAGGCACGAGTTGGGTGACACTGACTCGATGCTCGGATCGATCGAAGACTACGATCAGGAGCTCCGGGCGTATCTAGCAATAGAACAGGGTGACTACGAAGAAGCGCGCCGCCTCTTGGAGCCTGTAGCCTCTAGAGGTTCCATATATTCGCTGGTTTCTCTCGGCGCCCTCTATGAACGGGGCGATCTAGAATCATCTGATCTGAGAAACGCCATCTTCTACTATGACTGTGCTGCAAGCCACGGCAGTGATGAAGCGCAACGCCGCTTAGGGCAGATATGGATGGATCTAGGCGAAGATGAAAAGGCGCGGACCGCATTTCAGTATGGTGCGGAAGCAGGTAATGTTTCCTGCATGTATTGGCTCGGTAAGCAAATGCTGGAAGGTCGGGGCGGAGCTGTTGATGTCTGTCGCGGCGTCGAATGGCTGGACACGGCAGCAGCAAAAGGACACCTTTTCGCGAAAAGCTATCTGCTCCGACGTGAAAGCCGGTACTCCCCGTCACTCTTCAGACGACTACTTCTTTGGATACGCATCTTCAAGATTGCACTCCAGGCCGGCAAGGCTGCAGCGGCAGATCCTGACGTCGACATCCTACGCTAGGGGAGGCGCAAGGTCCGCTTTCCACCACAAGCTGACAATCGCCGAACCCAAGCCCGCGTCCAATTTACGAGAACGGTAAAGCAACGTCTCGCGGACGCCCCGCATCGAATGCCGAGACCACCGCCTCCCCCACCGCCGAGCGAAGTGCGAAGATCGACTGCGCCGCCGCCGAATGCCGGGTCGGGTGGATGCGGTTGGTGAGGAGGGTCCAGGCCACCCCCCGGTCGAAGTCGAGCCACAGGCCGGTGCCGGTGAACCCGGTGTGGCCGATCGTTCCGGGCGAGCAGGCGTCGCTGCCGGGCCAGCCGGGGTGCGCCTTGTCCCAGCCGCAGGTGCGCGTGGCGTGGACCGTGTCCCGGACCTCGCACGGGGCGTCGGCGAGTAGAGCCTGCGCGAAGCCGAGGACGCCGGCGAGCGTGCCGAACAGGCCGGCGTGACCGGCGCGGCCGCCGAGCGCCCACGCGTTCTCGTCGTGGACCTCGCCGCGGAGCACGCGGCCACGCCAGGTGCAGCGTTCGGTGCTGACGGCGGGGCCGGGGGGCGCCCCCCAGCTCAGGCCGTCGCCTAGCGGCCACCGGTCGAGCGGCGCGCCGGTGAGGCGCTCGATCGCGATGCCGAGCAGCAGGTAGTTGATGTCGGAATAGGCCGGCGGCCCGCTGCGCCATTCGCGCTGGAGGATGAAGGCGCGCAGCGTCGCGGGGTCGCTGCCGTAGGTGTAGATCGGCTCGACCGCGGGCAGGTGCGTCGCGTGGGCGAGGCACCGGCGGAAGGTCAGGCGGCGCTCGGGCGCCGCGGGATCGTATTGGCGCAGGTCGGGTATCGCGTCGGTGAGCGGGCGATCGAGGTCGAGGCGGCCCTGCCTCGCCAGCGTCAGGATCGCGGTGGCGGTGAAGATCGGCTTGGTCAGCGAGGCGAGGTCGAACCAGTGGTCGGGGGTGAGCGGCTCCGGCGTCGGCTCGATCGCGGCGTGACCGGCGACGCGGGTCTCGACGCGGCCGTCGGCGGTGACGATGCCGAGCGCGGCACCGGGGATCGCGCCGGACGCCAGCGCGGCGGCGACGGGGGCGAAAGCGTGGTCGATCATGCCGTTCGCGCCTTGGCACGCAGCACGACGGGCAGGAACAGGATCGCGGCGAGGCTGATGACGGCGGAGGCGAGGAAGAACAGGTCGAAGCCGCGATAGCCGCTCGCGTCGAGCCGCGCGACGATCGAGCCGCCCGCCCCCGCCAACAGCCTCGGCAGCAGGAACGCGAAGCCCGACAGGAAGGCGTATTGCGCGCCGGCGAAGCGCGGGTTCACGAGCATCGACAGGTAGACGACGAACACCGCGCCCGCCATGCCGTTGCCGAACTGATCGGCGGCGGTGGCGAGATAAAGCAGGCCGACCCCGCGCGGCTGGTGCGCCAGCCAGACGAAGCCGAGATTACCGATCGCGGCGAAGAGCGCGGCGAGCGACAGCGTCACGCTCCAGCGCCAGCGGGTGACCATCCAGCCGCCGATCCCGACGCCGACGATGCTGGCGGCGAGCGCGACGAGGCCGTCGGCCCAGCCGATCTCGCTCTTGGTATAGCCCAGCCCGAGCACCATCGGCTTGGACAGGTTGAGCGCGAGGACGTCACCCATCCGGTACACCGACACGAACGCCATCAGCGCGATCGCGAGCGCGCCGTAACGCCAGAAGAAGTCGACGTACGGGCCGATCGCGGCCGACGTGCGGAGCCGCGAGTCGGGGGCGGCGCGGCGGATGCGCGGCAGCGCGGCGGCCATCAGCAGGAAGGGCAGCATCGCGAGGCCGAGCACCCAGGGGGTGACGTTGCTCGCCGCGCCGATACCGAGGCCGGTGGCGGCGGCGAGGAGCGCGGTGCCGACGCCGGCGGTGACGAGCGCGGCGGCGACGAGGATCGCGAGGCTTGCGACGAGGCCGGTGGCGAGGGCGACGAGGCGCCCCCCGCCCTCCCCTTCCGGGCGTAACGCGACGAGGATCGGCAGCGGGACGAAGGCGCCGGCGGCGATGACGAGATACGAGGCGGTCCAGCCGCGCGCGTCGGCGACCAGCAACGCGCCGCTGCCCGCCGCGACCATCGCGCTGCGGTAACCCCACAGGTTCGCGGCGGTGAGCGGCCCCTGCGCGGCGGGCGTCGGCGCCAGCTCGATCCGCCAGGCGTCGGCGGCGACCTCCAGCGTCGTCGTCCAGAAGGCGAGCAGCGTCGCGAACAGCGCGGTGAGCGGCAGGCTGACGTCGCCGGTGGTCAGCGCCATCGCGAGCAGGCTGGTGCAGATGCCGAGCTGCGCGAGCATGATCCAGCCGACGCGCTTGCCCCAGAACCGGCCGAGACCGGGCACGGCGTAGCGGTCGAGCAGCGGTGCCCAGAGGAACTTGAAGGTCGGCAGCAGCTGCACCCAGGCGAAGAAGCCGATGATCGCGAGCGGGACGCGATGCTCGGCGAGCCGCACCGAGAGCACCGTGGAGAACATGTAGAAGGGCAGGCCGGCGGAAAAGCCGAGCAGAACGTATAGCGCCATCAGGCGCGTGCGCGGGCGGGCCAGGTCCATCGCGGCGAGGGTCGAGGGTGCGGGCGTGGAGGTCAAGCGGGTGCCGGGCAGAAAGCGATGGCCCGGCCTGTGGCCGGAATGAAGGGTCGATGCACGTTCCTTCGCCGGCGTCATGTTCCGTTCGGTGCCTGCCGTCATATCTCCGTCATTTTTCGCTGGCGCTCGCCTGCCCTTCTGTTGCTTACTGCGATCAACGGAGACCACCGATCACGGAGGCACCGGGAGAATCGGGGGTTCATGATGAGCAAGGGGATTATCCTCGCGGGCGTCGCATTGGCCGCGTTGGTGCCGGGTGCGGCGGGCGCGCAGGTGCCGCAGGCGCAAACGACGCCGAACGCGGACACGCCGACGGGCGCGGCGACACCGGACACGGGCGCGAACCTGAGCGCGACGCCGGCGCAGGCGGACAGTCGCGACGACGAGGGCGGGCGCGAGGTGCTGGTCACCGGATCGCGACTGCGGCAAGACCCGAACAAGTCGGCGTTGCCGCTGCAGATCATCACCACGCAGGACCTGTCGCGCGAGGGCATCAACAGCCCCGAGCAATTGATCTCGTTCCTGTCGACCAACGGCAACGGCGCGGACAACCTGGCGTCGAACTCGGACGTGACGAGCGGCGCGCAACGCGGCACCAACGGGCTGTCGGCGGCGAACCTGCGCGGGCAGGGATCGGCGGCGACGCTGGTGCTGCTCAACGGGCGGCGGGTCGCGGCGCACGGACTGACCGGCTCAGCGGTCGACGTGAACCAGATCCCGTTCGCGGCGATCGACCGCGTCGAAGTGCTGAAGGACGGCGCGTCGGCGATCTATGGCACCGACGCGATCGGCGGCGTCATCAACTTCATCACGCGCAAGGACTTCACCGGCGTCGACCTGACCGCCTTTACCGACCAGACCGAGCAGGGCGACGCGCCGGTCTATCGCGTGTCCGGCACCGCCGGTATCGGCAACCTGCGCGAGCAGGGCTTCAACATCATGTTCTCCGCGTCGAAGTCGTGGAACGGCGCGCTGTACGGCCGCGATCGCGATTTCGTGAACGGCAATCAGCCCAATCGCGGACTGTCGATCGACACGCGCGGCACGCCGATCGCGACCGCCTTTCCGATCAACCCGACCGCCGCCGGGATCGGCATCACGCAGGGCGGCACGCTGCTCGGCGGCACGACCCAATGTACCAGCGGATCGGTCGCAACCAACAACTGCGTGGCAAACCCGCTTTACCTAAGTGGCTTGGTGGTGCCGGGCACGGCAACGCGGGCCGACGGCGGCATCAACCCGCTCAACCTGCCGGGCGGCGCGGGCTGTACGTCGTTCGACGGCGGCATGCCGTATGACTATCAGCTGTGGAACGCGCCGGGCGCGCGCTATGCCTGCGCCTATGACACCGGCCGCGCGGCGGTGCTGCAACAGCCGATCGAGACGCTGACCTATTACGGGCGCGGCACGGTGGCGCTCGGTCGGCACGAGCTGTTCGCGGAGGTGACGGGGTCGGACGCGCATTCCGCCAAGCGCTTTTCGGAGAACCAGTATTCGGCGAACAACACCTCGCTGCCGATCGCCTATCCGCTCAACGGCCTGACCGCGGCGACGTACAATTCGGTCTATGACCAGATCGCGGCGGTGTTCCCCGCGATCGGCGCGGTCGGCGATCGCACCGTCGATGCGGTGGGCAATTACGGCAAGCCGATCGCGTTCCGCTATCGCTGCATCGCCTGCGGCACGCGCGAATATGTCACCGACACGACGACGTTCCGCGCCGCCATCGGCGCGGAGGGGCCGTTGGCGCTCGGCTTCGATTACCGCGTCGGCGCGTCCTATGCGAAGAGCGAGAGCACGTCGGTGCTGGGCAGCGGCTATCAGTATCGCGGCACCTTCCTGAACGCCGCCGCGGCAGCGGGATCGGGGATCGCCGGCGCCGTGACCGGCGGGGCGGACCCGCGCGCGCCGACCGCGCCCGGCGCCACCGCCCCCGGCATCGTCGGGCTGTTCAATAGCGGCATCATCAACCCCTTCTCGCTCGTCCAGTCGCCACAGGCGATCGCCGGGCTGGAGGCGGTGTCGGCGCGCGGCGCGGTGCTGTACGGCGGGCGCTACGACGTCCGGCAGTTCGACGGCTCGATTGCGGGCAAGCTGTTCCACCTGCCCGGCGGCGACGTGCAGCTGGCGCTGGGCGTCGATTATCGGCGCGAGGGCTATCGGTTCAACGGCTCGACCGCCGCGACGCTGGCACAGCCCGACATCTTCAACGCGGCGTTCGACAATGTGAACGCGCTGAACGAGGTCCATCGCGACGTGAAGGCGGCGTACGCCGAACTGGGCGTGCCGATCTTCTCGTTCTTCGAGCTGACCGGCGCGGTGCGCGTCGACGACTATACCGGGTTCGGCACGACCACCAATCCGAAGGTGACGGCGAAGTTCACGCCGGCCAGCTGGCTGCTGGTGCGCGGATCGTACAACACCGGCTTTCGCGTGCCGACGTTCAACCAGATCTTCAACGGCACGACGCAGTCGCCCAACCCCGGCGCGAACCAGACCGATCCGACCACCTGTCCGGTCGGCGGCGTCGTCAACGTGACGCCGGGCTGCGCGGCGATCACGCCCGACACGCTGACCGGCGGCAACGCCAATCTGGGCCCGGAGACGTCCGATCAATATTCGGTCGGCATTGTGGTCACGCCCGCGCCCCGGTTCAGCGCGTCGCTCGATTTCTGGAACATCGCGGTCGACAACACGATCGGCGCGCTGACCGCGACGCAGCTGTACCAGAATTACCGGTTCTTCCCCGACCGCTTCACGCGCAACGCGGCGGGCACGATCACCGTCATCGACCTGCGGTCGGACAATATCGGGTCCAGGCGGACGCAGGGGCTGGAGGTGTCGGTGCGCGGCGGGTTCGAGCTGGGCGACGGCGTGCTGTCGCTGGGGCTGGACGGGACGCGGCTGCTCAAGAAGCGCGAGAAGCTGCTGCCGACGCAGCCCTATGGCCCGAGCCTGATCGGCAACTTCACTTTCGCCGGCGACCTGGGGCTGAAGTGGAAGCACAATGCGTTCGTGACCTGGAGCAACGACACGGTGACGCTGAGCCTGTCGCAGATCTATCGCGACGGCTATCGCAACTTCGGCCTGCCCAATTCGCTCACCGGCCCGAACCTCAGCGCGACGCGACCGGACTATAATGCCCGCGTCGACAGCTACACGCTCTACAACCTGACGGCGGGGGTGCGGATCGCGCCAAACTTCAACCTGACGTTCGGCGTCCGCAATCTGCTCGACACCGACCCGCCGTTCGCGATCACCTACGACTCGAACACGGGCGCGGGCAGCTCGTGGGAGCCGCGCGTGGCGGACCCGCGCGGGCGCTCGTTCACGGTCACGACGGAAGTGCGCTTCTAAGCGCGGCGCGGCCTGCGGCATGCTGTCGAAGGACTCGCGCGCACCCGACCGGCCTCACGCCAGCGCCGGTCGACGGGGCGGCTTTGCCCCGGCGCGGGTCGGGAGATGGGTCCCCGCTTTCGCGGGGATGACGGTAGTGGCCGCGCGGAAAACGGTAATGGTCGCGGGGATGACGGCTGTCGTGAGTGCGTCGGGCGCGGCGCAGCAACCGCGCGCGCCGATGGCGGCCGTCAGGGTGGCGTTCGATCGGGACGGGGTCATCTCGGTTCGCGCCGAAGGCTTCGCCGATCATGACACCGGGCGGTCCGTCACCGCCGACGATCCCGTGCGGGTGGCGTCGGTGTCGAAGCTGCTCGTGGCGATCGCGGTTTTGCGGCTGGTGGAGCAGGGGCGGCTCGACCTCGACGCGGACGTGTCGCGGTATCTGGGGTGGTCGTTGCGGAATCCGGCGTTCCCCGACGCGCCGATCACGCTTCGATTGTTGCTGTCGCATCGGTCGAGCCTGACCGACACGATCGATTACGTCCTGCCGCTCGACGCCGAGATGCACGGCGTGCTGGACGATCCGCGGGCATGGGATAGCGGCCATGCGCCGGGGGCGTGGTTTCACTACACCAACTTCAATTTTCCGGTCGTCGCGGCGGTGATGGAGCGCGTGACGGGGGAGCGGTTCGACCGGTCGATGGCACGGCTGGTGCTGCGGCCGTTGCGGCTGGACGCCTGCTACAATTGGGCGAGCTGTGCGCCGGCGACGCGGGCGCGGGCGGTGGTGCTGTATCGCGACGGGGTGCCGGTGAAGGATACGCCGGCGGAGATCGCGCGGTGTCCGGTGACGCCGGCGCGCGACGGGTCGTGCGACCTGGCGACGTGGCGCGCGGGGGCGAACGGCGCGATCTTCTCTCCGCAGGGAGGACTGCGGGTGTCGATGCGCGATCTGGCGACGGTCGGGCGGCTGCTGCTCGGTCGGGGCGAGGTCGACGGCGTGCGGTTGCTGAAGCCGGTGACGTTCGCGTTGCTGGAGCGCCCGTTATGGATGTTCGACGGGCATAACGGCGTGACCGAGGGCGGCTTTTACTGCCGCTATGGGCTGGCGGTGACGTTCACCGCCAGCCCCCGCGCTTCGACCGGGACGTGCGCCGACGATCCGGTCGGCGATGGGCGGCCGCGGCTCGGGCATGCGGGCGAGGCGTACGGCCTGCGCTCGGGGCTGTGGGTCGATCCGGCGAGCGGAACGGGGGTCGCCTATTTCGCGACCGATGTGCCGGCGGCGGCGGGGTTCTCGGCCGAGGAAAACCGGCTGGCGCGAGGCGGATAGCGTCACCGCCTTCGACGCAGGAGGCGAAGCCTAATTGCGGCCCGCAGACTGCGACGGGCGGCGTTCGATCTAGCGCCCGGCCCTCACCCTGCCTGCTTCGCAGGCTGTTCCTCTCCCGCAAGCGGGAGAGGGAGATGGCCCGTCAGATACGGGTCCACCGGCGGTTCGTCGGGAATGTCCAGGTCCGGCACCGGCCTCGCCGCGCCTTTCGCGAACCAGGCGTCGCCGTTGACCTTGCGGAGCGTCTTGTCGACGCGGGTGGGGACGAGGCCGAAGATCGGGCCGCGCCGATAGCCGGGCTGGGAGTCGCCGAACGCCCAGGCGATGTTGCCGTAGGTCGACGGGTCGCGGCCATCGAGGCTGAGGCGGTCGTTGAGGTAGCACGCCGTCGCCCAGCCGGCCTCGGGCGTCGGGGTCATCGCGATCAGGCGCTTGCTCCAATACATGCGGAGGTTGTTGTGCATCCAGCCGTCGACCAGATATTGTTTCTGACAGGCGTTCCAGACCTCGTCGGCGGTTTCGCCGCGAACCAGCGCGGTGAGGGACTCGAGTTCGGGGCGCGGGTCGGCGGCGTGTTCGTCCAGCTCGCGCTGCGCCCAGGCGGGGACGCGGTCGTAGCGCTCGGGGACGGGCAGCGAGCGCGCCTTGTAGTGGAACCACTCGCGCCAGGTGAGCAGCTCGTCGAGGAACTTGGCGCGGGTATCGGCGGAGACATCGGCGGCCTGCACCGCCGCCACGACCTCGCGCGGGCCGACGACGCCGAAGTGGAGATAGGGCGAGAGCGCGCTGGCGCCTTCGGGACGGCGGGCCTCGCGGCGCGCCTCGGCATAGTCGGGCAGCACCTCGGTGCGCAGGCGATCGAGCCGTGCGGCGACCTCGGCGCGGGTGGCGGGGAACATCGCCGACGGCGGCAGCGCGTGGTCGATCGTACAGGCGGCGACGAGCGCGTCGAGGTCGGCGTCGGTCGCATCGGCCAACCGATCCGGTTCGAAGGGTAGCGGACCGGCATAAGGCGGCTGCGTCGGCGTCTCGTCGGTCCAGTCGTACCAGTCCTCGCGCACCGCCTGATGCCGGCGGCGGAAGGCGGAAGTCGTCTTCACCCCCTGATCCAGCGCCAGCGGCGGGACGACGCAAGCGGCGTTGACCGCGAGGACGGCGGCGTCCGTCTTCGCGGCGAAGCGTTCGGCCTGCCACTGCGCGACGAAGGCGGGCTGATCCTCCAGCACCATCGCCGCCGCGTCGACGGCGAGGCGATAGACGAGGCCCTTTTCGCGATGCGCGGCGCGGTCGATGAACTGGACGCAGGCGAGGCCGCGCGCGGCGCAGTCGCGTTCGAGGTCGCGGCTGGCGCCGAGGATGAAGCGGTGCAGCCGGTCCGAGGCGTAGGGATAGTCCTCGCGGACGCCGTGATAGACGAGCACCGGCAGGCCGAGGTGGTCGGCGAGGCGGATCGCGGCGTCGATCACCGGGTTGTCGCGCGCGCGCAATGCCTGCTGAAGCCAGCACAGCACGTAGCGGGCGGAGTCGGCGAGCGGATTTGCGTTGAGGATGCGGACGCGCGGCGCCTCGCGCCACTCGGTCAGCGCGTCGGGGAGAGAGGTCATGCGCCACTGGCTGCCAATCTTCGAGCGCGGGGGATCGGGATGGGCTGCCAGCTGGAATCGCGCACGGGTTGCGCGAGGTTGCGCGGGCGGGCACGGCGCGACGATGGCTTCCTTCACCCTGCTCGACGCGATCGGGATGGTCGGCGTGCTGTTGATGCTCGCCGCCTATGCGCTGACGGTGAGCGGGCGGATCGATCCGCTGCGACCGGCGGCGCTACTGTGCAATCTGGTGGGGGCGGTGGCGGTGCTGGTGTCGCTGACGGGGGCGTTCAACTGGTCGGCGGTCGTGATCGAGAGCGCCTGGGCGGTGATCGCGGCGGCGGGACTGGTGCGGTGGGTGGTGAGGAGGCGGTAAGTCCTCCCCGCTCGCGCGGAGGGGGACCGCCGCGCAGCGGTGGTGGAGGGGGCTCCCCACGAGCGCTGCGCCAGGCGGCGCGCCCCCTCCGTCAGCCCTACGGGCTGCCACCTCCCCGCTCGCGGGGAGGATTTAGTGCGGTGCCTCGCTCAATCCCTCCAGATACGCCACGATCCCCGGCACCGCCGCCGGGTCGACCGGGGCGTGGTAGGTCTTTTGCATCTTCTCGACCTCCGCCTGCCACTGCGCGCGGGTCAGCGGCGGCTGGCTGACGATCATCGCGGGCGAGTGGCAGCTGGTGCAATTGGCCTCGACCGCGTCGCGGTGCGGGCCGGCGGGCAGCGCGAGGTCGTCGGTCGGATAGGTCTCCGCGACCGAGGCGAGCGTGACGCCGTTCGCGGTGAGCGACGGCGGCGACGGTGTCGGGCGGACCGGCGGCACGCCACGGTCGCGCGGCGCGCCCAGCACGAGCAGCAGCGCGGCCGCCGCCGCGACGCCGCCGAAGCCGAGCAGGCCGAACGGAAACCTAGGCTGCGACAATGGTGGTGACCTCGACCTGGTTGCGCGCGTAGCCGCCGGGGTTCCAGACGGGCGCGAAGGGCTGGACCTCGCCGGCGGTGTTCCAGCAGCGGCTCATCAGCCGGACCGGCCCCTGGCCCGCCACCGGCACGCGCGCATCCCAGCGGCGGAAGGAGTAGCGGCCGTGGTCAGGGCCGAGCACCGCCTTGTACCAGCGGCGCCCGTCGCTCGACACGTCGACCTTCGCGACACCGTGCGCGCCGCCGAGCGCCAGACCGGCGATCGGGATGGTCGGCTCGAACGCGACGGTCTGGCCGGGATCGAGGCTGGTCACCCACGAGCGCGGCGGCATCGCGTTGATGGGCACGGTGGGGAAGTCCTTCGCGCCCGGCACGACGGTGGCGTGCGGTGCGGTCGGGATGCGATAGGCCTTCGCCATCCAGAAATTGTCGTCAGGCCGGGCGAGGACCTCGATCGTGTCGAGCGCCTTGACCCAATAGGTCGAGAACCAGCCGGGCACGATCAGCCGCAGCGGGAAACCGTTGAGGAGCGGCAGTTGCTCGCCGTTCATCTGAAACGCGACCATCACCTCGCCGTCGCGGGCGTGGTCGACGGCGAGCGATTTGAGGAAGTCGGGTGCTTGCGGGACCAGCGGCTTGTCGAGGCCGCCGAACCGGACGTCGACCGCGCCGGGCCGGACGCCGACGCGGTCGAGGATGTGGCGGAGCGGCACGCCGACCCAGCGCGCGTTGCCCATCGCGCCATGGCCCCATTGCGCGCCCGCGACGCGCGGGCCGACCAGGCTGCGCGAGTTGCCCGAGCACTGGTTGACCGCGGCGAGCTGGATGCGCGGCATCGCGAGGATGTCGGCGAGCGTCAGCGCCTGCGGGTGGGCGACATGGCCGCCGACCCTGAGGCGAAAGGTGCGGACGTCGACGGCGGTCGGGATGTCGGCCCAGTGCCAGCGGACGAAGAACCGGTCGTTGGGCGTGAACACGTCGCGGCCGAGCAGGCCGAGCGGGGTTTCGAGCAGCGGCGGGCGGGCGCGCAGCGTGACGAGGCCGGTCTTGCCGGGAAAGCCGGGTCCCTGCCCGGTTGCCCCCTGTCCCACGGCAACGCCGGCCGCCCCCAGCGCGCCGGCGGCGATGAGGCGGCGGCGGGTGAGGGTCGAGGCGAAGTGGGGGTCTAGCTGATCCACGATGTCGCTCTAGCAAGCCCTTCCCCTTCGGGGGAGAGGTTGGGGTGGGGCCTCTCCGACAGGCCGGTCGCTTGCGGCGGCGCCCCACCCCCTGCCCCTCCCCTGAAGCGGAGGGGTGAGAGTGCGCGCTTTGCCCGACCGTCATGCTGAAACGGGGTCGGCATGACGGACGAAAGCGTCACCGTGCCAGCGGCGCGTGGTCCAGCTTGGGCAGCACGTGGCGCGCGAACAGGTCCGCTTCCGCCGCGTGGGGGTAGCCCGAGAGGATGAACGCCTCGATTCCCATGTCGCGGTAGCGGTTCAGCTTGGCGAGCACCTGATCCGGGTCGCCGACGATCGCGGCGCCGCAGCCGGAGCGGGCACGGCCGACGCCGGTCCACAGATTCGCCTCCGCATAGCCGTCGTCGGCGGCGTTCTCGCGCAGCGCGGCCTGCGCGGCGACGCCGGCGCTCGCCGAATCGAGCGATTTGGCGCGGATCGCCGCGCCCTGCTGGGCGTCGAGCTTCGACAGCAGCCGGTCGGCATAGGTGCGCGCCTCCGCCTCAGTATCGCGGACGATGACGTGGGCGCGATAGCCGAAGCGCAGGCTGCGGTCGCGCCTGGCGGCGCGCGCCTTCATGTCGGCGATGATCGCGGCGACCGCCTCTTCCTTGTCGGGCCACATCAGGAAGACGTCGCAGCCCTTCGCCGCCGCCTCGCGCGCGTCGGGCGAGAGGCCGCCGAAATAGAGCAACGGCGCCTTGCCCGAGACGGTGCGGACCGCGGGGGGATCGAGCTTGAGCTGCCAGAACTCGCCCTGGTGATCGAGCGCCTCGCCGTTCAGCAGGACTTTCAGGATGTGCATCGCCTCGACGGTGCGGGCGTAGCGTGGCGCGCTGGCGAGCGTCTCGCCGGGCATGTCCGAGGAGATGATGTTGACGGTCAGGCGACCCCCGAGCAGCCGGTCGATGGTGGCGATCTGGCGCGCGAGCTGTGGCGGCCAGGTCTCGCCGATGCGGACCGCCATCAGCAGCGCGAGGCGCTTGAGCATCGGCGCGATCGCGGCGGCGAAGGCGGTGGTGTCGATGCCGAGCGCATAGCCCGACGGCAGCAGGATGTTGTCGTAGCCTCCGGTTTCGGCCTGGAGCACGATGTCGCGGCAATGCTCCCACGACGAGCGCAGCATCGGATCGGGGACGCCGAGGAACTCGTAATCGTCGTCGCAAAGTGCGGAGAACCAGCTGACCTCGCAGGGCCCGCGCGCGTCATTGTCGGGCAGCGGGCTGGCGTCGTCGTCGGGGAGCGGACGGAAGCGGCTGGTCATGGCAGCTTCTCCCCGCGCGCGGCGACCAGCACGTCGTACCATTGCGCCCGCGTCCAGGTGACCTTGAAGGCGTCGGCGGCCTCCGCGATGCGCCATGCCTGTTGCGTACCGACGATCGGGATCGGGCGCGCGGGATGCGCCATGATCCAGCTATAGGCGGCGGCGGCGCGGACGACGCCGCAACGCCGCGCGGCGTGATCCAGCGCGTCGGCAACCGCGACGCCGCGCGGGGTGGCGGGATCGCCGAGCCGGCCGCCGCCCAGCGGCGACCAGGCGAGCACGGCGTAATCGCGCTCCATCGCGAGGTCGAACAGCCCGTCGACCATCGGGTCGAGGTGGAGCGGGGAGAACTCCGGCTGCAGGCTGGCGAGCGGGGTCTTCAGGAACGACGCGAGCGCGGTGGTCTGATGACGGGTCATGTTCGACACGCCGATCGCGCCGACCTTCCCGCTCGCGACCATCGCGTCGAGCGTCGCGGCCAGCTCCTCGGGATGGGTCAGGATGTCGGGGCGGTGAACCTGATAGAGGTCGACGTGATCGACGCCGAGCCGGCGCAGCGAGGCGTCGAGCGCGGCGGTGAGATAGTCGCGGCTCGAGTCGTACGGCACCGGCGGCGTGATGCCGCCCTTGGTGGCCAGCACCATGCGCGCGCGCAGGTCGGGTGATTCGGCGAAGACGCGGCCGAGCAGCGCCTCGGCATCGCCGAAGCCCTTTTGTACCGATTCGAAGCCATAGATGTCGGCGGTGTCGAACAGCGTGATGCCTGCGCCCAGCGCCGCCTCGATCAGCGCCCTGCCGTCCGCGACGGTGGAGTTGCCGAAGCGCCACATGCCCCAGGCGAGCGGCGAAACGGTCAGGCCGCTCTTGCCAAGCGGCCGCGGTTCGGGTGAGAGTGTGATTTCAGACATCGCTGTCATATTGGGACAAACAATTTGGTCGGGCAAGTGCGTTATGGGCTGGTCGGCACCGGGATGATGGGGGTGGAGCACCTCCAGAACCTGGCGATCACGCCCGGCGCGGTGGTGACGGCGCTGGCGGACCCGGTCGGCACGTCGCTGGACTGGGCGAAGAACGCGCTGGGCGAGCGGGCGGACGGTGTCGCGGTGTTCGACGATGCGGCCGGGCTGGCGGCGAGCGGGCTGGTCGACGCGGTGATCGTCGCCTCGCCGAACTTCACCCATCGCGACGTGCTGGTGCCGCTGTTCGACGCCGGACTGCACATCCTGTGCGAGAAGCCGCTGGCGACGACGATCGACGACGCACGCTGGATCGTCGCGCGGGCGGCGGCAACGGACCGCGTGTTCTGGACGGCGATGGAGTATCGCTACATGCCGCCGATGGTGGCGTTCGTCGACGCCATCCATGCCGGCGAGATCGGTGGCTTGCGGATGCTGTCGATCCGCGAGCATCGCTTCCCGTTCCTCGCCAAGGTCGGCGACTGGAACCGGTTCAGCCGCAACACCGGCGGCACGATGGTGGAGAAATGCTGCCACTTCTTCGACCTGATGCGGCTGATCGTCGGGGCGGAGGCGGTGCGCGTCTATTGCTCGGGCGCGATGGACGTGAACCATCTGGACGAGGACTATGCCGGCGAGCGGCCGGACATCATCGACAACAGCTATACGACGGTGGATTTCGCCAACGGCGTCCGGGCGATGCTCGACCTGTCGATGTTCGCCGAGGGCGCCGAGCAGCAGGAGGAGATCGCCGCCACCGGCGACCGCGCGCGGATCGAGGTGTCGATCCCGTCGGGCGAGCTGGTCCTGAGCCCGCGCGTCGGCTTTCGCGCGCCCAAGGCGGTGGTACGGCGCACGGTCGAGACCGATGCGGCGGCGCTGGCGGCGGGGCACCACCATGGCTCCACCTTTTACGAGCACCAGAAATTCAATGCGGCGGTACGCGGCGAAGGCCCGGTAGAGGTCACCGCCGACGACGGCCTGCGCGCGGTGGCGATCGGCACGGCGGCGGAGATCAGCGCGCGCGAGCATCGTGTCGTCGAGATGGCGGAACTGGGTTTCCAATAAAAAGAACATCGAAGGGGAGGAACATGACCAAACGGCTTCTGATGGCGGGCGCAGCGCTCGTCGCACTCACCGCCGCGCCCGCGCTGGCGCAGGACACGACGACACGCGGCGTCGACGCGCCGTCCGCCGACGCCCAAGCGGCGGCGCCGGCTGCGCAGCCGACCGATACCGACAACGCCACGCCCGGCGACATCATCGTCACCGCGCAGAAGCGGTCGGAGCGATTGCAGGACGTGCCGCTGGCGGTGACGGTGATCGGCGGCGACCTGCTCAGCCAACAGGGGCGGACCTCGATCGAGGGCGCGCAGTATCTGGTGCCGTCGTTGAACTTCGCGAAGTCGGGGACGACGCTCAACCAATCGGTGTTCCTGCGCGGCGTCGGCACCGCGACCTTCTCGATCGCGGGCGAGCCGAGCGTGTCGACGGTGGTCGACGGCGTCGTGTTCTCGCGCGCCGGCGAGGCGTTCGGCGATCTGGTCGACATCGACCGGATGGAAGTGCTGCGCGGACCGCAGGGCACGCTGTTCGGCAAGAACGCGAGCGCGGGCGTCATCAACATCACCTCGAAACAACCGACGCGCGAGTTCGGCGGCTATGTCGAGGCGGGCTATTTCAGCCGCGCGGAATATCGCGGGCGCGCGGTGCTGAACGTGCCGCTGGGCGAGAACGTCAGGACGCGGCTGACGGGCTTCTACACCAACTATGACGGCAATATCACCAATCAGGCCTATGGCGGGCGGCACGTCAACGGGTTCGAACATTATGGCGGCCGCGCGCAGCTGGTCGCGGACCTGTCGCCCAACGTGACGCTGACGCTGATCGGCGACTATCACCGCAACGACGACGACTGCTGCGCCGACGTGATCGGGACCGGGCCGCTGACCGCGACCGGCGCGCCCGCGACCAGCCTCGCCTTCGCCGCGCTGCCGACGCCGCGCGGGGACGAGACGCGGCAGGTGAACCAGAACCTCATCACCGCGACGCGCGAGACGGGCTATGGCTTTTCGGGCCAGCTGGACGTGCAGACGGGCGCGGGCGTAGTCACCTATATCGGCAGCTATCGCAATTATCGGAACACGGAGATCCGCGACGGCGACTGGCTGAACCAGGCGTATATCGGCTTCAACCAGCTCCACGATTTCGGGCCGCAGACGGGCAAGACGGTGACGCAGGAGCTGCGGCTGACCTCGCCCGGACGGCAGCTGATCGACTTCACCGCCGGGCTGTATTTCTCGCACGCGGACAGCGAGCGCATCTTCACGCGCAACGATCAGGTCTGCACGGCCGTGGGCGGCGTCGCGCCGACGGTGCTGACGCCGTGCTCCAGCCCGCTCGCGAACCCGTCGACCTTTCCGACCGGTACCGCCGACTTCGGTTCGGTCTTCGACAATTATGCCGCGTTCGGGCAGTTCACCGTCAACATCGCCGAGCGCTTCCGGCTGATCGGCGGGCTGCGTTATACGCATGACGAGCTGGAGGTCTTCCACTCGCGCAACACGACGCTGGCGGGGCCGGGCATCCAGCCGAGCTTCCCCGTCACGCCGACCGGCACCGGCGCAACGGGCGTGTTCCGCGGGCGGACGCAGAACGACAATCTGTCGGGCAAGGGCGGCTTCCAATTCGACCTGGCGCGGCAGTCGACCTTCTACGCCACCTATGCGCGCGGCTATAAGGGGCCGGCGTACAACGTCTTCTTCAACCTGACCGCGACGGGCACGAACACGATCTCGCCGGAGACGTCGGATGCGTTCGAGGCGGGGCTGAAGAACACGCTGTTCGGCGGCAAGCTGGTGCTCAACCTCGCCGGCTTCTATGCCAAATACCACAATTTCCAGGCGAACAACCCGGATCTGGTCGCGGGCGTGGTGGTGACGCGGTTCACCAACGCGGGCGAGATCTCGACGCGGGGCGTCGAGCTGGACGCGGTGTGGCAGCCGGTGCGCGATTTCACGATCTCGGGCGGCGGGGCATTTACCGACGCGCACGTGAACCGCTTCCTGGTGGCACCGGGCGCGGCGGCGACGGCGGTGGTGCCGGCGGGCACGCCGCTGGGCTTCGCGCCGAAGTGGAAGGGCAACCTCAACGCCGACTATCGCTATCGCTCGGGCGGCAGCGTCGACTTCTTCGGCGGCGTGCAGGGCAGCTATCAGTCGAGCGAGCTGTCGCTGTTCGGGCCGGACGCGACGCAACGCCGGCTGGGCACGATCGACGGCTATGGGCTGGTCAACCTGACGGCGGGGCTCGTGACGGCGGACGACAGGATCCGGGTGACGGCGCAGGTCCGCAACCTGTTCGACCAGAGCTTCGCGGCGGCGATCGTCAACGGCGGGCCGGGCGGATCGTACCGCTATCAGATCCCGCGCGATGCGGATCGCTATTACGGCGTGACGGCGCGGGTGGGGTTCTGAAATCCTCCCCGCTCGCGGGGAGGTGGCGGGCGCGTAGCGGCTGACGGAGGGGGTTCACCGCGGGCGGTGCGCTTGCGGTGAACCCCCTCCACCACCGCTGCGCGGCGGTCCCCCTCCCCGCCATGCGGGGAGGATTTCAGTGCAGGCCCAGCACTTCGCCCCTGTCCTCCACCGGCACGATGGTGGGGATGATGAGCTGCACCAGCGCGAGCGCGGTCAGGTAGCTGACGGCGCAGATCACCAGCGACGGCGTGTAGCCCCAGCCGTTCGCGAGGCTCCACGCCGCGAACTGGATCAGCCCGATCGACCACAGATTGCCGCAGAACGCGGCGATGCCGATCGTCGAGCCGACGTTGCGCGCGGGCGTGACGTCGGTGACGAGGCCGAAGACGTTGGTCGAGAAGCCCTGATGCGCGAACAGGCCGAGGCCGAGCAGCAGCGCCGCCGTCCACGGGCTGGTCACCGACATGACCAGCGGCACCGGCAGGATCAGCAGCGCATAGACCAGCATCGCCGTCTTGCGCGCGCGGTTGACGCTCCAGCCGCGGTCCATCAGCCGCGCGGGCAGCCAGCCGCCGGTCAGCGCACCGCACGCCGCCAGCGTATAGACCAGCGCCACGGGCAGGCCGAGCGTCCCCTGCTTCAGCCCGAACAGCCGGTGGAACAGGTCGGGCAGCCACAGCAGCATGAAGAACCAGACCTGATCCGACAGCACCTTCGCCAGCGCGATCGCGACCGTGTTGCGGTTGAGCGCGTCGGCCCAGCGCGCGGGCTCCGGCTCGGCATGGCCGGTCGGGGTGACGGGCACGAAGCGCATCGACAGCCACGCAACGACCCACACCAGCCCGAGCGCGCCGCAGACGAGGAACGTCGCCTGCCACCCGAACGCCACCGCCATCGCCGGCACCACCAGCGGCGTCAGGATCGCGCCGACGTTGGGCGCGGTGTTGCCGATGCCGAGCACCATCTGGCGCTCGCGATGATCGAAATAGGTGGCGGCGGTCTTCACCGCGGCGGGCGTGCCGACCGACTCGGCGACGCCCAGCACGACGCGCGCGCCGATGAACGCGGCGACCCCGGTTGCGAAGGCGTGCGCCATCCCCGCGAGGCTCCAGACGCCGACGCCGACCGCGAACCCGCGCCGCAACCCGACGCGATCGATGAACCAGCCGGTGCCGAGGAACGCGAACGCGGTCGCGACCTGAAACGCGGTGCCCATGTTGGCATAGTCGCGGTCGGACCAGCGGAACTCCAGCTCCAGCGTCGGCTTCAGCAGCGCGAGGATCTGGCGATCGACATAGTTGAGCATGATCGCGACGAACACGAACGCGACGATCCACTTGCGGCTGGCCATGCGCCCTCCCTCTCCCCGATGGCCGTGATAGCGTTGTCAGGCCGTGCTGTGCGCGATAGCAGGCCGGGGATGTTCGAGGTAGCGCCACGATGACCACCCGCCCGGTCGCGCCGCGGGGCGACACGATGATGGCGGCCGACCTGTATGGCGACCTGCTGTACGAGGAAGCGGCAGCCCCGCGCGGGTGGCGCGCGTATCTGCCGGGGCTGACGATCGTCGCGCTGGGGACGCTGGCGGCGGGGTTCCTGAGCGATCACTACGGCGCGCCGCCGACGCTGATGGCGCTGCTGATCGGGCTGGCGCTCAACTTCCTGTCCGCCGATCGCCGGCTGCATCCGGGGCTGGGCTTCGCGTCGCGGTCGCTGCTGCGGTGGGGGATCGTGCTGGTCGGCGTGCGCGTGACCGGCGCGCAGGTGCTGGCGCTGGGACCGGTGGCGCTGGTCTGCGTGATCGGCATCGTCGCGGTGACGATCGGCGTCGGCGTGCTGGCGGCGCGGCGGTTCGGGCTGGGCGGGACGTTCGGGACGCTGGCGGGCGGCGCGGTGGCGATCTGCGGCGCGTCGGCGGCGATGGCGCTGGCGACGACGCTGGGCGAGAAGCGGGTCAGCCAGGCGCAGCTGACGCTGGTGCTGGTCGGCATCTCGGCGATGAGCGCGGGCGCGATGGTGGTGTATCCGCTGATCGCGCACGGGCTGCGGTTCACCGATCTGCAGGCGGGGTTCCTGCTGGGCGCGTCGATCCACGACGTCGCGCAGGCGCTGGGCGCGGGCTATGCCTTTTCGCCCGGTGCCGGCCAGATCGCGGCAATCGTCAAGCTGACCCGCGTGGCGCTGCTGGCGCCGGTGCTGGCGGTGGTCGCGGCGACGCTGCCGCGCGGCGAGCGGGGCAAGGGCACGGGCATCCCGTGGTTCGTGGTCGGCTTCTTCGCGCTGGCGGCGGTGAACTCGACGGGGGTGATCCCGGCGGAGGTCGCGAAAGGCGCGGAACGGGTCGCGGCGGCGTTGCTGGCGGCGGCGGTGACGGCGACCGCGATCCGCTCGCCGCTGGCGCAGCTGCTGGAGACGGGGCCCCGGCCGCTGCTGGTGATCGCGGCGGCGACGCTGACGGCGCTGCTGCTGGCGGCGGGCGCGGCGGGGTTGCTGCTTAACTAGGCGCGGGACCGGTCGAGCCGCGCACCACCAGTGGTGAGGCCAGCTCGCGATGCGCGTCCGCGCCGGGCGCCAGCAGCAGGTCGGCGGCGCGATAGCCGAGATCGCGCGTCGGCTGGCGCGTGGTGGTGAGCGGCGGCCAGACCATCGCCGCGACCGCATCGTCGCCGAAGCCCGCCACCGACAGCCGCGCGGGCACCGTCACGCCGCGACGGTGCGCGACCGTCAGGACCCCGGCGGCCATCTCGTCGTTGGCGGCGACGATCGCGGTCGGCGGCGCGGGCAACGCCAGCAGCGCCTCGGCGGCGGCGGCCCCGGCGGCGAGCGAGAAGTCGCCGGTGTGGATCAGCGTCGCCTCCGGCGCGATCTTCGCCTCGTCGAGCGCCGCCAGATAGCCCGCAGATCGCCGAGCGCTGGCGGCGAAGGCGGGGTCGCCGCCGACGAAGCCGATGCGGCGATGACCGAGCCCGATCAGGTGGCGCACCACCCCGGCAGCGGCGCGGGCGTTGTCGATGAACACCGACGGCGCGCGCGCCGGGTCGACGCCGGGCGACACCCGGACGAACGGCACCTGCCGGCCCTCCAGCCACGCCAGCACCGCGACGTCGTCGGCGATCGGCGGGGTGAGGACGAGACCGTCGACATGGGTGGTGCCGATCAGCTCCTCCACCTCGTCGAGGATGTGCGCGCCGGCGCGATCATATGGCTGCGCGATCATCCGCACGCCCGCCGCCGCGCAGCGGTCGCGGACGCCCAGCTGCATCTGATGGATGTAGTAGGGCGAGGGATTGTCGCAGACGAGCGCGATCTGGTGCGAGCGGCCGCCCGCCAGCGCGCGCGCCGCAAAGGAGGGACGAAAGCGCAGCCGCGCCACCGCCGCCTCGACGCGCGCCTGGGTGGCGGCGCCGACGTAACGCTCGCGGTTGAGCACGCGGCTGACGGTCTTGATCGACACGCCCGCCGCGTCGGCCACATCGCTGATCGTCACCCGCGCCATCGGGCGAGCGTAGCGCGCGGTGAACGGGCGCGCTACGCGGGCATGATGATCGACCTCAACACCGCCACCGCCGCTGACCTCGACGCCATCGACCTGCTGCGCGGGCACGGGCCGGAGATCGTCCGATACCGTGAGGAGCGCGGACGGTTCACCGCGCTACGCCAGCTGGACGAGGTGCCGGGATTATCGGGCAAGACCGCCGGTGTGGAGGCGGTGCTCGGCGTCTAGGCGGGGTCTTTCATCCCTGACGTGGCGGGTCGCCGAGGACCTCGGTCAGCGCCGCCAGCGGCGCCGCCGCCGCTTCTGCCACCACCGCCGCCAGCCGCGCATGGGCGTCGAGCACCGCCTGACCGCGTTCGGTCAGCGTCGCGCCACCGCCCGCGCCGCCGCCGGTGCGCGTCAGGATCAGCGGCCCGGCCCCCAGCGCGTTGATCGCCGCAACCAGCTGGACGCTGCGCGCGTGACTCATCCGCAGGCGCCGGGCGGCGGCGGAGACCGAGCCGGTCGCCGCGATGCCGCGCATCAGCGCGATCTTGCCCGGCCCGAGCGCTCCGGTCGGAAGCAGCACGCGGTGCCATAGCGCCGGTGCGCGGTCGGCTGCGATGTCGTTCGTGGCCATGCGGGTGAGGTCGAACGGGCTGGCAGGTGTGTCAATCTCGTTGTATGCCTATGAATACAACGAGGGGTTTGACATGACGAAGGCAGGACGGGTGACGGCGGCCGCGATCGGTGCGCTGGCGGGATGGGGCGTGCCGGCGACGGCGCAGGTCGCGGCGAGCGCGCTGGCGGCGGACCAGGATCGCGGCGACGACGAGGTGCCGACGGTGATCGTCACCGCCCGACGCCGCGCGGAGGACGCGCAGGCCGTGCCGGGGTCGCTGTCGGTGGTCGGCGGCAACCTGCTCGACCAGAGCTATACGGTGAACACGCAAGGGATCACCACGCTGATCCCGACGCTCAACTATTCGTCCGCCAACCCGCGCAATACCGCACTGACGATCCGCGGGCTCGGGTCGAGCGTCGTCGCGGTCAGTCAGTCGAACGACGGGCTGGAGCCGGGCGTCGGCTTCTATGTCGATCAGGTCTATCATGCGCGACCTGCCACCGCCGCGTTCGACTTCGCCGATATCGAGCAGGTCGAGGAACTGCGCGGGCCGCAGGGCACGCTGTTCGGCAAGAATACGACGGCGGGTGCGATCAACGTCACGTCGCGCGCGCCGACGTTCACGCGCGAGGGCTATGCCGAGCTGTCCTATGGCGATTTCGACTTCGTGCAGGCACGCGGCTGGGCGTCGGGGCCGATCACCGACACGGTCGCCTATCGCATCTCCGGCGTGTCGACGCGACGCAATGGCGTGCTCGACAATGTCCGCACCGGCCGCGCGGCGAACACGCTGGGCACGCAGGCGGTGCGCGGGCAGCTGTTGTTCAAGCCCGACGAGCGGTTGCAGACGCGGGTGATCGCCGACTTCACCAATTTCGACGCCTATTGCTGCACGCAGGTGTTCGTCCGCGTCGGCACGACGCAACGTGCGCCTGCGCGACAGTTCGGCGGGCCGGCGGGGCTCGCCGCGCAGTTCGGCTACACGCCGCCCAGCACCAACCCCTATGACCGCGTCGTCGACATCGACGGGCCGCTCGGCTCCACCACCAACGAGGGCGGGGTGTCGGCGATCAGCGACCTCGACCTCGGCTGGGGCACGATCACGTCGGTGACGGCGTGGCGCTTCTGGAACTGGGACGCGGAGAACGACCGCGATTACACCGGCATCCCGATCCAGCTGTCGCAGCACATCCCGTCGCGCCAGGACCAGTATAGCCAGGAGCTGCGGCTGGCGTCGAACGGCGACCACCGGCTGACCTATGTCGTCGGGCTGTACGGGTTCCGCCAGCGGCTGACCGGGCGACCGATCAGCATCTATGGCCCGGCGGCCGCGCGGTACCTGATCGGCACCGCCACGGGCACGGGGGCGGCGGCGGTGGCGGTGCCGGGGAACCTGCTCGACGGCTATGCCCAGGACGGCAGCACCGACTTCCGCAGCCGGAGCTATGCCGCGTTCGGCGAGGCGAACCTGCGGCTGGTCGACCGCGTCACGCTGACCGGCGGGCTACGCTACACGCACGAGGACAAGGACGGCTATTACTCGACCTTCACCTATGGCGGCCCGGCGATCACGGCGCCGACGCCCGCGCAGGCGGCGGCGCTCAACACCGCGCGGCTGGGGGTGCTGCGCGGGCAGAGCTATCAGGCGCACGACCGCGACGGCAGCCTGTCGGGTCGCGCCAATTTGGCGTGGCAGGCGAGCGACGGCGTGCTCGGCTATGCGAGCTATGCGCGCGGGTTCAAGTCGGGCGGGATCAACATGTCGGGGCTGCCGCTCAATGCCGCCAACCAGCCGGTGCTGACCACCGCCGTGGTCCGGCCCGAGCTGAACACGACCTACGAGGTCGGGTTGAAGACGCGGGCGTTCGACCGGCGGCTGGTGTTCAACGTCGACGCCTTCTACACCCGCGTGCGCGATTTCCAGGCGACGGTGGTCGACAATTCGCAGACGGTGGCGCTGCGCGGCTATCTGTCGAACATTCCGCGCGTGACGGTGAAGGGAGTGGAGGCGGACGCCACCGCGCTGGTGATGCGCGGGCTGTCGGTGCGCGCCGGCGTCGCCTATGCCGACGGGCGCTACACCGATTACCCGGCCGGCCCCTGTCCGCTGGAGTCGCAGACCGCCGCGACGACGGTGTGCAGCCTGACCGGCAAGCGCCTCGCGTCGCTGCCGCGCTTCGCGGTCACCGCCGGGATCGACTATGCGGTGCCGATCGGCAGCGGGTCGGTGTTCCTCCACGCCGACACCGCGTCGCGCAGCGGCTACAACGCCGACCCGACGATCTCGCGCTTCACCTATGTCGGCGCCTACAACCTGACCAACGCCAATATCGGCTATCGCTTCGGAGACGGTTTGGAGGTGGCGGTGTTCGCGCGCAACCTGCTCGACGCCGACTATCTCCAGAACCTGACGGTGCAGGCGGGCAATTCCGGACTGATCGTCGGCACGCCCAGCGATCCGCGCACGATCGGCGTCACGCTGCGGTTTCGGGGATGAGCCGCTAGGGGTGGCGGGGGAGCGCCGCCTTCCCTAGGCCGCAGCGGTGAACGCCTCCCCTCCCCCTTTCCGGATTTCCGGCCATGAGTTCGTCGCGTTCGTCGCGGCGATCATGGCGGTGAACGCGCTGGGCGTCGACCTGATGCTCCCCGCGCTGCCGCGCATCGGCGTCGACCTGGACGTCGCCGGCGCCAATTCGCGGCAGTGGATCATCACCACCTATCTGTTCGGCTTCGGGCTGGGGCAGCTGGTCTATGGGCCGCTGACCGACCGACTGGGGCGGCGGCCGGTGCTGATCGCGACGCTGATCGGCTTTATCGGCGCCAGCCTGTTCGCGGGCGCGTCGGCGACGTTCCCGGCGCTGCTGGCGGCGCGGCTGTTGCAGGGGCTGTTCTCCGCCTCCACCCGCGTGCTGTCGGTGGCGATCGTCCGCGACCGTTATTCGGGGCGGCAGATGGCGCGGATCTCGTCGCTGGCGCAGATGGTGTTCTTCCTGGTGCCGATCCTGGCGCCGACCATCGGCCAGGGGCTGCTGGCGCTGGGGCCGTGGCGCTTCATCTTCCAGGCGCTGGCGGGCTACGCGGCGCTGGTGCTGGTCTGGTCGGCGTTGCGCCTGCCCGAGACGCTGCCGCCGGAGCGCCGCCGTTCGATCTCGCCGGCGTCGCTGTGGGAAGCCTATCGCATCATCGGCACCAACCGCTTCACGATGGGCTATGCGATCGCGGGGTCTCTGACCTTCGGCGCGATCATCGCGTTCGTGTCGTCGGCGCAGCAGGTGTTCACCGACACCTTTCACCAGGGCGCGCGCTTCACGGTGCTGTTCGGGGTCTGCGCGGCAGCGATGGGCTTCGCGTCGTTCCTCAACAGCCGGCTGGTCGAGCGGCTGGGCACGCGGCTGATCTCGCAGGCGGCGGTGATGGGGCTGATCGCGCTGTCGCTGGTCCACATCGCCATCGAGGCGGCGGGGTGGGAGACGCTGTGGACCTATGTCGTGGTGCAGGCGCTGAGCATGACGTGCATCGGGCTGTGCGGGTCGAACTTCGGCGCGATGGCGATGGAGCCGGTCGGCCATGTCGCGGGCACCGCGTCGTCGGTGCAGGGCTTCGTCACCAGCATCGGCGCGGTCGTCGTGGGCTCGTTGATCGGCCAGTCCTATGACGGCACCACCATGCCGCTCGCGATCGGCTATCTGTGCGTCGGCGTCGGCGTGCTGGGAATCGTGCTGGTGGTGGAGGGCGGGCGCCTGTTCCGGCCGCGCATGGCCGCGCCGCAGGGGTAATCCCGGCTCAGTTGCGCGTGTGCTTGCCGCCGTAGCGCTGACCCATATAGCTGGTCAGCCGGTGCATCAGTCCCGACGCGCTGCGCGCCGACTCGGCGCAGCACGGCAGCGGCACCTGGCTGGTGCCGCGCGCGCGGCGTTCGACCTTGCGGGTCAGCTCCTCCAGATCGGCGCGGCTGAGCAGGTTCTTCTCGCGCATCACGCAGAGCAGGCTCTGCAGGATGATGAGGCTCTCCTCGCCGGGATCGGTGTGCGCCTCGCCCGCGAGGTCGCCGCCGTGCTGGGCCGAGATCGGAACCACCGATGCCATGACAATTGCTCTCCTGTCGTTTTCACGGCAGGATACGCCGATGGCGGCGGCTGGCAAGTGCCTGCGATCGCGACCTAGTCCAGCCCGCCGCCGAGCGCCCGATACAGCTCGACCAGATTGGCCCCGCGCGCGTAGCGGGTCGTCACCAGCTGCTGGCGCGCGCCATAGGCGGTGCGCTGCGCGTCGAGCGAGGTCAGGAACGAGTCGACCCCGGCACGATAGCGCGCGTCGGACAGCCGGGCGGCGATCTGGGCGGCGTTGGCGCGCGCCGACTGCGCCGAAATCTGCTCGTCGATCGTGCCACGCTGGGACAGCGCGTCGGCGGCCTCGCGAAAGGCGACCTGCACCGTCCGGCGATAGGTCGCGACCGCCGCCTGTTGCGACGCGCGGGCATAGTCGAGATTGCCACGGTTGCGGCCGCCGTCGAACAGCGGCAGCGAGACGGCCGGGCTGGCCGAATAGGTAAAGCTGCCGCCGCCGAACAGCCCGGTCAGCGCGGTGCTGATCGTCCCCACCGCCGCCGTCAGCGAGATCGTGGGGAAGAACGCCGCGCGCGCCGCGCCGATATTGGCGTTCTGCGCGATCAGCTGGTGTTCGGCCTGCAACACGTCGGGACGGCGCAGCAGCACGGTCGAGGACAGGTCGGTCGGCAGCACCTCGATCCCCGCGCGCGCGTCGCCGAGCGCCACGGGCAGCAGCGCCGGCTCGACCGGCCGCCCGACCAGCAGGTCGAGCGCGTTGCGGTCCTGTGCGATCCGCGTCCGCAGCACCGCGATGTCGTTGCGCGCGGCCTGATAGTTGGTCTCCGCCTGCCGCGACTCGAGTTCGGAGGCGACGCCGATGCGGAACTGCGCGGTGGTGAGGCGCAGCGTCTCCTGGAACGTCCCGAGCGTCTGTTGCGACAGCGCCAGCTGATCCTCGTCGGAGGCGATCGTCAGCCAGGCGGTGGCGATCTCCGCGATCAGGCTGATGCGGGTGCTGCGCTGCGCCTCCTCGCTGGCGAAATACTGTTCCAGCGCCGCCTTGCTGAGGTTGCGGACGCGGCCGAACAGGTCGAGCTCGAACGCCGAGAAGCCGACATTGGCGGAGTAGAACTCCAGGTTCGACGAGCCCGTGCCCACCGCGCCGCCGACCGTCCCGGTGCCCGTCGCGCCGGTGCCCGAGGTGCCGCCGGTGCCGGTCGTCGCGCCGGCGGCACCGGTGGCGCCCGCCGCGCCGACCGGGTTGTTGGTGTAGGTCCCCGATCCGGTTGCGGCGGTGGTCGGGACCAGATCGGCGCGCTGGACGCGATACTGCGCGCGCGCCTGCAGCACGGTGGCGGCGGCGAGCGCCAGGTCCTGATTGTTGTCCAGCCCGTGCTGGATGACCTGACGCAGGCGCTCGTCGACGAAG
Organism: Sphingomonas sp.; assembly: GCF_965200135.1. Classification (GTDB taxonomy): domain Bacteria; phylum Pseudomonadota; class Alphaproteobacteria; order Sphingomonadales; family Sphingomonadaceae; genus Sphingomonas. The sequence continues at coordinate 27,832 of NZ_CBDATK010000010.1, forward strand.
AACTGGCGCCAGCCGATCTTCGTCACGTCGCGCGCGTCGGTGGCGGCGACGGGATAGACGCCGCCCTGCGGCAAGGCGGCGGGCACCGCGCCGACCGGCCGCACATAGGTCGGCGCGAGGTTGCACCCGGCGAGCGCGGTGGCGCCGGCGAGCGCCAGCAGGCGAGGGAAGCGGGTCGTCACGGCTCAGGCTCCCTGCGGCGTCGGCCGCGCTCCATCGGGCGGCGTCCGCCGCGTGTCGTCGTTCGACATCGGCCGCGCTCCGTCGTCCGACGTCGGCCGCGCCTCGTTGTCATGGTTCGACCGGGCGTCGTCGTCGCGCCGCCGCCCGAAGAACCGCATCACCACCACGAAGAACATCGGCACGAAGAAGATCGCCAGGATCGTCGCCGACAGCATGCCGCCCACCACCGCGCGGCCGATCGCATTCTGTCCGCCCGCCCCCGCGCCGGTCGCGATCGCCAGCGGCATCACGCCGAAGATGAACGCGAGCGACGTCATCAGGATCGGCCGCAGCCGCAGCTTCGCCGCCTCCACCGCCGCGTCGAAGGCGTTCATGCCGTCGCGCATCCTTTCCTCCGCGAACTCGACGATCAGGATCGCGTTCTTGGCCGCGACGCCGATCGTGGTGATGAGCCCGACCTGGAGGTAGATGTCGTTGGACAGCCCCGTCAGCGTCGCCGCGATCAGCGCCCCGACGATGCCCAGCGGCACCACCAGCATGACCGAGATCGGCACCGACCAGCTCTCGTACAGCGCCGCGAGGCACAGGAACACGATCAGCAGCGACAGGCCGAACAGCGCCGGTGCCTGACCGCCCGACAGCCGCTCCTCGTAGCTGAGCCCGGTCCACTCCAGCCCGACGCCCGGTGCCAGCCGCGCGCGCATCGCTTCCATCGTGTCCATCGCCGCGCCGGACGAGATCCCCGGCGCGGCCTGACCCAGCAGCTCCATCGCGGGCTGACCGTTGTAGCGGGTCAGCTGCATCGGCGCCTGTGCCCAGGACAGCGTCGAAAAGGCGCTGAACGGTGCCATCGTGCCGGTCGACCCGCGCACATACAGGTCGCGCAGGTTCTCCGGCGACATGCGATACGGCCCGTCCGCCTGCAGGTAGACGCGCTTGACGCGGCCGCGGTCGATGAAATCATTGATGTACGATCCACCCCAGGCGGTCGAGATCGCGCTGCTGACGCTCGACAGGTCCAGGCCGAGCGCGCGCGCCTTGTCGTGGTCGATATTGACCTTGAGCTGCGGCGCGTCCTCGACCGCGTTGGGACGGACGCCGACCAGCGACTTGTCCTGCGCGGCCGCGCCCAGCATCGCGTTGCGCGCCGCCAGCAACGCGGCGTGGCCGACGCCGCTCTGGTCGACCAGCTGGAGGTCGAAGCCGGTGGCGTTGCCCAGCTCCTGCACGGCCGGCGGCA
>NZ_CBDATK010000011.1:0-93249 GCF_965200135.1 Sphingomonas sp.
CGCTCGACAGCGGCGGCTGGAGGTAATCGACGATCGTACCCTGGATCTTGCCGACCAGCAGCGAGAAGCTGGCATTGGCGAAGGCGGGGGCCATCATGCCCTGCGCGATGATGAGGCCCGGCGCGATGAAGTCGGCGAACGGCACGTCGATGCCGCCGACATGGACCGGCCGCTTCGCCCCGGTCGAGATGGTGAAGACGATCAGGAACAGCAGCGTCGTGATCGCCGGCGCCCACACCGTCTGGAGCTGCACCTTGAAGAACCGGCGCACCTCCTTCACATAGAGGGTCTTCAGGCCGCCCCAATTGACGTTCCGGATCACCGGGACGCCGAAACCGTTGAGGGGGGGCGCGGTCCTGATCGCCGATTGCAATTGACCGATCGGGGGCTGGCTGCTCATCGCCATGCGGGTAGCCCGCGCCGCCCCCGGCCGCAACGCTTTGAAGGGTAGTGCATGTCCTGGACCGACGACCGGATCGAACAGCTACGGACGATGTGGGAGGCGGGGCAGACCGCCAGCCAGATCGCCGAAGCGCTGGGCGGGGTCAGCCGCAACGCCGTGATCGGCAAGGCGCACCGGCTGGGGCTACAGGCGCGACCGTCGCCGGTCCGGCCCAACGAGCCGGAGGTCAAGGCGCCCGAGCCGACACCGCCACCCCCGCCGCCCGAGCCGGTGCGCGCCGCGCCGCCGCCCGCGCCGCGTCCGGTCGTCGCCGCAGCCGCCGCGCCCGCCGCGCCGGAGCCTGCCGGCGAGCCGGTGGCCGACCGGCCGACGCCGCAGCCGATCATGCGCTCGGTCGGTCCGGGCGGGTTCGTGCGTCAGTCGCCGGGCGAACAGCACCCGCCGACGACGCCCGCGCCGCCGCGCCGGCTGGTGCCCGCGAAGCCGTCGGCCGACGTCGCGGGCAAGACGACGCTGCTCGATCTCAACGACCGCATCTGCAAATGGCCGCTCGGTCACCCCGGCGAGCCCGATTTCCACTTCTGCGGCGACAAGGTGAACCCCGGCTTCCCGTACTGCGTCGCGCATTGCGGCCATGCCTATCAGGCACAGCTGCCGCGCCGCGATCGCCGCGCGCCGCCGCCGCTCCCGTTCGGCGGACCGCGCGTACGCTGACCGAAGCTCGGCGGCGCCGACGGCCGGCCGCATAGCCAATGCGGTCGTGTTCGATGGCGCTGCCGAGGCGCGCGGGTCTGGAGCAGGATGACGTCATTTTGCCCCGTTCGTGCTGAGCGAAGTCGAAGCACAGGTGAGCCTCACGCTCTTCCAAGTGGCTCAGGGCGAATGGTGAGATCATGGTCTAGCCGTCCGGCAACTCGACCAAGCAGGCCAGCCCCGCGGCGATATCGGCGGCGATCTCGTCGTGCGGCCGGCCGCTCGCCAATCCGATCCAGGTGATGCCGTCGGCCAGCGCCGACATGCACAGCGCGGTGCGCGCGGGCGACATCCGCAGGCGCAGCTGGCCGTCGTCGCTCATCGCCGCCAACCGCCGCGCCAGCAGCGCCAGCTGGCGGTGGAGCAACGGCGCCAGCATGTCGCGCAGCGGCCCCTGCCGCATGCTGCTCGCCAGCAGTTGCAGGTTGGTGCGCGCGATCGTCGTGACGTCGAAGCCCTCCTCGTCGACCACCTCCGCGATGCTGTCGCGCAGGTCCGGCCACCGCTCGGGGATCGTCGCCTCCGCCATCGCGGCGAAGCGCAGCGCCTCCGCGACGATCTCGTCCTTGCCGGCGAAATGCTTGTAGACCGCGCCGACGCTCAGCCCCGCCGCCTTGCAGATCGCGGCGACCGAGGTGCGCTCCAGTCCCAGATCGCCGATGCAGCCGATCGCCGCGCGCAGGATGCGTTCGCGCTGCGCGTTCATATGGTCGGCGTCGCGTTTGGGCATGCCCCATCCTAGCGTCTTGACGTCCTCGCGCAAAAAAGAATAACTGTTCGCCTTAACGATGGGGAGCGGGCTGATGGACGCATTGCGCTGGTCGAGGCACCATTGGGCTGCCCCGCTCCTGTTCGTGGCCGCGCTGGCCGGTGCCGGTATCGCCGCCCGCGCCGGTTCGCAGCAGCCGGCGGCGCTGGTGCCCGCCGCCGCGCCCGCCCGGCCCGATCCGGCCATGCCTGCGCCGATGGCGACGCGGCCGCTCGACGCCGCCGATCTGGGCGCCTGGCTGGACGGCATGTTCCCCGCCGCGCTCGATCAGGGCGAGATCGCGGGCGTCGTCATCTCGGTCGTGAAGGACGGCCGCGTGCTGCTGACGCGCGGCTATGGCCATGCCGATGTCGCGCGCGGCACGCCGATGGACCCGGCCACGACGCTGATCCGTCCCGGCTCGACGTCGAAGCTGTTCACCTGGACGGCGGTGATGCAGCTGGTCGAACAGGGCAAGCTGGACCTCAACGCGGACGTGAACCGCTATCTCGACTTCCGCATCGAGGTGCCGACCGGCGCGCGGCCGATCACGCTCACCGACCTGATGACGCATCGCGCGGGGTTCGAGGAGGGATTGAAGGACGTGCTGGCGGTCGACGCGGGTAAGTTCCAGTCGCTGCCGGTCTATCTCAAGAGCCATGTGCCGCCGGTGATGTTCCCGCCGGGCGAAGTGCCCGCCTATTCGAACTACGGCACCGCGCTCGCGGGCTATATCGTCCAGCGCGCGTCGGGCGAGCGTTCTGAGGACTACGTCCAGCACCACATCTTCGCGCCGCTGGCGATGACCCGGTCCAGCTTTCGCCAGCCGCTGCCGCCCGCGCTCGCGGCGCTGTCGGCGAAAGGTTATCGCACCGCCGACGGTCCGCCGCAGCCGTTCGAGCTGGTGACGCCGGGTCCGGCCGGCGGGCTGTCGACGACCGCGAACGACATGGCCAATTTCATGCTCGCGCATCTGGACGACGGCCGGTTCGGCGGCGGCCAGATCCTGCGGCCGGAGACGGCGCAGCTGATGCATCGCGCGTCGTTGCCGCACCTGCCCGGCTTCGACGCGATGGCGCATGGCTTCTTCCTCAACCAGCGCAACGGTCGCGCGGTGCTGGAGCATGGCGGCGACACGATCGTGTTCCACAGCGACCTGGCGATCGTCCCGGCCGAGCGGACGGGGATCTTCTTCAGCTTCAACAGCCGTGGGGCGGGCGACGCGGTCTACGGTGTCCGCGAGCGGCTGCTCGACGGGTTCATGGACCGCTACTTTCCCGCACCCCCCGCCGCCGATCCGCCGCCGCTGGCGACCGCGCGCGCGCATGGCGAGGCGATCGCGGGGCGGTACGAATCGTCGCGCCGGGTCGAGCACGGCTTCATCGGACTGTTCTACGTGTTGCAGGGGCAGGACGTGGTGAGCGTGAACCCCGACGCGACGCTCGCCTTCGACTCCGCGCCGGGCAAGCGGTTCCGCGAGATCGCGCCGTGGCAGTGGCGCGAGGTCGGCGGCGCGCGGGAGATCGCGATGCGGACGGTCGGGGGCGTGCGGACGCTGATCGACAGCCGCAACCCGGCCGGCGTGCTCCAGCCGGTGCCGATCGGCCGCGATGCCGGCCTCAACCTCAAGGTCTTCGGTGTCGCGGTGCTGATCCTGCTGCTGACGGCCGTGCTCTGGCCGGTCACGGCGCTGGCGCGGCGGCGCTACGGGCAGGCGGCGCCGACCGGTCCGGTGGCCAGGGCGCGCCGCTGGGCACGGATCGCGGCGGTGGCGGACCTCGCCTATCTGTTCGCGTGGTTCCTGGTGCTCAAGCCGATCCTGGACAGCAACGTCGCGTTCTACTCGACGTCGATCGACTGGCTGATCCGCACGCTGCAGATCGCGGGCTTGGTGCCGCTGGCCGGGGCGGTCGCGGGCGTGGTGTACGCCTGGCGCTCGCTGCGGTCGGATCAGGGCCGGATCGTCAAGCTCGGCGCGGTGCTGGGCGCGGCGGCGCTGCTGGGGGTGGTATGGATCGCCTGGGTCGGCGGACTGATCGGCTTCGGGTTGAACTATTGAAATGGGCCGCCGCCTTGGGGGAGCGGCGGCCTTTCTTTCAGGCGGTCACGGGCAAAGCCGGTGACGTCGAAGCTCGGCTAGTCGCCGAGCCCGGCCGGCCTTGGGCGAGTCTTGCGCCAGTTTGACTGGCGCAAGCCGCCCTGCGGCTAGAACCTGAACGCCGCCGTGGCGCGCAGCGAATGCCAGCGGAACTTCGTGTCCGTCCGACGGAAGTCGGTGCCCGCCGTCGTGCCCAGCACGAACGGGTTGGTCGCCGGGGCGGTGCCCTGCGTCGCGCGGACGCGATAGTCGTTGTCGTCATACTGATGGTACATATATTCCATGCCCACCGAGAAGTTGCGCCCGAGCTTCTGCTCGATCCCGCCGCCGCCGGTGATCCCGAACTGGGTCCGGCGACCGCGCTCGCTGAAAGCGTTGGCGGTGTTGGTGGTGGTGAACCGGCGGTCGATCTTCGCATAGCCCGGCCCACCGGCGGCGTAGAACAGCGTCGTGCCGGCGGCATAGCCGACCCGGCCACGGATCGACGCTTCCCAATCGATGTCGCGATACATGGTGTAGCTGGCCGGCGTGGTCGAGAACGCGGTGGTGCTGTCGTTGATCTCCGACCGCCCGAACTCGCCGACGAAGCCGAGGACCATGTTGCCGAACTGCGAATCGGCACCGGCGCGGACGTAATAGGCGACGCCGTCCTTGTCGTTGCGACAACGCGCGGGCGCGGTCGGGCTGGTCGGGCTGGTGCCCGCGGTGGCGCTGCCGTTGCAGAAGCCGCCGACCGGGGTGCCGAAGGCGTTGGCGCCCGCCGCGGTGGTGACGGTGTCGCCGAACCGGCCGTCGATGCCGCGATCGAACAGCACGCGCGAGCCGACGTCGTTGGGCTGCACGTCATAGCCGAACGAGCCGCCGACATAGACGCCGTTGAACGGCGCATCCTCGGGCACGTCCTGCGCCATGGCCGGCGTGGCGGCGATGAAGGCGGCACCGGCAAGCGCGGCGGCGATGGTGAAACGCATGTATTACTCCCTTGTTGAACGGGGGAGGTACGCTTCATGTCGCGCTTCGACGCGGCGGCAACGAAACCTTACAAAGGCGGGGTGAGGGCGGAACGCAGGTGGTCAGGTCTGGAATACCCAGGACCCGATCTCGTGACCCGCATCGCTCATCCCGGCCCCGATCGCGTGGATATAGCGGCCGTGGCAGGCGACCTGGTCGACGCCCAGCAGTACGATCAGCGCGAAGATCACCGCTTTCATGCCCGATACGGTGGCACGACGGGCGTTAAGGAACCGTAACCGCCTTTCCACCCCGCTTATGTTCCGCCATACCCGCGCCATGGCCGACGACCTGTTCGCATCACCCCCCACCAGCATCGAGAACTACGACGCCTCGTCGATCGAGGTGCTGGAGGGGCTGGAGCCGGTGCGGCGGCGGCCGGGCATGTATGTCGGCGGCACCGACGAGCGCGCGCTCCACCACCTCGCCGCCGAGGTGCTGGACAACGCGATGGACGAGGCGGTCGCGGGCCACGCGACGCGGATCGAGGTGACGCTGGAACCCGGCAACCGCCTGACCGTGGCCGATAACGGCCGCGGCATGCCGATCGACCCGCACCCGAAGTTTCCAGACAAGTCGGCGCTGGAAGTGATCCTGTCGATGCTGCACTCGGGCGGCAAGTTTTCGGGCAAGGCCTATGCGACCTCGGGCGGGCTGCACGGCGTCGGCGTGTCGGTGGTCAACGCGCTGTCCAGCGACACGGTGGTGGAGGTGGCGCGCGACCGGCAGCTGTACCGCCAGCGCTTCGCGAGGGGGCAGACCCTCGGACCGCTGGAGCATGTCGGCGCCACCCCCAACCGGCGCGGGACCAGCGTCGCGTTCACGCCAGATACGGAGATCTTCGGCCCGGAACTCGCGTTCAAGCCGCAGCGGCTCTACCGGCTCGCGCGGTCCAAGGCGTATCTGTTCGCGGGCGTCGAGATCAGGTGGCATTGCGACCCGTCGCTCGTCACCGACGACACCCCGGCGGCGGCGGTGTTCCAGTTTCCCGGCGGCCTCGCCGATCACCTGCGCGAACAGATCGGCGGACGCGAATGCGCGACGGCGGACTTCTTCGCCGGGTCGCAGGCGTTCCCGAAGACGGACGGCGCCGAGCAGGGCCGCGTCGAATGGGCGGTGTCCTGGCCGTTGTGGAGCGACGGCAGCTTCTCCTGGTATTGCAACACCATCCCGACGCCCGACGGCGGCACGCACGAACAGGGGCTGCGCCAGGCGCTGGTGCGCGGGCTGCGCCAGTTCGGCGAGCTGGTGAAGGACAAGCGCGCCAAGGACCTGACCGCCGACGACGTGATGGTCGGCGCCGAGCTGATGCTGTCGGTATTCATCCGCGAGCCGCAGTTTCAGTCGCAGACCAAGGACCGGCTGACCTCGCCCGAGGCCGCCGGGCTGGTCGAAAAGGCGATGCGCGATCATTTCGACCATTGGCTGTCCGCGCACATGGATCGCGGCAAGGCGCTGCTCGGCTATGTCCTCGAACGGATGGACGACCGCCTGCGGCGCAAGCAGGAGCGCGAGGTCAAGCGCAAGACCGCGACCTCGGGCCGTCGGCTGCGGCTGCCGGGCAAGCTCACCGACTGTTCGTCGGACGCGCCCGCCGGGACCGAGCTGTTCATCGTCGAGGGCGACTCGGCCGGCGGCTCGGCGAAGCAGGCGCGCGACCGCAAGACGCAGGCGATCCTGCCGATCCGCGGAAAAATCCTTAACGTCGCCAGCGCCACGGCCGCCAAGATCGGCGCGAACCAGGAGATCGCCGACCTGACGCTCGCGCTCGGCTGCGGCACGCGCAAGGACTTCGTCGAGGAGGCGCTGCGCTACGACCGGATCGTCATCATGACCGACGCCGACGTCGACGGCGCCCACATCGCGACGTTGCTGATGACGTTCTTCTTCCAGGAGATGCCCGACCTGGTCCGGCGCGGGCACCTCTATCTGGCGCAACCGCCGCTGTATCGGCTGACCAGCGGCGCGGTGTCGCTCTACGCCCGCGACGACGCCCACCGCGCCGAGATCGAGCGGACGAAGTTCAAGGGCAAGAAGGTCGAGGTCGCGCGCTTCAAGGGGCTGGGCGAGATGAACCCGATGCAGCTGCGCGAAACGACGATGGACCCCAAGACGCGGGGAATGATCCGCATCACGCTGCCGCAGGAATATGAGGAGCGGGCAGGGGTGAAGGATCTGGTCGATCGCCTGATGGGCAACAACCCGGCGCATCGGTTCGCGTTCATTCAGGAGAATGCGGGGCGGCTGGAGGAAGAGGCCATCGACGCGTGAGGGCGCGCCGCAGATCGCGATGTCGCTTGACGCCGTTCGTCGGTCCGGGCGACGATCGGGCCGGGTCCTGCGGCGAGAGTGAGAGAGGCGCGTGAACTTCGTCCTGTGGCTCAACTCACTCGACGAGCTGCTGTACGAATTGATGAGCTGGCTCGTGTTCTTTCCGATCACGCTGTGGCGGATCGTTCGGCACCCCCTCGCGACGATGCGCTATGCCGAAGAGCAGCTGCTGCTCGAACGAAAGCGGCAGTATCGCGAAACCGTCAGTCCTCCGATCATGCTGATCCTGACCGTCGTCGCGGTCGACGGACTGGGGATCGCGATCGACGGGGCCAATCCGATCGTTACGAGCAAGCGCGGCCTGGCCGGCCTGGTCGACGACAACACCACGCTGCTGCTGCTCCGCCTCGTGTTGTTCGGTCTGTTCGCGCTCGTCCTCGCGTCGCGCAAGGTCAATCGCAGCGCCGAACCGCTGAACCGGGATACCCTGAAGCCGCCGTTCTACGCGCAATGCTACGCGATCTCGCCGTTCGCGATCCTGGTCAGCGGCGGCACCTCGATGGTCAGTCATCATCAACTGCCGCTGCAGGTCGCGGGCGTCGGCGCGATCGCTGCCGCGCTGCTGTTCTATGGTGTGGTCGAGATTCGCTGGTTGAGCCGGGAGCTGAGCCAGTCGCTGCCGCGCTCCTTTCTGGATGCGTCGATCGGGATGGTGACCAGCATCGTGCTGACGATCGGGCTCGGACTGCTTTTCCACTGATGGACGTGATCTCCCTCGCGGCGTAAATCTGCGTTGCTCGGCGGCGGCGCCCGAGTCGAGCGGGAGAGACAGAATGTTGTTCGCACGATGTTCGATCGCGACCGCCGCCCCGCTGCTGCTCGTGACGCTGCCCGGCGTCGCAACCGCGCAATCGACTGGCCTGGACGACCTGCGGGGGGCACGCGCCGGCCAGGCCGAGGGTGAGATCGTGCGCCGCGGCTTTCGCAACACCGGCGGGACGCAAGGTGACGATCGGAGCTACGCGAACTGGTGGAACGCCGCGCGCCGCCAGTGCGTGGTGGTCGCCACGATGGATGGGCGATATGTGTCGTTCCAGCCGACACCAGCGCCCGATTGCGGCCAGCCGGTCGGCACCCGGCCGCGCCCGGATGGCGGCGATCAACCGCCGCTTTATCGGGAGGACGATCGCGCGATGCCGGGGGGCGGGCGTCCCGCGTACCGCCCCCAGGGCGATCGACCGACCGCGCTGCCGGGCGGTGGCGGGCCGGTGGTCGACGGTCGGCCGGTCGACCTTGGCCTGGTCTGCTTCGGCGATGGCGCCAGAGCCGGGATCGCCAGCGGTACGACCTGGACATGGAATCCGGACCGCGAGCGGTACGAGTACGGCCGCTACAACGAGACGCGGACCGAGGTCTTCGACGCCTCTCTCATGGTGCAGGTGTGGGATGGCGGCGGTCGCATCCGCCTGCCCCGCTCGCTGATCCCGCCGATCAACTCGCGTGGCGACAACGGGTGGTGGGCCCTGACCGACGTCTCGGTCGGCGCCGACATGATCCGCGCCAGCTATCGTCTGAACGGGTTGAACAAGCCCCGTGTCGTCATCGATCGACGCAGCGGCCGCATCACGGTCCAGGGTACGGCCAGCTACGGCTTTCGCGGCACCTGCGATCTGATCGGCGACCGACCCCGCCGTTTCTGACGTCCGACGAGCGCAATCGTTCGCCCGGCGTCCGGCGTTCCCCGGTGCTGACCGCCGGGTGAACGGGCAGCCGCCTGCATCCACCCGGCTCGCGTCGGGGGCGTAAGAACATGCCGTTCGTGGCCGAAGATCATCAAGTGAACCTCGCTCGCGCGCGTGACCGCCGCCAGCTTGCGCTGGCACGCGACGAGCAACGCGCCCGCGCGGTCGCCACTCTGTCGAACGTCGCGCTTGATGGCGGCGTCGATGGCGGCGTCGATATGGCCGGGAACGCTGCCGTTGTGCGCGTGGCCTTATAGGATCGCGCGGCGCTGTGCTGCTGTAACAATACACTTGCCGACGCGGCGTCGCCTCGGCAAGGGGGCGCGCGACAAGGGGGAGCAGACCATGCGACGGATGTTGACCGGATTGACGCTGAGCCTCGCGAGCGCAAGCGCGATGGCGCAGACGCCGCCGCCTGCCGCGCCGGTCGCGCCCGCGCCGTCGCCGGCGCTGACGCAGCGCGCCGCCGAGCTGTTGCCGATCCTCAACGGCGGCGGCGTGCTCGCCGACACGCTCGACCCTGCGATCCTCACCGCCATCCCGGAGCCGCAGTTCCGCGCGGTGTCGACGCAGCTCGCCGATGCGTTCGGCAAGGCGCTGGCGGTGGCGGGCATCCAGCCGGGGTCGGCGACGGAGGGCGTCGTCACGATCCGCTACGAGCGCGGCACCGCGCGCTTCGCGATGACGGTGACGCCGACCCCGCCCGGCAAGATCGTCGGCTTGCGCGTGGTCGGGGCCGGGCCGACCGCGGCGGCGGAGACGACGATGGATGCCGTGGTCGCCGCAATCCGCGCCCTGCCGGGGCAGACCGGCTTCGCGCTCGCCGACCTCGGCACGGGCGAACCGCGCCTGATCCAGTCGCTCGCGCCCGACCGGCCGCTGGCGCTCGGTTCCGCGTTCAAGCTGGTGGTGCTGGCGACGCTGGTCGCCGACGTCGAGGCGGGACGGCGGCACTGGGACGATGTCGTGACGCTCGACGCCGCCGAGCGCCCGGCCGGAGGGTACAACCACAAGCCGGCGGGGACGAAGGTGCCGTTGCGCGAACTGGCGCGGCAGATGATCTCCGTCAGCGACAACAGCGCCACCGACATCCTGACCGACACGCTCGGCCGCGAGCGGATCGAGGCGATGCAGGCGACGGTCGGGATCAAGGACCCGGCGCGCAACCGGCCGTGGCTCCGCACGATGGACCTGTTCAAGCTGAAGGGCGTCGGCGGCGGCGCGCTCGGCACCCACTACCTCGCCGCCGACGAGCGCGGCCGGCGCGCGCTGCTCGCGGGCGAGATCGCGCGGACGCCGGGCAGCGCGATCGGCCCGCTGTTCGCCGACGGCAAGCCGGTTCGCATCGGCACGCTCGAATGGTTCGCCTCGCCGGCCGATCTGGTGCGGGTGCTGGACTGGCTGCGGCGGCATTCGGAGCGCGGCCCCGGCGCGGACGCGCGCGCGATCCTGTCGATCAATCCCGGCATCGCGCCGACGATCGCCGGACGCTTCGCCTATGTCGGCTACAAGGGCGGGTCGGAGCCGGGCGTGCTCAACCTGACGCTGCTGCTCCAGACCAAGGCGGGTCGGTGGCGGGTGTTGACGGCGGGGTGGAACGATCCGGCGGCGGCGGTGGACGAGATGCGCCTGCTGACGCTGGTCAGCCGCGCGGCGGAGCTGGCGAGCGACTAGACCTCCCGCTCTCCTTCGCGGGCAAGGTGGGTTGTGACCCGTGCCCCGTGGCTTTATGACTGCGACCGGGCGGTCCACCACGGGCCGCCCTTTCAGTTTGGGAGCAACCCCCGTGACCATCCCCGCGCTCATGCCCGTCTATCCGCGCTGCGGGTTCCGGCCGGTGCGAGGCGAGGGCTGCTACCTGTTCGCCGAGGACGGGACGAAGGCGCTCGACATGGCCGGCGGGATCGCGGTCAACGCGCTCGGCCATGGCCACCCCGCGCTGGTCGAGGCGATCGCGACGCAGGCGGCGACGCTGATGCACGTCTCCAACCTGTACGGCAGCCCGCATCAGGAGCGGCTGGCGCAGCGGCTGGTCGACGCGACCTTCGCCGACACGGTGTTTTTCACCAACTCGGGCGTCGAAGCGGTGGAGTGCGCGATCAAGACCGCGCGGCGCTTTCATTATGCGGAGGGCAATCCGCAGCGCAACACGCTGATCTGCTTCAACTCCGCCTTCCACGGCCGCACGCTGGGCGCGATCTCCGCGACCAACCAGGCGAAAATGCGCGACGGGTTCGAGCCGCTGTTGCCGGGGTTCAAATACGCCCCGTTCAACGACCTCGACGCGGCGCTGGCGCTGATCGACGAGACGACCGCGGGCTTCATGGTCGAGCCGATCCAGGGCGAGGGCGGCGTGTCGGTCGGCACCGACGCCTTCCTGAAGGGCCTGCGCGCGGCGTGCGACGAGCACGGCCTGATGCTGATCTTCGACGAGGTCCAGTGCGGTTACGGGCGCACCGGCACCTTCTTCTACCACGAGCAGGTCGGCATCGCGCCCGATATCATGAGCGTGGCGAAGGGCATCGGCGGCGGCTTTCCACTCGGCGCCTGCCTCGCCACCGAGCGTGCGGCGAAGGGCATGGTCGCGGGCACGCACGGGTCGACCTATGGCGGCAACCCGCTGGCGATGGCGGCGGCCGAGGCGGTGCTCGACGTGATCGAGGGACCGGGCTTTCTCGACGAGGTCACGCGCATAGGCGAGCGGCTGCGCGGCGCGCTGGAACAGATGATCCCCAACCACGACCACCTGTTCCACGAGGTGCGCGGCAAGGGGCTGATGCTCGGGCTGAAGCTCAAGAGCGACGCGCGGGCGTTCGTCGGCTTCCTCCGCGACGAGCACCAGCTGTTGACGGTGTCCGCCGGCGACAACGTCGTCCGCCTGCTGCCGCCGCTGACGATCGGCGAGGCCGAGATCGCCGAGTGCATCGAGAAGCTGAGCGAGGCGGCACGGGTGTACGTGCCGGCGAGCGATGATTGAAATCCTCCCCGGGACGGGGAGGGGTACCGCCGCGCGGAGCGCGGTGGTGGAGGGGGCGCGCCACGGGCGATGCTCCTCGCTGCGGTTCCCTGCCGTCACGTACTATGCGCGCGCCACCTCTCCGTGCCGAGGAGGATATTAGATGCGCCACTTCCTCTCGCTCACCGACGCCGGTCCCGACGGGATCGCCGCGATCCTGGCCGACGCGCTCGATCGCAAGGTCGCGCGCGCGGGCTGGCGCAAGGGCCGCCCCGACGCCGACGCGCCGCTGGCCGGCCACGTCCTCGCCTGCGTGTTCGAGAAGAGCTCCACCCGTACCCGCGTGTCGTTCGACATGGCGATGCGCCAGCTCGGCGGGTCCGCGCTGATCCTCGACAGCGGCACCTCGCAGCTCGGGCGCGGCGAGACCGTCGCCGACACCGCGCGCGTGCTGTCGGGCTATTGCGACGCGATCATGCTCCGCACCGACGATCACGCCAAGCTGGAGGAGATGGCGCACTATGCGACCGTCCCCGTCATCAACGGCCTGACCGACGCCTCGCATCCCTGCCAGATCATGGCCGACCTGCTGACGATCATCGACAGCGGCAAGGCGCTGCCCGGCCTGAAGGTCGCATGGCTGGGCGACGGCAACAACGTGCTCGCGTCGTTCGCGGAGGCCGCGGGCCTGATGCAGTTCGACGTCGTCGCCGCGTGCCCGCAGGGCTTTCAGCCCGACGACACGGTGATCGCCAGCGGCCGCGGCCGCGCGCGCGTCGTCGCGTCGCCCACGGAGGCGGTCGCGGGCGCCGACATCGTCGTCACCGACACCTGGATCTCGATGGGCCAGGCGCATGCCGACATCAAGCTCGCCGCGCTCGCGCCCTATCAGGTCGACGAAGCGCTGATGGCGCGCGCCAAGCCCGACGCGAAGTTCCTCCACTGCCTGCCCGCGCATCGTGGCGAGGAGGTCACGGACGCGGTGATGGACGGCCCGCAATCGCTGATCTGGCCGGAGGCGGAAAACCGCCTGCACGCGCAGAAGAGCGTGCTGCGGTGGTGCTTCGGGCAGATCGCAGCGCGCACGCCGACAGCGTAGCTGCCGGTGAGACGCGCAAGATCGGCCGGCGGGGCGGCGCGGCCTTGATGCTCTCGCGGTTGATCGAGACCACACCCGTCCCATATCATCGTCACTCCCGCGACGGCGGGAGTCCATCTCTCCAGCAGCGCTTGAGGCGCGATGGATCCCCGCCGGCGCGGGGATGACGAAGGACTTCGCGTGACCGACCTCTCCGACACCAACATCGACCGCGCGCTCGGCTTCGCGATCCCCGAGCGTCACGCGCGCGGTCGTCTCGTCCGGCTCGGGCCGACGCTCGACCGCGTGCTGGCCGCGCACGCCTATCCGCCCGCGATCGAGCGGCTGCTCGCGGAGGCGCTGACGCTGGTCGCGCTGATCGGATCGACGCTCAAGGACCCGCAGGCCCAGCTGACGATGCAGACCAAGAGCGAGACCGGCGTTGTGCGGCTGCTGGTCTGCGACTATCGCGGCGGCGAGGTGCGGGGCTATGTCGACTACGACGCCGACCGGCTCGCCGACGCGCCCGCCGAGCCCTCGCTGTTCGCACTCTTCGGCCAGACCTATCTCGCGATCACCTTCGATCTCGCCGCGACCGGCGAGCGCTATCAGGGCATCGTCCCGCTCGACGGCGACACGATGGCGGCGGCGGCGGAGAGCTATTTCGTCCAGTCGGAACAGATCCCCAGCCTCGTTCGCGTCGGCATCGACAAGCGCGCGGACGGCAGCACGGTCGCGGGCGGGCTGTTCCTCCAGCATCTGCCAGAGGGCGAGGACGGTCGCGAGCGGCTGCACACCCGGCTCGATCACCCCGAATGGGAGCATGTCGCGACGCTCGGCGGCACCGTCGAGGCGACGGAACTGGCCGATCCGGCGCTGGCGCTGGAGGCGCTGTTGTGGCGGCTGTTCAACGAAGACGAGGTGCGGCTGCTCGGCGACACGCCGATCGTGCGTGGTTGCCGCTGCGACGGCGATTATATCCGGTCGGTGCTGGCGAAGTTTCCCGAGGAGGAGCGCCGCGCGATGGCCGACGACGATGGCTTCATCAAGGTCGACTGCCATTTCTGCGCGCAGGTGTTCAAGCTGCCGGTAGCGGCGGACGCGACCTGATCCTCCCCGGCACGGGGAGGTGGCGCGCGAAGCGCGTGACGGAGGGGGCGGCCGGCAGGCGATCCGCTGGTGGAGCGTCCCCTCCGCCAGCCCTGCGGACTGCCACCTCCCCCGCAGGCGGGGAGGATTGCCAACCCCGTTAACCGGACCTTCACCTTCGCCCTCTACACCGATCCTCGTGCTTTGATCGGCACGCTTTCTCCCTTTGATTGAAACCTCGGGCCGCCTCACCGCGGCCCGTTTTTTCGTTGCGGCGGGAGGACGGCGGGCCTAGCGCGCCGCTGATGACTTCCCCAATCGCCGTCGTCCTCGTCTCGGGCGGGCTCGACTCCTTCGTCGCCGCCGCCAGCGCGCAGGCGGCGGGTTATCGCCTGCTCGCGCTGTCGATCGACTATAACCAGCGTCACCGCGTCGAGCTCGCCGCCGCGCGCCGCGTCGCCGCGACCCTTGGAGTGGAGCGCCACGTCGTGCTGCCGCTCGACCTGTCGGCGTTCGGCGGATCGGCGCTGACCGCCGACATCGACGTGCCCAAGGACGGCGTCGGAGAGGGCATCCCCGTCACCTATGTGCCCGCGCGCAATACGATCTTCCTGTCGCTGGCGCTCGGCTGGGCGGAGGCGGCGGGCGCGCGCGACCTGTTCATCGGCGTCAACGCGCTCGACTATTCCGGCTACCCCGATTGCCGGCCGGAGTTCATCGCCGGCTTCGCGACCCTCGCGGAACTCGCCACCAAGGCCGGTGTCGAGGGCAGCCCGTTCCGCATCCACGCGCCGCTGCAGGACATGACCAAGGCCGATATCGTCCGCGAGGGCGCGCGGCTGGGGCTCGACATGGGGCTGAGCTGGTCCTGCTACGATCCGACGTCTGACGGCGAGCATTGCGGGCTTTGCGACAGCTGCCGGCTGCGTCACAAGGGCTTCGAGGAGGCGGGCGTGCCCGACCCGACCGTCTACGCCCGGCCACCCGCCGCCCCATGACCTATGCGGTCAAGGAGCTGTTCCTGACGTTGCAGGGGGAGGGGGTGAACGCCGGGCGCCGCGCCGTCTTCGTCCGCTTCGCCGGGTGCAACCTGTGGTCAGGGCGCGAGCAGGACCGCGCGACGGCGGTGTGCCGCTTCTGCGACACCGATTTCGTCGGCACCGATGGCGACGGCGGCGGCAAGTTCGCCGATGCCGACGCACTGGCGGCGGCGGCGGCCGCGGCCTGGGGAGAGGGGACCGTCGACCGCTTCGCCGTGCTCACCGGCGGTGAGCCGATGCTCCAGATCGACGACGCGCTGGTCGACGCGCTGCACCGGGCGGGCTTCCGCATCGCGATGGAGAGCAACGGCACGCTGCCCGCGCATCCGGGGATCGACTGGGTCTGCATCAGTCCCAAGGGGGGGAGCGACGTGATCCAGCGGCACGGCGACGAGCTGAAGCTGGTCTGGCCGCAGCGGGGGATCGATCTGGATGCGGTCGAAGGCTGGAGCTTCGGGCACCGGCTGCTCCAGCCGCTGGACGACGCGGCCGGCGAGGCGAACACGCGCGCCTGCATCGACCTGGTGATGGCGCGGCCGTGGTGGCGTCTGAGCCTCCAGACGCACAAGTTGCTGGGGCTGCGGTAACGGGGGGCCGACCCCACCGTTATCCCGAAGATCCACCGTCATCCCCGCGAAAGCGGGGACCCATCTCCCGCCCGGTCCCGCTTCACCATCGCCACGAGCGGACGGCGTCCACGCGATGGGTCCCCGCTTTCGCGGAGATGACGGGAAGAACGCGGATCACCGGCAGAGCGGGAATGACGCCCGTGAGCGACTACGCCGCCGGCGAAAAGGCGAACGCCCCGCAGCGGTTCGCGCGCCACCGGCCCTTCTTGTCCCAGCATTGCGCGTCCAGGCGCGGCAGCGGCAGGCTAGGTCCGACCGACAGCGGCACCACGCCGGTTTCGTAGAAGGCGCTGGTCAGGCTGGCGCGCAGCTCCGCCATCCGGTTCGCCGACAGTGCCCCGAACTGGCCGCGTGGCGTGAACACCGCGTCGCGGCCGATCGACGCCGCGGTCTGGCAAAAGGCGAACTGGCCGGCGACGGTCACGAAGCTGGAATAGGTGCGCGTGCCGAACTGATCGAGCATCGACTGGCCCTTGGGCTTGGTCTTGCCGACCCGGACGAAATACTTCGTCAGCGTGTCGAATGCCCCTTTCAGCTCGGCGGTGTGATCCTTCAGGACCGCGTTGTAGTTGGTGACGGTCAGCAACGTCGGCTCGAATCCGCATTGCAGCGCGGCGACGTTGAGCGCGGCGCGCATGTTCCAGACCAGCGACGCGCGCAGCTCGGCCGGTGTCGCGCCGGGCATCGGCTGGCCGATCCCGGTCTCGTCGCCCTGCACGGGCTGACCCGGATAGCTCTGGTTCTTGAGGTAGAACTGCGCGGCGGCTGGCGTGCCCGCCAGCCCCGTCGCCGCGATCACCGCCGCCATCGCCCCCGATCTGAACGCCTTACGCACTACCATCTCGCTCGCCTCTCACCGGTCGTTAACCACGTCCCTAAGGCGGTCGGGGCCGGAACCCAAGCGGTTCCGCGCGGTGGGCGACTCGGTTCGCCGCGCAAGCGGTGTCGGCTCAACGAGAGAGGGCCGCCCGGTCGCCCGGACGGCCCTCCTTATCTGGCGTTCACCTGTTCCCGGACGCGCCGGGAACGCGCGATCACATCGCGTTGGTGGTGGTCGTCGTGGTCGTGCTGTTCGACATCATCATGTCGTTGCCGCCCATCGAGTTGCCCATCGACATGTCGTTCGACATCATGCCGGTGTTCGCGGTCGAATCCGTGGTCGTCATGGTGTCGTTCATCGTGCCCATGTCGCCGGTCGTGTTCATGTCGGTGACCATGGTGTTGTCGGTGGTGGTCGTCTCGGTCTTCGGGCCGCAGGCCGCGACGGCCAGCGCCGCGCCGGCGATGAGCGAACCGGTCAGGATCTTGGAAATTGCACGCATGGAAAAGCTCCCTTGGATTGAGGATTTGGACGGCTGGATCGCCCTTAATACCCAAATCACCGTGGACATTACGCAAAACGGCCGTTCCCCTCAAGCCTCCATTTCGCGGGTGCAAGAAAAGCTTTCGAGAAAGGTATTCATGTTACGCGCCAGCGCGGCGTCCAGTTCCGCCATCGGCACCGCGCGACCGAGGGCGGCGAGGCTGGTCACCGGATGGTGCGGCAGCCCGCACGGCACGATGCCGGCGAAGTGCGACAGGTCGGGCGTGTTGTTGATCGAGAAGCCGTGCAGCGTCACCCAGCGCCGCACCCGCACCCCGATCGCGCCGATCTTCGCCTCCCTGCCGTCGGCGAGCGTCCAGATTCCGACCCGCCCCTGCGCCCGGAACGCCTCCACTCCCAGCTCGCCCAGCGTGGCGATCACCCAGCCCTCGACCGCGTGGACGAAGCAGCGCACGTCGCGGCCGCGCGCGTTGAGATCGAGCACCAGATAGCCGACCCGCTGCCCCGGCCCGTGATAGGTATATTGCCCCCCGCGCCCCGCCGCCACGACCGGAAAGCGCGGGTCGAGCAGGTCGGCGGCGCGCGCGCTGGTGCCCGCGGTGTAGACCGGCGGATGTTCCAGCAGCCAGATCAGCTCCCCGGCCTCTGCCGCCGCCACCGCCGCCGCGCGCGCCTCCATCGCCGCCAGCGCCTCGTCGTACGGCGTCGGGCCGGGGCTGATGCGCCATTCGGGGAGGGGCAGGGTCACGCGCCTCCATGTGCGGCGGCGACGGCGCGCGCGCAACCGTTGCCCGGCCTGCCGCCTCTCCCTACACGCGATCCAGGACGCGAGCGGAGGGCGACGAAGTGGTCAGGATGGGTGACGTGTGGGACGCCACGACGGACGTGCTCGCGGGGCGCGGGCGGGTGCTCGCGCCGATCGCGCTGATCGCCTTTTTACTCCCCTTCGCGGTGCAGGGCGCGATCCGGGCCTATGGCGGCCCCTCGGCGGGCGCGGCGGCGCTGGGGGCGGTGGTCGCGATCCTCGTGGTGCCGCTGATCGTCTGGGGTCTGTTCACCGTCGTCACGGTCGCGAGCGACCCGGCGATGACGCGGGGCGAGGCCGGGCGGCTGGCGGCGCGGCGCGTGCCCGCCGGGCTGCTGGTGGCGCTGGTCGCGTTCGCGGTCGTGATGATCGCGACGCTGCCGATCGTCGGCGTGCTGCTGGCGAGCGGTTTCGACTTCCAGGCGGCGTCGGCGCAGGCGGGCAGCGCCTCGCCCGCCAAGGTTGCACCCGGCGCGGCGTTGTTCTGCGTCCTCTATGCGCTGGTGCTCGCGCTGGTCGGGCTGTGGATCGGCGCGCGGCTGTTCCTGGTCAACGCGGTCGTCGCGCTGGAACGGCGCGGCATCGGCGCGTTCGCGCGCTCGTTCGCGCTGACCCGCGGGCTGGGGTGGAAGCTGATCGGGGTCAACCTGCTGTTCACGCTGGTCTGGGGCGTCGCCGCCTTCGCCGCGCGCTCCGTCACGTTCATCGTCTTCCGCCTGCTGCTCGGCGGCAACGGCTTCGCCACGGCGACGTGGTTCGGCAGCCTCGCGGATGCCGCGGTGACGGCGGCGTTCATCGTCGTCGTGGGCGTGTTCGCGGCGCGTCTCCACGCCGCCGTCGCGACGCCCGCGACCGTCGAGCCGAGGACGGCGAGCGGTCCATGGGGCTGACCCCCGCCGCGCTGCTGGCGGATGCCTGGGCGATGCTCCGGCGCGATCGGGCGGTCCTGCTCGGCATCGCCGGCGCCTTGTGGTTCCTGCCGACGTTCGCGCTGATCCTGCTCGTGCCCGGCCCGCCGCTGCCCGTCGCCGGGATGGAGCCGGCCAGTCCCGAGGCGCAGCGTTACGTCGAACAGCTGACCCAGTGGTTCGGCACCAGCGGCGCCTGGTATCTGGCGCGCGCCGTGATCGACGCCTGGGCGACCGCGAGCGTCTACGCGCTGTATCTCGACCGCAGCACGCCGGACGTGCGGGGCGCGCTGGAACTCGGGGTCGGCCTGTTGCCGCGGTTCATGCTGCTGAGCATGGTGGTCGGGCTGGTCTCGCTCGGCGGGCTGGCGCTGTACGTCCTGCCCGGCATCTGGGTGCTCGCGCGGCTGATCGCGGCGGGGCCGACGCTGGTGGCGGAGCGGCCGCTCGGCGCGCTGGCGGCGTTGGGGCGCGGCTGGCGGCTCAGCCGGGGTGCGGCGCTGGCGCTGATCGGCCCGGTCGGAATCGCGCTGGCGATGGGCTGGCTGGTGCCGCAGCCGTTCCTGCTGCTCGACCGCTGGCTGCGCGCGCGGCCCGGTGGCGTCAACGTCGCGGCGTTGGCGACGGCGGACGCGCTCGCCGCCGCCGGCGAGACCGCCGCCGCGATCGCATCCGCGCTGATCGCGATCGCCGCCTATCGCCGGCTGGTCAGCAGGGGCCAGCCGCCGTCAGGCGGTCCCTCGCGGTGACGCGAGCAGGGGCCAGCCGCCGTCAGGCGGTCCCTCGCGGTGACGCGAGCAGGGGCCAGCCGCCGTCAGGCGGTCCCTCGCGGTGACGCGAGCAGGGGCCAGCCGCCGTCAGGCGGTCCCTCGCGGTGACGCGAGCAGGGGGATGTGAGGAGCGGCGTCCTCGGGCAGCAGCCCCAGCGCGCGCGGATCGGGAAAGGTCTCGATCGTCCGCTTCACCGCGACGAAGCCCGCGTGCCGATAGAAGCCCAGCGCGCGTGGATGGTCCAGCGTGCAGGTATTGACGCTCACGCAGCGGACCTCCGCCCGCCACGCGAGTTGCAGCGCCAGCGTCATCAGCCAGCCGCCATGCCCCTGCCCGGTCAGTTCGGGGACCAGCCCGACATAGTCGAGCGTGCATCGATCGGGCGCCGGGTGCGTCAGCTCCAGCAACCCGACCTCGATCCCGCGCCGGTCGACGGCCGCATGGACCTGCGTCTCGGCACGGTGCGTGACCGCCACCAGCGCGTCGTCGTCGAGCGTCAGGCGCGAATACCATAGCCACGGACCACCCACGCGCCGGAACAGCGCGCGGTAGGCGTCCGGCGCCGGCGCGGCCCAGCGCACCAGCCGCAACGCAGAGGTGGGCAGGGGCCGTGCGCGCGGCCGCTCGCGCATCTCCAGCGTGGTGACCACCGTCGCCAACTGGTCGCCCGGCACCGGCGTCAGTCCCATTCGGCGACCGGCGGCAGGCTCATCAGGATCGCATCGATGTTGCCGCCCGTCTTCAGCCCGAACAGCGTCCCCCGGTCGTACACCAGGTTGAACTCGGCATAGCGCCCGCGCCAGCGCCGCTGCGCCGCCAGATCGGCGGGCGTGAACGGCGCCGCCATCCGCCGCCGTACGATCGCCGGATAGATGTCGAGGAACGCCTCGCCGACATCGCGGACGAAGGCGAAATCGGCCTCGAACCCGCTCTCCAGATGGTCGAAGAAGATGCCGCCGACGCCGCGATGCACCTGGCGGTGGGGAATGTAGAAATACTCGTCCGCCCACGCCCTGAAGCGGGGGTAATAGGCCGGATCGTGCGCGTCGCACGCCGCCCGCAGCCGCGCGTGGAAGTCGGCGGTGTCGGCCTCGACCGGCAGCGGCGGGTTGAGGTCCGCGCCGCCGCCGAACCACTGCTTCGTCGTCCGCAGGAATCGGCAGTTCATGTGGACGGCGGGCACATGCGGGTTCGCCATGTGCGCCACCAGGCTGATGCCGGTGGCGAAGAAGCGCGGGTCCTCGCCCGCGCCATGGATGGTCCGCCCGAACTCGCCCTCCAGCGTCCCGCCGACGGTCGAGACGTTGACCCCCACCTTCTCGAACACCCGCCCCTTCATCACGCCCCGCACCCCGCCGCCGCCCGGTTCGCCCGAGGGATCGGCCCTGTCCCAGGCGATATACTCGAACGCGGCATCGGACCCCGCCGCCCGCTCGATCGCCTCGAACGCCGCACAGATGCGGTCGCGCAAAGCTTCGAACCAGGTACGGGCGGCGGCTTGCTGGGGGTCGAGGAGGGGCATGGCTACGCCTTAGCGAGCGGGCGGGCGCTGCGTCGAGACCGGGTAGACGGGTCGGTGCGTCGGAACGTCCGCTTGTGGTGGAAAGCGGACGTTGTGTCAGGCTATCGAACGCTCATGGTTGAAGCCGCGCTCCTTTCCCGGCAGCCTTACAGGCGGCGGACATGGATGCGACAGCGGCTGCCGTTCTGGGCGCTTAGCTGGGCTCCGAAGGGAACCGACTGCGAGGCTGCGGGCGGACAGCACGAGTGGTACAACGAAGACGGGCAGCGCTCAGCTTGTTACCATTGCGTGGTTACCGATGGCGGCCGGCGCTGGTGAGCGAAAGTCCGTTGTTGGTGGTTAGCTGCCGTTCGATTTCGTTCGAAAGTCATGGCTGCATCTGGAACAAATTACGTCGGGGATGGGCTTACCAGCGAAGCCAAACGGACCCCAATTCGGGCCGATGGTGTAGGGCGACTTGCCACACTTCGGACAAGCGATCGTGAGTCCGAGAAAAACCTGTAAAGCAAATCCAGCAGCGAAGACGAACCAGCCGATCATCACGCGGTCTCCATCAGCGACGAAGAACCAGACCATGCCCACCAGCACCAGCACGAGCGGGAGGGACATGACGAACGAATATGCTCGTAGGCGAACCATGCGCTCGCTTACATGAGGTAGCTTATGTCCGCTACTGGGCGATAGCGGACGTTCAGCGCTCGCAGGCGCTCCGCTCCAATTTGAGGGCTATTCCTTGTTCCCGCGCGCTCACTGTATCGCCAACCCGGCAGCGCAACCGCGCCCGAAGTACCGAAACGCTGCCCATCGCCCCATCTTCGCTTTTGGCGGTGACGACTAACTCATCCGCATCGAACTTGGGCTGAGTGTGCTCCGCCACGCTCACCACGACGGCAGCGACGTGCTTCTCCAGCTGAGGCGAACAACCGACTACTATGTAGGCCGCAAGCACAACCGCTGAACGACTATTGAGCATGCCGCAATCTGCCGATCTCTCCGAATGTCCGCAAGTGGGCGAAAGCGGACATACGGCGAACCGACGTTCGGAATGTCCGCCGCTGCGCGATAGCGTCACCCAACCCACCCGTCCGTCTGCCGCAGCGCCTCCCCCAGCACCATCGCCGCCGCGACCGCGACGTTGAGCGAGCGGAACCCCGCGCGCATCGGCACGCGGACGCGCAGGTCGGCGCGGGCATGGATGTTCGGCGGCACGCCCGCGCCTTCCGAGCCGAGCAGCAGCACGTCGTCCGCCCGGAACGCCGCCTCGAACAGCGGCACCGCGCCCGTCGTGGTCAACAGCACCAGCCGCCCGGTCGCGCCCGCCTCGAACGCCGCCCAGTCGGCATGGCGCGCCACCTCGGCCCCGGCGGCATAGTCCATCCCCGCGCGCCGCAACGCGCGCGCGTCCCAGGCGAAGCCCATCGGCTCGATCAGATCGACGCCCACCCCCATGCACGCCGCCAGCCGCAGGATGGTGCCGACGTTGCCGGCGATGTCGGGTTGATAGAGGGCGAGCCGCATGCGCGTTCGTTAACCGCCCGCACTCGCGACGTAAAAGGGGGTGGGGAAGGGGTTGGCAAAGCGCGGCCCCGCCGTCTAATGGACCGCGAGCTTTCACCGCCGTTCAGGCGGGCCGCCGGGCGTTGGTCCCGGCCGGACACAGCATAGGGCAAGTGAATGGCGACCGTTTCCGATCAGCTTCCTCCCGGTGAGGACCCGGCGCTGCTCGACGAGGAGATGGGCGATCCGCGTCGCCGCGATTTCCTCAACATCGCCGCCGTGTCGTTCGCGGGCGCGGGCGTGGTCGCGATCGTGCTGCCGCTGGTCAATCAGATGAGCCCGTCCGCCGACGTGCTGGCGCAGTCCTCGACCGAGATCGACCTGTCGAAGATCCTGCCCGGCCAGGCGATCAAGACGCAGTTCCGCAAGCAGCCGCTGTTCGTCCGCAACCTGACGACCAAGGAGATGGCGGAGGCCGACGCGGTGCCGCTGTCCGCGCTGCGCGATCCACAGACGCTGGAGGCGCGGACCAAGGCCGGGCACAAGAACTGGCTCATCACTATGGGCGTCTGCACCCATCTCGGCTGCATCCCGCTGGGTGCCGCCGAGGGTGAGAACCGGGGCGAGTTCGGCGGCTATTTCTGCCCGTGCCATGGGTCGCAATACGATACCGCCGCGCGCATCCGCAAAGGCCCGGCGCCGAAGAACCTCGAAGTGCCGCAATATACGTTCAACTCCCCCACGACCGTCACGGTCGGCTGAGGACCCGCGCATGAGCTTCCCCTGGGCCAAGCACTATGAGCCGAAGCAGCCGCTGATGCGGTGGCTCGACGAGAAGCTGCCGCTGCCGCGCCTCGTCTACAACGCGGTCGGCGCGGGTTATCCGGTGCCGCGCAACCTCAACTATTTCTGGAACTTCGGCGTCCTCGCCGGCGCCGCGCTGGCGATCCAGATCGTCACCGGCATCGTGCTGGCGATGCACTACGCGGCCAATGGCGGCGTCGCCTTCGACTCGGTCGAGGGCATCATGCGCGACGTCAACGCCGGCTGGTTCCTGCGCTATGCCCACGCCAACGGCGCGTCGATGTTCTTCATCGTCGTCTACACCCACATCTTTCGCGGCCTCTATTACGGCTCCTACAAGGCGCCGCGCGAGATGGTGTGGCTGTTGGGCGTCGTCATCTTCCTGCTGATGATGGCGACCGCGTTCATGGGTTACGTGCTGCCCTGGGGTCAGATGAGCTTCTGGGGGGCGCAGGTCATCACCGGCTTCTTCTCCGCGATCCCGCTGGTCGGCGAGAGCATCCGCGTGTGGCTGCTCGGCGGCTACGCGCCGGACAACGCCGCGCTCAACCGCTTCTTCTCGCTCCACTATCTGCTGCCGTTCGTGACGGCGGGCGTCATCATCCTGCACATCTGGGCGCTGCACATTCCGGGGTCGAACAACCCGACCGGGCTGGACGTCAAGGGCGAGCAGGACACGGTGCCGTTCCACCCCTATTATACCGCCAAGGACGGCGTCGGCGTCGGCGTGTTCATGCTGATCTTCGCGTTCCTGCTGTTCTTCTATCCGAATTATCTGGGCCATCCGGACAATTACATCGAGGCGAACCCGCTCTCGACGCCTGCGCACATCGTGCCCGAATGGTATTTCTGGCCCTTCTACGCGATCCTGCGCGCCTTCACCGCGGACTTCATCTTGCCGGCGAAGCTGTGGGGCGTGCTCGCGATGTTCGGGTCGATCCTGCTGCTGTTCTTCCTGCCCTGGCTCGACACCTCGCCGGTCCGCTCGAACAATTATCGGCCGAAGGCGCGGATCGCGTTCTGGGTGCTGGTCGTCGACATCGCGGTGCTGGGCTATTGCGGCGGCTCGCCCGCCGAGCCGATCTACGTGATCCTGAGCCAGATCGGCGCCGCCTATTACTTCGCGCATTTCCTGATCATCCTGCCGATCATCGCCCGGTCGGAGCGCCCGCGCCCGCTGCCCAACTCGATCACCGAGGCGGTGCTGGCCAAGCATGGCGGCACCAGCCCCGCCCAGACGGCGCTCGCGTGAGCCCGTCGATCGCGCATAGGACCCCTGGGGGACACACACGATAATGGTCCGTTTTCTCGCATCCCTGGTCGGCGCGGCGTTCGTGCTGGTGCTCGGCATCGCGCTGTGGGGCAGCATCTCCGGCGTCATCACCGACCCGTCGCCCGCGACGGCGGAGCAGCGCTACTACCACCACCCGATCGAAGACGTGCATTTCGCGTCGGACGGCGTGTTCGGCCATTACGACAAGCAGCAGCTTCAGCGTGGCTATCAGGTCTATAAGGAGGTCTGCGCGGCGTGCCATTCGCTCCGGCAGGTGGCGTTCCGCGACCTGGCGGCGCTGGGCTATGAAGACGCGCAGGTAAAGGCGCTGGCGGCGCAGTGGGACACGATCTCGTCGATCAACCCGGACACCGGCGAGACCGCGACGCGCAAGGGCGTGCCGTCGGATCACTTCCCGCACGTCTATCCCAACGACATCGCCGCGCGGGCGGCGAACGGCGGTGCGGTGCCCCCCGACCTGTCGCTGATGGCGAAGGCGCGCCATGACGGTACGCACTACATTTATTCGCTGGTCGGGCACGGCTATGTCGCCCAGCCGGCGGCGTTGATCCGGGACTTCCCCGATGCGGTCACGCCCAAGGGCCGCTATTTCAACCAGTATTTCGCCAACCTCAACATCGCGATGCCGCCGCCGCTCAAGACCGAGGGGCAGGTGGAGTATGCGGATGGCACGCGGCCGACGGTGGACCAGATGGCGAAGGACGTTGCCGCCTTCCTGACCTGGGCCGCCGAGCCCAAGCTGGAGACGCGGCACGCTGCCGGGCTGGGCGCGCTCGCCTTCATCCTGATCTTCTGCTTCCTCGCCTGGGGCGCCTACCAGAACGTCTGGCGCGACCTGAAGCATTGAGGCTCGGCCTCAGCTCGAAGGAGCGGAGGCCAGCCGGTCCCCGACGTCTTGCGCGATTGCGCAGGAACCGAGCGTGCCGCTCGCCGTTGTCAACGGCAGGCGGCGCGTATCGGCCGTGTCTCGCGTTCGGGAGAACCCATCATGCTCAAGTCCCTGGCGATCGCCGCCCTGACCCTTGGCGTCGGCTTCGGCACCGCGGCCTGCACCGACGGCTATGGCTATAGCGGCGTGTCGGTCGGCTACGCGCAGGGCTATGGCGGCTGGTACGGCTATGACGACGGCTATGGCTATGGCGGCGGATACGGCAACTATCCCGCCTCCTATGGCTGGTACGGCGACTATTATTATCCCGGCAATGGCATCTACGTGTACGACCGGTATCGTCGCCCGTTCCGCTGGAACGGCAACCAGCAGCGCTATTGGCAGGGCCGTCAGCAGTATCGCGGTCAGCAATATCAGGCCCGGGGCGGGCGTGCCGAGTATCGC
The DNA here is from genome assembly GCF_965200135.1 of Sphingomonas sp. Classification (GTDB taxonomy): domain Bacteria; phylum Pseudomonadota; class Alphaproteobacteria; order Sphingomonadales; family Sphingomonadaceae; genus Sphingomonas. The sequence goes on from NZ_CBDATK010000011.1 coordinate 26,077, forward strand.
GAGGACCGCCGCGAACTACGGGAGAACTGGCAGTCGTTCCGCCAGGATCGTCGCGGCGACGACCGCGCCTTCGCCCAGGGTCGCCGCACCGATCGACAGGCGCTGGGCAACGGTCAATTGACCCCAGACCAATATCGCGCCGCACGAGGCGAGGCGCGGCAGGACTATCGCCGCGAGTACCGTCAGGATCGGGGCGCGGTGCGGCGCGAGAACCGGCGTGACCGGCGCAACTGACGGACCAGCCTTGCCGTAGAACGCTGCGGGTCGGCGATGATCTCCCGTCCGGGAGCGCACGCGGCCCGCAGTCGAAACCACAGTCCTTCGGCGCCAAGGTCGACACCTGCGCTGACCCGCCCGGCCGTTGCGCTAGGCGGACGCCATGATCCGGTATCGACCCTTCTAGTCGACCGAGCCTTCATCGGGCCGGGTCCGGATCAGCCCGTTTGACCGATAGCTCATCACCGCGACATCATCCTGGTTGAACACCGTCAGCCGCGTCTTGAAGATCCCCATCTCCGGACGGCTCGCGGACACCCGCTTCTCCAGCAGCTCGCTCTCGCAGCGCAGCACGTCGCCCGGATAGACGGGCTTCAGCCATTTCAGCTCGTCGATCCCCGGCGAACCAAGCCCCGCCTGCCGGTGCGCCTTCAAATTCTCGACCAGCATCGCCATCGTCATCGCGCAGGTGTGCCACCCGCTCGCCGACAGCCGCCCGAAATGCGTCGTCGCCGCCGCCTCGTCCGACAGATGGAACGGCTGCGGATCGAACTTCTCGGCAAAGGCGATCACCTCCGCGCGCGTCACCTCATAGCGGCCGAAGCTGCTCCGCGTGCCGACCACCAGATCCTCGAAATACTGCACGTCAGCGCCTTTCGTCGGAACGGATCAGGGCACGCCGGAACGGCGCGTCGTCGCCGTCAAGTCCGCGGCCAGCGGGTAATCCGATCAGGTCGCGCAGCAACGGCGCAACGTCGGTATTCGGAAACGGCGCCAGCCTCACCCCGGCGCGGAACGCCGGTCCGCTGGCAACGAACAGCGCGCGCATCTCGGGCGCGCGATTGTCATAGCCGTGGTTGCCGCCCGCGAACGCCTCGGTCGGCCCGGTCTTGACGATCGACCAGCCGGTCTCCGCCAGGCACAGCCACGGCGGGATGCGCGCGTTGGTGCCATAAGCGAACCGCGCCGGGATCGCCGCCTTCGGCCAGCAGGTCATGTGCGGCGTCGCCTGCGTCAACGCCCGCGCCAGCGCCGCCTCGCGCCCCGGCATCGGATAGAGCGACCCATACGGTCCGGCCTCTAACACCCGGTAATCGGCGACGTCGGCGATCCGGTCGAGCGCAATCGTGCGCGTGCTCGACGTCGCCGCCATGCCATGATCGGCGACGATCACCAGGTTGGCGGGCTGACCCAGCCCGGCGAGGTCGCGTTGCAGCCTGGCGATCAGGCCGTCCACCTCGGCGACGGCGGCGGTGGTCTCCGGCGCATCGGGTCCATGCTCGTGCCCGGCGGTGTCGACCGTATCGAAATACAGCGTCACCAGCCGCGGCCGCGTCGCCGCCGGGCGGCGCAGCCAGTCGACCACCGCATCGACCCGCTGCGCGCCGCTCAGCGCGATGTTGTATTGCTGCCAGTCGTGTGGCCGCACCCCGCCGACCGGCACGCCGTGGTTCTCGCCTTTGGTCAGCGTGCCGCCCCATGCGACGTTGGCGCCCGGCCAGAACATCGTCGCGGTGCGGATCCCCGCGCGCTCCGCCGTGACCCAGATCGGCTCGGCCGCGTTCCACCAGAACGGATCGTCCGTCGCCATGGTGAACTTCTCGCCGGGGCGGGTCGCGTCCTCCATATTGTTGCCGACGATGCCGTGATGATCGGGCGTCAGCCCGGTCACCAGCGTCCAGTGGTTCGGGAACGTCTTGGACGGAAAGGACGGCAGCATCGGCCCGGTGACGCCGTTCCGCGCCAGTCCCGACAAGGCCGGGGTCACGCCGCGCTCCAGATAGTCAGGCCGGAAGCCGTCGATCGAGATCAGGATCGTCACTACCGACCGCTGCTCCGTGGCCGCCGTCGCGGCTGGCGCAGGTGCGGTGACCGGCGACAGCGCCGGCGGCGTGTAGGGATAGGCGCAGGCGCCGAGCCCCAGCGCCGCGGCGAGGATCGACATGGTGGTCCGCGTCACGCTGTACCCTCCCGGTTCATCTCGGTCGTCCCGCTCGGCGCGCGGCGAGCAGCGCCGCCACCAGCCGCCTGCTCGCGCCCTCGCGTCGCAGCACGTCCGCGCTCAACGCCACCGGCGTCGAGCATGCCTGCATCGCATGGTTGAGGTCGAACTGCAGCACCAGCGCGCCACGCGGCCCGTCCAGCCAGGCCTGCAGCGGCTGTTCGCCGAAGCCTTCGGTGTCGACGAGGCCGAGGCACTCCGCCGGGGCGCCTTCCGCCCGCAGCGACGCATCATACCCCGCCGCATAGAGCGCGAAGAGCCGTGGCGAGGCGAGCGTCACCATCTTGACGCCGTCCGCGACCGTCTCCGGCGTCAGCGTGCCCGCCAGCCGCCGGCCGAGAAGCGCGGTCCAGTCGACCGGCGCGCCCGTCGCGAGGTCATAGACGATCGCGGCATGGCTGTCGTTCGGATGCGCGCCGCCGCAATCGACGTCGTCGGTCGCCCGATAGCTGACGAACGCCGGGCCGCGCATGGTGGCCGTGACCGCGCGCTCCCAGCTGCCCCGCCCCGGTCCGGCATCGCGCCGGCACTGCGCCGCCTCGCGCAGCACCGCCGCGTCCAGCCGCGCCACCGCCGCATTGATGCGCCGCGCCGCCGCCGTGGCGGGCCGGGCGATGCGTGGATAGGCGGCGATGTCGTGCCGCAGCGCGCGCGGCGGCGTCATCGCGATCGGGCCGGCGAGGAGCGCGGCAAGAGCGAGGACGAACGGCATCGCGCTTCTCTCGCATGCGACGCGGCCGCGAGCCAGCCCCGTCGCCGTGCGCGATGCCCGTCGGCATCGCACCGCCATGCCCCATGCCGCGGGCGCGCGAAATCAGACATGATCGTCGCGCAGCGATCGCGCACGCGGCGTGTACGCCAATGTCGGGGGCAGCAGGCGGAGGAAGTCGCGGGCGCGCGTCTTGTCGGCGAGATCGATATAGAGGCGCCCGGCCGACCGGCTCCGCACCTCCAGCCGCGTGACGAACGGCAGCGGAAAGAAGTGGACGCGCGTGATGTCGGCGAAGGCCCAGCGATCGGGCTTGAACACCTTGAAGCGCAGCCCGTCGGGCGCGACCTCCAGCCGTGGGCTGATGCCGTTCTGCGCGGCGCCGAGAAACCGATACCGCCGCTGAAGGCTGCGTACCGGGACCATCGTCACACCGGCCTCGCCCGGCGACGCAGGCTGGTCCGACCTGCGCCGCAGCCGGGTGACGAACCACAGCGCCAGCCCGAGCGACAGGGGGATCACGAGCGCGAAATTCCCGATCAGCAGCAGCGCCGTCTGCTTCTCCACCTGCCGGTCCCCTAGTCCGCGCTAGACGTTGAACCGGAACAGCAGCACGTCGCCGTCCTGAACGACATAGTCCTTGCCCTCCGACCGCAGCTTGCCCGCCTCACGCGCGCCCGCTTCGCCACCCAGCGCGACATAGTCCGCATAGGCGATCGTCTCGGCACGGATAAACCCGCGCTCGAAATCGGAATGGATCGCGCCCGCCGCCTGCGGTGCCTTGTCGCCGACCGGGATCGTCCAGGCGCGCGCCTCCTTCGGCCCGACGGTGAAGAAGGTGAGCAGGTCGAGCAGCCGATACCCCGCCTGGATGACGCGGGCGAGGCCGGTCTCCGCCAGTCCCAGCTCGGCCAGGAACTCGCCGCGCTCCTGCGGCGGCATGGTCGCGATCTCCGCCTCGATCGCCGCCGACACCACCACCGCCTGCGCGCCCTCCGCCGCCGCCTTGGCGAAGACGCGCGCGGACAGCGCGTTGCCCTCGGCCGCATCGCCCTCGTCGACGTTGCAGACGTACAGCACGGGCTTGCCGGTCAGCAGCTGCGCGTGCGCCAGGTGCCGCGCCTCCTCCGGGTCGGTCACCTGCGTCAGCCGCGCGGGCTTGCCCTCGCGCAGCAGGTCCAGCGCGCGGCCCAGCACCGTCGCCGCGATCTTCGCCTCCTTGTCGCCCTGCACGCCCTTCTTGGCGAGGTTGGGGACGCGCTTCTCCAGGCTCTCCAGATCGGCGAGCATCAGCTCGGTTTCCACCGTCTCGGCGTCGGCGATCGGATCGACCTTGCCCTCGACATGCGTGACGTCGCCGTCCTCGAAACAGCGCAGGACGTGGACGATCGCGTCGACCTCGCGGATGTTCGCCAGGAACTGGTTGCCCAGCCCCTCGCCCTTCGACGCGCCGCGCACCAGCCCGGCGATGTCGACGAAGCCCAGCTGCGTCTCGATCACCTTGGCCGAATGGGCGAGCGCCGCCAGCTTCTCCAGCCGCTCGTCGGGCACCGCGACGTTGCCGACGTTGGGCTCGATCGTGCAGAACGGATAGTTGGCGGCCTGTGCGGCGGCCGTTTCGGTCAAGGCATTGAAAAGCGTCGACTTGCCGACGTTCGGCAGGCCGACGATGCCGCAGCGGAAACCCATGGCGAACTCATATGATGGGGAAAGGGAAGCGCGCGCTGTAGGCGGTCGCAAGCCGCCGCGCCAGTTGGCTTCAACCAGCCCCGTTTCCGCACAGTCCGGCGCAACCCGGCCGAGGGCGGCAATGACGCGGTAATCGCTTTGTGGCAGCACTGTGGCGTCAGAGGTGCCGTGGATTCGGCGCGCGGCGAGCAGGCGGGGTGGCATGCGAGCATCGGCGAGGGTGATGGCGGCGATGGTGATCGCCACGGCGGCGGCGGGCGTTGCGGCCGAAGAACCGCTGCCCGCCACGCCCGTCCTGGTTGCCGCGATGACGCAGGTGCCCGCGCCACCGGCTCGGGTCGCCAGTCCGTTCCGGATCGTGTCGGCGATCCTCTCCGACGATCCCAGCTTCCGTATCGACGACCCCCGCTCGATGCTGCGGAGCGGCTATGGCGGCTCGATGGTCGACCTGTTCCCGTTCGAAGGGGGCAAGTTCCATCTGTCGGGCGGGGGGCACTTGTTCGGACGCGCGGGGCGACCTCGGCCGGTGGCCGCCGATCCCGAGTCGTTGCGCTATCTGCAACCGTTCCGCGCCGGCGCGTTGCGCGCGGGGCGGCGGTTCAGCCCCGCGATGCTGGTCGGCTATGGCCGGACCGTCGAGCAGGGACTCGCGATCGGCATCGATGCCGGGTTGGTGATGGGCCGGGTCGGTGTGACCCCTGATCGACTGACCCGTCACCGGCTCTATGCGAACGGCGCCCGCGGTCGGATGAACGAACTGGCGCGCGTCACCGCGTTGTACCGGTTCTAACCGGCTTCGGCCTGCCGCTGAGCGTCACCGTCGCCAACTTCCGTGTCAGCAACGTCATCGTCTGTTGGACTAGCGAGCCTCACCGATAGTTGAAGCTGACGCTGATCCGCTCGCCCTTGCCGGTCCCCGCAGGCACCTCGTGCCGCAGCCAGCTCTCCCACAACAGGATCGTGCCCGGCATGGGCGTCAGCTCGACGAAGGTCCGCTGGCCCTCCGGCGCATCGGCGCGACGGGTCGGCGCCGCCATCAGCATCGGCAGCCTGGGATCCTCCAGCTTCAACCCTCGCGAACCCGGCGGCAGCGCGACATAAAAAGTCCCGGAAACAACGCTGTGCGGGTGCAGATGCCCGCTATGCGCGCCACCGCCGCGCAACAAATTGACCCACAGGCTGTCGAGCCGCAGCTTGCGATCGAGGTCGAACGCGCAAGCCTCGGCGAACCGCGCGACATGCCGATCGAGGTGCCGCTTCAGCGCCGCGAACGCAGGATCGCGCATCGGCAGATCTTCCAGCGAGGCATAGGAGGTGTAGCCGCGATAGCCATGCTCCCGCGCCCAACGCCGCCCCGCACCGTCGTCCTGCGCCAGCGTCCTGACCGAATGCTCCAGCTCGGCCAGCAGCGCCGGATCGTCCAGCGCGCCCTCGTATAGCTGCGTCGCGAACAGGCTCCGAACGCTCATCGCACGGGCACCGGGCGCGGGCCGCTGACCCGTCCGCCGTCGACTGTCCACAGGCGCGGTGTCGGGGTCGTCGTCAGCACGAAGATCGGCAGCCTGATCGCCAGCGACGAAAAGACGTGGATCTCCGTCGGCACCGGATCGAGCAGATGAGTGATTGTCACCCCCACCGCCGTCGCGCCGTTCGCGCGAGCGGGCGGTTGCACGAGCATTTCCAGGCAGCTCCTGCTGAAGGCGTGCGGCGTGCCGGCGGTGCCGTCGGGCGCCACATCGACTGCATAATGCCCGCCGAACGGCAGGTGCGCTCGATCCGACTGCGGCGTGAGATAATAGACGCGGACGACGCCCGATACGGGATCGACCGGTAGGACGACGGTATTGAAGGACGACGACCCACACGGGCGGACACCCGCCTGCCGCACCGCGATGTTCGCCGCCGCGAGTGCCTTCAGCCGCTGCAGGTTCGCGGGCGAGAGCGCGCGATCCTCGTCCGGCCCGAGCACCCGCCCGGACTGAAGCCGGCCATCACGGAACTGCGCGACGTAGAAGGCGTGCGGTGTCGACTGGCGATCATAGAAGATCAGCCGGGGCGACGCCGCCGGACCATCGGCGATGTAGCCGGCGACCTTCGTGGCTGGCTCGCGCACCTTGGCCAGCATGTCATCGGTGCCGTGCCACGCCGCCTGATCGTAGGCGTAGATCAGCGCGCCGCGCGCGGTCGCCAGCGCTACCGCCGCCTGCTCGGCGACGGAGACGGCCGCACGCTCGTCCCGCGCCGCCGCCGGCGCGGCGAGCAGCAGGGCGAGCGCGAGGACCTTCACGCCGCCAGCCGCTCCTTGAGCTTGTCGACGAGGTCGGTCCGCTCCCACGTGAAGTGGTCGCCGTCAGCCTGCCGGCCGAAATGGCCATAGGCGGCGGTCGGCGCATAGATCGGCTTGTTGAGCCCCAGATGCGTGCGGATCGTGCGCGGGGTCAGCTTGCTGCCCAGGATGTCGGCCAGCACCGCCTCGATCTTCGCCTCGTCGACCGTGCCGGTCCCGTGCGTGTCGACATAGAGCGACAGCGGCTCGGCGACGCCGATCGCATAGGACAGCTGGATCGTGCAGCGTGTCGCCAGCCCGGCGGCGACGACGTTCTTCGCCAGATAGCGTGCGACATAGGCGGCGGAACGGTCGACCTTCGTCGGGTCCTTGCCGCTGAACGCGCCGCCGCCGTGCGGGGCCGCGCCGCCATAGGTGTCGACGATGATCTTTCGCCCGGTCAGACCGCAGTCGCCGTCCGGCCCACCGATCTCGAACGCGCCGGTCGGGTTGACGTAGAGTGCCGTCTCGTCGGTGACGAACCCGTCGGGCAGCTCGTCCTTCAGGACGCCGACGATATAGTCGCGCAGCTCGGCATATTTGGCAGGGTCGGCGTTCTGGCCCTTTTCCGCATAGCCGGGCTTGTGTTGCGTCGAGACGACCAGCGCGGTGGCGCGGACCGGCTTCTCGTTCTCATACTGTAGCGTCACCTGGCTCTTGGCGTCCGGCTCCAGGAACGGCGCGGCGCCCGAATGGCGGTCGGCGGCGAGCCGCTCCAGGATGCGATGCGAGTAATAGAGCGTGGCCGGCAGCAGGTCGGGCGTCTCGTCGGTGGCATAGCCGAACATGATGCCCTGATCGCCCGCGCCCTCGTCCTTGTTGCCCGCCGAATCGACGCCCATCGCGATCTCGGCGGACTGGGCGTGGAGGTTGTTCTCGAACGTCGCGGTCTGCCAGTGAAAGCCCTCCTGCTCGTAACCGATCCGCCTGATGGCGGCACGCGCGACCTCCTCGATCTTGCGCTTGCCCTCGTCGGTCAGGTTGCCGTCGGCATCGACGATCGTGCGATCCGACGACCGGACCTCGCCCGAAAGGATGATGCGTTGCGTCGTCACCATCGTCTCGCAGGCGACACGCGCCTCCGGGTCGGTCGAGAGGAACAGGTCGACGACGGCGTCGCTGATCTGGTCGGCGACCTTGTCGGGATGACCCTCCGACACCGACTCGGACGTGAACAGGTAGGAAGAGCGCATCGGAGAACCTGCTGATATAAGGAAAGCTTTATATGAGCATCTAGCGCTGGCGACGGCGCAAGGCAACGGCTCCCGCGACGAGCAACGCGCCCGTGAGCAGCGCCAGCCAGTTGCCCCAGCGCGAGAACAGCGTCGGCGGCAGCGGCGGGGGCAACGGCACGGTCAGCGCGCCAGCCCGACCGAGCGGGAGGTGGGCGATCAGCGCGCCGTCGGCATTGATCACGGCGGAGATGCCGGTCGGGGTCGATCGGACGATCGGCAGCCCTTCCTCGATCGCACGCAGTCTGGCCTGCGCCAGATGCTGCGGCGGTCCCCACCTGCCGAACCAAGCGTCGTTGGACGGGTTGAAGAGCAGCACCGGACGATGGTTCGGGTCGACGACGCGGCCGGAGAAGACGATCTCGTAACAGACCTGGATGCCCACCGGCCCGATCCCCGGCACCACGATATTGCGCGGCCCCGGCCCGGCGTCGAAATCGATGTCACCCGGCACAAGCCGCGACAGGCCGATCGGCTCCAGCAGCTGCCGCAGGGGCAGATATTCGCCGTAAGGGACCAGATGCGCCTTGGCGTAGCGGCCGTGCAGCCGCGCGTCGGCGCCGACCGCGAAGACCGTGTTGCCCGCGCCGGTGATGTCCGCCGTCGGCCCGAAGGCGAGGCTGGTCGCGCCGGTCAGCAACGTGTCGCGTGGCCCGAGCAGCCGCGCGAGACGGCGGCGGAGGTCGCGGGGCTCGCCGTCCTCATAGGCCCAGTCGGGATAACCGTCCTCCAGGAACGGCCGCACGACGCCTTCGGGCCACAGGATCAGGCGGGGGTAGGGGGCAGGCTTGCCCGATAGTCGAACGAGGGGGGCGAGCACGCGCTGCGCGTCGTCGTCGCTGCGTTCGTTCTGGTTGATGTTCGGCTGGACGACGACGAGATGCGGTGTGACCGGTGGTAATGGCGGCGGTGGAGCGAAGCGCCGGTAGCTGAAGGCGTGATCGGCTCCGACCAATGCGATCACGCCAGCGGCAGCGGCGATAGGCCAAGGACGGCGGGGAAGAATGAGCAGCAACGCCGCAGCCGTAACCGTGAGTCCCGACAGCGCATAAGTACCCACCAATGCGGCCCCGCTGACGACATCTTGCACCGGCACCCACGCCACGGCGATCGGGTCCCATGGGTAGCCGGTGAACAGCCACCCGCGCAGGCACTCGGTCGCGATCCACGCCGCGCCCGCGATCAGCGCGAACCCGGCGTCCGGCTTTGGCCCGCGCCACCGCCACATCAGCAGCGCGGCGGCCATCGGGAACAGCGCCAGATACAGCGCCAGCGCCGGCGGTGCGACATAGCCGAGCGCGTGCGGCATTGTGTCCTGGAGGTCGAAGGCGTGACCGATCCAGTTGTTGTTGACGGTGAAATGGCCGAGCCCGAACAGCCATCCCCGCCATGCCACCGCGCGCCAGGTCGGGGCCGCGTGAACCAGGAACAGCCATCCGGCCAGCCCGATCAGCGTCAGCGGCCACAGCTCCAGCGGCGCGAAACCGAGCGCTGCGATGGCACCGAGGGCGAGCGAAAACAGGGCGGGGAAGCGGAGCACGGATGGCCTGTAGCCAATCCTCCCCGGCACGGGGAGAGGGGCCGCGCCAGCTTGCTCGTGTGGTGGCGGGGGTTCTCCACCAGCGGTGCGCTTGATCGGCTCGCCCCCTTCCGTCATCGTTGCGCGATGCCACCTCCCCGTGCCGGGGAGGATTTGCTAGTTGTCACCAATGCGTCCCTTCCATCTCGCTTTTCCCGTCCATGATCTCGCGGCCGCACGCGCCTTTTATGGCGACATCCTTGGCTGCCCCGAGGGGCGCTCCTCTGACCAGTGGATCGATTTCGACCTTTACGGTCACCAGATCGTCGCGCATCTGTCGGCGGCGGCCAAGGCGGAGAGCAGCAACCCCGTCGACGGCCACGACGTTCCAGTGCCGCACTTCGGCGTGGTGCTGACCATGCCCGACTGGGAAGAATTAAGCGAACGTGTCCGCGCGGCGGGCGTGGTCTTCGGGATCGAGCCGCATGTCCGCTTCAAAGGCGAGCCGGGCGAGCAGGCGACGATGTTCTTCCGCGACCCGTCCGGCAACGCCTTGGAGTTCAAGGCGTTCGGAGACGACGCCAACCTCTTCGCGAAGTAGACCCAGATGGCCAACCCGATCACCCTCGATATTCCGCATCAGCTCGGCAAGGCGGGCGTCCGCTCGCGGCTGGAGGATGGCATCGGCCGGTTGGGCGAGAAGATCCCCGGTGGGGCGTCGGTGCAGCATCGCTGGGACGGCGACACGCTGCACTTCACGGTGCAGGCGATGGGCCAGTCGATCGTCAGCACCGCGACGGTGTTCGACAAGCATGTCCATGCCGTCGTCGACCTGCCCGGCTTCCTCGCCATGTTCGCCGGGCCGATCAAGGCGGCTATCGAAGCAGAAGCGCCCAAGCTCCTGAAGTGATCCGGCGCCTGTTCCTGGGCAGCCGGCGACTGACCGGCGGGGAGACCGCCATGCTGCGGGCGGTGTTCGGCGCCGACAGCGTCTGGGATGGTGTGAGGGTCCGCCCGTACAACCTCTGGTGGCCGTTCCCCAACACGCGCGCCATCACACCGGCGGGCAGCATCTATTTCGCGCCCGCCGACTATCGGCCCGACTACAGCGCCGCCGAGGTGCCGCTCGGTCTGAAAGCGCTGTTCATGCACGAGAGCACGCACGTTTATCAATGGTATGGGCTGGGCTGGTGGGTATGGGCACGGGGGCCGTTCGATCGGAACTACGAATACCAGCTGGTGCCCGGCCGGTCGTTGCACGAATACGGGCTGGAGCAGATGGGCATGATCGTGCAGCATTACTTCACGTTGCTACGCGGCGGGCGTGTGCCGAAGCCCTACACCCTCGCCGATTACGCGCCGCTGCTGCCCACCGGCCGGTCCTCCTAGCGGGCAGCGGTCTGCTGCCGCGCCGTTACTCGCCAGATCGTGTTGCCGACATCGTCAGCGACCAGCATCGCGCCATGAGAGTCGCCGATCACCGCGACCGGCCGCCCGCGCGCGTCGCCCTTGGCATCCAGGAACCCGGTGAGCACGTCAACCGGCTTGGCACCCGGCCGGGGGAAACCCGAGCCGGCGAAGGGCACGTAGACGACCTTGTAGCCCGACACGGGCTTGCGGTTCCACGAGCCGTGCTCGCCGATGAACGCGCCGCTGCCCCAGGTGCCGCCCAGCCGGACCTCGTTGGAAAAGGCGAGGCCGAGGGCGGCGACGTGCGGCCCCAGCGCGTAATCGGGGCGCTTCGAATATTCCTGTAGCGCCGGGTTCTCGGGCTCCACGCGGGTATCGGGATAGCCGCCCCAATAATACCAGGGCCAGCCGAAATGATCGCCCAGCTCGACTTGCGTCAGGTAATCGGGCGCGAGGTCCGAGCCGAGCATGTCGCGCTCGTTGACCACGGTCCACAGCTCGCGCGTGACCGGGTTGATCGCCATGCCGTTGGGATTGCGGAGGCCCGCTGCATAGACCCGCAGCGTCTTGGTATCGGGCGCGACCTCCAGAATGTCGGCGCGATACTGCTCCGCCTCGATGCCGTTCTCGGCGATGTTCGACGACGAGCCGACCGTCACGAACAAATGCTTGCCGTCGGGTGCGGCGAGCAGATTGCGTGCCCAGTGGTTGCCGCCGCCGGGCAGCTTGACGACCAGCTCCGGTTTCGCGGTGATCCGCGTCGCGGCGGGCGTGTAGGGCACGCGCACCACCGCGTCGGTGTTGCCGATGTAGAGGTAGCCGCCCATCACCGTCATGCCGAACGGCGAGTTGAGCCCGGTCAGGAACGGCGTCCGGCTCTCCGCCACGCCGTCGCCGTCGGCATCCCGGAGCAGCGTGATGCGGTTGGCGGACGGCACGCCCGCGCCGCCCTTGTTCATAAGCCAGCCTGCCACCAGCGTGGTGACACCGCCGCCCTCGCGCGGCGGCGAGTTGGTCTCGGCGACCAGCACGTCGCCGTTGGGCAGGCGATACAGCCAGCGCGGATGGTCGAGCCCGCGCGCGAAGGGCTGCACCGCGAGGCCGGGTGCGGGTGTCGGCATCTGACCCTCGGCCCAGCCGACCGCGTTGGCGACGATCATCGTCGGGATATATTGCCGGCGGGGGTCGGTAATCTTCGGCCGCTGACCCTCCACCTGCGCGATCGGCACCCGCGCCGGATCGGGCCAGCCGAGATAGACCATGACGGCGATCACCAGGACCAGCAGGATCGCGGCAACGCGAAGGATGTGCTTGAGCATGGTGCAAATCTAGGCTGTCGCCCGCATAAACGAAAGGGCCGCCGGCATCGCTGCCGACGGCCCGATCATGCGCGACGTGCGCCCGCTCAGCTGGCGGGCACGTCCTTGTCGCCGGCCGTATAGGGCGCCCAGCCGAGGTCGAAGCGGTCCGAATCCATCACCTTCGCCCATGCCTGGACGAACTCCGCGACGAACTTGTCCTTGGCGTCGTCGCAGGCATAGACCTCCGCCAGCGCGCGCAGCTGCGAGTTGGAGCCGAACACCAGATCGGTGCGCGATGCGGTCCACATCTGCTCGTGCGTGAGGCGGTCGGTGCCCAGGAACTCCTCGTCCGACTCCTCGCTGACCAGCTTCCACGCCGTCGCCATGTCGAGCAGGTTGACGAAGAAGTCGGTCGTGAGCTGCCCCGGACGGTCGGTGAGGACGCCGTGCTTCTCCGCATCCGCGTGGTTCGCGCCGAGGACACGCAGGCCACCGACCAGCACCGTCATCTCCGGCGCGCTGAGGCCGAGCAGCTGTGCGCGGTCGACCAGCAGCTCCTCGGTTGGCACGGTGAACTTCGTGCTGAGGTAATTGCGGAAGCCGTCCGCCTTGGGCTCCAGCGGTCCGAAGCTGTCGGCGTCGGTCTGTTCGGCGGTCGCGTCGCCACGGCCCGAGGTGAAGGGCACGCTGACGTCGTGGCCTGCCGCCTTTGCCGCCTGCTCGACGCCGAGATTGCCGCCGAGCACGATCAGGTCGGCGATGCTGACCGACCCGTGGTCGGCCTTGATGCCGTCATAGACCGCGAGCACCTTGGCCAGCTCGGCCGGCTCGTTGACCGCCCAGTCCTTTTGCGGCGCGAGGCGGATGCGCGCACCGTTGGCGCCGCCGCGCTTGTCCGAGCCGCGGAAGGTCGAGGCGGACGCCCAGGCGGTCTTGACCAGTTGCGCGATCGTCAGGCCGGAGGCGGCGATCCTGTCCTTGAGCGCCGTCACGTCGGCGTCGCTCAGCTCGGTCCCGGCGGGGATCGGGTCCTGCCAGATCAGGTCCTCGGTCGGCGCCTCGGGGCCGAGGTAGCGGCTGCGCGGCCCCATGTCGCGATGGGTCAGCTTGAACCAGGCCCGCGAGAAGGCATCGGCGAAATAGGCCGGGTCGGCGCGGAACCGCTCCAGGATGGCGCGGTACTTCGGGTCGTCCTTGAACGCGAGATCGGCCGTCGTCATCATCGTCGGGACCTGCTTGCCCGCGGTGTGCGCGGCAGGCGCCAGCGTGTCGGTGGGGTCACCGACCGGGTGCCACTGGTTGGCGCCCGCCGGGCTCTTCTCCAGCTCGTAATCGTGGCCGAGGATCATCTCCAGATAGGTCTGGTCCCACTCGGTCGGAGTCGGCGTCCACGCGCCCTCGATGCCCGAGGTGATGGTGTCGTCGCCCATCCCGCTGCCGTGCGTCGACTGCCAGCCGAAACCCATGTGCGCGATGTCGGAGCCCTCCGGCTCCTTGCCGACCTTGGAGGCGTCGCCGGCGCCATGCGCCTTGCCGAAGGTGTGACCGCCGGCGGTCAGCGCCGCCGTCTCCTCGTCGTTCATCGCCATGCGCGAGAACGTCTCGCGCAGGTCGCGCGCCGAGCCCTTGGCGTCGGGCTTGCCGCCCGGCCCCTCCGGATTGACGTAGATGAGGCCGTGCTGGATCGCCGCCAGCGGCTCCTCCAGCGCCATCCCGGCCTCGTCGTCGATGCGGGTCTGGCCGAGCCACTCCTGCTCGGTGCCCCAATAGATGTCGCGCTCCGCCTCGAACACGTCCTCGCGCCCGCCGGAGAAGCCGAACACCGGCCCACCCATCGATTCGATCGCGACATTGCCGGCGAGGATGAACAGGTCGGCCCAGGACAGCGCCGCGCCGTACTTCTGCTTGATCGGCCAGAGCAGGCGGCGCGCCTTGTCGAGGTTGCCGTTGTCCGGCCACGAGTTGAGCGGCGCGAACCGCTGCGACCCCGAGGTCGAACCGCCACGCCCGTCGCCGGTGCGATAGGTGCCGGCCGAGTGCCAGGCCATGCGGATGAAGAACGGGCCGTAGTGACCGTAGTCGGCGGGCCACCAGGGCTGGCTGTCGGTCATCAGCGCGGTAAGGTCGCTCTTCACCGCCCAGTAGTCGAGGCTCTCGAACGCCTCGCGATAATCGAAGTCGCGGCCGTAGGGGCTAGGCGAGGTGCCGTTCTGCGTCAGGATCTGGAGCGACAGCGACTCCGGCCACCAGTCGCGGCTGGTCTGGCCGAGCAGCTTGCGCTTGGTCGCGGCCTTCTTCTGGGGGTCGTTGAGCGGGCTGCCCGAGGTGATGGCGTCCATGGGTTCGTCCTTCCGGCGCTGAATGATGATCCTCAATGGACGGGGAGGATAAATCGGTCCAACGAATTAAACCTATTTCTGTGATTGGATCGTCCGATTAGCGCGCTGCCTTCGCTCCGCCAGCTCTCCTACCTGCTCGCGCTGCACGAGCACGGCCATTTCGGGCGGGCCGCGGCGGCGACCTTCGTCACGCAATCGACGCTGTCAGTCGGGATCGCCGAGCTGGAGCGGACGCTGGGGGCGACGCTGGTCGAGCGGACGCGGCGGACGGTAGCATTCACGCCGCTGGGCGAGGACGTGGTGGCGAGGGCGCGCGGCGTGGTGCGGGCGGCGGAGGACCTGCTCGCCGCCGCACAGGGCGCGCGCGAGCCGCTGGTCGGCACGGTCCGGCTCGCGGCGATCCCGACGGTGGCGCCGTTCCTGTTGCCGCGCGTGCTGCCCGCCGTCGCGGCGGCGTGGCCGCGGCTGAAGCTGATCGTGCGCGAGATGCTGACCGGCGCGGCGTGCGAGGCGCTGGGGCGCGGCAGCCTCGATTGCGTGCTGCTGGCGCTGCCGGTCGAGTGCGGGGAGGTGGAGAGCTGTCCGGTGCTGGCGGACAAGCTGCTGCTCGCCAGCGCGGACGGCGCGATGGATGCGATGCTGCCGCTCGACGAACTCGACAGCAGCCGGCTGCTGCTGCTGGAGGACGGTCATTGCCTGAAGGACCATGCGCTCGCCGCCTGCGACCTGCCGACCGATGCGGGCGAGGCGCCGCTGGTGGCGTCGACGTTGCAGACGCTGGTGCAGCTGGTCGATGCCGGGCTGGGCTTTACGCTGCTGCCGGCGATGGCGGTCGAGGCGGGGATGCTGGCGGGGACGCGGGTCCGGTCTCAAGCGGTCGAGGGGGCCGAGCGGCAGGTGGCGCTCGCCTGGCGACGCGGTCATGCGCGCGCGGAGGAGTTCCGCCTGCTGGGCGCGACGGTGCGCGCGGCGGTGGGTTGAGCCGGCGGCGGTCGATCGCTTCGGACGGGAGTCGCCGACGATCGTGCGATCAAGCTCCATCTGCGGCCGCCGCGCGGCCCAAAAGTGAGCAAAGGTAACACCAAAACGGATCGCGCGTCGCCGACGCCAGCGCACAGTCGGCGGCTTGGTCCGCCGGTTACGGATGACGGACGAGTGGTGGGAGACGATGCGAAAGAGCGATGTCGGGCTAAGCGGACCGCCGCTTGTAGGACAGCGTTATCGCGCTGCCGACTCAGGCCGCCGCGTCCTCCGGCTCGGGTACGGGCGGATGCAGCCGGAGGCGGTTGACGCGGCGTTCGTCGGCGTCGGTGACCTCGATCTTCCAGCCGGAGGGATGATCGATACAGGCGCCGCGTGGGGGCACGTGGCCGGCGAGCAGCGCGGTCAGCCCGCCGAGCGTGTCGATATCACCGCCGGTCTCGCCCAGGCGGGCATCGACCAACTCGGCCACGTCCTCCAGCTCGGCACGCGCGTCGGCGTCCCAGGCACCGCCGTCCAGTGGCACCAGCAGCGCCGTGGGTGCGTCGTCATGCTCGTCCTCGATCTCGCCGACGATCTCCTCGATCAGGTCCTCGATCGTGACCAGCCCCTCCGTCCCCGAATATTCGTCGAGCACCACCGCCAGGTGGACGCGGCTGGACCGCATGTCGGCGAGCAGGTCCAGCGCGCCGCGCGCCATCGGTACGTAGAGCGGCTCGCGGATCAGGTCGGCGAGGGTGGCGGGGTGCTCCGCGCCGGTCGCCAGGATCGCGAACACGTCCTTGATATGGACCATGCCGACGATCGTATCGAGCGCACCCCGATAGATCGGCAGGCGGCTATGGCCGGCCTCCGCGAAGATCTGCACGAGGTGGGCGAAGCTGGTCTGTTCCTCGACCGCGACGATGTCCGCGCGCGGCACGCCGACGTCGCCGGCGTCGCGCTCGCCGAAATGGAGCAGGTTGCGGACCATCTGGCGTTCGAGCGGCGACAGGTCGCCCTTGGCATCGGGCGCCGGATCGCCCTCGTGCCGGTCGATCGCGTCCTCCAGCTGGTCGCGCAGCGTGTCCTCGCCGTCGCGCCCGAAGATCAGGCTCTTCAGCCCGCGCCAGATACTGCCTTCGTCGCCAGCGGGGCCGGCGCTACTTCGGTCGTCGGGCACGTCTCAATCGTCCTCGCAAATCAGATAGGGGTCGGCGATGCCGAGACCGGCCAGCACGTCGCGTTCGACCGCTTCCATGTGCTCGGCCTCGTCGTCCGCCCCATGATCGTAGCCTAGCAGGTGCAGCGTGGCGTGCACCATCAAATGGGTGAAGTGGTCGGCGAGCGGCACGCCCTTTTCCGCCGCTTCCGCCGCGCAGACGCCGTGCGCGAGGACGATGTCGCCGAGCAGGACTTCACCGTCATCCGAATTCTGCGAGACGGTGTCGAGCAGATCGGGCTGGATCATTGGAAAGGAGAGGACGTTGGTCGGGCGGTCCTTGCCCCGATATTGCGCGTTGAGCCCGCGGACCTCCTCGTCGGTGGTCAGGCGGACGCTGATCTCGACCAGCGCGGGCGAGGTGGCGAGTTCGCCATGCGGCGTCGCCTCGACCGCGGCGCGGGCGGCGCGGGCGGCGAGCGCCTCCCAATCGCCATCGGGCCAGGGGCCTTCCCGGGAGAGTTCGATCTGGATCATGCGAGGTCCGTGTGGACGAAATCGGTGCCCTTGTAGAGCAGCTTCGCGCCGTTCGCTTTCGCGCACGCATAGGCGAAGCAGTCCCCCATGTTGAGCTTGGCGCGATGGCCGCTACCCCTCCCGAACCGCTCATATGCGTCGAGTGCCGCCGCGCGCTCACGTTCGCCGACGGCGACCAGTTTCAGCGCGAAGCGCGCGGCAGCCATCTCCACCTCGCGACGAGCCGCCGCTACCGACCAGCCGTAAGAACTACGCAAGCCGGAAATGGCTTCCCAGCAGGACATGGCTGACCAAAGCGGGGCGGGCTCGTCTCGCAAAAGTGTGCCGAGACGATCCTGCTCCTGCTCCCCGGCGATGATCGCGACGAGCGCCGATGCATCCACGAACATGGTCAATCCGGCTCACCCCACATGCGATCGAAGAACGCCTTGCCCGCCTCCCGGACCTTGGGCGGGAGTGGATTGCGCGCGCGATGCCATTTCATCCACTCCAGCGGGTCATCGGGTGGCATGTCGGGATCGGCGAATGCCGCCGGTTCGATTCGCTCGAGCGCATCCAGCGCGCGATCGATCAGCGCGGTCTTGCTGGTGCCGTGCTGCTTGGCGAGCCGTTCGACCCGTCCGGCGATCATCGGGTTCTTGATGAAAAGCGAGGCCATAGGCTTCTCCTGGGATATCCTAAACTTACAATCAGGATATCCCTGAAGTCAAGCCGACCCCTCGTAAGCCTCGACGATCCGCCCGACGATCGGATGCCGCACCACGTCGCCGGCGGTGAAGCGGGCCATGGCGATGCCTTCGACGCCCTCCAGCCGGCGGACCGCGTCGGCGAGGCCCGACGCCGTGACGCCGCCGGGAATGTCGACCTGGTTGGGGTCGCCGCAGATCACCATGCGGCTGTTCTGGCCGAAGCGGGTGAGGAACATCTTCATCTGCGCGGGCGTCGTGTTCTGCGCCTCGTCGAGGATCACGAAGGCGTCGGCGAGCGTGCGGCCGCGCATGAAGGCGATCGGCGCGACCTCGATTTCGCCCGACGCGATGCGGCGCTCGACCTGTTCGGCGGGCAGGCAGTCGTGGAGCGCGTCGTACAGCGGGCGGAGATAGGGATCGACCTTTTCCTTCATATCGCCGGGCAGGAAGCCGAGCTTCTCGCCCGCCTCCACCGCCGGGCGCGACAGGATCAGCCGCTGCACCGAGCCGGTGATGAGCTGCGCCACCGCCTGCGCGACGGCGACATAGGTCTTGCCGGTGCCTGCCGGCCCGAGCGCGAAGATCATGTCGTTGCCGGTCAGCGCCTGCATGTAATGCGCCTGAGCGGGGGTGCGCGGCACGATCGTCTTCTTGCGCGTCCGGATCATGATCGACGCGCCGCCGCCGCCGTCGGCGCGGATGATGCCGTCGAGATGCGGTTCGGCCGCCATCGCGATCGAGGCGTCGACCAGCCCGGTGTCGACGTCCTCGCCGCGCCCGATGCGGGCGTAGAGGTCGTTGAGTACGTCGCGCGCCATCGCCACCTGCTCGGCCGATCCCTCCAGCCCGATACGATTGCCGCGCGCGGTAATGTAAACCCCGAGCCGGTTTTCCAGCGCTACCAGATTCTGGTCATATTGTCCGAACAGGCGGGCGAGCGCCTGTGGTTTGTCGAACGTCAATTCGGTCCGGCTGCGATCACCGGACTGGGCGGGAACGGGCTTGCGGCTCATGCGGTCCTTTCAGGCCAAAGGTAACGAAAGGTAACACCAAAACACGTTGTTCCTGCGCTCGCCGGCGCGCGATCCAGATGGGCAGGGCTGACCGAGTCGACAAGCATCGCGCCGCCAGTCTGACAGCGGCGGCGCGTGTAGGACAGCGGTTATCGCAGCCAGTGGCGGAGCAGCGCGGCGGTCGCGTCGGGCCGTTCGATCGGCGGCAGGTGGCCGCTGCGGGGGATGACGTGCAGCGTCGCGCCCGCAATGCCGGCGGCGAGTTCCTCGGCCAGCGCCGGCGGGGTCAGCACGTCGTGCTCGCCGACCGCGATCAGCGTCGGGACCGCGATGGCGCCCAGATGCGGGCGTGAGTCGGGGCGCGTGATGTTCGCCTCCTGCTGGCGCGCATAGGCGTCGCGGCCGACGCGGACGCCCATCGCGACCACCGCGTCCTTGACGTGATCGGGCGCATCGGGCGCGATCAGCGTCGACAGCGAATGGCGGGCGAGCTGTTCGAGCGACGCCCGGTCGAGTGCGGCGATCGCGGTGCGGCGGCCGGCGGTCTGTTCGGGGCTGTCGGGCCGTGCGCTGGTGTCGAACAGCGCGAGGCGGGTGACGCGCTCGGGTGCCTGGCGCATGATCTCCAGCGCGATGTAGCCGCCCATCGAGATGCCCGCGAGCGCGAAGGCGGGCGGGGCGACGGTGAGGATACGCGCGCCGATGGTGGCGATGGTGTAGTCGAGGCGCGTGTCGCCGATGTGACATGCCGCGATGTCGGCGAGACGTTCGACCACCGGGCGCCAGATCGCCTCGTCGGAGGCGAGGCCGGGGATCAGGACGAGTGGGGTCATGGTGCGGTGTGGATCGCGCGGCCGGGCAGGCGCTTCAGCACCTCGATCATACTCGGATCGTGCCGCACCAGTTCGATCAGTCCGACCGCCGCCTCGGAGGGGGCCATCGCACCCGCCTCATATTTCTGGAACGCTCGCTTGCCGCCGCCGAAGATCCGACCCGCATCCTGCTGAGACAGCTTCAGCGATCGCCGCAAACGGCGCAGATCGGTGGCGTATTCCGCGCGCATCGACGCGATGGCGGCATCCACGTCGGTCAGATCATCGCCATCGTGAACGGCGTCGCCGGCGTCCTCGGGATACCAGCCCGGCACCGGTAGCGTCCGGCTGTAGGCGGCATAGCTGATCGTCATCGGTCGTACGTCGCGGCGCAGCTGCCGACCGGTTTCGGGGTGAATGCGCGTCTGTTCCATCATCACGCTTCCTTGAAGGACGTCAGGGTCAGTTCGACGAGCGTCTCGCCGGCGAACTTCAGATACAACAGCAGATCGCCGTCGCGTGTCCGATAGCTGTCGTGCCACACTCTCGAATTGGGCGGGCTGTGTGCGGTCTCGGACTTCACGAAGTCGGTCGGCGACAAACGTCGGACAACCGCCATCACCGCCGCCACATCATAGCCCAGTGCCGCGGCGGTGCGGACCGCTGCGCCGGTGATCGAAACTGTTTCCACCTCGGCAAACTTCGCCTTGACCGAAGATAGAGAGTGGTGCGGCTTACGCTTTACCATGGCCCCCTCGCGGCAGCCAGATAATACACCTTGGGGGTGTATTCAAGCCGCCACGCGAACCCGTTCCACTCCCGCCAGCGAGTTGGGGTCGGCGCGGATCAGGTCGACGTCGACCAGATCGCCGATCGTCGCGGCGGTCGTGAGGTGGACCGATTGCAGCCAGGGCGACTTGCCGAGCATCTGGCCGGGCAGCTTGCCCTGTCGCTCGATCAGGATCGGGCAGGTGCGGCCGACCGATGCGGTGTTGAACGCCTGCTGGTCGCGGTTGAGCGCGGCCTGGAGGCGCTGGAGGCGGTCGTCCATGGCCTCGGGCGCGACCTGATCGGCCATGGTCGCGGCGGGGGTGCCGGGGCGGGGGCTGTATTTGAACGAAAAGGCCTGCGCGTAGCCGACCGCGTCGACCAGCCCGAGCGTCTCCGCGAACTCGGCCTCGGTCTCGCCGGGGAAGCCGATGATGAAGTCGCCCGAGAGCGCGATATCGGGCCGCGCCGCGCGGATGCGGTCGAGCAGGCGGAGATAGGAATCGCGCGTGTGGGAGCGGTTCATCGCGCGCAGCACGCGGTCGCTGCCCGCCTGTACCGGCAGATGGAGGAACGGCATCAGCGTCTCGACGTCGCGATGCGCGTCGATCAACCCCTGGCTCATGTCGTTGGGATGGCTGGTGGTATAGCGCAGCCGAGCGAGGCCGGGGATGCGATCCAGCGCGCGGATCAGGTCGTGGAGGCCGTGGCCGTCGCTTTCCCATGCATTGACGTTCTGGCCGAGCAGCGTGATCTCGCGCGCGCCGGCGTCGACCAGCGCCTTCGCCTCGTCGACGATCGCGGCGAACGGGCGGCTGATCTCCGCGCCGCGCGTGTAGGGGACGACGCAATAGGTGCAGAACTTGTCGCAGCCCTCCTGCACGGTGAGGAACGCCGACGGGCCGACCCGGCGGCGGCGCGGCAGCTTCGCGAACTTCGCGAGCGCGAGCAGGTCGGTGTCGATCGAGTGTTCGCCGGCGGCGGCCTGACGGACCAGCGCGGGGAGGTTATGGTACGCCTGCGGGCCGACGACGACGTCGACCTTGGCGCGGGCGACGATCTCCGGTCCCTCCGCCTGCGCGACGCAGCCGGCGACGGCGATCATCGGCGCGCGGCCCTGTGCGCGGGCGACTTTGCGGATGCGGCCGATGTCGGAGTAGACCTTTTCGGTCGCTTTTTCGCGGATGTGGCAGGTGTTGAGGACGACGAGGTCGGCATCGCCCGCGTCGGCCGCGACGAGGCCGTCCGCCGTCATCAGCTCGGCCATCCGCTCGCCGTCATAGACGTTCATCTGACAGCCGAAGGATTTGACGTGGAAGGTTTTTGGAGCGGGCATGGGCATGGCCCTAGCAAATCCTCCCCGGGACGGGGAGGGGGACCGGCGACGCGTAGCGGCGATGGTGGAGGGGGCTCACCGCGAGCGATGGTGACGAGGTGAGCCCCCTCCGTCAGCCCTTCGGGCTGCCACCTCCCCTTGCAGGGGAGGATTGCTCGATCCGGCGGCGCGCCTCCGCCGCGACCGCCTTGCGGCCGGGAAAGGCGGCGGGGTCGAACGGCTCCAGGAAGTGGAGGTTGACCGGAAAGGTGCCGCGTCGGCGGAACACGCGGGCGGCGTGATGCTGGCCGGGTTCGTCGCCGATCCAGGCGAGTTCGGGCGTGGCGGGGCCGTAGTCGAGCCGTACCGGCTGGACCATCAGGCCGGGGGGTGGCGGCTCCAGCACCGCGAGCAGCGCGGCCTTGAACGGCAGCAGCGCCGTGCCGTCGCCGGTCGTCCCCTCCGGAAACAGCGTCACCGCCCAGCCGTCGCGCAGCGCCTGGGCGATGGAGCCGATCTGTTCGGCGATGCCCATCCGGTCGCCGCGACGGACGAACAGCGTGTGGTTCAGCTTGCACAACCAGCCGATCGCGGGAACGTCGGCCAGCTCGGATTTGGCGACGAACGTGGTGCCGGTCGTGCCCGCGAGGACGGCGATGTCGATCCAGCTGAGATGGTTGCTGAGGAACACGACGTCGCGCTTCAGCGGCGTGCCGGTGACGTGCGCGCGGGCGCCGGCGATGCGGCCGAAGCGCCCCAGGAAGCGGCGCGGCCAGGGGGAGGGGCGGCGGGCGAGGCGCCAGAGGCCGTTGAGGACGAGATAGGTGGCGAGGGTGAGCAGCAGCGCGGCGAGGCGGAGGATGAGACGTAGCGTGCCCGCTGCTCCCGGCGGCGAGCGCAGATCGAAGGTGGAGAAGGCGGCGGGGGGCGGCACCACTCGGCTCATCGCAACTGCGCCTCGGCCTGCGCCGGGGCAGGGCGCGGGCCCGCGGCCGAGCGGCTAATCTTTGCGCGCAAGGCTGACGCCGTAAAGCTCCATGCGATGGTCGACGAGTCGGAAGCCGAGCTTTTCGGCGATCGCCTTTTGCAGCTGCTCCAGTTCGGGGTCGACGAACTCGATCACGCGGCCGGTTTCGACGTCGATCAGATGGTCGTGGTGCGCTTCGGGCGAAGGCTCGTAGCGGGCGCGGCCGTCGCCGAAATCGTGGCGGTCGAGGATGCCCGCCTCCTCGAACAACCGCACGGTGCGATAGACGGTGGCGATCGAGATGCCCGAGTCGATCGCGCTGGCGCGGGCATAGACCTTCTCGACGTCGGGATGGTCCTCGGCTTCGGAGAGCACGCGCGCGATGATCCGGCGCTGTTCCGTGATCCGCAGACCCTTTTGGTTGCAGAGCGTTTCGAGATCGATCTTGCGGGCCATGCGGATGATGTAGTGCCGAACGCTTGTTGCGAAAAGCGAAACCGACTCGCAACAAGGCTCTCCTACAAACGCCGGCTGTACGTGTGTGCGTCGTGCAGGTGGCCCAGTCGCCCGCGGTAATAGCCGCGGCGTTCGCCGACCTTGGCGAAGCCGTTGGCGGTGTAGAGCTTGACCGCGTCGTTGCCGGCGCGGACCTCCAGGTGCATCGTCGCGATGCCCTCGCTGCGCGCCTCCGCGAGCAGCGCGCGGAGCAGCGCCGCGCCGACGCCGCGACGGCGCTGGGCGGGGAGGGTGGCGAGCAGCAACAGCTCGACCTCGTCCAGCACGCGGCGCGTCATCGCGAAGCCGGCGGGTTCGTCGTCGAGCCAGGCGAGCAGCAGGCGGACGCCCGGCATCGCGAGCACGCCCAGGCACTGGCCGCGCGTCCACGCCTCGCCGAAGCGCGCGTCGAACGACTGCGCCATCAGCGCGTCCACCGTGTCGATGTCGCGCGGCGTGCCGGCGCGGAGCAGGAGCGTGCGCGTCGCCATCAACGCGGTTGCGGGAGCTTCGCGTCGGGTGCGCGGCCGTAGAGGGGCTTGGGGGAAAGCTGCCTGAGCGTGTCGGGCAGCAGCAGCGCGTCGACGGCGCGGGGCAGGGTGCCGCGCGGTACGGTGCGCGGGTCCTCGCCGAGCAGCCGCAGACCGTCGCCGACCGCGACCGTGGCGCCGATCCGCGTCCGTGCCGCCGCGGGGGGCAGCGACTCGAGAGGGCCGGTGGCGCGCAGCGGGGCGGGAGCGAAAGCCTGCATGAACACCTCTCCATGCCCGCCCTCCAGCAGCGCCACAACCGGCAAGCCGTCGTCGGCGTGCGCGAGATGCGCGGCGGCAAGCGCGCTCAGCGACGAGTAACCGGCGACGGTGGCGCCCCAGCCGATCGCGAGGCCGCGCGCCGCCGCGATGCCGACGCGGATGCCGGTGAAGCTGCCGGGGCCGACGTCGACCAGGATGTGCCCCGCGCGACCACCGTCGGGGAGCGCGGCGATCATCGGGACGAGGCGTTCGGCGTGGCCGCGCCCGACCTCGACGTGCGCGGCGGCGATCACGGCGCCGTCCTCGACCAGCGCGACGGAGCAGGCGGCGGTGGCGGTGTCGATGACGAGGGTGCGTTGGCCGGTGCCACGCTCGTCGACCGTACCGTCAACGACGGCTGAACCGGAGGACGCGGTAATCGGTGGGATCATGATCGGCGCTGCCGGCTTTCTCTCGTCACCCCGGGTCAAGCCCGGGGTGACGAATACGCTACGCCAGCCGGTTGAACGTGTCGAAGTCCGGTCGCGGCAGGCGGTCGTGGACGCTCGCGGGATCGCCATGGCCGATCGTGCAGATGAAGTTGGTCTTCACCGCGGGCGTGTCGGCGAAGAACGCCTTGTCGACCTCGCCCGCGTCGAAGCCCGACATCGGCCCGGTGTCGAGCCCCAGCGCGCGGGCGGCGACGATGAGGTAGGCGCCCTGGAGCGTCGAGTTGCGGAACGCCGACGCGGCGCGCAGCTCGGCGTTGCCGGTGAACCAGCTCTTCGCGTCGGTGTGCGGGAACAGCCAGGGGAGCTGTTCGTGGAAGTCGTTGTCCATCGCGAGGATCGCGGTGGCGGGTGCGCTCATGATCTTGGGGGCGTTGGCGGCGGAGCAGCAGGCGGCGAGCCGCTCCTTTCCCTCGGGCGTCCGCACCCAGACGATCCGCGCGGGCATCTGGTTGGCGGACGTCGGCCCCCATTTCATCAGCTCCCAGACCGCGCGGAGATCGTCGTCGGTCACCGGCTGGTCGGTATAGCCGTTGTAAGAGCGCGCGGTGCGGAAGATCGTGTCCAGCGCGGCGTCGTCGAGGCGGAGCCCCCGACCGACTTCGGCGCTCATACCGCGCGGACCTCGGTCACTTCGGGGACGTAGTGCCGGAGCAGCTGTTCGATGCCCTGCTTGAGCGTCGCGGACGACGACGGACAGCCCGCGCAGGCGCCCTGCATGCGGAGGTAGACCTTGCCCTTGTCGAAGCCGCGATAGACAATGTCGCCGCCGTCGTTCGCCACCGCCGGTCGGACGCGGGTCTCGATCAATTCCTTGATCTGCTCGACGATGTCCGCGTCGGCGGGATCGTCGGCGAACTCCGCGTCCGGCGCGGGCACGCTGAAGCCGGCATTGGGACGGAACAGCGGCATGTTGGCGGTGAAATGGTCGAGCAGCAGCGCCAGCACGTCGGGCTTCAACCCGCGCCAGTCGACCCCGGCGGCGGCGGTGACCGACACGAAGTCGCGACCGAAGAACACGCCGGTGACGTCGCCCAACCCGAACAGCGCGTCGGCGAGCGGGCTGGCCGCCGCCTCCTCCGGCGTCGCGAAGTCGCGGGTGCCGGTGTCCATGACGGTGCGGCCCGGCAGGAACTTCAGCGTCGCCGGGTTGGGCGTGGGTTCGGTTTCGATCAGCATGGCGTGCATGTGGCGGTTCGGTGGTGCCGGATCAAGCGGGACACCGGGTCAGGGGGCCGGATCAGGGGATCGACCGGTCGAGCTGGAAAACGGGACCGACTGCCTGCGCGGCCGGCTGTACGGTCGTCACCACGAAGCGGAACCGGCCGGGCGGATAATCGATATTGGCCCGGCAGGTGCGGGTGCATTGGCCGCTGCACGACGCGCCGCGCCACGGCACGACCGAAAGGCTGGTGTGCGGTTCGAGCCGGACGGGGCCGGTCGCCGCGTTGGCGGTGCAGGTGCCGATCGCCTTCATCTCGGTGCCGAGCGGCGTCCACCGCGTCCCCACCCATTTGTCGACGCGGATGATCCGGTCGATCATCACCGCGTGACCGCCCGGATTGTCGATCACCAGGCCCGAGCGCGCCGGGGCCGCGCGCAGCCGCAGTGACGACGTGGGCGACGCGTCCTGCGACAGGGCGGGCGCGGTCAGCGCGAGGATGGCGGCGGTCAGCGCCGAACGTCGAACGAATGCCATCGGGTTTCCTCGCGCACGTTGGGATTGGCGGCGGCCGCGCCCGCGACCGCGTTGCAGTTGATCGGCGTCGCCTGGGTAAAGATGTCGGCGAAGCGGCGGTCGTTCGGCCGCCCCTCGAAGATGTGGCCGACATTGGCGTGGGTGCCCGCTCGCAGCGCCGTCGGGACCGATGCCGCGTTGCTGGTGGTCCGGAAGTGGTTCTGCCAGTTCACATTCCAGTAGAAGCCCTTGAGGAAGTGCCGTTGCCCGGACGGCTCGCGCACCACCAGTATCGCGCAGAACGCGAACTCCAGCTGCGCGTCGTGCAGCAGGTTGACCGCGCCGGTCTTCACATTCTGCCGCCCCAGATCATACTGGTCGCCGGGTCGATCCGCGTGGAACGCCTGCACCGTCAACGGAAAGACGGGGTTGGCCGGCAGCGGCGCGACGAACGGGAGCGCGGTGTGGCCGCCGGCCGGTATCTGCGCGGGTTCGGCGGCGTTGGCGTAGAAGGCAGACCCCGCGGCGGTGCTGTCGAAACAGGCCTGATGCGGGCGGCTGGGCGGGCGGGCGCGCTGGACGAACAGGCTGCCGTCATGATCGGCCGCGCCCTGGTAAAAGGCCCAGTTCGTCTCGATCCATTGCGCCTGGACGAATCCGACGGTCCAGCCGGCGGTCGAATCGCCGGCCGCGCCGTGGAACACGACGCTGCCGATCGCCTCCAGCCGCCGGCTGAGCGAGAAGCTCGCCGCGAGCCCGGCGGTCGCCGACGCAACGAGCGTGGTCGGTGCGATCGCAGGTCTGGAGACGACCCGTAAGGTTGAAGAAGCAATTCTCAGCATGGTCCGGCCCCCCGTTCGCATCGAGGGTGGCGACGAAATCGCGTCGTGGCGACCGCTATGCGACGATTACGCTTCCAACCGCTTCACCGCCGCGGCCCAGTCACTGATGTTCGTGCGCGCCTCCTGCACGAACGCCGAGCGCTTGACGATCCGCAGGAAGAGGTCGGCGACCCACTTGCCCGGATTGCGGAGCGGCCGGTCGAACTGGACGAGCAGCACGACGCGCGTGCCGCCGGTATCGTTCCAGACCTCGTGCCGATAGGTGTCGTCGAACACTAGCGTCTCGCCCTCCGCCCAGCGCACGACACGATCGTGGACGCGCATCCGCACGTCGCCGTCGCGCGGCACGATCAGGCCGAGGTGGCAGGTGATGAGCCCCTTCGTCACGCCGCGATGGTCGGGAATGTGGGTGCCGGGTGCGAGGATCGAGAAGAAGGCGGAGTTGAGGCCCGGGATGCGCTCGACCAGCGACGCCGTGGTCGGGCAGCGGTCGGCATTGTCGTCGATGCGATAGCCATAGCCCCACAAGAAGAACGATCGCCACTTGTCGACCTCGGCGATCGACCGGTGGTCGGGCGAGATCGTCGCCAGGCTGGGCGCAGCGTCGCCGCGCAACGCCACCGCAATCGCCTCGTCGCGGATCGCCTGCCAATTCTCGCGCAGCGCCTGCGTCCAGGGAAAGTCGCGGACGTCGAGGACTGGGTCGTTGGAGACCAGCGAACTGGACCGGATCAGCCGGTCGACCACACCGCGCAGGTGTTTGCCGAAGCGGATCACGAAGGGTCGCCCCTTTTCCGCCCGCATCGGCGTGCCGGCGACCGGCGCGCCGGAGATGACGTTGAGCTGGGGGACCAGCGGACCGCGGCCGTCCGCGTCCTGATGGCGCCACAGGGTGGCGGCGTGGGTCGGGGTTTCGACACCGGCAGTCATGGTAGCAACCTCGGAGGGAACGGGCATCCGCGGCACCGTCCGAAACGCCGCCGCGCGGCAGCCACTAGATTGTAATATAGGACGAAAAGAAGGCCGTGCGAGGGCTTAAGCGGGCGCGGCCGACCAGATGCGAAGGACGCTGGCGGTCACCGCTCCGGCTCGCTAGATGCATCGGCCTATGACCTTCTCCAGGCGCGCCGCCGCCGCTTCGCTTCTCGCCCCCCTGCTGATCGGCCTCGGCACCGCCGCCGTTGGGCAGGACGGCGCCGACCGGCCCCGCGCCGCCGCCGCCACGCCCAAGCCGGCGGGCAAGGCCGCCAGGCGCCGCGCGGCCGCACCCGCGCCCGCAGCGACCCCGGTGGCGGTCGATACCCGCGCCTGGCTGTACGAAGGCAGCGACATCACGCAGGACCCGGCGTGGCAGTTCGGGACCTTGCCCAACGGCCTGCGCTATGCCGTGCGCCGCAACGGCGTGCCGCCGGGACAGGTCTCGATCCGCGTCCGCGTCGACGCCGGATCGCTGTACGAAACCGACGACGAGCGCGGCTTCGCGCACTTCATCGAGCATCTGTCGTTCCGAGGCTCGCGCTACGTGCCCGACGGCGAGGCGAAGCGCGTCTGGCAGAACTTCGGCGCGACCTTCGGTTCGGACACCAATGCGTCGACCGGGCCGGTCTCCACCACCTACAAGCTGGACCTGCCGTCGGCGACGACCGACCGGCTGGACCAGAGCCTCAAGATCCTGTCGGGAATGATGGCCGCGCCGGTGATCGACGACCATTCGATCACCGCCGAGCGCCCGGTCGTGCTGGCGGAACAGCGCGAGCAGCCGGGGCCGCAGGTGCGCTTTTCGGACGCGCGCAACGCACTGTTCTTCGCGGGCCAGCCGCTCGCCGAACGCTCGCCGATCGGCACCATCCGCACGCTGGAGGCGGCGACGCCGGCCGGCGTCAGCGGCTTCCACGACCGCTGGTATCGGCCCGAGCGGACCGTCGTCGTCATTTCCGGCGACATGGACCCGGCGGTGTTCGGACAGCTGATAACCAAGAACTTCGCCGGCTGGCGTGGCGTCGGCGCCAATCCCGCCGACCCAGATTTCGGCCGCCCGGCCGCTACCGGTCCGACCACCGCCGCACTGGCGGAGGCGGGCCTGCCGCCGGTGGTGATGCTGGGCACGGTCCGGCCGTGGACGTTCAACGCCGACACCGTGATCTTCAACCAGAAGCGGCTGGTCGACGTGCTGGCGACCCGGCTCATCAGCCGGCGGCTGGAGCAGCGCGCGCGGGTCGGGGGCACTTATGTGCAGGCCAGCGTCGACCTCGACGACGTCGCGCGCTCGGCCAATCTCACGCAGGTGACGGTGGTGCCGGTCGGGACCAACTGGGAAGCGGCGCTGCGCGACGTGCGCGCGGTGATCGCCGACGCCGTCGCGACGCCGCCGAGCCAGGCGGAGATCGACCGCGAATATGCCGATTTCGAGGCGATCATGCGTAACGGCGCGGAGACGTCCCGGGTCGAGGCGGGGGCGCGGCTGGCCGACAACATGGTCGATGCGCTCGACATCCGTGAGACGACGACCACGCCCGAGGCATCGTACAAGGTGCTGCAGGACGCGCACGCGGCGGGGATGTTCAACCCGCAAGGACTGCTGGAATCGACCCGCCGGCTGTTCCAGGGCACGGCGACGCGCGCGCTGGTGGTGACGACGGCCCCCGATGCGACCGCACAGACCAAGCTCGCCGCCGCGCTGGCCGCGCCGGTGACGGCGGGCGGCTTCACCCGTCGCTCGCAGGCGGCGGTCACCTTCGCCGACCTGCCGTCGCTCGGCCGTCCGGCGACGGTGGTGAGTCGCGAGAAGGTCGCCGACCTCGACATGGAGAAGATCGTCTTTTCCAACGGGGTCCGCCTGCTGGTCTTCGCGACGACGTCCGAGACGGGCCGCGTCTATGTCCGGGCGCGGTTCGGCGGCGGCTACAACGCGCTGCCGACGCGGCCCGACGCGCCGGTCTGGGCGGGTGAGCTGGCGCTGATGCAGAGCGGCATCCAGGGCGCGCGGCGCGTGCTGGACCAGGGCGACCTGGATCAGCTGACCGCC
Organism: Sphingomonas sp.; assembly: GCF_965200135.1. Classification (GTDB taxonomy): domain Bacteria; phylum Pseudomonadota; class Alphaproteobacteria; order Sphingomonadales; family Sphingomonadaceae; genus Sphingomonas. The sequence goes on from NZ_CBDATK010000011.1 coordinate 56,323, forward strand.
GGGCGGGTGATGGGGCTGGACTTCGACATCGACGACGATGCGTTCTCGCTCAACGCGCTGACCGCGCCCGCCGATCTCGCCGACCAGCTCAAGCTGATGGCGGAAAAGATCGGACGGCCGGGGTGGGACCCCGCCCCGGTGGCGCGCGCGCGCGCGGTGAAGCTGGCGGGCTATGCCGGTTATGAAGCGTCGCCGACCGGGGTGCTCACGCGCGATCTGGAGGGGTTGCTGCACGACGGCGATCCGCGCTGGACCACACCGACGCCGGCACGGATCACGGCGACGACGCCGCAGGCGTTCCGCAAGCTGTGGGCGCCGGCGCTGGCGAGCGGGCCGATCGAGATATCGGTGTTCGGCGACGTCAAGGCGGACGACGCGATCGCAGCGGTGACGGCGAGCTTCGGTACGTTGCCGCCGCGCCGCGCGGGCAGCGCGACGGCACCGCCGATCCGCTTTCCCGCGCACAACGCCGCGCCGGTAACGCTGACCCATACCGGGCCGGCGAACCAGGCGGTGGCGGTGATCGCCTGGCCCACCGGCGGCGGCATCGACGGCATCGGCGACAGCCGGCGGCTGGACGTGCTGGCGCAGGTGTTCAGCGACCGATTGTTCGAGAAGCTGCGCCAGAGTGCCGGCGCCAGCTATTCGCCGAGCGTCGGCAGCCAGTGGCCGGTGGGGGCCGCGAGCGGCGGGCGGCTGCTCGCGATCGGACAGGTGACGCCGGACAAGGTCGGCTTCTTTTTCCAGCTGTCGCGCGAGATCGCCGCCGACCTGGTCGCAACGCCGATCCCGGCGGCCGAGCTGTCGCGCATCATGCGGCCGATGGCGCAATATATCGTCCGTGCCTCGTCGGGGAACCAGTTCTGGCTGCAACAGCTCGGCGGTGCGACCTATGACCAGAGGCGGGTCGATGCGACGACGAATCTGGCACAGGATTTCGTCTCGATCACGCCCGCGCAGTTGCAGGCGGTGGCGGCGAAGTATCTGAAGCCGGAGCGGGACTGGACCCTGGCGGTGGTGCCGCGTGGGGGTGGGGCGGTGGCTGTGCCGGCGAGATAAGTCTCAGCGCCGCTATCGCGGCGGACCCCCTCCGTCACGCGCTTCGCGCGCGCCACCTCCCCCGCATAGCGTGGGAGGGAAGTGCTTCCCCTATCTACCTCCCCCGCTTTGCGGGGGAGGGGGACCGCCGGCGGTAGGCCGGTGGTGGAGGGGGAGCGACGCGGCGGTAAGGATTTGGGTGAGCACCCCGTCGAGGTTCCTGAGTACCTCGATCGCCGGAATTCGCAGCGTCGTTAACCCTTGGCTCGCGAGCCATGCATCGCGGGCAATGTCGCGTTCCGGCCGGTCGCCGCGATTGTGCGACTCGCCGTCCACCTCGATGACCAACCCTCGTGAGGCGACGAAGAAGTCGAGGGTGAAGGCGCCGCAAGGATGCTGCTTGCGAACGTGGAGTTCCCGGTTGCGGCGAAGGACGTTCCATAGGCGCACTTCCGTCGGCGACATGACCTTGCGTAAGTCGCGCGATCTTTTCGTGACCTCAGCCTTGCCGCCGTGCCGCACCGTTGGCCCCCTCCACCACCGCGCTCTGCGCGGCGGTCCCCCTCCCCCGCAAAGCGGGGGAGGTGATTATTGCTTGTACAGCCCCTCCAGCCGCTCGCCGTAGACACCCCGGATCACATGCCGCCTGATCTTCAGGCTCGGCGTCAGCTGTTCGTTGTCGATCGCGAACGGGGCGTCGGCCAGGATGAAGCGGCGGATGCGTTCGGTCACCGACAGGTCCTTGTTGACCCGTTCCACCGCCAAGCCGAGCGCCTGGCGGAAGGGGCCGTTCTCGCCCAGCCGCGCGAAGTCGCATTGCGCGCCGTTGGCCGCGCACCATTGCTGGACCCAGTCGGGATCGGGGACCAGCAATGCGACCATGTAGGGGCGGCGATCGCCGTGGATCATCGCCTGGACGATCTCCGGCTGGAGGGTCAGCATCCCCTCGACCTTCTGGGGCGCGACGTTGTCGCCCTTGTCGTTGATGATGAGGTCCTTCTTGCGGTCGGTGATCCTGATCCGGCCGTGGTCGTCGATCTCGCCGATGTCGCCGGTGTGGAGCCAGGGCCTAGTGCCGGGCTCGCGCCCGTAGGCTTGCAAAACCCGCGCCGTCTCGGCGTCGTTGCGCCAATAGCCGTGCATGACGAGTTCGCCGCGCACCATGATCTCGCCGTCGTCGGCGATGCGGATCTCGGTGTCTTTGAGCGCGGGGCCGACGGTGTCCATGCGGATGCCCGCCGCCGGGCGGTTGCACGAGATGACCGGCGCCGCCTCGGTCTGGCCATAGCCCTGCAACAGCGTGACGCCGACCGAGTGGAAGAAGATGCCGACCTCCGGCGTCAGCGGCGCGCCGCCCGACACCATCGCCTTCATCCGCCCGCCGAAGCGCTTGGCGATCTTGGGCTTGAACAGCCGGTCGACGACCAGTTTCATCGGCCGGTCGGTCCAGCGCAAGCTACCCTCGTACTCGCGTCGCCCGATCTCCAGCGCGCTGGCGAGCAGCCGCTTGGGCAGCCCGCCCTGCTTTTCGATCGCCTTGCCGATCCGCTGGTGCAGCACCTCGAACAGGCGGGGGACGACGAACATCAGCGTCGGGCGGCACTCCTCCATGTTCGCCGCCAGCTTCTCCATGCCTTCGGCGTAATAGATCTCGCCGCCGACGCCGATCGGGAAGAACTGGCCGCCGGTATGTTCGTAGGCGTGGCTGAGCGGGAGGAAGGAGAGGAAGATCTCCGGGTCCGAAATGCCGAAGTCCTCGGCGATGACGGCGGTGCAGCCGGCGACGTTGTGCAGGATCGCGCCATGGTGCTGCATCACCCCGCGCGGCGCGCCGCCGGTGCCGCTGGTGTAGATGATGCACGCCAGGTCGTCGCGGCTGGCGATCGCGGCGATCGTCTCCGGCCCGCAGGCGTGATCGGCGATCAGCTTGTGCCAGAGGTGGTTCTCGACGGTGGCCGGGAAGCGCATCTCCTCCATGCCGATGACGAGCTGGCCCTGGTTGGACTTGAGCACCGCGGGCATCAGCGTCTTCGCCAGCTTCGCGGTGGAGACGATCACCGCGCAGGCGCCCGAGTTCTCCAGGATGTGCTGGTGATCGCGTTCGGTGTTGGTGGTGTAGGTCGGCACGGTGACGCAGCCCGCCGCCATGATCGCGAGGTCGGCGATGCACCATTCGGGGCGGTTCTCACTGACCAGCATCACCCGGTCGCCGGGCTTCATCCCCAGCGCCTTCAGCGCGGCGGCGAGGCTGGCGACCTGACGCGCGGCCTCGGCCCAGCTGGTCGGTTGCCAGGCGCCATCCCGCTTCGCCCACAGGAAGGGCGCGTCGCCCTTGGCGTCCGCACGCGCGAGGAACATGGCGACGAGATTGGGGAAGTGTTCGAACCGCTGCATTCGCTCTCCTTGCGCGGCCCTGTTGGGCTCGCCCGACCTGCTCACTCCGGCGGTTGTCCCGGTCTGACCCCGACGCGGACCGGCGCGACGACGCGGCCGCTGGTGTCCATCGACACGCCTTCGCTGCGCGGATCGGCGGCACCGACCCAGCGGCCGTTCACCCGCTCGACCGCGTTCGCCTTGAGGCCGAGCGGCGCGCTGACATATCTGCCGCCCAGCGCGCGCAACGCGGGCAGCATCGCGTCGACGTCGGTGCCCTGCTCGACCACCGCGTTCTCGCCGGGCGCGAAGATCAGCCCCATCGCGATCGCGTCCTGCGCGGTCATGTGCCAGTCGAGCACGCCGACCAGCGCCTTGGCGATCTGCGCGATGATGGTCGGCCCGCCCGCCGCGCCGATCGCGAGGCGCACGGTGCCGTCGGGGCCGTAGACGATCGTCGGCGCCATCGACGAGCGCGGGCGCTTGCCGCCCTCCACCCGGTTGGCGACGAGATAACCGTCGCGCGCGGGCACGATGTCGAAGTCGGTCAGCTCGTTGTTGAGCACCGTGCCGTCGATCGACAGGCCGGAGCCGAACACGCCCTCCACCGTCGTCGTCACCTCGACGACGTTGCCGCGCGCATCTGCGACGGCGAGATCGGTAGTGCCGGGCACTTCCTGTGGCGCCGCACGCACCCGCGCCGGCGCGCCGGTGGGCGTCCCGGCGGGGTAGGTGCCGAGCGCGCGACTGGGCGAGATCAGCGCCGAACGGCCGGCGAGATAGGCGGGGTCGAGCAGCCCGGCGACGGGCACGCGGACGTAATCGGGATCGCCGACATAGAGGTCGCGGTCGGCATAGGCGAGGCGCGAAGACTCGGCGAACAGGTGCCAGCTGACCGGATTGGTGCGGCCGAGCGCGGTCATGTCGAAGCGTTCGAGCTGTTTGAGGATCATCATCACGGTGATCCCGCCCGACGACGGCGGCCCCATGCCGCAGACCTTGTAGACGCGGTACTGGACGCAGACCGGCGGGCGCGGCTTCGCCTGATAGCTGGCGAGATCGCCCGCCGTCATCCGCGACGGGTTGCGCGCGGCGCCATTGACGGTCTGGACCAGCCGCGTCGCCTGCGGGCCGACGTAGAAGCTGTCGGGGCCGAGGCGCGCGATCCGTTCCAGCAGCGCGGCTTGGGCGGGGTTGGTCAGCCGGTCGCCGGCGCGTAGCGGCCGTCCGCCGGGACCGCTGAACAGCGAGCGGGTTTCCAGCGTGATGTGGTCGCCATAGCTGGCGAGCCCGCCGACGAAACGCGGCGAGACGATCCAGCCCTGCCGCGCCAACCGGATCGCGGGGGCGAACAGCGTGGCCCAGGGCAGCCGTCCCGACTGACGATGCGCCAGCGCCATGCCGCGCAGCACGCCGGGGACACCGACGCTGCGACCGCCGGGCACCGCGTCGCCATGCGACAGCGGCTTGCCGTCGGGGCCGTAGAACCATCGCTCGTTCGCCGCCGCCGGGGCGGCTTCGCGCGCGTCGATCGTCGATACGCCGCCGTTCGCGGCATGGCTGACCCAGAAGCTACCGCCGCCGATGCCGGAGCTTTGCGGTTCGACGACGTTGAGCGCGAGCATCGTCGCGATCGCGGCGTCGGTGGCGGTGCCGCCCGCGCGCAGGATCTCGATGCCCGCCGCCGCCGCGCGCGGATCGGCCGCGCTGACGGTGCCGGTGGGGACGGGCGTGGGGGCGCGGCGCGCCTCGACGCTCGATATCGACAGGGGGAGAGCGAGCGCGAGGAGGAGCAGTTTCTTCATCGCCGGCGACCGTAAGCGCGCGCGACGCAACGTCAACCGGCGCCGACCGCGTCCGCGACCTGCGCGACACCGTCGCGTGCCAGGCAGGCGTCGAGGTCGGCGAGGATGCGCGCGGGCAGCGCCGGGCCGCCGAAGACGAGCGCGGTGTAGAGCTGGACCAGGCTCGCACCCGCGCGGATGCGGGCATAGGCTTCCGCCCCCGAGCCGATGCCGCCGGCGGCGATCAGCGGCAGCGCCCCCCCGGTCGCGGTGCGGAAATCGGCGAGTCGCGTCCGGGCGAGCGGCGCCAGCGGGGCGCCCGACAGGCCGCCGGTTTCGCTCGCGTTCGACGAGCGCAGCGGCGGCCGCGACACCGTGGTGTTGCCGACGATCAGCGCGTCGATGCGCGCGTCGAGCGCGGCGCGGGCGATGTCGTCGACCTGCGCCGGATCGAGGTCCGGCGCGACCTTCAGGAACAAGGGCGTGGTGCCGCGCGCGGCGATGCAGGCGGCGAGCAGGTCGCGCAACGCCTGATCATGTTGCAGGTCGCGCAGGCCCGGCGTGTTGGGCGAGCTGATGTTGATCGTGACGTAATCCGCGCGCGGCGCGGCGGCGGTCACCCCCGCGACGTAATCGGCGACGCGGTCGGCGGCGTCCTTGTTGGCGCCGACGTTGACGCCCAGCACGCCCGCGCGGTTCGCCGGGAGGCGCGCGAGGGCAGCGGCGAGGCCGCCGTTGTTGAACCCCATCCGGTTGATGACGCCCTCGTCGCCCGGCAGCCGGAACAGCCGCGGTCGCGGATTGCCCGGCTGGGGCAGGGGGGTGAGCGTTCCCACCTCGACCGCGCCGACGCCGAGCGCGAACAGCCCGCCAACCGCGCGCCCGTCCTTGTCCAGTCCGGCCGCGATGCCGAGCGGGTTGGCGAAGCGAAGCCCGGCGACGTCGATCGCCAGCCGCGAAAAGCGATCGGCCGCCGCCCCGAGCGGCGCGCCCACCGCCGCCCAGCGACGCAGGCCGGTCAGCGTCAGCGCGTGCGCGCGCTCGGCGTCGAGGCTCCACAGGATGCGGCGAAAGGGAAAGGACATCGCCTCGGCTTTCGCACCCACACCCGTCCGCGTCAAAAAATCGGGCATGGTCGCTTTTGTCCAATACGCGCCTGTCGCGGCCTGCTTAACAAAAGCTGCGACCCAAGGGCGGCTTGTCCGCCCTACCTCAACGGCCCGGCTGCCTCGTGCGGCCGGGCCGCTTTTCGTTCCGGCTCCGAGACGATACACGGCGCGCGGGAACAGGGGATGAGTCGCATGGCCGAAGTCGAGCTGGATTACGTGCTGCCGCCGGCGGACCTGCAGCCCTATGTCACGACCTTCTATCGGTTCAGGGTGCCGGCGCCGATCAAATTCGACGAGCTGGAACGCGCGCAGATCGCGCAGGTGCGCTGGCAATTGACGTCGGGGCGGGCCTGGTATCACTTCGCCGACGGTCGCGAACAGGAGGCGCCCCCCTATCATCTGCTCGGCCCGACCACCGGCGCGACGCGGATGTGCGTCGAGGGGCCGGTGTTCGGATTCGGCATGGGCCTGACCCCGGTCGGCTGGGCGGCGCTGTTGCGGTCGGACGCGTCGGCGCTGGCCGACACCGTGACCGACGCCGTGACGCTGTTCGGCGACGGCATGGCGGAGGCGGCGATCCAGCTGCGCGCCGACGGCGGCGCGGCGGCGATGACGGCGGCGGTAGAGCCGTTCGTCCGGCGGCTGCTGCATGGCGGCGATCCGGGGACGCTGGCGTTCGTCCGCGCCGTCGACGACTGGCTCGCCGGCGATGCGTCGCCCGTGCTGGAAGCGCTGGTAGAGGCGACCCGGCTGTCGCGCCGGCAGGTGGAGCGCCGCTGCAATGCGCTGTACGGTGCGCCGCCTAAGCTGCTCGCACGGAAATACCGGGCTCTGCGCGCAGCGGTCCAGCTCGCCTCGGGCAGCGAGGAGGTGGAAGGCTTTTACGATCAGAGCCACATGATCCGCGAGGTCAAGGAGTTCACGGGGCTCACTCCGCGTGGGATGAGGACGCCGGGCGATCTGGCGCGGATCACGATCGAGCATCGCCGCGCGCTGGTCGGGCTGGTGCCGCGGATGGTGTCGGAAACCTGACGTCGCAAGCGGTTGACGCCGCGCCGCAGCATCGCCATCTGCAATCGGACCGAATTAGTCCGATTTGAGAATTGCTCGCAACGATGCGTCTTTCCAGCCTTGCCGACTATGCCGTCGTGTTGATGGCCGCCGCCGCGCGCCACTGCGGAACGGCGCGCCTTAATGCGACCGCGCTCGCGGAGGAGACGGGTGTGCCGTTGCCGACCGCGCAGAAGCTTGTCGGGCGGCTAGCCACCGCCGGGCTGATCGAGAGTGCGCGCGGTGCCGGGGGCGGGTTCCGGCTCGCCCGGCCCGCCGCCGCGATCAGCCTCGCCGATATCGTCGAGGCGGTCGAAGGGCCGATCGCGATGACCACCTGCGTCGACGAGGACCGTCACGACTGCGCGCTGGACGGCCATTGCGCGGTCAAGCCGCATTGGGGCGTCGTCAACGGCGCCATCCGTGGCGCGCTCGCCGGCGTCTCCTTGATGCAGCTGGCGATGCCCCCGTTCGTCCGCCGCGACGGCGAGGGACCCTCGGGCGTCGGGGCGGCTGCCTCGACCACGCCCGGTTTGAACGAAATGAGATTGGACGCCTGATGGCTACCAAGAACGCCGAAGCCTATGCGGCCGTCGCCAAGACCTATGAATGGGGCTTTTCGTCCGACATCGAGCAGGACTTCGCGCCCAAGGGGCTGAGCGAGGACACCGTCCGTTACATCTCCGCCAAGAAGAACGAGCCGCAGTGGATGCTCGACTGGCGGCTGAAGGCGTATGCCAAGTGGCTGACGATGCCGTCGCCCGACTGGGCGAAGCTCAACATCCCGCCGATCGACTATCAGGACGCCTATTATTACGCCGAGCCCAAGGCGAAGCCGAAGCTGGGCAGTCTGGACGAGGTCGATCCCGAAATCCTGCGCGTCTATGAAAAGCTCGGCATCCCGATCGCCGAGCAGAAGATGCTCGCGGGGGTGGAAGAGATCAACGAGGACGGCACGCCCAAGCGCCGCGTCGCGGTGGACGCCGTGTTCGACAGCGTCAGCGTCGCCACTACCTTTCGCAAGGAGCTGGAGGCCGCCGGCGTCATCTTCCGCAGCATCTCGGAGGCGATCAAAGAGTATCCCGACCTCGTCCGCAAGTGGCTGGGCAAGGTGGTGCCGCAGCATGACAACTATTTCGCGACGCTCAACAGCGCGGTCTTCTCCGACGGGACCTTCGTCTACATTCCGGAAGGCGTGCGCTGTCCGATGGAACTGTCGACCTATTTCCGCATCAACGCGGAGAATACCGGCCAGTTCGAGCGCACGCTGATCGTCGCCGACAAGGGCAGTTACGTCTCCTATCTGGAGGGCTGTACCGCGCCGATGCGCGACGAGAACCAGCTGCACGCGGCGGTGGTCGAGCTGGTCGCGATGGACGACGCCGAAATCAAATATTCGACCGTCCAGAACTGGTATCCCGGCGACGAGAACGGCGTCGGCGGCATCTATAACTTCGTCACCAAGCGCGCGCTGTGTCAGGGCAAGAACAGCAAAGTGGCGTGGACGCAGGTCGAGACCGGCTCCGCGATCACCTGGAAATATCCGTCCTGCGTGCTGGCGGGCGAGAACAGCGTCGGCGAGTTCTATTCGGTCGCGGTGACGAACAATCGCCAGCAGGCCGATACCGGCACCAAGATGATCCACCTCGGCAAGGGATCGCGCTCGACGATCGTGTCGAAGGGGATCAGCGCGGGGCGGTCCGACAACACTTATCGCGGGCTGGTGCGCGTCGCGCCGACCGCGGAGGGCGTGCGTAACTTCACCCAGTGCGACTCGTTGCTGCTCGGCGACCAGTGCGGCGCGCATACCGTGCCGTATATCGAGGTCCGCAATCCGAGCGCGCAGATCGAGCATGAGGCGACGACGAGCAAGATCAGCGAGGACCAGCTGTTCTACGCCATGTCGCGCGGGCTGGACGCGGAGGCGGCGGTGGCGCTGATCGTCAACGGCTTCGCGCGCGAGGTGCTGCAGCAGCTGCCGATGGAGTTCGCGGTCGAGGCGCAGAAGCTGTTGGGGATTTCGCTTGAGGGGAGCGTGGGGTGAGCAAGCTCGAACTCGCGGACATGCTGGAGCGGTTCGTCGGCGACGCTCCAAACTGCGGCGACTACGAGTGGGACGACTTCACTTCGACCAAGGCAGAACCCGAACTGGAGCCGTACCGCCAACGCTTGGCAGTTCAGAGCGAGGGGCTCATCGACACCGGCGAAATCCGGCAGATCATTTCCGAACTGAGAAACTGATGCTTAAGATTGAAAATCTCCACGCCGAGATCGACGGCAAGCAAATCCTGAAGGGGTTGTCGCTCAGCGTCAACGCGGGCGAGGTGCATGCGATCATGGGGCCGAACGGCGCGGGCAAGTCGACGCTCGGCTATGTGCTCGGTGGGCGACCGGGATATGAGGTGACCCAAGGGTCGGTAATTTTCCGCCCGACCTCCGTCACCCCGGATCAAGGCCGGGGTGACGAAGAAGGCTGGATCGATCTGTTGGGACTCGACCCGCACGAGCGGGCCGCGGCCGGGCTGTTCCTGGGCTTCCAGTATCCAGTCGAGATCCCCGGCGTGTCCAACGTCCAGTTCCTGCGCGAAGCGCTCAACGCGCAGCGCGCGAGCCGCGACGAGAAGCCGTTATCGGGGGCCGAGTTCCTGAAGCTTGCGCGCGCGCAGGCGGATGCGCTCGCGTTGCCGCAGGAGATGCTCAAGCGCCCCGTCAACGTCGGCTTCTCCGGCGGCGAGAAGAAGCGCAACGAGATGGTCCAGATGGGGCTGATCGACCCGCGCCTCGCGATCCTGGACGAGACCGACAGCGGCCTCGACATCGATGCGCTCCGCGTCGTCGGCGACGGCATCAACCGCATCATGCGCCGGCCGGACAAGGCGGTGATCCTCATCACGCATTACCAGCGGCTGCTGGATTACGTGAAGCCCGACTTCGTCCATGTCCTGGCGGAGGGCCGCATCACGCGGTCCGGCGGCCCCGAACTGGCGCACCAGCTTGAGCGTGAGGGGTATGCCGAGATCGGGGCCGAGGTGGCGGCGTGATGTCCTCTCCGGCACAGGGGGGGGCGCCGGCGCAGCTGGTGGAGGGGACTCTCCACGAGCGTAGGTGCCGGTGGACGGCCCCCTCCGTCAGTCGCTGTGCGCCTGCCACCTCCCCGCGGGCGGGGAGGATTTCGTGAGCCTGCTCGAACTCCCCTCCACCCGCGCGGAGGCGTGGCGATGGGCGGACCTCGGCGCGTTGTCCGCCGCCGCCGCGCTGGCGCCAGTGGCCGCCGCGCGGCACGAGTGGCTGGAGCTGCCGGGCGACCGGCTGTTGTTCGTCGACGGCGTGCTCGACACCGCGCACAGCCGCGTCGAGCGGATCGCGATCGAGCAGATCGCGCCCGGCGACCACGCGCTCGGGAAGCATGCGCGCGGCACCGGCTGGGCGCTGCGGCTGGACCGCGATGCCGCCGCCGATCCGATACAGGTGGTCCATGTCGCCACGGGCAAGGAGAACCACCTCCCTGCCGCGATCGTGCTCGGCGACGATGCGGTCGCACGGGTCGTCGAGACCTTCGTCGGGGCCGGCTGGGCGAACCGCGCGACGCGGATCACGCTCGGCAGGGCGGCGCGGTTGCAGCGGTCGGTGCGGCTGATCCAGGACGCGGGCTTCGTCAGCTTGCGTGACGAGGCGGCGCTCGGCGCGGGTGCGAGCCTGGTCAACGTCACGCTCGGCGCGGGCGCGGCGGGGTCGCGCTACGACGCGCAGGTGACGGTCGGCGAGGGCGGCTATGCGGAGGTCGGCGGCGCGCTGCTGACCGCCGACGCGCAGCGCCAGGAGTGCGCCGTCCGCATTCGCCATGCCGAACCCAACGGCCAGTCGCACCAGCTGTGGCGCGCGGTCGCCGCTGGCCGCAGCCAGGCGAGCCTCGCCGCCGCGGTCGAGGTCGCCCGCCACGCACAGAAGACCGATGGCGAGCAGTCGCTGCGCGGCCTGCTGCTGCATCGCACCGCGACGGTGAACCTGAAGCCCGAGCTGGAGATCTTCGCCGACGACGTGAAGTGCGCGCACGGTGCGACGGTCGGCGAACTGGACGCGCGCGCGCTGTTCTACATGGAGACGCGCGGCATTCCGCGCCCGCGCGCGCAGGCGCTGATGACGCGCGCGTTCGTGGCTGATGCACTGGGGCGGATCGGTGACGAGACGGTGCGCGAGGCGTTCGAGGCGGATGCGGATGCGTGGCTGGAGCGGGTGCTGTGAATGAGGTCGCGCAAGTCCTCCCCGGCCGGGGCAGGGAAGGCGACGGAACGGGCGAGCCGCAGGCGATGTCGCCCGCGGCGAGCCCCCTCCGTCAGCCGCTTCGCGGCCGCCCCCTCCCGGTGAACGGGGAGGATCTGGCGCCGCTCGACGTGGTCGCCGACTTCCCCGCCATCCCGCCGGGCTGGGCGTATCTCGACACTGCCGCGACCGCGCAGAAGCCGCAGCCGGTGATCGACGCGATCACGCGCGCCTACGACACCACCTATGCCACCGTGCATCGCGGCGTATATGCCCGCTCGGCGGACATGACGCTGGCCTATGAGGCGGCGCGGCGGCGGGTGGCGGACTTCGTCGGGGCGGGGTCGGCGGACGAGATCGTCTTCGTGCGTGGCGCGACCGAGGCGATCAATCTGGTCGCGCAGAGCTGGGCGGCGACGCATCTGAAGGTGGGCGATCGCATCCTGCTGTCGATGCTGGAGCACCACAGCAACATTGTGCCGTGGCAGCTCGTCGCCGAGCGGCTGGGCGTGGCGATCGACGTCGCGCCGCTGACCGCCGACGGCCGCATCGATCTCGACGCGGCCGAGGCGATGCTGACCGAGCGGCACAAACTGGTGGCGCTGGCGCACGTCTCCAACGTGCTCGGCTCGGTGCTCGACGCGCACCGCGCCGCGGATATGGCGCACCGTGTCGGCGCGAAGCTGTTGCTCGACGGGTGCCAGGCGGTGCCGCGGTTGCCGGTCGACGTCGCGGCGCTCGACTGCGATTTCTACGTGTTCTCGGGGCACAAGCTGTACGGGCCGACCGGGATCGGTTGCCTGTGGGCACGGCCCGACCTGCTCGACGCGATGCCGCCGTGGCAGGGCGGGGGCGCGATGATCGATCGGGTGTCGTTCGAGCGCACCACCTATGCGCCCGCGCCCGCGCGGTTCGAGGCGGGGACGCCGCACATCGTCGGCGCGCTGGGGCTCGCGGCGGCGATCGACTATGTCGAGGGCATCGGGCTCGACCGCATCCACGCGCACGAGACCACGCTGGTGGCGCAGGCCCGCGAGGCGCTGGGGCGGATCAATTCTGTACGGCTGTTCGGGCCGGCGGACTCGGCGGGCATCGTCTCCTTCGCGATCGAGGGGGTGCATCCGCACGACGTCGGCACCATCTTGGACGAGGCGAAGGTCGCGATCCGCGCCGGGCATCATTGCGCGCAGCCGTTGATGGCGGCGCTGGGCGTGGATGCGACGGCGCGGGCGAGCTTCGGTGTGTATAACGGCCCGGCCGATATCGAGGCGCTGGTCGCGGGTATCGAACGGGTAACGAGGATCTTCGGATGAGCTTCGAGGTCGAAGAGGTCGAGAACGTGCCGTCGCCGCCCAAGGTGCGCGTCGAATCGGCGACCGAGATGCTCGACCGCAAGCGCGATTACCTGGAGGGTTTTCTCGCGCAAAAGCCGCAGGCGGAGACGAGCGGCGAGCCCGGCGGGCAGCTCTACGAGCAGGTCATCGACGCGCTCAAGGAAATCTACGACCCTGAGATCCCGGTCAACATCTACGAACTCGGGCTGATTTATGGCGTCGAGGTGTCGGAGGACGGCCACGCGGTCGTGATGATGACGCTGACGACCCCGCATTGCCCGGTCGCCGAGTCGATGCCCGCCGAGGTCGAGCTGCGTGTCGCCGCTGTCCCCGGTATCGCGACCTGCGAGGTCAACCTCGTCTGGGACCCGCCGTGGGACCCCGCCAAGATGTCCGACGAGGCACGGCTCGAACTGGGGATGCTGTGATGGCGACGACCTTGCGTGAACGCCCCGCCGCGCTGAACCTCACCACGTCGGCGCATGCGCGGATCGCCGACCTGATGGCGCGCGCGCCCGATGGCGCGATCGGCGTCAAGCTGTCGACACCGCGGCGTGGCTGTTCGGGGCTGGCCTATTCGGTCGACTATGTGACCGATGCCAAGGCGTTCGACGAGCGGATCGATACGCCGGGCGGGACGCTGTTCGTCGACGGCGGCTCGATCCTGTACCTGATCGGCTCGACCATGGACTGGGTCGAGGACGATTTCGCCGCCGGTTTCGTGTTCCAGAACCCGAACGCCAAAGGCGCCTGTGGTTGTGGCGAGAGCTTTACGGTCTGAGCTGCCACAGAGCGACACACGTTTGTAACATGCCACGGCCATGATGAGATTGTCGTCGCAATCCCCTTCGCGGCGGCGCTCCCCGAACTACGGGGCGGCGCTCCGTCGCCGCCCCGGTCTTTAGCGGGCGATCGCCGTCCACGCCTGCGAGCGGCAGAACGGCCCCCAGCAACCCTTGACGGTCAGGTTGCGGCCGGCGCGGCTCAGTTCCGCGCGATAGGTGCGGCCGCTCTCGGGATCGTAGACCTGCCCGCGCCAGCGGTCCGCGCCCGGTTGCAAGCCGGTCAGGATCGTCAGCCCCTCCATCGGGCGGTTGCGATGCGCGACGACCGGGTTGTTGATGTCGATCGCCGGTCCGCCCGGTCGCGGCTTGAGGACGCGGACGATTCGGCCGCACATGGCGGGGCCGCACCGTGCGATCTCCACCACCGCCTTGCCCTCTGCGGTCAGCCAGTGACCGGCGACGGGCGCGGCGGCGAGCAGCAGCGCCGCGCCGATCACGCGGCGAGTTTTCGCAGCACGTACTGAAGGATACCGCCGTTGAGGAAATATTCCAGCTCGTTGACGGTATCGATCCGGCAGCGGGTCGCGAAGGTCTCGGTGCGGCCATCGGCGCGGGTCAACTTGACCTGGACTTCCTGACGCGGCCGCAAGCCTGCGACGTTGTCGATCGTAAACGTCTCCGACCCGTCCAGCTCCAGCGTCTTGCGGGTGACGCCCTCGGCGAATTGCAGCGGCAGGACGCCCATGCCGACCAGGTTGGACCGGTGGATGCGCTCGAAGCTCTCCGCGATCACGGCGCGGACGCCGAGCAGGTTGGTGCCCTTCGCCGCCCAGTCGCGCGACGAGCCGGTGCCGTATTCCAGCCCCGCGACGATCACCAGCGGCACGCCGTCCGCCTTGTAGCGCATCGCGGCGTCGTAGATCGGGATCGTTTCGGTGCCGTAACGGGTCATGCCGCCCTCGATGCCGGGCACCATCTCGTTGCGGATACGGATGTTGGCGAAGGTGCCGCGGACCATGACGTTGTCGTTGCCGCGGCGCGCGCCATAGCTGTTGAAGTCCGCGCGCGACACCTGCCGCTCCTGCAGCCAGCTGCCGGCGGGGCTGTCCGCCTTGATCGAGCCGGCGGGCGAGATGTGGTCGGTGGTGATCGAGTCGCCCAGGATCGCCAGCGCACGGGCGTCGTGGATGTCGGTGACCGGCCGCGGCTCCATCTCCAGCCCGTCGAAATAGGGCGGGTTGGCGATATAGGTCGACCCGGCGCGCCAGGTGTAGGTGTCGGACCCCTCGACGACGATGCCGCTCCAGTGCTGGTCGCCCTGATAGACGTTGCCATAGCGGTTCGCGAACATGCCGGCGTCGATGTTCGCCGCCATCACCGAGGCGACCTCCTCGTTCGAGGGCCAGATGTCACGGAGGTAGACGTCCTCGCCATTGTCGTTGCGGCCGATCGGCGAGGTGGTCATGTCCTCGGTGACGGTGCCCTTGATCGCGTAGGCGACGACCAGCGGCGGCGAGGCGAGGAAGTTGGCGCGCACGTCCGGCGACACGCGGCCTTCGAAATTGCGGTTGCCCGACAGCACGGAGGCGGCGACGAGGTCATTTTCGTTGATCGCCGCCGAGATCGGCGCGGGCAGCGGCCCGGAATTGCCGATGCAGGTCGTGCAGCCATAGCCGACCAGGTTGAAGCCCATCGCGTCGAGGTCGGCGGTCAGCCCCGCCTTGTCGAGATAGTCGGTCACCACCTGCGATCCCGGCGCCAGCGAGGTCTTCACCCACGGCTTGGGCGTCAGGCCCAGCGCGCGTGCCTTGCGGGCGACGAGGCCGGCGGCGACCAGCACGCTTGGGTTGGAGGTGTTGGTGCAGCTGGTGATCGCCGCGATCACCACGTCGCCGTCACCGATGTCGTGGTCGCGGCCCTCGACCGAGCAACGCTCGGCATGATCCTTGTGATAGACCTTGGCGAGGTCGGCGTTGAAGACGTCGTCGACCGAACTGAGCGCGACCTTATCCTGCGGGCGCTTGGGGCCGGCGAGCGACGGCACGACGCAGCTCATGTCCAGCTCCAGCGTGTCGGTGAAGACGGGATCGGGGGAGTCGGCGTGACGCCACAGCCCCTGCGCCTTGGCATAGGCCTCGACCAGCGCGATCGTCTCCGCCGGGCGCGCGGTGAGCTTGAGGTAATCCATCGTGCGGTCGTCGATCGGGAAGAAGCCGCAGGTGGCGCCGTATTCGGGTGCCATGTTGGCGATCGTCGCGCGATCGGCGAGCGTCATGTGGTCGAGGCCGGGGCCGTAGAACTCGACGAACCGCCCGACCACGCCGCGCGCGCGCAGCATCTGGGTCACGGTCAGCACCAGGTCGGTGGCGGTGATGCCCTCCGCCAGCTGGCCGGTGAGCTTGAAGCCGACGACCTCGGGGATCAGCATGCTGACCGGCTGGCCGAGCATCGCCGCCTCCGCCTCGATCCCGCCGACGCCCCAGCCGAGCACGCCCAGGCCGTTGATCATCGTCGTGTGGCTGTCGGTGCCGACCAGCGTATCGGGATAGGCGATCGTCGCGCCGTCTTCCGCCTGCGACGACCACACCGCCTGGCCGATATATTCCAGATTCACCTGGTGGCAGATGCCGGTGCCGGGCGGCACGACCTGGAAATTGTCCAGCGCCTTCGACCCCCATTTCAGGAACTCGTACCGCTCGATGTTGCGCTGATATTCGAGGTCGACGTTCTGCGCGGCGGCCTGTGGCGTGCCGAACTCGTCGACCATCACCGAGTGATCGATCACGAGATGGACCGGCACCTGCGGGTTGATCTTCGCCGCGTCGCCGCCGAGCTTGGTGATCGCATCGCGCATCGCGGCCAAGTCGACGACGCAGGGCACGCCGGTGAAGTCCTGCATCAGCACGCGCGCGGGGCGATACTGGATCTCGCGGTCGGAGCGGCGCTCGACCTGCCAGTCGACGATCGCCTGGATGTCGGCACCGGTCACGGTCTTGCCGTCCTCGAACCGGAGCATGTTCTCCAGCAGCACCTTCATCGAGAAGGGCAGGCGGTCGATGCTGCCGTATTTCTCCGCCGCCTTGGCGAGCGAGTAATAGTCGTAGGACTTGCCGCCGGCCTGAAGCGTGGTGCGGGCGTTCAGCGTGTCCTGGCCGATGGCGGTCATGGGCGATCCTTCCTGGGTGCCGTCCGCGAACGGGGCGGCCGAAAGGGGCGCGGTCCACGGGATGAAAGCTGGATTTCAGCGGGCCTTAGCAAGGGGGGCGGGGAGGGGGAAGGGGGGCGGAGACGGCCGGGCGAGCAAAGGAGTCCGCACCGGCAGCCCATTGGAGCCGCGGTAAAGCGCCGGATAGCTGGAACGAAGAAGGCCGCCGCTCGGATGGAGCGACGGCCCTCTGCCGATCGACGATCGGGTCGCGTTCAGGCGTAGCGGATGCTGGTCCGCACGGCCGAGCGGCGGCGCATCGCGGCACCGGTCGCACCGAAACCGAGGATCATCAGCGCCCAGGTCGCCGGCTCGGGCACACCGGCGATGGAGCCGCTGAGGAAAGTCGAATCGTTGAAGTAAGTGTTGTTGGTGCCGCCCCGGTCGACGCCCAGGCCGACGATCTGGCCAGCGTTCAGGAACTGCGTACCGTTGTAGCTGAAGGTCGGGTTCGCCGCGTCGAGCGTGCCGACCGCGTTCAACCCGCCCTGCTGGTTGTTGTACGTGAAGATGCCGACGCCATCACCGGAGTCGCCGCGGTTGAACGTGGTGTTGAACGTGTAGTTGCCGGCATGCGGTGCCACGAACATCAGGAAGGTGTTCTGTCCGTCATTCGGACCGGGGTGGATCAACAGATTGCCGGCATCGCGCTGAAACTCGACCTGATAGGTGTCGCTGCCGCGATAGCAGAGGCCGCTGACGCCGATGTCGTTGCAGTTCGACTGCGCGAACGGGGTGAAGACGTTGGTAGCGGTATTTACCGTGCCGTACTGGAAGACGGCGTTGCCGAAATCGTTGACGAGCGAATATGTCTGCGCGGCCGCAGGCGCGCTTACCGCCGATCCGAGCAGGGCCGCAGCCAGAGCAATCTTTTTCATACGACCCCTAATATCTTGCATCGAGAACGCCCCCTACGCGTTAAGATGTTGGTAATCAACACTGACGGTTAGTGTGTATCGCGATGGCACGGTCACCAGCCGACGCATTGTCGTCGTCCCGATCGCCGCTGTCCTACAAGTTCTCGCGTGGTCTACCTGCCTCACCCTCTCGAACGTGAGGAGGGTGGGATGGGCGCATCGTGCGTCAGGTGGACGGCGGATACGGAGCGGGCGTTCCTGCTCGCGCTGAAGGCGACGGGGCAGGTGGTGCGGGCGGCGGCGGCGATCGGGCGGTCGCCGGGGGTGTGCTATCAGCGGCGCGACCGGTTTCCGGCCTTTGCGGCGGCGTGGACGGCGACGCTGGCGGAGATGGAGGGCGAGCGGCTGGCCGATGCGGCGGAGGCGTCGACGGCGGTGATCGACGGCGCGTCCGGCGCGGTCGAGCGGCCGGCGCTGACCCGTGCCCGGCGCGACGGCTGGACGCAGCAGCGGCAGCGCGCCTTCGGCCGGGCGCTGGCGGATACCGGCAGCTATGGCCAGGCGGCGGGGCGGGTCGGCATCTCGATGACCTCGGTGCAGCGGCTGCGGCGGCGGTCGCCCGAATTCCAGGCGCTGTGCGACAAGGCGCTGGTGGAGGGCGGCACGACGCTGCGCGAGGCGGTGGAGATCCGCGCGGTGGAGGGCTGGGAAGAGCCGGTGTTCCACGCCGGCAAGCTGGTGGGCTATCGGCGGCGCTTTTCCGACACGCTGGCGCGGACGCTGCTGGAGGAAACGACGCCAGCCGGCACGCGGCCGCGTGGGGCGACGGCGGCGCAGGTCGAGCGCGCGCTGACGACGCGGCTGGAGGCGCTGCACCAGCGGCGCAAGCGCCAAGCGCGCAAGGACCTGCTCGCCTGGGCCGACGACATGGCGGCGAAGGGGTGGGCGCCGTGAGATCCCTGTCTCGTCGCAATCTGCGGACGGGGGGCGGGGCGGCGGGCGGCGATAAATCGGCGGGATTCGAGGTCGATGGCGGCCGATGCGACAGGGACGTTGCCGTGTTCCCGTCCGCGTTAATCAACTCATCGCGCGTTCGGACCAGCCCATCCGCAGTTAACCATTTGTTGGTTGTGGCGGGCGGCGCGGCAGGTCACCACCAGCATCGTTGAAGCAGGGCGGGGGTCAGGCTTTCGGCAAGTGGTTGAATTTGCTGCGACGGCTGGTGGGCCGCGTAGCGCAAGAGCGGGTGATTTCATGGCCAAATCGGCAGTGATCGGCGCAATGGTGGCGAGCCTTCTCGCCAGCGGCGTCCAGGCTCACGAAGCAGCCGCCGGTGGCATCGGCGCGGTGGCCGGGGTCGCGGCCGCGGCGGTCGAGACCCACACGACCGGGTCGACCAGCGACAATCAGGTCCGCGCCGCCTTCACCGCCTGGAAGAAGCTCGATACGCCCGGCGTGTCGCTGATCGCCATCCCCTCGGTCCACCCCGTCGACCGCCTCAACTTCACCAGCAATTTCGGCATCCGCTCCGACCCGTTCCAGGGCACCGCGCGGATGCACGCCGGCGTCGACATCCCCGGCGCGACGGGCACGCCGATCTACGCCACCGCCGACGGCACCGTCGCCCATGCCGAGCGGATGGGCGGGTACGGCAACATGGTCGAGGTCGATCACGGCAAGGGCATCGCGACGCGCTATGGCCATTTGTCGCGGATCATGGTGATGCCGGGCGCGCATGTCGTGCGCGGCCAGCTGATCGCGCTGATGGGATCGACCGGGCGCTCGACCGGGCCGCATCTGCATTACGAGGTCCGGATCGACGGCCACGCGGTCAACCCGGTGCCGTTCCTGACCACCGCCGATTACTCGCTCGCCGCGCAGAGCGACGCCGCGCGGGTGATCCCGGTGTCGACCGACGGGCCAGTACCGCAGGATTGATCGCAGACGGCACGCGCGCAGCGACGCTACGTGCGAGACCGTCAAGATCGGCCGGCGGGGCGACGCAGTCGCACCCGTCCGACGTCACGATGCTGCTTTGCCGCAGCGCGCTCGGGCATAACGTAGCTAGGCGCGAGACGCGCCAGGCCGGCCGGCCTCAGCAACGCTGAGGTTCGACGACGCGGCTTTGCCGCGGCGCGGGGTAGAGCCGCCTCTAGACATGCCCGGACCTCCATTCCGCTGTCGCCCGCCTCATTTCACGCACGCGCGAGAGGGCTGGCGACGGCGGCGCGCTCGTCCTATCTACCGGTCATGAGCAATCTCGCCCTCACCCCCAGCGCGGCCGCGCGCGTCGCGGCGATCGCGGCGCGGCAGGGGAAGCCGGCGATCCTGCGGCTGTCGGTCGACGGCGGCGGCTGTTCGGGGTTCCAGTACAAGTTCGGGCTCGCCGACGGGGCGGCGGCGGACGACTCGATCGCGGAGTGCGACGGCGTGCGGCTGGTGGTCGATGCGGTCAGCCTGGACCTGGTGCAGGGCGCGCGCGTGGACTTCGTCGAGTCGCTGGGCGGCGCGGCGTTCAAGGTCGACAACCCGCAGGCGGCGTCTGGTTGTGGGTGTGGCTCCAGCTTTTCGGTTTGAAGGCGCGCGCCACCGGCTCTAACGCTGGCGGCGTGAAGATCGTCACCTACAACGTCAACGGCATCAAGGCGCGGCTGCCGCGCCTGCTGGAGTATCTGGCCGAGCAGCAGCCGGACGTCGCGTGCCTGCAGGAGCTGAAGTCCTCGGACGAGACCTTTCCGCAGGCCGAGATCGCCGACGCCGGCTATCACGCGGTGTGGCACGGGCAGAAGGGGTTCAACGGCGTCGCGGTGCTGTCGCGGGGCGAGCCGCCGGTCGAGCGGCAGCGCGGGCTGACGGGCGAGCCGGAGGACGAGCACAGCCGCTATCTGGAGTGCGCGATAGGCGATTTGATCGTCGCGTCGATCTACCTCCCCAATGGCAACCCGCTGCCGGGGCCGAAGTTCGACTATAAGCTGCGCTGGATGGAGCGGCTCGCGACGCATGCGCGCGACCTGCTGGCGGAGGAGCGCGCGGTGGTGCTGGCGGGCGACTACAACGTCATCGCGCATGACGACGACACGTTCAGCGTCCGCGCGATGGCGTCGGACGCGCTGATGCAGCCCGAAAGCCGGGAGGCCTATCGCCGGCTGCTGGCGCAGGGGTGGACCGACGCGCTGCGCTGGCGGCAGCCGGGCGGCGGCGTCTGGACCTTCTGGGACTATCAGGCGGGCGCGTGGCAGCGCGACGCGGGGTTCCGGATCGACCACCTGCTGCTGAGCCCGATCGCCGCCGACCGGCTGGCCGATGCGGGCGTCGACAAGGCGTATCGCGGCCGCGAAAAGGCGAGCGACCATGCGCCGACGTGGATCAAGCTGCGATGAGGTGGTGGTTGTTGCTCGCGACGCTGGCCGCCACGCCGGCGGTCGCGCAGGAGGAGCCGCGCTTTTGCCCCAACCGGCCCGATCTCGGCTCGTCGGGATGCACGGTGCTGCCGGGGCAGGTGCTGGCGGAGGTGTCGGCGGCGGACTGGGAACTGGACGATGCCGGGGACGCGCGCACCGACACGGTGCTGGCGGGCGACCTGCTGGTGCGGTTCGGGGTGGGGCCGCGCACCGAGGTGCAGGTCGGCTGGACCCCGTTCGGCCATGTCCGCACCCGCGACAAGGCGAGCGGCGCCATAACGACCAGCGACGGAGTGGGCGACGTGCGGCTGGCGGTGCGGCAGAACCTGCGCGCGCCGGACGGCAAGGGCCTGTCGTTCGGGGTCGAGCCGTTCGTGACGCTGCCGGTCGGGCGCTATCCGGTCGGCGACGGCGACTGGGGCGCGGGGGTGGTGGTGCCGGTCACCTATGACCTGAACGACACGCTCAACCTGGCGTTCACGGGCACGGGCGAGGCGTTGCCGGACGCGGACGGGGCCGGGCGGCACCTGTCGCTGACGGCCATCGCCGGGTTGGGCGTCAAGCTGAGCGACAGCGTCGAGACGGTCGCCGAACTGTCGGTGCAGCGCGACGACGACCCCGAGGGACATCGCACGCTGGCGCTGGCGGCGGGATCGGTGGCGTGGCAGCCGGCGAAGACGTGGCAGCTGGACCTGCTGGTCGCCGCCGGGCTCAACCGCGACACGCCCGATGTGCGGGTGGTGACGGGCGGGGCGGTGTTGTTCTAGGCTGAGGAATCCGTGTCCGCTTCCGGACGGTCCCACCATCGGCGCGACTGTTCCGACCCGCGTTGTTAGCGGCTCCTCGAGCATGTAGACGGCCGACGGGGTTGTGGAAAACCAACGGTGGCCGATCGTCATTTCGAGCGCGCACCTGACATCGGCCGGTCAGCCCGGATCGCGCAAGCGTCGACGGTGCCATGGGGGCGGATCGGTGTGTCGGCGGAGACCGCGCGCGGGCTGGGGGTGCCCGATCCGCGCGGTACGGCCCAGACGGCGCGTCAACCGATAGCCCCGCGGATCGCCCGGTTGGTGCCGTGGCTGAACATCGGGCTGACGATCGCGGAGGCGCTGCAGGCGATTGCAGGTCCAGCACCGGTACTGCAGACCGACATCGCCATCGGCGACGGCGGCGATCTTGCCGTCCGGGTTTACGGGCGGAGCTTTCGAGGTCCGCAGGCGGGAACGGCGTTGTTCGTCCGCGGTGTCGGCGGTTCGTCGTTGGGCGTGACGGCGGTAGTGGCGAACGATGGCCTGCGCTTCGATGCGGGGGCGCTCCAGAGAGCCTATGGCAAGCCGCTACCGCGCGTGCTGGCGGTTGCGGTGCCTGCTTCTGGAAACCGGCGGGCAGGAGCCACTATACTAGAACATCGCGCGAACGAGTTCAACAAAAACCTGGACACGTCCGGCGTTAAAGCTCGCGAGCTGATCGCGGCCCAAGCCCGATTTCACCCCTGGCAGGCGCATCACCTGATCCCGTTCGCGGAGATCGCCAGGCTGCCGGAGCCGGCACAACGCGCCATCGGGAACTCGGGATGGAAGATGGACTCGGTCGAGAACCTGGTGGCGCTGCCGGGTGATGGTCTCGCCTATGAGACGGTCCCCAATGTGGGCGTGCTGCCCTATCATCGTGGACCCCATCCGCGGTACAATGCGGAGGTTGCCGAACGCCTGGGTCATCTCCGGCGCGAGGCCGTCAACATGTCGGCTTCCGCAATCCGAGCGGAGCTCAGGATGATCGAAGGTTTCATGTTCCAGCGACTGCTAGACCGTGTGCGCGGCTATCATCCAAGGGTCAGCCTGAACGAGGCTTCAAATTCGAGCGCGGTGGCATGAGCCCGCTACTCATCGTCCGTGACCATCGGTCGCAACTTATCGCGCTTCGGAGTGACACGCCGCCGGCGATCGAGTGGGTCAACGCGCAGGAGACCTACCATCGCATGGACGAGATCGACGGCGAGTTCGATCCCGACGTCGCGGCGAGGCTGCGGCCCGCCTTCTACCTAGCACACACGCCCCCGCCCGAGCTTCGAATCGACGATCCCGACTTCGATCTCGACATGTTCTTCATCGGCCTGTGGATCGTGTCGGCGCGGATGCGCGAGGCGCTGGCCCTGCGCGACGACGAGGCGATATACCGCGACGCCAGCGTCACGGGCGCGCCGGGGCCGGCGCGGCTCGGCTATGCGGCGGTGGGACCGATCCATCATCTCGACGGCATCGATCCCGAGCGGTCGGACATCGAGGAGATTAGCGAGCGGACAAGCCCCCATTACTACTGGGAACTCGCCAGCAGCGAACTGACAAAGCCGCGTGTGGCGCTGCGCCCGGGGCTTCGCGCACCGGCTCCCTTGTTCTACATGGATCGCACCGACTGGTTGATGATCACGGAGGAGGCGGCGCAACGGGTCCGAACCGCCGACATCACCAACATATTCTTCGACGAGCCGGGCCCGATCTATGGCTCGTGGAGGAGTGGACCATTTTGAGCGTCCGACGAGCGGCGCCGTCGCGGCGTCCGTTTCGGGCGGAGGGGCCTTCCACCTCACTTGACCGGCCCAAGCCCTTTAGGCGACTGCCGGAGCGCGCGGCATCCTCTCTGGCGATGTCCAGTCTCGACGTGCTCACGCAGAAGGCCTGAGCGGACGGCTGGTTACGCCGATTGCCGTCCATAGGCGGACCGGTGGGTTCCCACCATGTCCCGCCATCCAGTCGGTCAAAACCCAGGCGGCCGCGCGCTGTCCGCCGCCGTTCGATAACCGTCGTTGCTCGGCGGACGGCACTGTGGAATGACCGGCGTGCCGTTTGCCGCTCCGCCCTCGGCGCGGGGCTGGTCGGCAGGGGAGAGAGGCCATGGCGGCAAGCTTGATCGCGACCCTGGTGCTGGCGGCGACGCAGCCGGGGGTGTCGACGGCAGGGACGGGATGCGTGCGGCTGCTGACCGGCAGCTGGGCGGGCAGCGGCACCGTCACCGAGTTCGGGCCGCCGATGAAGGTCTCGTCCACGGCGACCTATCGCGCCGATCGGTCGTTCGTGGCGACGACCCGGTATGTCGGCCAGGACCGGCGGCTGCACGAACAGACGTCGACCGGGCGCTGGACCGCGACGGCGGGGCAGGGGCGTCGCGCCTGCACGATCGCGCTGACCAGCGAGAGCGCGGCGGGGAGTTCGAGTTCGTCGTCGGACGTCCAGATCGTTGACCGCGATACCTTCCGCTCGCTCGGCGTCGACATGCATCGGACCCGGTGAAGCGCAAAGATCGGCGACCCGGCCGGGGACGCGCGGCCTAGCCGGAAGCGGTCGGCCGCTACATCGGCGCTGCATCCGTCCGAGCCATGGCGCGGGGATGAAGGGTCAGCGTTTCCACCGCCGCCTCGGCTTCGCGATTGCTGGACTGCGCGCGGTACGGCGACGGTCTATAGCTGCCTTGGGTGACCGGGTCATCGGGCTGGCGCACCACCTTCGGCAAAAGGCGTGGCATCATCCTGACGCACGATGGCTCGCGTGCTTCGCGGTCGTTCATGCGGGCGAAAGATCGATTCGACTACAACTGTAGTCGTCAGCACGGAGCGGTTCGGTGCTGCATGGGAGACCCTATGATGTTCTACGCCCTGTTGTCACTCGCCGCCGTCGCCGCCACCCCCGTTATCCGCGCAGCACCCGCAGCACCCGCAGCGCCTGTACCGGCTCCGCCCGTCCAGCCGCCGGCCGCGCGGGTGAAGCCGACGAACTATTGCGTGATCCGCACCCCGACCGGTTCGCACCTGCGTCTCAAGACCTGCCACACGCGCGAGGAGTGGATCGACCGGGGCTTCGACCCGCTCGCCCGGCAGAACTGACGGCGCGAAGATGACCGGACGCGGCCTGACGGTTCAACCGGTCAGGTCGCGGCCGTAGACCTGATAGACCTTGTTGACGCGGCTCTCGATCGTCTCGGCGATCGAGCGCATGCCCTGATTGTCGTCGAGGATCCAGCCGATCTCGCCGCGTGTCGCGCCGTAATTCTCGACCGACGCCTTGCGGATATATTCGATCATCATGAACGCCAGCTGCGACGCCATGCGCGAGTTCTGCAGCTCCTTGACCACCCCCATCAGCGGCACGCGCACGGTGCGGACCCTGGGCGCGCGCAGCCACAGCAACAGCTTCGCCCAGCCGAACGGCAGCAGCGAGCCGTTCAGCGGCTTGATCGCCTCGTTGAGGTCGGGGAGCGTAATCATGAACGCGACGGGCCGGCCGTCCAGCTCGGCGATGCGGATCAGGTCGTTGAAGACGATCGGCTTCAGCTTGACGCCCACGTCCTTGACCTCGGGCGGGGTGAGCGGGACGAAGCCCCAATTCGATTCCCAGGCGTCGTTGAGGATCGCGAGGATGATCGCCGCCTCTTCCTCGAACTTCTTCTTGTTCACTTCGCGCACGCGGATGCGGGGGTTCGCCTCGCCCGACTTGATGATGCGCTTGACGATGCGCGGGAACTCCTGCGTGATGTCGAGGTCGTAGGTCAGGAGCTGCTTGACGGGGCCATAGCCCGCCGCCTCGATCCAGCCGCGATAGTCGGGCCGGGCGTGGCCCATCATGATCGTCGGCGGGTGGTCGAACCCCTCGATCAGCAGGCCGGATTCCTCCCAGATCGATTGCGAGACGGGGCCGAGCACGCGGGTCATGCCCTCGTCGCGGAGCCAACCCTCGGCGGCGGCGATCAGCGCCTGGAACACGTCGGGGCGCTCGGCTTCCATCAGGCCCCAGAAGCCGGTGCCGGGGCCGAAACCCTGCGCGGCGGGCATGGTCAGCGCCAGCGTGTCGATGTGCGCGGAGATGCGGCCGACGATCCGGCCGCCTTCTTCCGCCAGGAACAGCTGTGCCTTCGCATGGGAATACCAGCCGTTCTTCTCGGGCGTGATGAGACCGAGCGCCTCGCCCTTGAGCGGCGGGACCCAGTTCGGGTCATCCCGGTACAACCCGAAGGGAAAGTCGATAAAGGCCTTGCGATCGGCCTTGGTGGAGATCGGGCGGATGGTGATGGGCATGGACTGCTCCTTCGCGACGATCTCGTCCTAGTCAATCCTCCCGCCGGCGGGGAGGTGGCAGCGCGACGCGCCGACGGAAGGGGCTGGTCATAAGCTCATCGTGCGCGGCCCGCCCCCTCCACCACCGCCGCTGCGCGGCGGCGGTCCCCCTCCCCGTGCCGGGGAGGACTGCTGGAAATGCCACCCTCCCGCCACTATCTTCTTGCAATGGCTACGGCGATGAACACGATCACCCTGGATGCGCGCGCCCCGGCGGCGGTGGCGGCCAAGCCGCTGAAAGCGCAGGACGACAAGGCGATGCTGCGGGCGGCGGCGGAGCTGACGCGCGATCTGATCGCACCCAGGGCCGGGGTCTATTGGGCCGACATGGGTGTGTCCGCGCTGGTCGGTTATGCGGCGCTGGTGGGCGCGGTGATGCTGCCGGGGGCGTGGGCGGTGGCGGGGGGCGTCGTCGCGGTGCTGGCCCTGTATCGGGCGATGAGCTTCATCCACGAGGTCAGCCACATGAAGCACACGCAGTTGCGCGGCTTTCGCGGCGGCTGGAACGCGATCGTCGGCGTGCCGATGCTGATCCCGTCCTTCATGTACGAGGGCGTGCATAACCTCCATCACGCCAAGACCCGCTACGGCACGGTGGACGATCCCGAATATCTGCCGCTGGCGCTGATGAAGCCGTGGACGTTGCCGTTGTTCATCGTCGTCAGCGCGCTGGCGCCGCTCGGGTTGCTGATCCGCTACGGCGTGCTGGCGCCGATGTCGGTCATCGTGCCGGGGTTCCGGCGTATCGTCGTCGAGCGCTATTCGGCGTTGGCGATCAACCCGCAGTTCCGCCGCCGCGCACCCGAAGGCGAGGCGAAGCGGCAGTGGGACCGGATCGAGGCGGCGGCGAGCGTCTGGGCGATCGCGCTGATCGTGCTGGTGGCGACTGGTACTTTGCCGCTGCGCGCGTTCGCGATCGGCTTCGGCATCGCGTCGGCGGTGGCGGTGCTCAATCAGGTGCGGACGCTGGTCGCGCATCTGTGGGAGAATGACGGCGAGGCGATGAGCGTCACCGCGCAGTATCTCGACTCGGTCAATGTGCCGCCGCCGTCACTGCTGCCGATGCTGTGGGCGCCGGTGGGGTTGCGCTATCACGCGCTGCACCACCTGCTGCCGGGGCTGCCCTATCACGCGCTGGGCGAGGCGCACCGGCGGCTGAGCACGGCGCTGGAAGAGGCGTCGCCGTTCCATCGGGCGAGTTATACCGGGCTGCCGTTCCTGGTCGGCAAGATCGCGCGGAGCACGATGGGCGCGCGTTGACCCGGTGCTGTACCTGGTCATCAAGGCAGGCATCTCCGGCATCCTGATCGCCGCCGCGTCTACGCTGGCGAAGCGCTATCCGGGATTCGGCGCGCTGGTCGCATCGCTGCCGCTGGTGTCGGTGCTCGGCATGATCTGGTTGTGGGGCGAGAAGCCGGACCCTGCGACCATGGCCGCCCATGCAGGGGCGACGTTCTGGTACGTGCTGCCGTCGTTGCCGATGTTCCTGCTGATCCCGGCGCTGTTGCGGCAGGGGGTCGGGTTCTGGTGGACGCTGGCGGCGGGGTGTGCGGTGACGGTCGCCTTGTACGCCGGCCTGACGATGGCGGCACCGCGGCTGGGCATCCGGCTCTGAGCCGACGGTCAGCGTCGATACTGGTCGTCGGACACCTTCTCCAACCAGTCGACGGACCTGCCGTCCAGCGCTTCGGCGATCGCGATGTGGGTCATCGCCGTGGTCGGGGACGCGCCGTGCCAGTGCTTCTCGCCTGCCGGGAACCAGACGATATCGCCGGGGCGGATCTCCTCCACCGAGCCGTCCTCTCGTTGCGCCCAGCCGCACCCGGCGGTGACGACCAGCGTCTGCCCGAGCGGGTGCGTGTGCCAGGCGGTGCGCGCGCCCGGCTCGAACGTCACCGTGGCGCCGCTGACACGGGCCGGCGCCTGCGTGGCGAACGGCATGTCGAGGCGGACCGTGCCGGTGAAATAGTCGGCGGGGCCGGGCGTGGACGGCTTGCTGCCGGCGCGGGTGATCTCCATCGGCTGTTCTCCTTCACCGCAAGAACCCGCCGCGCGCGACTTGGCTGCGTCTATTCCTCGGAGCGGATCAGCACCGCCTCGCCGATCAGGAAGAACAGCAGGAACGGCGCCCAGGCGGCGAGGAAGGGCGGGTAGGCGCCGAGATTGCCCATCGCCAGCGCGAAATTGTCGGCGACGAAATAGGCGAAGCCGAGCGCCATGCCGATCACCGCGCGCACGAACAGCTGACCCGATCGCGCCAGCCCGAAGGCGGCGACCGCGCCGAGCAGCGGCATCAGCACCGACGACAGCGGGCCGGACAGCTTGTGCCACAACGATCCCTCCAGCGCCTTGGTCGGGCGACCCGCGCCGCCGAGGTCGCCGATCGCCGCACGCAGCGCGCCGAAGCTGAGGCCGTCGGCGTCGACGGTGCCGAGCGTGAACTGATCCGGGCGGACACCGCGCGCGACGACGACGCTGCCGATCGAGGTGAGCTGCCCCGACGCAACGTCGAAGCGGGTGGCGGGACCGATCCGCCAGCCGTCGCCCTCGAGCTTGCCGGCCGGCGCGCGGATGATGGAGACGAGGCTGCCGCCGGTGCGGTCGTACAGCGTCACGCCCGCCAGCCGCGCGGTCGCGCCCCGGCCGGCGATGCTGTCGACCTCGATCAGGTCGTCGCCGTCGCGGACCCAGACGTTGGTGCGGTCGCCTCGATCGGGCGGCAGCGCCGCATAGTCGACCTTCTGCCAGCGGTTGAGCGTCGCGGTGGCGCGGGTGACGACGCGGTCGTTGAACGCGAACGAGACGATCGCGACGCCCAGGCTGGCGAGCAGCAGCGGGGCGAGCACCTGATGCGCGGACAGGCCCGACGCCTTGAGCGCGATGATCTCGCTGTTCTGGTTCATCGTCATCAGCGTCAGGATGGTGCCGAGCAGCACCGAATAGGGGATCGCGAAGGCGATCAGCTGCGGCCCGCGCAACGACACGTAGCGCATCACCTCCGCCTGCCCGTTGCCCGCGACGCCGAGGATCTTGCTTGATTCGCTCAGCAGGTTGAGCGTCAGCAGCACCAGCACCAGCCCGGCGGCGATGCCGAACGTCCGCGTCAGGAACAGCCGCGCCATATAGGCGGCGACGGTGCGCGAGGGAAAGAACGAGGTGACGTTCATGCCGACAGTGCCTCGCGGCGGCGACCGAAGCGGCGGGTGATCGCCTTCGCGGCCTTGCCGAAGCCGCGCTCCAGCGCGCCGATCGGCTGGCCGCCGGGGACATAGGCGAGGACGTAGAACATCCAGAACGTCAGCCCCGCGAACAGCACCAGCGGCGCCCAGCCGGCGATCAGCGGGTCGATCCGCCCGAGCGCCCCGATCCCCTGCGCGTACTGGCTGATCTTGAAATAGGTGACGATGCTGACGATCCCGACGATCACGCCGAGCGCGGAGGTCGAGCGCTTGGGCGGGACG
This sequence comes from Sphingomonas sp., assembly GCF_965200135.1. Taxonomy (GTDB): domain Bacteria; phylum Pseudomonadota; class Alphaproteobacteria; order Sphingomonadales; family Sphingomonadaceae; genus Sphingomonas. Next base: position 86,084 of record NZ_CBDATK010000011.1, read on the forward strand.
GCGAGCGACAGGGCGAGCAGCGGCAGCAGGAACATGCACAGCACTTCCGTCACGCGGAAGTGGAACTCCGCGCGGCTGCCGTTGCGTTCCTCTCGCGTGGTGGCGTGGTGGCCGAGCCGGGCGAGCTCGGGCAGCGTCCATTCGATGTTGCGGTCGCCGCGCGTGCGGAAACTCTCGTACTTCGGTAGCGGGATCGGCAGGTCGTGATTGGTGAACGTCAGCACGCGCGGAGTGCGGAACTTCGGATCGTTGTGGACCAGCGTGCCGTTGGTGAGGCGGAAGATGATCGTGTCCGGATCGTCGGTCGCGAGGAACTCGCCGCGCTGCGCCGCGACCGAGACCCAGGTGTCCGGCGCCGACTGCTGATGGACGAAGATGCCCTGAAGGCGGCGCCCCTTGTCGTGGCTCTGCTCGATCCGCATCGTCATCTTCGGGCCGAAATGGGTGAACTCGCCGACCTTGATCGAGGCGCCGAGCGCGCCGGTGCGAAGCTCGAAGCGCAGCCCCTCATATTTGTAGCGCGCCCATGGCTGGACATAGCCGACGATCGCGAGGTTCAGCGCCGCCAGCACGATCGCGTACATGAAGGGGACGCGCAGCAGCCGGCCATAGCTCATGCCGACGCCGCGCATCACGTCCAGCTCGCTGCTGGTCGCAAGGCGGCGAAAGGCGAGCAGGATGCCGAGCATCAGCCCGATCGGAATGCCGAGCCCGAGATATTCCGGCAGCAGGTTGGCGAGCATCCGCCACACCACGCTGATCGGGCCGCCTTCGGTGGCGACGAAATCGAACAGGCGCAGCATCCGGTCGAGCACCAGCAGCATCGCCGACAGGATCAGCGTCGAGAACAGCGGCACCGCGATCAGCCGGGCCATGTAACGGTCGATGGATTGCAAGGGGCGCGGGTCCGGCGGGAGAGGGGACGGCTGTAGCGGCGGCGGGCAGGGGCGTCACTCGATTTCCCGCAGCCGACGAAGGCAGGCGCTACTCCGCCGCGATCCGGTCGGCGCCGAGATCCGCCACGGCCTCGTCGATCGCGCGCTCCAGCCCGGCGAGCGTGAAGGGTTTGCGGAGCACCGGGCGACCGCCCAGATCGGCGGTGCCGACGTCGCCCGCGAAGCCGGTGACGAACAGCACCGGCAAGTCCGGCCAGCGGCTCGCCAGCCCCGCGACCATCTCCGGTCCGGTCTGGCGCGGCATCAGCACGTCGGTGATGAGCAGGTCGATCCCCCCGGCGGCGTCGAGCGCGGCCGGGGCGGCGAGGGGGTCGCCGCACGCGACGGGGCGGTGACCCAATTCGCCGAGCGCACCCATCGTCGCGGCGAGGACGCGCGGGTCGTCCTCCACCACCAGGATGTCGAGTGCGCGCGGGGCGCTCGTGGCGACGATCGTCACTTCGGGGCGGGGCGCGCGCTCCCGCCCACCGACGTCGCGGGGCAGATGGAGCGTCACGGTCGTGCCCTCGCCGGGCGCGGTGCGGATCGCGACCTCGCCGTCGAGCTGACGCACCAGCGCGAAGAGCTGCGACAGCCCGAGGCCGGTGCCCTTGCCGACCCCTTTGGTGGTGAAGAACGGTTCGAACACGCGCTCCGCCACGTCGGGCGTCATGCCGCAACCGGTGTCGGCGACCGCGACGGTGACATAGTCGCCGGCCGGGCAGTCCCCGACCTGACCCGCCGCCAGCGTCGCCGATCCCGTCGTGACGGTCAGCTCGCCGCGTCCCTCCATCGCGTCGCGTGCGTTGACCGCCAGGTTGAGCAGCGCGTTCTCCAACTGCACGCGGTCGGCGCGGATACACCAGCCGCGGCTGTCGTCGCGCATCGTCACCAGGATGCCGTCGCCCAGCGTCCGGTCGAACAGGTCGCGCATGCCGCCGACCAGCGCCGCGACGCCGACCGGCTCGGGTTTCAGCGATTCCTCACGACTGAAGGCGAGCAGGCGGCGGGTCAGTTCGGCCGCGCGCGTCGCGCCCTCGGTCGCGCTGTCGAGGTGGCGGCGCGCGGCGGCGGGATCGCGCGACAGCGCCCGTGTCGCAAGTTCCAGTCCGCCGGTAACGACCGCCAGCATATTATTGAAATCATGGGCGATGCCGCCGGTCAGTTGGCCGACCGCCTCCATCTTCTGCACCTGCCGCAGTCGCGCCTCCTGGACGCGCAGCTCGCTGGTCGCGAGCGCCACCGCCTCGGTCAGCTCGTCCGCGCGTTGCGAGGCGGCGTCCGCGTCCGCCTCCGCCAGCGTGCGCTCGCGCATCGTCTTGACCGTGATCCACCCCAGCGCGACCGCGCCCAGCACCAGCAGCACGCCGAAAATCTCCAGCGCCCCGGCGACGCGGCTGGCGTTGCCGATGCTCGCCATCGCCGCCGCATTGCGTTCGTCGAGCAGGCCGCGTTCGGCGCCGATGATGAGATTCAGCTCGCGATCGATCCGGGCCAGCGCCGGCGCCTCGCGCGACTGGTAGAAACGGGCGAGCGCCTGATCGTTCTTGCCGTAGCGCGTCGACAGCGCGATCAGGTTGAGTTCCTCGCCACGCTCGGCGAACGCGCGACGCAGCGCGTCGACCCGCGGCTGCTGGTCGTCGAGCGTGATACGGTCGAGCTGGTCGAGCTGCGACGCGGCGGCATTGCGTTGATCGACGAACATCAGCCCCAGCCGTTCGTCCTTGTCGCCGGCGATGACGTAGCGGCCGAGCGACGCCTCCGCCCGCGCCATCGTCCCCGACAGGGTGCGGGCGAGGATCATCACATCGTAGCTGTGCTTCTGAAGCTCCAGCGCCCGGTCGCGTTCGCGGTTCGCGCCCCCCAACGTCGCGATCAGCGCGATCAGCACGGCCGCGCCGGCCAGCGCCATCACCACCAGGGTGACCGCCCGCCAGTTGGCCCCGCTCGTCGGCGCCGCCCCATCGGGTTCACGACCCATCACGGGTCTGCTCGTAAACTAATCGTGGTTAAAGGAAAGTTATCGCGTGACCGCCGGTCCGATCGCGCCCGCCGCCCGGCCCGTATCCTCGAACATGCCGAGCACCCGGTCGAGCTGTTCGGCGGAATGCTCCGCGCAGAGCGAGCACCGGAGCAGGAAGGTGCCCGCCGGCGTCGCGGGCGGCCGCGCCATGTTGACGTAGACCCCCGCCTCCAGCAGCGCCTGCCACATGCCGACCGCCTGTTGCTGATCGTCGAGGATGACGGCGACGATGGCGCTGTCGGGCTGCGCGGTGCCGAGCCGGAAGCCGAGTTTCGTCAGCCCGCCATGGAGATGTCGGGCGTTTTCCCATAGTTGGCGGCGTTTGTCGTGCGCGTGTCTGAGCTTGCGGATCGAGGCGGCGGCGGTGGCGACGACGCTGGGCGGCAGGCTGGCGGTGAAGATATAGGCGCGGCAGGCGAGGCGGATCGCCTCGAACTTCGGGTGGTTCGACACGCAGAAGCCGCCGACGGTGCCGACCGATTTGGAGAAGGTGCCGACGACGAAATCGACTTCGTCCTCACAGCCCTGCGCCTCGTACACGCCACGGCCGTTGGGGCCGTAGAACCCCATCGAATGCGCCTCGTCGCTGAGCACCATCGCGCCGTGATTCTTCGCGACGGCGACCATCTCCTTGAGCGGCGCGACGTCGCCGAGCATCGAATAGACGCCTTCGAGCACGACCAGCTTGCCGGGCTCCTTCGGCAACCGGCCCAGTCGCTTGTCGAGGTCCTCGACCGAGTTGTGACGGAAGCGGACGATCTCCGCATTGCCCTGCGCGCAGCCGTCGTAGATCGAGGCGTGGCTGTCGGCGTCGAGGATGACGTACTCGCCCTTGCCCGCCAGCGTCGAGATCATGCCGAGATTGGCCTGATAGCCCGTCGAGAAGACGATGGCATGGTCCATGCCGTAGAAGTCTTTGAGCGCCTCCTCGCACTCGCGGTGGCCCTGATAGGTGCCGTTGAGTACGCGGCTGCCGGTCGTGCCCGCGCCGAACTCGTCGAGCGCCTGCTTGCCCGCCGCGATCACGTCCGCGTCGAAGGTCATGCCCATGTAGTTGTAGGTGCCGAGCAGGATGGTGGGCCTGTTGCCGATGATCGCCTCGGTCGGCGACAGCACCTTGGTCATCACGATCGCGAACGGATCGCGCACGCCGGTATCGAGCAGCGCCTGGCGCTCGGCGATCAGCGGATCGAACTTGGCGAGCAGATCGGGCGCGGACGGATGCTTGAGCGCGTCGAGCGGCGCGTCCTCGCGCAGCGTGCCGGCGTCGGTCATGCCTTGAGCTTCTCGACCGCGTCGACGAGCTGGCCGATCGTCTCGATCTCGGCCTGCATGTTCATCGTGATGATGATGTCGAAATCGTCCTCGACCGCGGCCACGAAGTCCATCACGGTCAGGCTGTCCCATTCAAGGTCCTGCGCGAAGCGGACGTCGTCGGTCAGCGGGATCGCCTTCTTGTTGAAGGGCTCGATCAGGTCTGTGACCTTGGCAAAGGTCTCGTCGCGGGTACTCATGGCCAATCCTTAGACGTGTCGGGGTTCGCTTGCCAAACGAATGCGGCGGGAAGGGGGCGGTGGCTTAGCGCAGCAACCCTTCTTCGCGGTAGCTCTCGGCCGCCACCGCCAACCCGTCGAGCGTCGCGAGCTGCGCGCGCCACAGATGCGCGGGCGGGCGGAAATCGGGGTTCACCACCCAGTCGTCGTGGAGGAAATAGCGCACCCGGTCGGCGGTGAGCTTGGCATTGGGGCCGCGCACCATCGCATCGACCTTCGCGCCAGCGCGCATCACCCAGGCGGGCACCGGTTGCGGGCGCACCCGCTTGCCGACCGCATGGCCGATCGCCTGCGCGAACTCGCCGTGCGTCCAGCCATGCGGGCGGCCGTCGTCGGGCTCGTAGATCGCGGCCTGGCTGTCGTCGTCGTCGGGCAGAACCGCGAGCAGCAGCTTGACCAGGTCCTGCGCGGCGATCACCGACATGCGGCCGCCTGGCGGCAGCGGTACCAGCCCGCGCATCGCGGCACGGAATAGCTCGAGCATCTCGCGGTCGCCGGGGCCGAAGACGGCGGGCGGCCGCACGATCGTCCAGTCCAGCGCCGAGGCCGCGACGATGATCTCGGCGCGTGCTTTCGACCAGCCATAGTCGCTGAGCCTGGGCTCGCGCGCGGCGAGCGAGGAGACATGGACGAAGCGGCGGATGCCCGCCGAGCGCGTCGCATCGACGATCGCCATCGTGCCCTCGACATTGCCGATCGCAAAGCCGGCGCGATCGGCGGCGTTAATCACGCCCGCGACATGCACCACCGCATCGGCGCCCGCGACCAACTGCTGCAGCGCGAGCGGCTTCTCGAGCGATCCGTAGATCCAGTGGACGCCGTCGCGGGGCGGGCGCGGCGCGCGGGTCAGCGCGCGGACGAGGTGGCCTTGGGCGAGCGCGGCGTCGATCAGGTGGCGGCCGACGAAGCCGGTGCCGCCGGTGATCGCGAGCGTGCGGAAACGGTTTCTCATGCCGATTCCTTTTCCCGATCAACCTGTGCTCCGGCGTAGGCCGGAGCGTTGGAAAGGACACGATGCGCACACGACACAACGCTCCGGCCTGCGCCGGAGCACAAAAGAAGGGGAGGGTTCACAACAGCACCATATGATCGCGGTGGACCAAAGCAGAGCGCGGCGCGTAGCCGAGGATCGTCGCCAGTTCGGCGGTGCGCCGGCCGGCGATCAGCTTGGCCTCGCTGGCGTCATATTCGGTGAGCCCGCGTGCGACGGCGCGGCCCTCGGGGCCGACGATGTCGATCACGTCGCCGCGCGAGAAGCCGCCCTCGATCGCGGTCGCGCCCGCCGCGAGCAAGCTCGCCCCGCCAGCGAGCGCGCTGGTCGCGCCGGCATCGATCAGGATGCGGCCATGCGCGGTCAGCCGGCCCGCGAGCCAGGCTTTCCGCGCACCGCTGCCGCCCGAAGCGGGAAAAATCGTCCCGCGCCCATCGGCGTCGAAGGCGGCGAGCGGGTGGTCGCGGCGCCCGCCGACGATCGCGAGATGCGCGCCCGCAGCATGCGCGATCTTCGCCGCCTGCAGCTTGGCGAGCATGCCGCCCGATCCCATCCCCGAGGCCGAGCCGCCGTCGGCCATCGCCATGATCGAATCGTCCAGCGTCGTTACCTCGTCGATCAATTGGGCTTGCGGGTCGCTGCCCGGATTGGCGGTGTAGAGCCCGTCGACGTCCGAAAGCAGAATCACGCCACCCGCGCCTGCCGCCTGCGCGACGCGCGCGGCGAGCCGGTCGTTGTCGCCAAAGCGGATCTCTTCGGTCGCGACCGTGTCGTTTTCGTTGACCACGGGCACCACGCCCAGCGCAAGCAACCGCGCAACGGTAGCGCTGGCGTTGAGATAGCGGCGGCGGTCCTCGAGATCGTCGAGCGTCAGCAGCATCTGTGCGGCGGTGAGGCCCTCGGAGGCGAGCAGTTCGGCCCACAGTTGCGACAGCGCGATCTGCCCGGTCGCAGCCGCTGCCTGCGCGTCCTCGAGGCAGGCGCGACCGCCGTTGGGCAATCCGAGCCGCCGCGCGCCCAACGCGATCGCACCCGAGGACACCACGATCAGCCGCTGCCCGCTAAGATGCCGTGCCGCCAGATCGGCGACGACGCCCGCCAGCCACTCGCGCCGCACCGTCCCGTCGGGATCGACCAGCAGCGCCGATCCGATCTTGACGACCAGCCGGGGACAGGATGCGGGGGCGAAACGATCGGCGCGGGTCATGGACAGCTGAAAACCATATTCGTCATCCCGGCGAAAGCCGGGACCCATGGATGCGATGGGTCCGCTCCTCGCAGCGCGCCGTATCCATGGGTCCCGGCTTCCGCCGGGACGACGGAGAAGGAGAGGGCAGCGCTTAAGCGGTTGCCCGGCGTCTCACAATGGGGACCAGGGTTCTTCTTCGGTCGAAGCGCTCGACTGGGCGCTGAGTTCGGACGTCCCACCCATCGGCCCGATATCCTCGACCAGCTTGTCGAGCACGACGGTCAGCCCTTCGCCGCTCGCACCCGACAGCGGATAGGGATCGACGCCGCTCGCCTTCTTGAGCGCCTTCATCAATTTCGTGCGCGTCTTGGCATCGATCGCATCGACCTTGTTAAGCGCGAGCACCTCGGGCTTGTCGACCAGCCCGCCGCCATAGGCATCGAGCTCGCCGCGGACGACATGATAGGTCTCGATC
>NZ_CBDATK010000012.1:0-10977 GCF_965200135.1 Sphingomonas sp.
CGGCCCCATCCGCGTCGCGGGATCCATGCCGTCGCCGACCGGCAGCCGGGCGGTGCGCTCGGCGAACCCGCGCAGGAAGGCGTCGTAGATCGGCGCCTCGACATAGAAGCGCGTCGGCGAGACGCAGACCTGGCCTGCGTTCCTGAACTTCTGCGGCACGACCATGTCGAGACACTTGTCGAGGTCGCAATCGGCGAAGATCAGGACGGGCGCGTGACCGCCCAGCTCCATCGTCGTGCGCTTGACGCCCTCGGCGGCGAGCTTGAGCAGGTGCTTGCCGACCGGGACCGAGCCGGTGAAGCTGACCTTGCGGATGACGGGCGAGCCGATCAGGTGGCGGCTGACGAGGTCGGGGACGCCGAACACCAACTGCGCGACGTCGGCGGGCAGGCCGGCGTCGATCAGGCAGCGGAAGAAGGCGGAGGTGCAGGCGGGCGTCTCCTCCGGCGGCTTGGCGATCACCGAACAGCCCGCCGCCAGCGCCGGCGCCAGCTTCTTGGCGAGCAGATAGACCGGGAAGTTCCAGGGGGAGAGCGCCGCCACCGGGCCGATCGGCTGGCGGATGACGATCGAGCGCTGGCCGCTCGGGCGCACCAGCACGCGGCCATAGGCGCGCTTCGCCTCCTCGGCATACCAGTCGAACAGCTGCGCCGAGCCGACCACCTCCGCCTTGGCCTCGGCCAGGATCTTGCCCTGTTCGCGCGTCAGCAGCCGCCCGATCGCGTCGGCGCGCTCGCGCATCAGCGCGGCGGCGGCGTGGAGGACGGCGGCGCGCTCCTCGACCGCGGTCGCGCGCCACAGCGCGAAGCCGCGGTCCGCCGCCGCCAGCGCGGCGTCGAGGTCGGCGGGGGTGGCGAAGGGCACCTCGGCGATGGTGGCGCCGGTCGCGGGGTTGAACACGGGGCCGGTGTCGCGGCCTTCACCCGACTGCCACGCGCCGTCGACGAAGAGCTGGAGGTCGGGGTGGGTGTCGGTCATCGCGGGCTCCTCGGTGGCTACTGCCGCATAGAGCCGGACGCGAGTCGGAGCAAAGCCGCGCTGTCAGCCGACCGGCGCAGGCCAGCCCGCTGCGTCCCAGCTCAGCTCGGCGAGGCGCAGCGTCGGGCGCGCGGCGTGCGCGACGTCATAGGCGTGGTAGACGACGAGCGTCCGCGCGCCGTCCTGGAACAGCCCGCAATGGCCGGGACCGCGCCAATTGGTCGACCCCCACGGCCGCTCGGCGATCACGGCGGTGCCATAGCCCTCCATCATCGGCTTGCCGTCGCGGCCGACATACGGTCCGGTGATCGCGCGCGCGCGCCCGACCGCGACGTAATAGTTGCTCTGCTCCTTCTTGCAGCAATAGTCGTAGCTGGCGAAGAGATAGTACCAGCCGCCGCGCGGCAGGATGAAGGCGCCCTCGACGGGATTGTCGCCGCCGGTCGGCGCGGGGCGATAGGCGATCGAGTGAAGCGTGGCGCCGGGGTTGGGCTTGCCCGTCCGCCGATCGAGCGCGATCAGCTTGATGCCGCTCCAATAGCTGCCGAAGGCGAGCCAGTGGTTGCCGGCGAGGTCGACGACGAAATTGGCGTCGATGACGTTGTAGGTCCCGCCCGCGAACGACTCGACGACCAGGCCGTGATCGGTCCAGCCATAGCGCGGGTCGGCACGGTCGAGCGTCGGGCTGGTCGCGAATCCGGTCACCGAGCGCATCGAGCCGCCGGTCGAGACCGAGTAATAGAGCCGGAACACGCCGTCGACGAAATGGATGTCGGGTGCCCAGATCGCGCGCGCACCGGGGATCGCGCGCTGCGCCCAGGCGGGGACCGCGTCGAACGGCGAGCCGTTGTCGTGCCAGTCGTGGAGGTCGGTCGAGGTGCGCCAGCTCAAGCCGGGCTTGCCCGTCCAGCCGCCCGACCCGAATACGTGCCAGGTCGCGCCCTCGCGGATGATGACCGGATCGTGGAGCCCGTCGAGCCAGCCGGACAACTGATCGTTGAGCGACGGCTCCGCGCCCAGCACCGGACCGGCGAGCACCGCGCCCGCGCCGGCCAGCCCGATCGTCATCAGTGCGCGTCGATCGAGCATCAGTGTCGCGTCCCGCGCATCGGCAGGGTGGGCGCCGCGCCGCCGTCGGTCATCGCGATCGGGCGGATCGTGCCGTCGGCGGCATAGGCGACGCGATCGATCGCGACCTGTCGCTCGCCCTTGAGCGGCGCGGGGACGGGGCGCTGCTCCCAGCGGTGATAGACGATCAGCCACTCGCCGGCGGCCGTTCGGACGAAGCTGTGGTGCCCCGGCCCCTGATGCCGCGCGTCGCTGGTCAGGATCGCGCCGCGATAGGTCCATGGGCCGGTCGGCGATGGCGCGGTCGCGTAGTGGACGGAATAATCGGGGCCGTTCCAGTGACCGTGGCTGTACGACAGGTAATAGGTGCCGTTCCGCTCGTGCATGAACGCGCCCTCGGTGAACTGCGGCGGCGTGGCGACGGGCACCTCGCGCGCGATGCTGGTCATGTCTGGGTTGAGCTCCCACACGCGCAGCGTCGCGCCGGCACTGCCGCCCGCATAGAGATACGCCTTGCCCGAGCGCGGATCGACATAGGTCATCGGGTCGATCGCTTCGAAGCCGCGCCCGTTCACCACCAGCTGGCCGGTGACGAGCGGCTTGCCGCTGTCGCGATACGGGCCTTCCGGCCGATCGGCGACGGCGACGCCGATCCGGCTGGGCGTCGGGATCTGCGGGCCGACCGAGTAATAGAGATAGTATTTGCCGCCCACGGTCGCGACGCCGGGTGCCCAGAGGAAATGCTCGGGCGCGCCGTCGTCCCTGATCCACGCGATGTCGTCGCGGCGGATCAACGTGCCGCGCGGTCGCCACGTCTTCAGGTCGCGCGAGGAAAAGGCGCCGAACCGGTCGGCGGTCCAGCTGCCGCCGGGGCCGCCGGTGGGGAACACCCACAGCTCGCCGTCGATGAACATGGCATGCGGGTCGGCGCCCTGGAACTCCGGATTGCGCGCGCTGGCGACGCCGGCGAGCGTCAACGCCAGTGCGGCGAGGAGGCGGAGCTTCATGACGCGGGCTGCCCGTAATCGAGGACGAACACCGGGCCGATGTCCAGCACCTGACGGGCCGCGTCGATGTGGAGCGCGGCATTGAGCTGGCGGGGCGCATAGTCGCGGTCGGCAACGCCCTTCAGCTGATACATCTTCCACTCGGGCGAGAGGTCGAACGACTGTTCGAAGATCGTCCGGACCACCGGCGTCGCCTCCAGCTGGACGCGACCGATCCGGCCGGGCGCGCCGTTCTGCGTGCCGGTCGCGCGCGCCCAGAAGGCGATCACGATCTGGTCACCGCGCTTCACCGGCTTGAGCGTCGGGGTGATGACCCCGATCCGCCAGAAGTCGGCATGACCCGACAGCGTGAAGCGCATCGCCTTGCCGAACTGCACGCCGCCGTCGTTGCGGATCTGCGGCGGCAGGTTGAGGCCGTAGGGTGTCAGCGACGGCACGCGCGGATCGTTGATGATGCGATCCGCCATGCTGCCCGCCGACTGCGCCGCCACGGTCGGAACCGCAGGGGCGCTGGCGAGCAGGGCGACGGCGAGGAGCCTGATCCACATCGTCATGCGCTCCCGTTACAGCCGGAACCGGACGCCGAGCGAATAGCTGCGCTCGATATAGAACACCTGCCGCCGATAGACACCGCCGGTGTCGAAGGCGCGGTCGCGCTGGATCGGGTTGCCGAGGATGTTGGCGACGTCGAAGGCGATCGTGATGTTCGGCACCGGCGTCAGCGACAGCGACCCGTCGAGCTGGCCGCGGCCCTGCTCGATCGTCGGATGGGCGATCGGGTCGAACGCTTCGAACGAATAGAAGTTAACGAAATCCGACCGGTAATTGTAGGCGACGCGCCCCGAGAAGGTCGGACGCTCGTAGAGCGCGACGAGATTGCCGGCCCATTTCGAGACGCCCGGGAACCGCTGCCGTCCGCCACCATAACTCGCGGCGAAGTCGGGGATCAGGTCGCCCTTGCCGTCCAGATAGGTGCCGTTCGCCTGGATCCCGAAGCCCTTTGCCCACTCCGGCAGTCCGTTGATGTCGAGGAAGCTGGTGAACTGCACCTCCGCACCCTGGATCCTGGTGTTGCCGAGGTTCACCGGCCGCGCGATGCGCAACCCCGCCACCGAGCGGTCGTCGACCGTCGCCAGGAAGCCCTGCGCGTCGTGGCGGAAGATCGCCGCGGTGAACGAGCCGGTGCGCGAGAAATAATATTCCAGGCTGGCGTCGTAATTGTCGGAGGTGAGCGGATCCAGGTTGGGGTTGCCGGCGGACCCACCGCGCCGCAGCCGCTCTATGCAGTCGGGTGTCGTTGGGGTGGTCAGGCACGGATCGCCCGGCGCGAGAGTCACCGGCTGGCCCAGCGACGTGTTCGGGCGCAGGTCGAAGAAGTTCGGCCGGGTGCGCGTCTGGGTGTAGGCGAGACGAAGCTGCAGCTTGTCGGTGAACGCGATCCGCGCGCTCGCGTTAGGCAAATAGTCGGTATATTCGCTGGAGGCGGTAATCGCCGGGAAGGTCGCCGCTCCACCGGTGGCCTCGATGCGCGAGAAGCCGCTGATCCGCGTCTTGGTCTTGACCGCGCGCAGCCCGACGACGCCGTCGACGACGATGTTGCCGAGGTCGAAGCCGTACTTCACCTGCGCGTAGGCGGCGTAGGACTTCTCGTTGGCGCGGAAATTGTCGGTCGGGTTGAAGACGGGCTGGCCCGCCGGCTCGATGAAGAAGCTGCGAAGCGCGGGCAGATTGTTTCGAATGCTGTCGCGGGTCAGCGCAGCAAAGGCGACGTTAGGTTGCGCGTCGTTGTAGGTGAAGCCGGGCAGGCTGGTCCTGACCACCGCACCGGGCAGGGACGTTAGCGGAATCCTCTGGTCCTCGAAGAAGATCGGTGGGGTGGTGGGCGTGCCAGGCACCGCGACATTGTTGTAGATGTTACCGAAGTCGCGCGCCGCGTCGCGGTCGCTATAACGGATGCCGACCTGCACGCGCTTCAGGAAGCCCATGTCGAGGTCGTAGGACAGGTCTGTTCGCGCCTGCCAATCCTTGCCGCTCACCACCGTCAGTTCTTGGTATAGACCGCGGGCGACGAAGTTTGCGGGATCGGTGATGTCGAAGTTGACGAACCGCTGCGACGGCCCGCCGTCCTGCGGCACGTCGAACTGGACGTTGCGGACCGGCGAGCTGGCCGCCGCGTAGTCGACGTTGACCAGGTCGGCGGTATAGGTGCTGTCCGTATAGGCGACGTCGGCCGAGATCTGCAGCCGGTCGCGCGTCCAGATCGCGCCGGCACCGCCCTGATAGGTGTCGGTCTTGCCGTTGAACGAGCCGGTATAGCCGTCGGGCCGCACCGCGCCGCTGACGGTGGCGGAGGCGATCTGGTTGGTATTGGGGATCGTCGTCACGTTCGACAGCGTGATGCCGCCGAAGATCGGGATGAACATCCAGCGGTTATAGTCCTTGGACCGGAAGCCCTGGTACAGCCCGTCCGCATAGATCTCGAGCTCGGGGGTCGGCCGCCACTGGAAGGCGGCGTTGGCCGACGGGCGATAACGCGCGCCGTAGCCGAGGAAGTTGCCCTGCGCGTCGGGGAAGCGCAGCCCCGCCGCGACGCCGGGCGCGTTGCCGGCGTTCGTGGTGGCGATCACCACCGACTGCTCGCGGCTGGAATCGAGGAAGTTGATGCCGACATAGGAGACGTTGAGCAGCAGCCCCATCTCGCCGATCCCGGTGTTCCAGCGGTCGCTGATGAGCAAATTGCCGTTGGGCACGATCTTCTCGGACTGCTGCGACAGCACGCCGTTGGCGGAGCCCGACAGCTCGAAGCCCTGGAAGTCGAACGGCTTGCGCCCGCGCACGTTGACCGAGCCGGCGATGCCGCCCTCGATCTGGTTGGCGAGGCCCGACTTGTAGACCTCCAGCGCGGCGACGGTGCCGGCGGGGAAGTCCTGGATCTGGACGTAGCGGCCTTCGGCGGTGAAGATCTGGCGACCGTTATAGGTGGTGGTCAGGTCGGGCAGGCCGCGCACGGTGACGCCCGCCGCCTCGCCGCCGCCGCGCGTCACGTTGACGCCGGCGACCCGCTGCAACGCGGAGGACGCGAAGGTGTCGGGGAGCTTGCCGATGTCCTGGGCGACGATGGCGTCGACGATGCCGTCGGACGTGCGCTTGATCTGCTGCGCCGATTCGAGACTGCGGCGCAGGCCGGTGACGACGACGTCGCCGTCGGCCGTACCTTCGTCCTGCGTCGCCGCGGCGGGCGAGGCCGGATTGACGCTCTGATCCGACGCCGCATCCGGCTTGGGTGCCTCGCGTGCGGTTTGAGCGTAAGCGGGCGACACAGCCGTCAGCGCCAGAGTCGCGACCGACGTGCACAACAGTGCTTTAACCTTCATCATCATCCCCTCCCTGCCGACCGTCGGTATTCCGAGCGGTGCGCGGTGTTAGAGCCCGACCCCGATGTCGGACGATACGAACATTTGCCGCTATATTTTGCTCTAGCTTGCTTGTAAACCTTGTCCGACAAATAGCTGAGGCTAGTTGCCTTATACCGTATACCAATTGCCGGTATGACTAGTCTGCGGTCGTGGGGAGAGATTTGATGAAGAACTTGTATGCGGCGCTGATGGCCGCGACCGTGCTGGCTGCGGCGCCTGCCGATGCGCGTCCTCGCTGGACGGAAGCGCAGGCGAATGCCTGGTATGCGCGCCAACCCTGGCTGGTCGGGTCGAACTATACGCCCGCGACCGCGATCAATCAGCTGGAGATGTGGCAGACCGCGACCTGGGACCCGCAGCGGATCGATTACGAGCTTGGCCTCGCGCAGGGGATCGGCATGAACACGATGCGGGTGTTCCTGCACGATCAGCTGTGGACGCAGGACCCGGAGGGTTTCAAGCGCCGGATCGGCGAGTTCCTGACGATGGCGCAGCGGCACGGCATCAAGCCGCTGTTCGTGCTGTTCGACAGCTGCTGGGACCCCGATCCGAAGCTGGGGCCGCAGCACCCGCCGATCCCCGGTGTCCACAATTCCGGCTGGGTGCAGTCGCCGGGCCTGCCGGGCCTGCGCGATCGCACCCGCTATCCGGGCTACAAGGCCTATGTGCAGGGCGTGATCGGCGCCTTCGCGACCGACGACCGCATCCTCGGCTGGGACCTGTGGAACGAGCCCGACAACGGCGCCGACCAGTATCGGGGCCAAGAAGGCAAGGAGCCGTTGACGCGGGCGCTGCTGGCGCAGGTGTTCGACTGGGCACGGGACGCCGATCCCGGCCAGCCGGTGACCTCGGGCGTGTGGCTGGGCGACGACTGGACGCCCGGCGGCAAGGGCTCGCCGATGGAGAAGCTGCAGCTGGCGCAGTCGGACGTCATCACCTTCCACGACTATAGCTGGCCGGAGACGTTCGAGGCCCGCATCAAGCAGCTGCTGCCCTATGGCCGGCCGGTGATCTGCACGGAGTATATGGCGCGCGGCAACGGCTCGACCTTCGACGGGTCGCTGCCGATCGCCAAGCGCTACAATGTCGGCGCGATGAACTGGGGCTTCGTCGACGGCCGGACGCAGACGCGGCTGCCCTGGGACAGCTGGCAGAAACCGTATGTCCTGAGTGAGCCGACGATCTGGTTCCACGAGGTGTTCCGCAACGACGGCACTCCCTATCGCCGCGCCGAGACCGACCTGATCCGACGGCTGAGCGCTGCGCCGAAGGGGGTCGTCCCGATGGCGGAGCCGGTCGCCCTGCCGCCGCGCCGCCGGCGTTCGTAATCGCCGGTGGTGACGGCGTGCGTTGCCACCGGGGCGGGTTACGGATATTGTCGGACTTATGACTGATACCATGATCGAAGAGCCCCAGGTCGAAACCCATGGCGTGAGCGATGTCGATGCCGCCTGCGCCGCGGCGCACGGCGCGTTCGACGCCTATCGCGCCACCGAGGCGGAGGCCCGCGCGTCATTCCTGGAGGCGATCGGCGAGGAGATCGTCGCGCTCGGCGACGCGCTGATCGAGACCGCGTGTCGTGAGAGCGGGCTGCCGCGCGGGCGGATCGAGGGCGAGCGCGGGCGCACCGTCGGGCAGCTCGGGCTGTTCGCGGGCGTGCTGCGGCGTGGCGGCTGGATGGGGCTGCGGATCGACTCCGCCATGCCCGACCGTGCGCCGCTGCCCCGTCCCGACCTTAGGCTGCGTGCCGTGCCGCTGGGGCCGGTGGCGGTGTTCGGCGCGTCGAACTTCCCGCTCGCCTTTTCCACCGCCGGTGGCGACACCGCCTCGGCGCTGGCGGCGGGTTGCCCCGTCGTCGTCCGCCAGCATCCGGCGCACCCGGAGACCGGCGCGATGGTGGCGAGCGCGATCCGCGCGGCCGCCGAGCGCTGCGACATGCCGGCCGGCGTGTTCGGCGAGCTGAGCGGGCCGGGCAACGCGCTGGGCGCGGCGCTGGTCGCCGATCCGCGCATCGCGGCGGTCGGCTTCACCGGCTCGCGCGCGGGCGGGCTGGCGCTGACGAAGATCGCGCAGGAGCGTGACGTCCCGATCCCGGTCTATGCGGAGATGTCGAGCATCAATCCCGTCATCCTCTGCCCGGAGGCGCTGCGCGCCCGCGGCGCGGCGCTGGGCACGGCGTTCGTCGGCTCGCTGACGATGGGCGCGGGGCAGTTCTGCACCAACCCCGGCCTGGTCGTCGCGATCGAGGGCGAGGGGCTCGACGCGTTCGTCGACGCGGCCGGTGCGGCGCTGGCGCAGGCGGCGGCGCAGCCGATGCTGACGCCGGGTATCCACGCCGCCTATGAGGCCGGCGTCGCCGCTCTCGACGGCCACGCACAGGTCGATCTGGTCGCGCGCGGCCAGGTCGGCGAGGGCGTCGCGCAGAACCAGGCGGCGTTCTTCCGCACCGACGCGCAGGCGTTCCTGGCCGATGCGGCGCTGGGACACGAGGTGTTCGGCGCCGCCTCGCTGCTGGTCGTCTGCCGCGACGAGGCCGAGCTGGTCGCGGTGCTCGCCGCCGCCGAAGGTCAGCTGACCGCTACCTTGCAGATGGATGCCGGCGACACCGCGCTCGCGGCGCGGCTGGTGCCGCTGTTGGAGCTGAAGGCCGGGCGCATCCTCGCCAACGGTTGGCCGACCGGGGTCGAGGTGGCGCATGCGATGGTCCATGGCGGGCCGTTCCCCGCCACGTCGGACGGGCGCACCACCTCGGTCGGCAGCCTGGCGATCGACCGCTTCCTGCGGCCCGTGTCGTACCAGAACCTGTCGCCCGAGCTGTTGCCGGCGGTGCTGCGCGACGGCGGCCAGAACGGCGCGCCGGTGCTGATCGACGGCGTCCAGCATTGATGATCCG
Source organism: Sphingomonas sp. (assembly GCF_965200135.1). Lineage (GTDB taxonomy): Bacteria > Pseudomonadota > Alphaproteobacteria > Sphingomonadales > Sphingomonadaceae > Sphingomonas. The sequence continues at coordinate 9,363 of NZ_CBDATK010000012.1, forward strand.
CGCGAGCGCAACGGCGCCGCGCATGGGAGAGGAAGAGATGATGGACCTTCGTAACGGCGGTCGCCGCAGGTCGTGGCTGAAGGCATCGCTCGGGGCCGTTGCCGCGTTGCTGGCGATCGGCGCGCCCGCCGTGGCGCAGGAGCGCGCGGACACGCAGGTCGTGGTCCACGCCGATACGCCCGGCCCGACCTATGACCGGCGCATCTTCACCCAGTTCGCCGAGCATCTGGGCACCGGTATCTATGGCGGGCTGTGGGTGGGCGAGCGGTCGGGCATTCCCAACACGCGCGGCTTCCGCAACGACGTCACGGGTGCGCTGCGGCGGCTGGGCGTGCCGGTGATCCGCTGGCCGGGCGGCTGCTTCGCCGACGAATACCACTGGCGCGAGGGAATCGGCGCGCGCGGCAGCCGGCCGGTCAAGATCAACACGCATTGGGGCGGCGTGACCGAGCCGAATGCGGTCGGGACGCACGAGTTCTTCGACCTGGTCGAGCAGATCGGCGCGGAGGCCTATGTCGCGGGCAATGTCGGCAACGGCACGCCGCAGGAGATGGCGGAGTGGGTCGAGTACATGACCTCGCCCGCCGGCAGCCTGGCCGACGAGCGCGCGCGCAACGGCCACCGCGCACCGTGGAAGGTGCCGTATTTCGGCGTCGGCAACGAGCTGTGGGGCTGTGGCGGCAACATGCGCGCCGAATACGCCGCCGACGTGACGCGCCGCTACGCGACCTTCATCAAGGCGCCCGCCGGCACGCGTATCATGAAGATCGCGTCCGGCGCGAACGTCGACGACTATAACTGGACCGAGACGATGGTGCGCGAGGCCGCGGGCCAGATCGACGGCATGTCGCTCCATTACTACACCGTGCCCGGCGGTTGGCCGCCGCGCGCGTCGGCGACGCAGTTCGACGAGGCCGGGTGGGCGGAGACGCTGGCCGAGACGCTGCGGATGGACGACCTCATCACCCGTCACACCGCGATCATGGACAAATACGATCCGGCCAAGCGCGTCTGGCTGGCGGTCGACGAATGGGGCACCTGGTATGCGGGGGATCCCGGCACCAATCCCGGCTTCCTGCGTCAGCAGAACACGTTGCGCGATGCGCTGGTGGCGGCGATCAACCTCAACATCTTCGCCAAGCATGCCGATCGGGTGAAGCTGACCGCGATCGCGCAGATGGTCAACGTGCTGCAGGCGATGGTGCTGACCGACGGCGCGAAGATGGTGCTGACGCCGACCTACCACGTCTTCATGATGTACAAGCCGTACATGGACGGCACCGTGCTGCCGATCGACGTCAGGTCGCCCTGGTACAACAAGGACCGCTGGACGATGCCTGCGGTCAGCGCGTCGGCGGTGCGCGGCAAGGACGGCGTGGTGCGGGTGGCGCTCAGCAACCTCGACCCGAACCGTGCGAACCGCGTGTCGGCGACGCTGATGGGCGTGAACGCGACCGCCGTGACGGGTCAGGTGCTGACGGCGGAGCGGATGAACGCGCTCAACAGCTTCGATGCGCCGAACACGGTGGTGCCGCGCGCGTTCGGCGGGGCGAGCATCGCCGGCGGCACGCTGACCGTCGAGCTGCCGCCGAAGTCGGTGGTGATGCTGGAGCTG
>NZ_CBDATK010000013.1:0-404159 GCF_965200135.1 Sphingomonas sp.
GAGCTACGACCTCCATGCCTGATACCCGTGCCTATCCCTTGATCCGGGCGAGGCGGAGGCGGCGCCGGTGGCGGCTGCCGGCGGTCACGGCGGTGCAGCGGCGGGTCGGGGCGGTCTTGATCGTCGCGATGGCGCTGCTCGGCGGGCTGCTGTGGGCGAGCCGGTCCGGGCCGACCGACCCGTTGCGCGCGCTGGTCGAAGCGCGGTCGACGCTGGCGGCGGGCAACTATCACGCGGCGCGGCGCAATGCCGAGCGTGCGGTCGCGGTGGCGCCGCGGCTGGCGGCGGCGCAGCTGGTGCTGGCGCGCGCCTGGCTGGCGATGGGCGAGGGCGCGGCGGCGGAGGCGGCGTTGGGGCGGGCGCAGGCGGCGGGGGTGCCGCCGACCCGGTTGCACGCGCTGATCGCCGAGGCGCGGCTGTTGCAGGGCGATCCGGCGGGGGCATTGATCGAGGCGGCGAAGGAGCCGACGCCGGAGGCGGCGCGGGTCAGGGCGGGGGCGCTGGCGGCGCAAGGGCAGGGCGCCGTGGCGCAGGATCTGCTGGAGCAGCTGGTCGCGACGAACCCGAAGGACGCGCGGAGCTGGACCGTGCTCGGGCGGCTACGGCTCGACGCGGGCGAGCTGGGCGGTGCCGCCGATGCCGGCGCCGTCGCCGCGCGACTGGCGCCGGGCGAGCCCAGGGCGATGACGTTGCAGGGCGAGGTCGTCCGCGCACGGTTCGGGCTGGTGGCGGCGCTGCCCTGGTTCGAGGCGGCGTTGAGGACCGACGCCTATGACCACCCCGCACTGATCGAATATGCCGCCGGTCTGGGCGAGGCGGGACGCTACGCCGAGGCGCTGGCGGCGACGCGCAAGGCGCTGGTGGCGGTGCCCGGCAGCCCGCCCGCGCTCTATCTGCAGGCGGTGATCGCGATGCGGGCGGGGCGGCCGGAGCTGGCGCGGCACCTGCTGGCATCGGCGGGCGCGGGGATCGCCGACGTGCCCGGCGCGCTGCTGCTCGCCGGTGCCGCCGATGCCGCGACCGGGCGTGGCGAGGAGGCCGTCGCGTATTGGCGGCGGCTGCTGGCGGTGCAGCCGATGAACCTGACCGCGCGGCGCTTGCTGGCGGGGGCGCTGCTGCGGTCGGGTGACGCGCGGGGGGCGCTGGATGTGCTGCGGCCGCTGGCAATGCGGGGCGATGCCGACGCGCAGGCGCTGGCGCTGACCGCGCGGGCGTGGGAGTGGATCGGCGATCGGGCGACGGCGGCCGGCTTTCTCGACCGGGCGAGCGGGGCGGGGGGACAGGGCGCGTTGTTCGCGACCGACGAGGATGTCGGTGCGCTGACGGTCGAGGCGGCGGGCGCGGCGGGCGATCCGACCTATGCGCTGGGCGTGATCCGGGGCCGGATGAGCGGCGGCGACAAGGCGGGCGCGCTCGCCGCGGCGCGGGCGTTGGCGGCGGCGGCACCGCGCGACCCGGCGGCGCTGCTGGCGCTCGGCGACACGCTGGCGGCGAGCGGGCAGGGCGGCGAGGCGGTGGGCGCCTATACCCGCGCGGCGGACCTGCGGTTCGACGAGCCGACCGTGCTCCGGCTGGTCGATGCGCTCGGCCGTGCGGGCAAGCCGGCGGACGCGGCGGCGACGCTGGCGCTATACCTCGGCCAGAACCCGCAAAGCCTGATGGCGCGTCGGCTGCTCGGGCATTGGCAGGTCGCGGCCGGCACATGGGACGACGCGATCGAGACGCTGGAACAGCTCCGGCACCGCAGCGGCAACCGCGACGCGGGGCTGCTCGCCGACCTGGCGCTCGCCTATGCGGGCGATGGCGATGGCGAGACCGCGCGGCGGTACGGGCGCGCGGCCTATGCGCTGCTGCCGATGAACGCGGCAGCGGCGGATGCCTATGGCGTGGCGCTGGCGGCGGTCGGCGAGACGTCGGCGGCGCGGCAGCTGCTCGACAAGGCGCTGGTACTGTCCCCCGGCAACGCGGCCTATCTCGCGCATCGCCGCCAGCTGGGCTAGGCGCGCGGCCGGAGGAGGCCGCGTTTGGACCCGCTTGACCGTATCGCCGCCGCGCTGGAGCGGCTCGCGCCCGAGCTGCCCGTGGCGGCCGACCCGCTGGCGCACCCGGCCTATGCCTGGCGGGCGGGGCGGCTGACCGCGATCGCCACCGCGGCGATCCCGCTCGACCGGCTGCTCGGCGTCGACCACCAGCGCGATGCGCTGCTCGCCAACCTGACGCGGCTGGCGCAGGGCTTCGCCGCGCACGACGTGCTGCTGTGGGGCGCGCGCGGCACCGGCAAGTCGGCGCTGGCGAAGAGCGCGGTGGCGGCGGTGCAGGCCGCGCACCCGGCGCTGGCGCTGGTGGTCGCGGCGGAGCTGGCGGGCCTGCCGGGGCTGTTCGGGCGGCTGGCCGACGTGCCGCGTCCGGTGGCGGTGTTCGTCGACGACGTCGGCGTCGATGCGGGCCACGACGCGCGGGCGCTGCGCTCGCTGCTGGAGGGCGGGGCCGAGCCGCGGCCGGCCAACGTCCGCCTGCTGGTCACCGCCAACCGCCGCCACCTGCAACCGCGCGACATGCGCGAGCAGGCGGACGCGATCAATCCGCGCGATTCGGCCGACGATCAGCTGGCGCTGGCGGACCGGTTCGGGCTGAGTCTCGGTTTCCACGCGCTCGATCAGGCGGGGTATCTGGCGATCGTCGCGGGCTATGCCGACGCGCATGGGCTCGACGTTGACCCGGCCGAGGCGATCGAGTGGGCGGCGCGGCGCGGCAGCCGGTCGGGGCGGGTGGCGTGGCAGTTCGTGGTCGAGGCGGCCGGGCGGGCCGGGCGGTCGCTATAGTCAGGCTGGATTTCGGACGTCTGGCTCAGGTCAGCGCCTCGACCTGTTCGGCGAGGTCCAGCCAGCGCATCTCCGCCGCCTCCTTCTCGTCGCGCGCCCGGTCGATAGCGGCGCTGAGCCGGGCAAAGGCGGCGGCGTCGCGGACGTAGAGGCCGGGGTCGGCCAACGCCGCCTCGTCGCGGGCGATGGCGCGGTCGATCTCCTCGATGCGGGCGGGCAGGAGGTCGTAGTCGCGCTGGTCCTTGTAGGACAGCTTGGCGCCCGCCTCCCGCCTGGGCGCGGGCTTTTCCGCCTTCGCGCTCGCCGCCGGTCGGGAGGGCGCCGCCTTGACGCGCTTGCGCTCCCAGTCCTCGTACCCGCCGGCGACGACGTCGACCTTGCCCGACCCGTCCAGCCCCAGCGTCACCGTCACCGTGCGGTCGAGGAAGTCGCGGTCGTGGCTGACGATCAGGACGGTGCCCTCGTAATCGCCGATCACCTCCTGCAGCAGGTCCAGCGTCTCCAGGTCGAGGTCGTTGGTCGGCTCGTCGAGCACCAGCAGGTTCGAGTGCCGCGCGAACTCGCGCGCCAGCAACAGCCGCGAACGCTCGCCGCCCGACAGCGTGCCGACCTTGGCGTCGACCAGGCCGGGTTCGAACAGGAACTCCTTGAGATAGCCGTGGATGTGCTTGCGGCTGCCGAGCACGTCGATCCAGTCGCCGCCGTCCGCCAGCACGTCGCGCACCGTCTTCTCGGGCGCCATCAGCTTGCGCTGCTGGTCGATGATGACGCCGTCCAGCGTCTTCGCCAGCCGCACCTCGCCGCTGTCGGGCGCGATCTCGCCGGTCAGCAGGCGGAGCAGCGTCGTCTTGCCCGCGCCGTTCGCGCCGACGATGCCGATCCGGTCGCCGCGCGTCACCCGGAGCGTCAGGTCGCGGATGATCGGGCGGTCTTCGAAGGATTTGGACACGTCCTTGGCGTCGATCACCGTCTTGGTGCGGACGTCGTCGGTGCCGATCGCGAGGTTGGCGGCCCCTTGCGGCCCGATCATCGCTGCGCGTTCGGCACGCATGTCCTTGAGCTTGGCAAGCCGACCCTGGTTGCGACGTCGACGCCCGGTGACGCCGCGCTGGAGCCAATGCTCCTCCAGCTTGAGCCGCGCGTCCAGCCGCTCGGCGTTGCGCTGTTCGTCGGCATAGACCTGTTCGGTCCACGCCTCGAACCCGCCGAAGCCGACCTCCGCACGGCGCAGCGCCCCCCGGTCGAGCCACAGCGTCTGCCGCGTCAGCCGGGTCAGGAAGGTGCGGTCGTGGCTGATGACCACGAAGGCGCCGGTGAAGCGTTGCAGCCAGCTTTCCAGCCACTCGATCGCGACGACGTCGAGGTGGTTGGTCGGCTCGTCGAGCAGCAGCACGTCGGGGTCCATCGCCAGCGCGCGGACGATCGCGGCGCGGCGGCGCTCGCCGCCCGAGGCGGTGGCGGCGTCGCGGGTCAGGTCGATGCCCAGCTGCCCCGCGATCGCGTCCGCCTCGTGCGGCGCGGGCGCGTCGTCACCGGCGAGGACGTAGTCGGCGAACGTGGCGTGGCCGGCGAGGCTCGGTTCCTGTTCGAGCATCACGACGCGCGTGCCCGGCACGATCGTGCGGCGGCCCTCGTCGGCGTCGATCGCGCCGGCGATCAGCCGCAACAGCGTCGACTTGCCCGCGCCGTTGCGGCCGATCAGCGCCAGCCGGTCGCGCGCCTGGAGGTGGAGGTCGAGGTGGCGGAACAGCCAGCCGGAGCCCTGGATCAGGCCGAGGTCTTCGTAAGCGAGAATGGGTGCGGGCATGGCGGCGCGGCCTAGCGATTTAGCGCAGCTAAATCGAGGCTCAAGCGCCGGCCCTGCTCTCCGCGACCGATCGCCTATCCTTTCCGCTGACGGGCCGGCATGACGACGCGTCCTGTCCGCCACCTTTCGGCCCTATTCACAGGTGGTTCAACGCCGCCTAGGTAGTGGCGACTCATGATCCTCTTCGCCCTCAGCCTGTTCGTGCCTGCGATCGCGCTTCAGGTGTCGTCGCATCATCGCGGCGACCAGTGGCGCGTCTTCGAGCAGCGCCGCGAGGGCCGCATCCTGCCGCTGCGCGAGATTGAGGGGCGGGTGGTGCCGACGATGCGCGGCGCCGACTATCTCGGGTTCGAGTTCGACGGGGCGAGCGCGGTTTACACGCTCAAGTTCCTGCGCGATGGCGCGGTGATCTGGGTCGAGGTGGACGGGCGCTCCGGCCAGATCATCGGCCGCACCGGTCGTTAAGGAGACCAGCGATGCGCGTTCTGATCGTCGAGGACGAGCCGACACTCGGCAACCAGCTCAAGAACACGCTGGAGGCGGCCGGCTATGCGATCGACCTCGCGACCGACGGTGAAGAGGGGCTCTACCTCGGGTCGAACGAGAATTACGACGCGGTGGTGCTCGACCTGGGGCTGCCGGAGATCGACGGGCTGACGGTGCTCGACCGCTGGCGCAAGGAGGGCAAGGTCATGCCCGTGCTGGTGCTGACCGCGCGCGACAGCTGGTCGGACAAGGTCGCGGGGCTGGACGCGGGCGCGGACGATTACGTCGCCAAGCCGTTCCAGACCGAGGAGCTGATCGCCCGCCTGCGCGCGCTGATCCGCCGCGCGTCGGGCAACGCATCCAGCGAGCTGACCGCGGGCGACATCCGCCTCGATACGCGATCGGGCAAGGTGACCCGCGCCGGCGAGGCGGTGAAGCTGACGGCGCAGGAATACAAGCTGCTCTCCTACCTGCTCCACCACAAGGGCAAGGTGGTGAGCCGGACCGAGCTGATCGAGCATATCTACGATCAGGATTTCGATCGCGATTCTAACACGATCGAGGTGTTCGTCACGCGCATCCGCAAGAAGCTGGGGCAGGACGTCATCACGACGATCCGGGGTCTGGGCTATTCGCTCGAAGATCCGGAGGGGTGATACTTGCCCGTCACCCCGGCCTCGAGCCGGGGTCTCGCTTCTGCTTCCGCGCGGGACCAGGCAGCGGCACCCCGGCTCAGGGCCGGGGTGACGGAAAGTGACCCCCCCCGTCACCATCCCCGGCGACCTGCCGCGTCACACCGGGTCGCTGCAACGGCGGATGATCCTGATCGCGGCGGCGTGGATCACGCTGCTGCTGGCGGGTGGTGGCTTCGCGCTCGACCGGGTGCTGACCACCGCCGTCACGCGCAATTTCGACGACTCGCTGGCCTATGTGCTGCGCTCGCTGATCGCGTCCGCGGAGATCGGGCCGGAGGGCGAGGTCATCAACACGCGCGAGCCCGCCGACCAGCGCTTCATCGAGCCCGGTTCCGGACTCTATTGGCAGGTGTCGACGCGAGGGCAGGAATCCTATCCGTCGCGCTCGCTGTGGGATCGGCGGCTGGCTTACGGCTCCAGTCATTACGACCGCGACCTGCACTCGTTCGACAGCAACCAGTTCGGCGACGAGAAGCTGCGGATCGTCGAGCGCGACGTGACGCTGCCGGGCTCGACCGCGCGCTGGCGCATCCAGGTGGCGGAGAACCGCGAGGGGCTGGACGATCAGATCGCCGCGCTACGCCGCATCCTGGTGCGCTCGTTCGCGCTGCTGGCGCTGGGACTGGTGCTGCTGGCGGCGTTGCAGACCGTCTATGGCCTGCGCCCGCTGCGGCGCGTGCGCGAGGAGATCGCGGCGATGCGGGCGGGGCGGACCAGCCGCGTGTCGTCGGCGATGCCGGTCGAGGTCGCGCCGATGGTCGAGGAGCTGAACGCGCTGATCGCGCATAACGAGCGGCAGGCGGAGGAGGCGCGGCGGCACGCGGGTAATCTGGCGCATGCGCTCAAGACGCCGCTGACCGTCATCATGAACGCCGCGACCGCGCACGCCGACGACCTGGCCGACACGGTGGTGCGCGAGGCGCGGACGATGCGCCGTCAGGTCGACCATCACCTCGCGCGCGCCCGCGCCGTGGGGCGGCGCGGCTCCGCGCACAGCCGGGCCGAGGTATGGCCGTCGGTCGACTCGGTGGAGCGCGCGGTCGGCCGCCTCTATCGCCACGTCCGCATCGACGCGGAGGGGGCACGCGACCTGCAGGTGCATGTCGAGCGGCAGGATCTGGACGAGATGCTCGGCAACCTGGTCGAGAATGCGGCCAAATACGGTGGCGGCAGCGTGTTCGTGACGGTCGGCGCGCAGGCGGGGTTCGTGGAGATCCTGGTCGAGGACGACGGCACCGGCATCCCGGAGGAGGAGCGCGTGCGGATCTTCGACCGGGGCGTGCGGCTGGATACGGGGAAGCCGGGCACCGGGCTGGGGCTGGCGATCGTGCGCGACGTGGCGGAGATCTACGAAGGCACGGTGGCGCTGGAGGAGAGCGAGGACCTGGGCGGCCTGCTGGTGCGGTTGCGGCTGCCGGCGGCTGGTTGACGTGAGGTGCTCCCCGTCACCGTGTGCGCAAGGGTGACAAGGGCAACCTGACCAGACCAGAAGGCCGACAAGTAAAGTATGATGGCATTAAGCTGATTCAGCTCTGCTCGTTCGCCCTGAGCGGAGTCGAAGGGCATGAGACTCACCTGTGCTTCAACTTCGCTCAGCACGAACGGATCAGGGTCACGTCATGCTGCTGGGAGCAGAACCGAGCCCGGCCCGACACCGGATCGCGGATCTATCTACAGCTGATCGCAGCGGACCCGGTGGCGATGGCGACGATGGTGGCGCGCGCCGGCGTGTGAGCGTTCAGGCGGCCACCTTCATCTCGGTCATCGCGCCTGCCGTCAGCCTCAGGCTGCGCTTTCGCGCTTCGTGATCGTAGATGCTGGTCGAGATCATCAGCTCGTCGACGCCGGTCCGCGCCACGAACGCCGCGATGCCGCGCGCGACCGTCGCGGGGCTGCCGACGGCGGAGCATTGCAGGACGTGGTCGAGGATCGCCGATCCCTGCGCGCCCAGACTCTCGCGATAGCCGGGGACGGGGGGCGGCAGCTGGCGCGGGTTGCCGGTGCGGAGCGCGACGAACGCCTGCTGCTGTGATGACGCGAGCAGCTCCGCCTCGGCATCGGTCTCGGCCGCGAAGACGTTGAACCCCGCCATCGCATAGGGTGTCGCGAGCTGCGCCGACGGCCGGAAATCGCGACGATAGATCGCCAGCGCGGCGTCGAGCGCGTCGGGCGCGAAGTGGCTGGCGAAGGCGTAGGGCAGGCCCAGCATCGCGGCAAGCTGCGCCCCGAAGGTGCTGGAGCCGAGGATCCACATCTCCGGCTTCGCGCCCGCGCCAGGCGTGGCAACGATGCCGGTCCTGCCGTCGTCGGCGAAATAGCTCTGCAATTCGACGACGTCGCGCGGGAAGTCGTTGGCGTCGCTGGTCAACGTGCGGCGCAGCGCGTGGGCGACCCGCTGATCGGACCCCGGCGCACGACCGAGGCCGAGGTCGATGCGGCCCGGAAACAGCGCGTCGAGCGTGCCGAACTGCTCGGCGATCACCAGCGGCGCGTGGTTGGGGAGCATGATCCCGCCCGCGCCGATGCGGATGGTGCTCGTCGCGGCGGCGACATGCGCGAGGACGACGGCGGTGGCGGCGCTGGCGATGCCGCGCATGCCGTGATGCTCGGCGGTCCAATAGCGGTTGAAGCCCACCGCCTCCGCGTGCCGGGCGAGGTCGGCGGCGTTGGCGAGCGACTGCGACACGGTGCCGCCTTCGACGACGGGGACGAGATCGAGGAATGCTAAGCGGGTCATGGGGAGGAGATGGGGGTGGATCGGACGGTTTTCACCCCCGTCTCGTTGCCGTCATCTCAGCCCGTAGCCGTCGTCTTCGCGAAAGCGGGGACCCATCTCCCGGTCTTCGCCTCGTCACGCCCGCTGCAGCATCGTGCAACGGTCCGGAGATGGGTCCCCGCTTTCGCGGGGATGACGGAGCGGCGGCGTGCGCTACCACCCAACCGACCACCGCACCGCCGCGCCATAGTCCGGCCCGAGCGCCGCGACGTTACCCGGATCGCGTCGCCAGTAGAGGTTGGTCCGCAGCGCCCCGCGCGACAGCGGCACCGTATACAGCGCCTCCACGTCCAGCTCGCGCCCCTGCGGCGCCAGCCCCAGCCGCTGCGTCGTCCACGCCGACACCGCGTCCGCCGCATAGTCCCAACCGGTCGGCAGCGTCAGGTCGATGCCGCCGCTCGCCACCCGCAGCGGCTGCGCGGCGCGCAGGTCGAGGCGGTCGCCCCCGAACAGCCCCGCCTTGCCGAGGTCGGCGCTCCACGACGTCGTGCGGAGCGTGCCGCCGCCCGCGAAGCCGTGGACCTGCGCCGCCGTCTGCCCCTGTCGCCAGCTGCCGCCCAGCGTCCAGCCGCCCGCTTCGACCTGCGCCCCGGTCTCCGCGAACCAGCTGGTCGCACCGGGGCTGCCCAGCGCCGCGCCGAACCGCGCGCCGAGCACCGTCGCGTCCTCGTGCAGCCGGGTCACGCCCGCGTGCGCCACCACCGGCCCGACCGCGCGGTCGAGCCCGAACGCGACGCGATCATAGGGCGTGCGCTGCCAATAGCGCGAGCCGGGCAACAGCCGCTCGCGTGGCGACAGCACCCCGCCCGTTTCGGCCGCCGCCGTCACGCCCCATCCGCCCAGCGAATGGCGCACCGCGACGCTCGATGCGGGGGCGGTGTCGATACCGCCGGTCGGACCGGCGACGAGGAAGGCGGGCTCGCTGTTCCCCGCCAGCTGCGCGGTCAGCCCGCCCGCGCCCTGGCTGAAGCCGAGCGCGAAGCTGGTCCGGCTGCCCAGCCGCTGCACGATGCTGCCCGCGATCGCGCGTGCCGCCTCGGCGTCGTGGCCGGTGAGGCTCGTCTGCGCCAGCGTCGCGCCGGTGCGGGTGGGGGCGAGCGTCATCGCGACGCTGGTGCCGCCGACCGCGAAGCTGCTCGCGATCGTGCGCGCCCGCAGCGCCGCGTCGAGCGGGCGCGTCGCCGGTGCCCGCGACAGCGTCCCCGCCAGATCGATCGCGAACGCGCGATCGTAGCCGTCGAGGATCACCGCGCCGACCCCGGCGGGCGAGGCGTCGCCCATCGCCGCGCTGGTCTGGCCGGCGGTCGCCGTGACCTGCGCCGCCGCCCCCGCGACCATCGCCGTGCCGACCGGCTGAAACGCGCGGGTGAGGTCCAGGATGCCGCGACCATAGATCGGATCGGTGCCGGCCGCGCCCGCGTCGCGCGCGGTGGTGAGCAGCAGGTTGACGATCTGTGCGCCCGTCAGGTTCGGGAACGCCTGAGCCAGCAACGCCACCGCGCCCGAGATCTGCGGCGCGGCAAAGGAGGTGCCCGACCAGAGATAGGGCGTGTTGGTCTCGTCGGGCGCGCGGACACGCTCGCCGATCGCGGTAAGATAATACGCCGCGCCGGTGCCGGCCTTGTCGCTGAACGAGGAGATCGTGTTGCCCGCGCCGATCGAGCCGGCGACGATCACCGCGTTGTTGGCGTTGGCGGTGCCGCCGACTTCGGTGAACTGGTCGGGATTGTCGGTGCCGTCGTTGCCCGCCGCGATCACCACGACGATGCCGGCGGCGGTGGCGCGGCCGATCGCCGCCTGCAGGGTGGCGGGCATGGTCGAGCCGCCCAGGCTCATGTTGATGACCCGCGCGCCGGCCGCACGCGCGGCGTCCACCCCTTGCGTCAGCGCGTCGCTGGAGAAGCGGCAGCCGCTGTCCTCGTCGTCGGTCGCGGCGGTGGCGCAGGTGCCGGGCCGGTCGGCGCGTAACGCGATCACCGTCGCGCCGAACGCGACGCCGTGCGTGCCCGTCCCGTTGCGCCGCCCGGCCGCGGTAAAGGCGACGGCGGTGCCGTGGCCGCCCTCGTCGTCGACCGTCGTGTTGCCCGCCAGCGCCTGGCTCGCGGACGAGATGCGATTGTCGAACTCGGGCGAGTCGAGGTCGATCCCCGAATCGATGATCGCGATGCCGACGCCGCTGCCGGTCGCGCCGACATTATAGGCGGCGAGCGCATTCAAGTTCACCGCGCCGACCGTGGCGCGGTACTCGCTCGTGTCGTTGCTGGCGGCCGGTGCCGGTGCCGGTGCCGGTGTCGGGGTCGGTGTCGGGACGGGAGCGGGCGTCGGCGTCGGGGCCACGACCACGGGCGGCGCGGGGGTGCTGGCGACGCCGCCGCCGCCGCACGCCGCGAGCGCCGACAATGCGCCCAGACTCGCGCCGCGCCATGCCAAGCCCTTGACCGTCATCCGATCGCCCTCCCCGACAACCCGTCTCCAGACGAGCCTTAAGTCGCTTATATTCAACCTCTTTACCATAGCTGAATGCCGGGTGCATCCGTGCACGGGCGCCGGGTTGCCGCTGGCCGCCCCGCCCCGTAGAGCCGCCGATCATGCCACCGGCGCTCCGTCATATCGACACCTGGATCTTCGATCTCGACAACACGCTGTATCCGGCGCGCGCGGACCTGTTCGCGCGGATCGACAAGCGGATGACCGCCTTCGTCGCACGGCGGCTCGGGCTGGACGAGGCGGCGGCGTTCGCGGTGCAGAAGGGCTATTTCCACGCGCACGGCACGACGCTGGCCGGGCTGATGGCGGAGCACGACGTCGATCCGCACGAGTTCCTGGACGACGTCCACGCGGTCGAGATGGACGTGCTGGAGCACGACGCGCCGCTCGCCGCCGCGATCGCGCGGCTGCCGGGGCGCAAGCTGGTCTTCACCAACGGCGACGCCACCTATGCCGGGCGGGTGCTCGGGCGGCTCGGGCTGGGGGAGAGCTTCGAAGCGGTGCACGACATCCACGCCATGGGGCTGCTGCCGAAGCCCGCGCCCGCCGCCTATCGCGGGCTGTGCGACGTCCACGGCGTCGATCCGGCGCGCGCGCTGTTCGTCGACGACATGGCGCGCAACCTCGCGCCCGCCAAGGCGATCGGCATGACGACGGTGTGGATCGACAACGGCTCCGAACAAGGCCCGGAAGGCGCGCGCGACTTCATCGACCATATCGTCGCGGACGTCGGTCCGTGGCTGCACGCAATATTGGAGGACGCATGAGCGACGAGCTGGCCGCGACGATCGATGCGGCGTGGGAAGAGCGCGCAGACCTGGGGCTGGAGACCGGCGGTGCGGTGCGCGCGGCGGTGGAGCGCGCGCTGGCACTGCTCGATGCGGGTGAGGCGCGCGTCGCGGAACCGGCCGGGGATGGCTGGCGCGTCAACCAGTGGCTCAAGAAGGCGGTGCTGCTCAGCTTCCGGCTCAACGACAATGCGCTGGTCGACGGCGGCGCGGGTGGCGCGCCCGCGTTCGACAAGGTGCCGTCCAAGTTCGCGGGCTGGGGCGAGGCCGCGTTCCGCAGCGCCGGCTTCCGCGTCGTCCCCGGCGCGGTCGCACGGCGCGGCGCGTTCATTGGCAAGGGCGCGATCCTGATGCCCAGCTTCGTCAACATCGGCGCCTATGTCGGCGAGGGCACGATGGTCGACACCTGGGCGACGGTGGGCAGCTGCGCGCAGATCGGGCGCAACGTCCACATCTCCGGCGGCGCTGGGATCGGCGGCGTACTGGAGCCGCTTCAGGCGGACCCGGTCATCGTCGGCGACGGCGCCTTCATCGGCGCGCGCAGCGAAGTGGCGGAGGGCGTGCGCGTCGGCGAGGGCGCGGTGCTGTCGATGGGCGTTTATCTCGGCGCGTCGACCAGGATCATCGACCGCGCGACGGGCGAGGTGTTCCGCGGCGAGGTGCCGCCCTACGCCGTCGTCGTGCCCGGTTCGACAGGCGGCGACCTGAGCCTTTATTGCGCGGTGATCGTCAAGCGCGTGGACGCGCAGACCCGGTCGAAGACCAGCATCAACGAGCTGCTCCGCGACTGACCGCCGCCTCGCAGCGACGGAAATAGGGCGGGATCGCGGCGGGCGGCAGCGGCAGCTTGCGGGTGTCGAACGCCGCGATGCCGCAGGCGACGACACGCGCGGTGCGGGTGGCGACGGCGTCGAGCGGATCGCCGGCGCGCAGCGTGTCGACCCGGCGCCACACGACACGGCCCTCGCGCGCATCCTCGAAGCGGCTCTCGACCCGCACCATGCCGCCGCGCGCGACGACGCGGCCACCGATCGCGAGGTCGCGGCCGCCCGTCACCAGCGGCACCCCGGCGACCGACAGCGCGCGGCGCAGGCTCGCCTCATAGGCGACGCCGGTGCCCTCGATCGCGCGCAGCTGGACGTGGCGCTCGCGATGGCCGGGGCGCGTCCAGGCGAAGCCGAGCACCGCCGCGAGCACGATCGCGGCCATGACGAGCGCGAGTGGCCGGAGAGAAGGATCGGACGCCATCGCCTCTCCCTATAACGTCATGCTGCACTTGTTTCAGCATGAAGGTGATCTCGCGACCGGCTCGACAACACGGCGGCCGCTGCCTATCCGCCGCCCCAGCCTTGAGGATCGCCACACCATGACCACCGCCGCCAGCCAGACACTCGACCGCGTCCTCGTGCTGGAGATGGTGCGCGTGACGGAGGCGGCGGCGATCGCCGCGTCGACGCTGACCGGCCGCGGCGACGAGGACGCGGCGGACGCGGCGGCGGTGGAGGCGATGCGCGCGGCATTGAACGAGCTGCCGATCGACGGCACCGTGGTGATCGGCGAGGGCGAGCGCGACGAGGCGCCGATGCTGTATATCGGCGAGAAGGTCGGCTCCCAGCAGGATGGCGGGCCGAAGATCGACATCGCGCTCGATCCGCTGGAGGGGACGACGATCTGCGCCAAGGCGGGGCCGAACAGCCTCGCGGTGCTGGCGATCGCGGAGGCCGGCGGGCTGCTCAACGCGCCCGACGTCTATATGGACAAGCTGGCGGTCGGGCCGGGCTATCCCGACGGCGTCATCGACCTCGATCGCTCGCCGGCGGACAACGTCCGCAGCGTCGCCGCCGCGAAGGGCTGCGCGCCGGGCGAGATCATGGTCTGCGTGCTCGACCGGCCGCGCCACGAGGCGCTGATCGCGGAGCTGCGCGCGCTCGGCTGCGGCGTCGTGCTGATCGGCGACGGCGACGTCGCGGGCGTGATCGCGACCACCAATCCGGACACGACGATCGACCTCTACATGGGCTCGGGCGGCGCGCCGGAGGGCGTGCTGGCCTGCGCGGCGCTGCGCTGCGTCGGTGGGCAGTTCAAGGGCCGGCTGCTGTTCCGCAACGATGACGAGCGCGCGCGCGCGGCGAAGTGGGGCGTCACCGACCTCGACCGCCAATACGACCTGACCGACCTCGCCAAGGGCGACTGCATCTTTGCCGCGACCGGCGTCACCGACGGCTCGCTGCTGGCGGGCGTCAAGCGGCGCGGCGACAAGATGACCACCGAGAGCGTGGTGATGCGCGCCTCGTCGGGCACGGTGCGCTGGGTCAAGGGCGAGCATCGGCTTTGACCGGGTGCCGGCGGGGGTGACCCCGATCGCGGCGCTGCTGCTGGCCGTCGCGCTGCTGCCGCTCGGCCAGCTGCTGTTCGCGCGGCGACGCCGGATCGAGGGGCGACGTTATCCGCGCATGGTGCGGACGAGCTGGCTGCGCTTCGGCGTGCCGCCGCTGGTGCTGCTCGGGATTATAGCGCGCTGGCCTGACTTCCTGCACCTGCCGTCCGAGTTCGCCGCCGCGCGTATGCTGCTCGGGATCGGTGACGTCGGCGTGGTCGAACAGCGGATCCTGATCGGCGCGGCGGCGATCGGGGTGGCGATCGGCGTCGGCGGCGGGATGCTGCTCACCGCCTGGCGTGCATGGCGGGGGCGGCCGGAAGGGACGCTGTTCGGCGACGCGGCGGCGGTGCGGCCGGGGCCGGGCGAGCTCGGCTGGGCGGCGGCGCTGGCGGTGACGGCGGGGATCACCGAAGAGGCGTATTTCCGTCTGCTCCTGCCGCTGCTGGCGACGCTTGCGATGGGCAGCGCCCCGATCGCGTTCGCCGGCGCGGCGCTGCTGTTCGGCGCGGCGCATCGTTATCAGGGCTGGCGCGGGATGCTGGCGACGACGCTGGCGGGCGCGGCGCTGTCGGTGTTCTACCTCGCCTCGGGCAGCCTGATCGCGGCGATGGCGGTGCATGCGACCGGCGACCTGGGCCATCTGGTGCTCCGGCCCGCCGTGCGCGGCTGGATCGAGCGGCGCCGATCGAAGCGCCGTTGACACAGACCCGCCCCGCCCGGCAGCATCCGTCGATGCGTAAAATCCTTCTCGCCACTCTGCTCGCCGCCGCCGCGCCGGCGCTCACCCAGGCGCCGCCGCCCGCGCCCGCGCCCGCCGCCGACTCCCCCTTCACCTTCGAGGAGGTGATGGTGCCGATGCGCGACGGCGCGCGGATGCAGACCGTCGTCATGCGCCCCAAGGACAGGACCGGACCGCTGCCGATCCTGCTGATGCGGACCCCCTATGGCGTCCCCACCGAGGCGCCGACGCAGCGCTTCGTCGAGCGCAACAAGGAGCTGCTCGCGGACGGCTACATCATGGTGATCCAGTCGATGCGCGGGCGGTTCAAGTCCGGCGGCAGCTTCACGCTCTCGACCGCCGTCCATCCGGGCGATCGCCGCGCCGTCGACGAGTCGACCGATGCCTACGACACGATCGACTGGCTGGTGAAGAACGTGAAGCCCAACAACGGGCGCGTCGGGATGTGGGGCGTGTCCTATCCCGGCTTCGCGGCGGCGGTGGCGCTGATCCATCCGCACCCGGCGCTGAAGGCGGTCAGCCCGCAGGCGGCGTGGATCGACTATTGGCAGTCGGATGACCTCCACCGCAACGGCGCGCTGCGGCTCAGCTACGCCACCGACTGGGTGTCGTCGCTGCAGATGGCGAAGGACAATTGGGAGTTCCCTTATCCGACGCTGGATACCTACGAGTTCTTCCTTCAGCAGGGGAACGCGGAGGCAGTCGACCGCAACTTCCTCCACGGCGGCTCGGCGATGTTCACAGCGCTGCTCGATCATCCCAACCACGATAGCTTCTACACCGGTCAGCGCTGGACCGACGCGCTCGGGCGGACGACGGTGCCGACGCTCAACGTCGCGGGCTTCTGGGATCAGGAGGACCCGTGGGGGTCGTGGCGCATCTATGAGCGGCAGGCGCAGAACGACCCGAACCATCTGGCGCAGATGGTGTCGGGGCCGTGGAACCATGGCGGCTGGCAGGGCAAGGGCGATTTCGTCGCCAACGGACGCGTCCCCATCGGCACCGAATCGGGCACCGAGTTCAAGGCACAGATCCAGGCGCCGTTCTTCCGCTATTGGCTGCACGGACAGGGCACGCGCCCCGACTGGCGGGTCAAGATGTTCCAGTCGGGATCGAACCGGTGGCGCACCTATGCCGCCTGGCCGCCGACGGGCGCGACCGCCACGCAGCTGTACCTGCGCGCGGACGGCTCGCTGTCCTTCACCGCGCCGGCGGCGGGCGAGGCGTGCCGCAGCTATGTCAGCGACCCCGCCAACCCGGTGCCCTTCCGCGAGCGGCCGATGTCGGCGACCTATGCGACGCCCGACTGGCGCAGCTGGGAGGGGGACGATCAGCGCTTCGTCGATCACCGTCCCGACGTGTTGAGCTGGACCTCCGCGCCGCTGCCGCAGGACCTGGTGGTGACGGGGCAGCTCGCGGCGACGCTGATGGCGTCGACCAGCGGCACCGATTCGGATTTCGTGGTCAAGCTGATCGACGTGCTGCCGGACAACGCCGTCCCGTTCGACGGCGCGACCGCGAAGCCCGGCGATTACGCGCGCCAGCTTAACGGCTATCAGCTGCCGATCGCGATGGAGGTGCGGCGCGGCCGTTTCCTGCTGAGCGATACCGCGCCACAGCCGCTGGTCGCCAACCGCGTCGTCGCGTGGGACGTGCCGCTGCGCGATCACGACCATGTGTTCAAGGCCGGGCACCGGATCATGGTGCAGGTGCAGTCGAGCTGGTTTCCGATGATCGACCGCAACCCGCAGACCTTCGTGCCCAACATCGCGCGGGCGAAACCGGGCGATTACGTCCGGGCGGAGCAGCGCGTCTGCGCCGGCTCGCGCGTGACGCTGCCGGTGATGCGCTGACAGTGATGCGCTGACCGGCGCGCGTTCGTCGCATAACCGTTGAAGCCTTCGGCCCGGTTCGTGCCAAATGCACGCGGGCGACCGGGGGGACGTGACGATGCGGTGGGGATGGATGCTGGCGGCGACGCTGTTGCCCGTGGCCGCGCTCGCACAGCTGGGAACGCAGGTCGGCGGAAACGGCCTGACCAACTTTCCGACGCTGCCCGCCGTCGAGCCGTTCACCGAGACGGTGTTCGGCGTCGCGATCGACGATCCCTATCGCTGGATGGAACGCGCCAACCGCCGCGACGCGCTCGCCGCCTGGGTCAACGCGTCGAGCGCGCATACCACAGGCGAACTGGCGGCGCTGCCGCAGCGCGAGGCGCTGTTCAAGGAGCTGGAGGCGGCGAGCCGGGCCAACGCCGCGCACATGAACGTGCAGGAGGCGGGCGGGCGCCTGTTCTTCGAGGTGGTCGCGCCCGACCGCAACATTCCGGTGCTGATGGTGCGTGAGGGCGGGCATGACCGACTGCTGCTCGATCCGATGGCGGGTGTCGCCGCGGACGCGCCGCCGCGCGCCATCTCCGCCTATACGCCGTCGCCCGATGGCAAGCGCGTTGCGATCCACGTCGCGGACGGCGGCGGCGAGACGGGCATGATCCGCTTCTACGACGTCGCGACCGGCACCCCCGGTCCCGACGCGCTGGGGCCGGTCTGGGGCGAGTTCCGCGTCAGCTGGATCGACGACGACACGGTCACCTACACCCGCCTGGCGGCGACCGCGGCGGGCGGCGATCAGATGCGCGGCATGTCGTCCTGGCTGCATCGGTTGGGCACGCCGGTCGCCGAGGACAAGCCGCTGCTCGGCCCCGACCTGCCCGCCAACGGCTTCGCGGTGCTGCCGAGCCAATTCCCGATCGTCGTCACCGACCCGACGACGCCGTGGGTGGTGGCGCTGGCGACCAATGCGCGCGCGGAATATCCGGTCGCGGTCGGCCGCCTCGCCGACGTCCGCGCCGGACGGCCGCGCTGGACGCAGCTCGCCACCTATGACGATCGGGTCAACACCGCCGACGTGGTCGGCGACACCTTCTATTACGTCACCAGCCGCACCGATCCGAAGGGCGAGCTGCGCGCACTCGACCTCGGCAAGGCGACCTCGCTGGCGGCGAGCCGGCGGGTGCTGCCCGCAGGCAACCGCGTCATCGACGGCATCGCCGCCACCACCGGCGGGCTGTACGTCACGACGACGCTGCCGTCCGGCGCCAGCGGGCTGCTGTTCCTGCCGCGCGGCGCCGGCATTCCGCGCGCGGTGGCGCTGCCGGCGGGGCTGGGGATCACCGACCTGTCGGTGACGCCCGATCGCCGGGCGATCACCTTCGCTCTCGCCGGCTTCCGCCAGAACTGGACCTATTACCGCGCCGTCGACGGGCGGATGGCGCCGCTCGGCATCGCCGACGAGACGCTGCCAGCCGCGCGCGCGCGCACCGTGGTGGACGAGTATGCGACCAGCGCCGACGGCACGCGCGTGCCGCTGACCATCGTCTACGCCGGCGCGCGGCACGGTCCGGCCCCGACCGTGATCGACGCCTATGGCAGCTACGGCCAGATCGGGCGGCCGACCTACAGCACCAGCTGGACCGTGTGGAACGCGCGCGGGGGCGTCTATGCCGACTGCCATGTGCGCGGCGGCGGCGAACTGGGCGAGGGCTGGCACCGCGACGGCAACGTCGCCAACAAGCCGCGCGCGCACGAGGATCTGATCGCGTGCGGGGAGCGGCTGGTCCAGCTCGGCTATGCGACGCCGAAGACGCTCGGCATCTTCGGGGCCAGCGCGGGCGGGCTGCTGATCCCGCCGGTGGCGCTGAAGCGGCCGGACCTGTTCGCGGCGGCGGTGACGCGGGTCGGCATCGTCAACGCGACCCGGCTGGCGGTGGCGAACAACGGGCCGAACCAATATGGCGAGATGGGCGATCCCGGCAACGCCGAGGGTTTCCGCGCGCTGGCGGCGCAGGACTCGACGCTGCTGCTGCGCCAGGCGCGGGGCGGCACCAGCTACCTCTTCACCGTCGGACTGAACGACCGCCGCGTCGATCCGTGGATGTCGGCCAAATTGGCGGCGATGATGCGCGCGAAATGGGGCGACCGGCAGCTGGTGGCGATCCGCTCGGACGGCAATGCGGGACACGGCATCGGCTCGACCCGCGATCAGTCGCTGCAGGAGCGGGCGGACATCTTCGCCTTCTTCCTCAACCGCTTCGGCGCACCGGGGTTCGTGCGATAATCAGGGGGAATAGCGGCATGGACAAGGGTCTGATGACGGCGCTGGCGATGGCGCTGGTGGCGGCGGCCCCGGCGGCGCGGCCGGTGCTGTTGCTGGCGGGCGACGGGGTCGGCGTCGGCGCGCGCACGATCAAGTTCGACCGGACGACGCGGGCGCAGGCGATCGCGCTGGTGACCACCGCGCTCGGCCCCCCGGTCAAGCAGGGCAACCACGGCGACTGCGCGCAGGACGCGATCCGGTATTATGCGGCATTCCGTGGTGACTTCGAGCTGACCTTCGTCGGCGGCAAGTTCGTCGGGTGGACGGAGGACGGCACGACGCTCCACACCGCCAAGGGCATTGCGGTCGGCTCGACGCTGGCGGCGGTGCGCCGCGCCTATCCCGACGTCGAGACCGATGAGGGCGACGAGGCGAACGGCGGGCTCGGCGCGAGTTTTCAGCGTGAGGACGGGCCGCAGGGGTGGCTCGACGGCACAAGGCCCACGTCGAAGGTGATCGGCCTCTATGCGGGCGTCACCTGCATCGTCAGTTGATGGGGGTCAGCACAGCGTCGTGAACGGGTGCCGGCTGGCAGCGACGAGCAGCCTGCCGGTCTCGTCGGTCAGCTCCGCCAGATGGACACCACGCGCGCGAGCCGCGGCCACCGCCGCATCGACGCCGCCATGCCGATCGATCGACGTGCGCGCACGCCGATTCATCGTCGCGGACCCGTCGCGCACCGCGTCCAGCCAGGCCGCGAGCCAGGCGTCGTCCGCGCTCAGTTCTTCAGCCGCCACCCGGTCCGGAAGATCCACGCGATCGCGCCCAGGCACAGCAGCAGGAACGCCGCCGTCGCCGCCAGACTGACGCCGATCGACACGTCGCCCTTGTCGAAGAAGCTCCAGCGAAAGCCGCTGACGAGGTACACGACGGGGTTGAACAGGCTGATCGTCCGCCACGGCGCGGGCAGCATGTCGATCGAATAGAACGCGCCGCCGAGGAACGTCAGCGGCGTGATGAGCAGCGCGGGGACGAAGTTCAGCTGCTCGAACCCCTTCGCCCAGATGCCGATGATGAACCCGAACAGGCTGAAGGCGAGGCTGGTCAGGATCAGGAACGCGACCATCGCCACCGGGTGCGCGATCGGCAGCGGCACGAAGCAGGCGGCGGTCGCCAGGATGATGAGCCCGAGCACGATCGACTTGGTCGCCGCCGCGCCGACATAGCCGATGACCAGCTCGAACGCGGACACCGGCGCCGACAGGATCTCGAAGATCGTGCCCGTGAACTTCGGGAAGTAGATGCCGATCGAGGCGTTGGCGATGCTCTGCGTCAGCAGCGACAGCATGACGAGGCCGGGCACGATAAAGCTGCCATAGCCGACGCCGCCGACCTGGCTCATCCGGCTGCCGATCGCGCCGCCGAAGACGATGAAATACAGGCTGGTGGTCAGCACCGGCGTCACCAGCGACTGCCACAGCGTCCGCAACGCCCGCGCCATCTCGAAGCGATAGATCGCCCAGATCGAATGGCGGTTCACCCGATCCTCCCCGGTACGGGGAGGGGGACCGCCGCTCGCAGAGCGGTGGTGGAGGGGGCGGGCCGCGAGCGGTGCGCTTGAGGCGAACCCCCTCCGTCACGCGGCTGCGCCGCGCACCACCTCCCAGTCCCGGGGAGGATTTGCGGGATGCCCATCACGCCTTTTCCCCCACCAGATCGACGAAGATGTCTTCCAGGCTCGATTTCGATGTCTCCAGGTCCTTGAACGCGATGCCCTCGTCGCGCAGCGCCGTCAGGAAAGACGGGATGCCGGTCCGCTCCTCCTTGGCGTCGAACACATAGCGCAGCGTGCGGCCGTCGTTCTCGATCGTCGGCGCCCATTGCGCCAGCGCGGCGGGCACCGCGGCGATCGGCTCGACCAGCGTCAGGTCCAGCTCGCGCTTGCCCAGCTTCGCCATCAGCGCCGCCTTGTCGTCGACCAGCAGCAGCTTGCCCTTGTCGATCACGCCGACGCGGTCGGCCATCTCCTCGGCTTCCTCGATATAGTGGGTGGTGAGGATCACGGTGGTGCCCTTCTCGCGCAGCCGGTGGACCAGCGTCCACATATCGCGCCGCAACGCCACGTCGACGCCGGCGGTGGGCTCGTCCAGGAACAGGATCGCGGGCTCGTGCGCCAGCGCCTTGGCGATCAGGACACGGCGCTTCATGCCGCCCGACAGCTCCATGATCTTGGCGTCGCGCTTGTCCCACAGCGACAGGTCGCGCAGCACCTGCTCGATATGCGCGTCGTGGCCGGAATGGCCGAACAGACGGCGGCTGAAGCGCACGGTCGCCAGCACCGTTTCGAACATGTCGACCGACAGCTCCTGCGGCACCAGCCCGATCAGGCGGCGCGCGGCCTTGGCGTCGGTCAGCGCGTCGTGCCCCGCGACCGTGATCGAGCCCGCGCTCGGCACGACGATGCCGCAGACGATCGAGATCAGCGTCGTCTTGCCCGCGCCGTTCGGCCCGAGCAGCGCGAAGATCTCGCCCTTCGCGATGGCGAGGTCGGTCGGGTGGAGCGCCACCACCCCGCTCTTGTAGGTCTTGGCGACGCCGCGGAGGTCGAGGATGGGTTCGGTCACGTCGCGGCGTTAGCCGTTCCGGCCGCTATCTGCTAGCGGGCGCGCGCCGCCCGGATCGCGTCCTCCAGCGCGTCGAGCGGCTGCGCGCCGATCAGGATGCGGTCGCCGATCACCCAGCTGGGCGTGCCGTTCAGCCGCAGCGTGTCGACCATCCGGAGGTTGCGGTCGATCTCCGCGTCCGCATCCGCGGGCACGGCGGCGGGCACTCCCGCCTGCCGCGCGGCGCCGGCGATCGTCGCGGCGCTGACCGGCCCGGCGGCGTAGAGCGCGGCGTGGAACGCGCGGTAACGCGCCGGCCCGGCGGCGGCGGCGGCGAGGCTGATGCGCGCGGCGGCGCGGCTTTCGGGGGACAGGATCGGCAGCTCGCGATAGACCAGCCGCACGCCCGGATCGCGCTCCAGCATCTGTTGCAGGATCGGCAGGCTCGCCCGGCAATAACCGCAATTATAGTCGAAATACTCGACCACGGTGACGTCGCCGCGCGCGTTGCCGGCCCAGGCGCCTGCATAGGGTCGGACGATCGCGTCGCGGTTCGCCGCCACCACCTTGCCGGTCTCGCGGTCCTGCAGCTTCTGCATCGCCTCCTGGATCACCTCGGGATGCGCGAGCAGATAGCCGCGCACGTCGGTGCCGCCCGAGACCCGGCCGACCGCGAGCATCCCCAGCGCGCCGAGCACGACCCCGCCGATCGCGGCGGCCGGCAATCCCCAACGCGTCAACGACCCCACCCCTATCGGCACTGCCGCTGGCGCCGGTTCCGATCGCACTGCGCGTTCTTCGACGCCATCGCGATGTCCTGCGCGCGCAGCCAGTCGGGGGTGTTGGCGGGCAGGTTGGCGAGCGCATAGCGGGCGCTGGCCTGCGCGGTACGCAGGTCGTCGGTCATGCTGGCGCGCTCGGCGGTGGCGAGCGCCGCACGCGCGTTGTCGCCGGTCAGTTCATAGACGGTGCCCAGCTGCTGCCAGGCGAAGGGATTGTCGTCGTCGCGCGCGACGGCGGTGCGGAGCACGCGCACCGCCTCGGGATAGTTGGCACTGTCCTCCGTCGCGATCAGCGCGTGGCCGAAGGTGGTGGTGATGAGCGGGTTGTAGCGCGATCCCTCGCTCGCCGCGCGCAGCGGCCGCAGCGCCTCCTGCGGCTTGCCGGCCTCCAGCAGGATCTGGCCCTGCACCTCCAGGAAATACGGATCGGTCGGCCGCGCGCGGACCAGCGCGGTGGCCTCCGCATCGGCTTTGTCCGGAAAGCCGCCCTTATGATAGGCATAGGCCCGCGCATAATGCGCGTAGATCGACTGGTCGGTATCCGGGAAGTCGCGCAGCGTCCGCTCGAACGGCATCGAATAGCCCTCCAGCTTCGCCTTGATGCGGCGGAACTGCTCCTCGACCTTCGGGTCGGGCGTGTGGCCATAGGCGGGCGCGGCCTGGACGTCGTGCGTCAGCGTCTGGATGCGGGTGCCCGACAGCGGATGGCTCTGCATGAACGGATCGATGTTCTCGACGCCGTAGCGGTATTCCTGCTGCTGGAGCTTCTTGAAAAACGACAACAGCCCGCGTCCGGTGATGCCGGATTCGGTCAGGAACTTGAGCCCCGTCGCGTCGGCGGTCGACTCCTGCACGCGCGAAAAGGCGAGATACTTGCCCAGCGCCGCCTGCTGCCCCGCCGCCATGATCCCCGGCCCGGCCGCGCCGCCGCCCGCCGCCATCGCGGCGAGGCCGAGCACCATCGACAGCAGCGCGATCTTGGTCGCGCCCGCTGCGCCTTCCCCGGCGAGGATGACATGCCCGTCCGCGACATGGCCCAGCTCGTGCGCGAGCACGCCCTGCACCTCGTTGGCGTTGTCGGCCGCGAAGATCAGCCCGGAATTGACATAGATCGTCTGCCCGCCGGCGGTGAAGGCGTTGATCTCCTCGTCCTGGATCAGCACCACCTTGACGTTGCGCGGGTCGAGGCCCGCCGCCTTGACCAGCGGCGCCATCATGTCGGCGAACCACGCCTCCGTCTCCGCATCGCGCAGGATCGACTGTTGCGCGAACGCCGGCTGCGCCCACAATAGCGAGAGCATCGTCAGGGCGGCGACCAGACGCTTCAGCATGCCGGCCACGCGCAAACCGCCGCATGTCCACGCAGCCTGCATTCGTGCGCGCCGGCGATCGGGCGCGTGACCGTTGAGGCAGCAGGAGGGCAGGATCTGGACACGGGCGGCGACCTAGCAGTTTGGGGACGCTCAGGACAGCCATTCTGCGGGTGAACGGGTCGTGAAGACACCACCCTTGTCGCGGCGGATGAAGGAGCAAGCCTTGGCAGTCGGTGCCGCGAGGCGGCACTTCCATCGGCACTCGCGGCATCGACCGGACCAGAGCCTCGCCACGCGCTGGCAAAGAGCCGCCGTCCTCAGGCGAGGACGGCGGCCCGACGCGCGTAACGACGGTCGATCAGGCGAAGTTGACGGT
Source organism: Sphingomonas sp. (assembly GCF_965200135.1). Taxonomy (GTDB): domain Bacteria; phylum Pseudomonadota; class Alphaproteobacteria; order Sphingomonadales; family Sphingomonadaceae; genus Sphingomonas. The sequence continues at coordinate 24,150 of NZ_CBDATK010000013.1, forward strand.
CGTCCGTACCGAACCCCGGCGGCGCATCGCCCCGCCGACGCCGCCGAAGCCGAGGATCATCAGCGCCCAGGTCGCCGGCTCGGGCACGCCGCCGATGCCGCCGGGACCTGTCGCAGAGGCGACGCCCAGGACATCGAACGCGAAATGACTGTCGCGCGCGTTGCCGCCAGCGTCTGTGAACGAGCCGGCGCCGGCGAAGCTGCCGGTGTTCAGGTCGGTCGGACCGAAGTTCGGAAACACCGACACCGCCGCGCGATAGCTGCCGGGCGTCAACAGGCTCTGGAAGTAGGTGTCGTAACGCAGACCCGTGACGCTGTCGGCCGGCACGGAGCCGCCGCCGTCGTCGTTCTGCCCGATGCGGATTCCCGCGGCGTTATAGACGCCCAGGATCGGATCGAACCCGCCGCGCGCGATGACCTGGCCCGCCGCGTTGACGCCGCCCGCATAGGAATAGCTGACCAGCGTCACGGTCGACGCATCGCCGACGTCGAAGTCGAAGAACAGCACCTGGTTCGGGTCGTTCAGCGTGCCGGCAAAGGAGAAGTTGCTCTGCGCCTGCGCCGAGGTCGCCGACAGAGCGGCGGCAGCGGTTGCCGCGCACAACAGGAGTTTCAGTCTCACCACGGATCGTTTCATCGCTGTTCCCCACTTGGTTCAAAGTCGAACCAGGCAGGAATGCAGGGATGGCGAGGCGATCGCATGATGCGTTCGCACTATGCGGCGATAGGATTATCGTCCCGGATCGGGTCGGCGCGTCGGCGGCGCGGAATGTGCGCGTTCGACGCCGCGATTCCTGCACCGAGCCTGATCTGCTCCGCCGAGCGGCCCCTCTCCGCAAGGGAGAGGGGCCGTCGACCGGGTGTCGCGATCAGGCGCGCTGCCGCTCCCCGCGCTTACGCCCCGAACGTCCGCTGCCACCAGCCGCGACGCGGGGTCGACCCGTCGTCGCCATCGGCCACGAGCGTGCCGTCCTGGCCGGTCGCGAGCGTCGCGCCGTCCTCCGCATCGTCCGCGGCGTCCGGCGCTGGCGGGGCCTCGACCGCGGCGGCGACCGGCTGCTCGACGGTCTCGCCGCCCGTCTCGCCGGCGTCGGCTTCGACCGTCGCGGCCGGCTTGCGGCGCGTGCGCCGCTTGGGGGCCGGGGCGGGCTCCTCGGACACCGCTTCGGCCACCGCCGCGACGGGGGCCGGTTCGGCGACCGCATCCGAGGTCACCGGCGTCGCCTTGCGGCGGGTGCGGCGCGGCTTGGCGGTCGCTTCGTCGGCCGGCTCGGGCGCCGCTTGCAGCGCGAGTTCCGGCTCAGGCGCGGTCTCGACGACCGCCTCGACGGAAGGCGCTTCGGCCTCGACCGTGGCGCTACGCGAGCGACGGCGGCGCTTGGGACGGGCGTCCTCCTCGGGCGTCGGCAGGTCGAGCGGGCTCACGACGTGACCGGCATCGCCGGCCTCGATCGTCTCGGGCTCGTCGCCAGAGGGCTCCGTGCCTTCGTCGCTCTCGTCGACCGGCATCTGCGGATCGGTGATGGCCTCGGCCGCACCGCCCTCGTCGCGGCGACCGCCGCGTCGGCCGCGACGTCCGCGGCGACGACGGCCTTCGCCCTCGACGCCGGCCTCGTCCTCGCGGCGAGGCTGTTCGCCGACGAACTCGGCCGTGGCTTCCGACTCGCCATCGGCCTCCTCGGCGCCGTCCGCATCACCGGCTTCCTGCTCGTCGGCCGGACGCTCGCCGCCTTCCTCGCGGCCACCGCGCCGACGACCACGCCGACGGCGGCGCTTGCGCCCGCCCTCGCCGTCGTCGCGCGCGACGCGCTCCTCGCGGGCGCGGGGACGCGCGTCACGCTCCTCCTCGTCGGCGACGTCCTCCTCGTCGATCTCGATCTCCTCGGGGATCTCGTCCTCGAAGTCGTCGTCTTCCTCGACCACCAGCGCCTCGATGCGCGGCGCGTGCGCGGGCGGCGGGCCGGAGACCTCGACCGCCATGCGCGCGCCCTCTTCCTCGCGGTCGGGCAGGATCTCGACCTGGACGCCATAGCGGTCCTCGATCTCCGCGATGTCCGCGCGCTTGCGGTTGAGGACATAGATCGCCGCCTCCTGGCTGGCACGCAGCGTTATGATCGAGCCGCGACCGCGCGCGGCCTCGTCCTCGATCAGCCGCAGCGCCGACAACCCGGCGGAGGCGGCGGTGCGGACCAGCCCGGTGCCCTCGCAATGCGGGCACTGGCGCGTCGACGCCTCCAGCACGCCGGTGCGCAGCCGCTGCCGGCTCATCTCCATCAGCCCGAACGACGAGATGCGGCCGACCTGGATGCGCGCGCGATCGTCCTTCAGCGCCTCCTTCATCGCCTTTTCGACCTTCCGGACGTTTGATCCGTTGTCCATGTCGATGAAGTCGATGACGACGAGGCCCGCCATGTCGCGCAGGCGGAGCTGACGCGCGATCTCCTGGGCCGCTTCCAGGTTGGTCGCGGTGGCGGTCTGCTCGATATTGTGCTCGCGCGTCGACCGGCCCGAGTTGATGTCGATCGAGACCAGCGCCTCGGTCGGGTTGATGACCAGATAGCCGCCCGACTTGAGCTGGACGACCGGGTTGTACATCGCCGCGAGCTGGTCCTCGACGCCGGCGCGCTGATACAGCGGCACCGCGTCGGCATATTGCTTCACCCGGCGTGCGTGCGACGGCATCAGCAGCCGCATGAAGTCCTTGGCGTGGCGATAGCCTTCCTCGCCCTCGACGATCACCTCGTCGACGGTAGAGTTGTAGATGTCGCGGATCGCCCGCTTCATCAGGTCGCTGTCGCCATAGACCAAAGCGGGGGCGGAGGAGCCCAGCGTCTTCTCGCGGATCTCGTCCCACAGCCGGGCGAGATAGTCGAAGTCGCGCTTGATCTCGGTGCGGGTGCGCTGCAGCCCGGCGGTGCGGACGATGCAGCCCATCGACGGCGGCAGCGCCAGGTCGGCCATGATCGACTTCAGCCGCTTGCGGTCGCCCGCATTGCTGATCTTGCGGCTAATCCCGCCGCCGTGCGACGTGTTGGGCATCAGCACGCAATAGCGGCCGGCGAGCGACAGATAGGTGGTCAGCGCCGCACCCTTGTTGCCGCGCTCCTCCTTGACGACCTGGACCAACAGCACCTGACGGCGGTGGATGACGTCCTGGATCTTGTAGCGATGGCGCAGGTTGGTGCGGCGCTGGCGCAGTGCCTCGACCTGATCGTCGCCGTTGCGGCCGGCGCGGGGGCGCTTGGACGTGCCCTCTTCGCTGGCATCATCATCATCGCCGTGATCGAGGTCGTCGTCGCCATCTTCGGCGACGTCATCCGCGTCGCCTTCGCCACCATCGGAGTCTCTATCGTCATCCTCGGCGTCCTGCCGCGCCCGCAGCTCCGCCTCCTCGGCGGCATGCTCGGCCTCTTCGCGGAGCAGTGCTTCGCGATCTTCCTTGGGGATCTGGTAGTAATCGGGATGGATTTCGGAAAAGGCGAGAAAGCCATGGCGGTTGCCGCCATAATCGATGAACGCCGCCTGCAAGGACGGCTCGACTCTGGTAACCTTGGCTAGATAGATGTTTCCTTTGAGCTGCCGGTGATCGGCGCTCTCGAAATCAAACTCCTCGATCCGGTTTCCCTTGACGACTGCGACGCGGGTCTCTTCCCGGTGGCGTGCGTCGATCAGCATGCGCGTTGTCATTGATGTTGCTCCACGCGCGTGCCGGCGAATAGCGGCGGGCGCGTCGGTAAGAGGCAGCGAGGACTTGTCCCCGCGCTGGGTTGCAAAGAAGTGCGTCCGCTCGCCGTGCATGTCCGGGACGAAAAGCCGGACCCACATCCGCGCGCCCGCCGGCCGGGGCCGGTGGGTCTTGCGGACGGGAGGAATGCAGCATGGAAAGCGTCAACCTGGTTGGCCGAGGCGGGAAACGCTGTGGCCGTAAGAAGCGTGCCGGAGGCCGCCCAGAACGGGCGCGCACGGGCGCTATCCGGTCAGGTAGCATCGCGAAACCGTCACCGCAACCGGGGTGGTCACGTCGACGCGTGGCGTGTCTGCGGCAAAGATGCTAACGCCGCGTTAACCTTCGCCGTGCGAGCGGGTAACGCGATGGGGCGAACGAGATGATGTGGGACTGGAGGCGGCCGGGCGGCGCGCTGGCGTTGCTCATTGCAAGCCTGTGGCCGGGCGGCGCGTCGGCGGCTGCGGTGCAGAGCGTGCGCGTGGCGGACGGCCGGATCGTGATCCGCTTCGACGCGCCGGTGGCCGACGCCGCGAGTCTGGTCGCGGCGGGGAGCCGAGAGATACTGGTGCAGGTGCGCGGCGTCACTCCCGGCAACGGCGGCACCGCGACCGGCCTCGTCAGCCGCATTCGCCAGTCGCGCGCCGACGGCGGCACACGCATCGTCTTTCATCTGATCGGCCCGGCGGTCGTCGGCGATGCCGGGTTCGAAGCGGGCGGGCGCGAGTTGCGCCTGCAGCTGCAACCGGCGTCGGAGGCGACCTTCACGGCGGCGTCGGAAGCGGGCTGGTCGCGGTACTTCCCGTTCTCGTTCGGGCGGCGGTCACGCTACAGCGTCTCGGTGCCGGTGCCCCCGGCGCGTGCCGTGCCGCTGCCGCGCGTGCAGGGCGACGATCGCCGGCCGCTGGTGGTGATCGACGCCGGCCATGGCGGCGTCGATCCGGGCGCGATCTCGCCGCAATCGGGGCTGCGCGAGAAGGATGTGACGTTGAAGATCGCACGCGCGATCCGCGACGCGCTGCTCGCCAGCGGGCGGGTGCGGGTGGCGCTGACGCGCGGCGACGACCGTTTCCTGGTGCTGCGCGAGCGGTTCGGCATCGCGCGGCGGCTGAAGGCGGACCTGTTCATCTCGATCCACTGCGACAGCGCCCTGTCCGATCAGGCCAGCGGTGCATCCGCCTATACGCTGTCGGAAGTCGCGTCCGACAAGGAGGCCGCGCGGCTGGCCGCGCGCGAGAACAAGGCGGACGTGATCGGCGGGCTCAACATGGCGGGCGCCGGTGCCGACGTGCAGTCGATCCTGATCGACCTGACGCAGCGCGAGACCATGAACGCATCGGCCGGCTTCGCCCGCCTGCTCGGCCGCGAGGCGCGCCCGCTGATTCCGGTCAAGCCGGTGTTCCACCGCATGGCGTCGCTGATGGTGCTGAAGGCGCCCGACATGCCGAGCATCCTGTTCGAGACCGGCTACATCTCCAATCCAGCCGAAGCCGCCTTCCTCGACTCCGAAGACGGCCGCGAGCGGATCGCCGATAGCGTCACGCGAGCGGTGGAGGCGCACTTCGCGCGCCGGATGGCCGTCAGGTAGCCGTCGGGCCGGGGTGACGACGCGGGCGGGCGCTGCTACTCGTCCGATCCATGGCGACAGCTCCTTCCACAGCCGTTCCGCGCGGCTTCCTGCGGCGGCGCTGGGTACGGCGGCTGGGGAAGCTCGGCGCGTGGGGCGTGCTGTTGCTGGGCCTGGCGGTGCTCGCCGGATTGTTCCTGTTCGCGCGCGACCTGCCGTCGGTCGATCGGCTGCGGACCTACGAGCCGCCGCTGCCGACCAATATTCGCGGCGGCGACGGGTCACCGATCCAGTCCTATGCGCGCGAGCGGCGGGTGGAGCTGAGCTACGACGAATATCCCAAGCTACTGGTCGACGCGTTCCTGTCGGCGGAGGACAAGACCTTCTTCTCGCACCACGGCGTCGATTATCCCGGCATCGCGTCGGCGCTGTGGGATAACCTGACCTCCGATCGGCGCGCGCGCGGCGCGTCGACGATCACGCAGCAGGTCGCCAAGAACCTGCTGGTCGGCAACGAGCGCAGCTATGCGCGCAAGGTGCGCGAGGCGATCCTCGCCTATCGGATCGAGGGGTCGCTGACCAAGGAGCAGATCCTCGAACTGTACCTCAATCAGATCGCGTTGGGCCGCAACGCGTTCGGGGTGGAGGCGGCATCCCACGCTTACTTCGACAAGGAGCTGCGCGAGCTGAGCTTGGCGCAGATGGCGTATCTGGCGATCCTGCCCAAAGGGCCGTCCAACTATGACCCCGTCCGCCATGCCGACCGCGCGCTGGAGCGGCGCAATTACGTGCTGCGCGAGATGCTGGCGAACGGCTTCATCGGCCAGGCCCAATTTGCCCAGGCGAACGCCGAGCCGCTGGGCACCGCACCGCGCCAGCCGCCGAAGAACGAGCGAGCGGGCAGCTATTTCACCGAGGAGGTGCGGCGGCAGCTGATCGGCAAGTTCGGCGAAACCGACCGCGACGGGCCGTACAGCGTCTATGCGGGCGGACTGTGGGTCAGGACCTCACTGGACGGTCGGTTGCAGGACCTGGCGCAGGAAGCGCTGCGCGACGGGCTGTTGCGCTATGCCGCCGGGCGCGGCTGGTCGGGGCCGATCGGGCACAAGGATATCACGCCCGACGACTGGCGGCAGGTGTTGCTGAACACCAACATGGGCCTCGACTACAAGAATTGGCGTGCGGCGATCGCGATCGCGCGTGAGGGCGGCGGTTGGCGGCTGGGGTTCGCGAACGGGCAAGAGGCAACCATGCCAGACGCCGCGGCGGCGATGCCGGTGGTGGGGGTCGGTGGCAACGCCTATCGCGCGATCCGGTCCGGCGACATCCTGGCGGTGGCGCCGCTGGGCGACGGCTTCGCGCTGCGCTCGGTGCCGCGCGTGTCGGGCGGCTTCGTGGTCGAGGAGCCGGCGACCGGCCGCGTGCTGGCGATGCAGGGGGGATTCGACGCGCGGTTGCAGTCGTTCAACCGCGCGACGCAGGCGTTGCGGCAGCCGGGCTCGACAATCAAGCCGATCGTCTATTCGGCGGCGCTGGAGAACGGGATGACGCCGGCGTCGATCATCGTCGACGGGCCCTTCTGCGTCTATCAGGGCGCGCATCTGGGGAACAAATGCTTCCGCAACTTCGGCAACGAGGCCGGATCGGGGCCGCACACGATGCGCTGGGGCATCGAGCAGTCGCGCAACCTGATGACCGTTCGGACCGCCGCCACGGTCGGAATGGGCCATGTCGTCGATATCATGAAGCGGATGGGAGTGGGCGAGTACGCGCCCTATCTCGCCTTTGCACTGGGCGCGGGCGACACCACCGTGCTGCGAATGGTCAACGCCTATGCGACCCTCGCCAATCAGGGGCGAATGCACGCGCCGACGGTGATCGACTTCGTCCAGGACCGGCACGGCAAGGTGATCTGGCCGGCGGCGTGGCGGCCGTGCGACGGCTGCAACGCACCCGACTGGAACGGCCAGCCGATGCCGCGTCCGGCGAGCCGCACCCGGCAGGTGATCGATCCGGTCACGGCGTTCCAGATGGTCCATATCACCGAGGGCGTGATCCAGCGCGGCACGGCGACGGTGCTGCGCGACCTGAACCGGCCGATGTTCGGCAAGACCGGGACGACGACCGGGCCGACCAACGTCTGGTTCATCGGCGGCACGCCGCAGTTCATCGGTGGGCTGTATATAGGCTACGATCAGCCCCGGAATCTGGGCGGCATCCAGGGTGGCACCTTCGCGGCGCCGATCTTTCGCCAGTTTGCGGTCAAGGCGTATGAGGGGCTGGACAAGCTACCCTTCCGTGCGCCCGCCGGGGTTCGCATGGTGCGGATCGACCGCGCGAGCGGGCAGCCGGTCTATGGCGCGTGGCCGACAAGCGATCCGCGGGCACCGGTGATCTGGGAGGCGTTCAAGCCGGAGAGCGAACCGCGGCGCGCCGCCCGACGCGGCGAGGCGACTCCGACGGCGGCGGCGAGTGCCGCGCCGGTGCGGCGGCAGGCGCCGTCGGACGGCGACTTCTTGCAGCGGGAGGGGGGGATATACTAGTTGTCGCCCTGGCTGGTCATCCACTTGCTTCCGTCATTCCCGCGAAAGCGGGAACCCACCTCCCGCCGTTCCCATCATCGTGACGGTCGCGTATGTCGCGATCTCAGGTGATGGGTCCCCGCTTTCGCGGGGATGACGAGCAGAACAGTTAGGACCTACAATGCGCGCCGAAGCGCAGGCACATGTCGACCGGATCAACGAGGCGCTGGCGCTGCTGCGCCGCTCGCTCGACTGGGATCGCGCGCTGCGGCGGCTCGACGAGCTGAACGCGCGCGTCGAGGATCAGGCGCTGTGGAACGATCCAAAGGCGGCGCAGGACGTGATGCGCGAGCGTCGCCGGCTGGACGAGGCGATCGCCGCGACGCGCGCGATCGAGCATGAATTGGCCGAGACGGTCGAGCTGATCGACATGGCCGACGCCGAGGGCGATGCCGAGATGGCCGACGAGGGCACCGCGAGCCTGGCCGAACTGTCGCGCCGCGCCGACGCGGACAAGGTCACGGCGCTGCTGTCCGGCGAGGCCGACGGCAACGACACCTATATCGAGGTCAACGCCGGCGCGGGCGGCACCGAGAGCCAGGACTGGGCGGGGATGCTGCAGCGCATGTACGCGCGCTGGGGCGAGCGCCACGGGCTGAAGGTCGAGCTGGTCGACAGTCACGCCGGCGAGCAGGCGGGGATCAAGTCCGCGACGCTGCTGCTCAAGGGCGAGAACGCCTATGGCTATGCCAAGACTGAGAGCGGCGTCCACCGGCTGGTGCGGATCAGCCCCTACGACTCCGCCGCGCGACGGCATACCAGCTTCGCCAGCGTGTGGGTCTATCCGGTCGTCGACGACAATATCGAGGTGGAATACAATGAGAGCGATCTGCGGATCGACACCTATCGCGCGAGCGGCGCGGGCGGACAGCACATCAACACAACCGATTCGGCGGTGCGGATCACCCACCTGCCGACCGGTATCGTCGTGCAGTGTCAGAACCAGCGGTCGCAGCACAAGAACAAGGCGGAAGCCTATAACCAGCTCCGTGCCCGTCTCTACGAGCGCGAGCTGGCGATCCGCGAGCAGGCGGCGAACGCGGAGAACGCCACCAAGTCCGACATCGGCTGGGGACATCAGATCCGCAGCTATGTCCTGCAACCGTACCAGATGGTGAAGGACCTGCGGACCGGGGTCACTTCCACCGATCCGGGCGAGGTGCTGGACGGCGATCTCGATCCGTTCATGGCGGCGGCGCTGTCGCAGCGGGTCACGGGCGAGAAGGTGGCCGTGGAGGACGTGGAGTGAGGGGGGCAGGTTCTCCTTTTCTCGGCGGGAGGGCGGCGGCAATGGCCCTCATCCTGGCGCTCGCCGCGTGCGACGGCGCTACACCGCTCATAAAGCCGCACCCCAGGCAGCCCGGACCCTTTCCCGCCGCCGACCGCCCCGTTGCGCACATCGTCTCACCGCGCTGGTCGACCGAGGAGGCGCGCGACCGGGTCAACGAGGCGGGCGCAGTGATGGACCGCGCCGGGCTGAGGCCCGGCATGACCGTCGCCGACATCGGTGCGGGCGAAGGCTATTACACGATCCGTGCGGCGCAGCGGGTCGGCAAGACCGGGCGCGTGCTGGCGGAGGACATCATCCCGGCGACGCGCGACGCGCTGGCCGAGCGGGTGACGCGCGAGCGGCTGGAGAATGTCAGCGTCCGGCTGGGACTGCCCGCCGATCCCCGGCTGCCGGCGGCGAGTTTCGACCGGGTGCTGATGGTCCACATGTATCATGAGATCGAGCAGCCCTATGAGTTCCTGTGGCGGCTGCGGCCGTCATTGAGACCGGACGGGCTGGTGGTCGTCGTCGACGCCGATCGGCCGACGGTGCAACACGGCACGCCACCCGCGCTGTTGAAGTGCGAGTTCGCGGCGGTCGGCTATCAGCAGGTGTCGATGCAGGAGATGCCGTCGGCGGGCGGCTACATCGCGATGTTCCGCGCGGCAGGGCCGAGGCCGGAGCCGAAGGCGATCCGGGGATGTCGGGCCTGACTTCCCGACTCGCTCCCGCTCGCCTAGTCAGTGCCGATGCGCCAGTATCTCGACCTCATGCAGCGCGTGCTCGATACCGGCAGCCGGCAAGCCGACCGGACCGGGACGGGAACGCTGTCCGTTTTCGGCGCGCAGATGCGCTTCGACCTCGCTGCGGGCTTTCCCGTACTGACGACGAAGAAGCTGCACCTGCGGTCGATCTTCGTCGAGCTGCTGTGGTTCCTTCGCGGCGACACCAACGTGCGCTGGTTGCAGGAGCAGGGCGTCAGCATCTGGGATGAGTGGGCGGACGCGGGCGGCGACCTCGGCCCGGTGTACGGCCGACAATGGCGCGAGTGGGTGACGGCCGATGGGCGGCACATCGACCAGATCAAGGGTCTGATCGAGCAGATCAGGACCGAGCCGCAGTCGCGCCGCCAGATCGTCACCGCTTGGAACCCCGGCGACCTGCATGCGATGGCGCTGGCCCCGTGCCATTGCCTGTTCCAGACGCATGTCGCGGACGGCAAGCTGTCGCTGCAACTGTACCAGCGGTCGGCGGACATCTTCCTCGGCGTGCCGTTTAATATCGCGAGCTATGCGTTGCTGACGCATCTGCTGGCGGATCAGTGCGGGCTGGCGGTCGGCGACTTCGTCTGGACCGGCGGCGATTGTCATTTGTATCTCAATCATCTGGAGCAGGCCCGGACGCAACTCGGGCGCGCGCCGGGCGTTTTGCCGAGGCTGGAGATCACGCGGACGCCGCCGTCGATCGACGGGTACGCCTATGAGGATTTCGTGATCCATGACTATGCACCGCAGGCGCATATCAAGGCACCGGTGGCGGTATAGCGGCGCGATCGCGGCGCTGTTCGCGCTCGGCGCGGCCCCGGCGCCGCGACTGGTGGAGCGCGCGGTGGTGCCGTCCGCCGCCGATCCCGCGGTCCGTCAGTTCGACGCACCCAGCATCGCGGTCGCGACCGCCGGCCTGCCCGCGGCCGCGCCGCTCGTCGTCTTCCTGCCCGGCACCGGCGGCCGACCGGAGAACACCCGCGGGCTGCTCCGCGTGATCGCCGGGCAAGGCTATCGCGCGCTGGGGCTCGAATATGACGATGACCCGGCGGTAGTGCAGGTCTGCCCGCGCGATCCCGACCCCGCCTGCTCGGCGAAGTTCCGCGCGACGCGTATCGACGGCAGCGGCGCGGGCGGGCCGGTGTCCAACCCGCCCGCCGAGGCGATCGTGCCGCGACTGGTCGCGGCGCTGCGTGCGCTCGATCGAGCGGCTCCGGGCGAGGGCTGGGGCGGCTATCTGGACGGCGACCAGCCGCGCTGGGACCGGATCGTCGTCTCCGGCCTGTCGCAAGGTGCCGGCATGGCCGCCTTCATCGCCAAGCAGCATCCGGTGCGCCGCGTCGTGCTCTTCTCCAGCCCATGGGACTTCACGCTGCCGGGTCGGCGGCTGGCACCGTGGATCGGCGGACCGAGTGCGACGCCGCCCGATCGCTGGTGGGCCGAATACAGCCGCCGCGAGGACACCGCCGATCTGCTCGCTTTGTCCTATCGCGCCCTCAACATCCCCGCCGACCATGTGCTGGTATTCGGTCGCGAGCTGCCCGCGGGCATGGCGGAGCGCGGCTGGAATCCCTATCATGGCGTGACCGTCCGCGACGCCGGCTATGCGGCGCAGTGGCGGCAACTCTACGGCACTCCCTGACCGCGAGATTCGACATGGACATCACCCAGCTCATCCTCGACGATCATGCCGAGCAACGGAAACTATTTGCGTTGATCGACGAGATCGACGGCAGCGACACGCCTGCGCTCACCGCGATCTGGGGGCGGCTGCGCGCGCTGCTCGACGCGCATGCCGAGGCGGAGGAGCGGTTTCTTTACCCGCGGCTGATGCAGATCGGCACCGGCGGCAACGACGCGCCGTCGGCGGCCGAGGAGACCGAGGACGCGATCAAGGATCACAACGAAATCCGCGATACCGGCACGGCGGTCGACAAGGAGGCGGTCGGGTCGGCCGCGTGGTTCAAGGCGGTGGGCGAGGTCAACAAGGCCAACGAGGATCATCTGGCGGAGGAGGAGCGGCAGGGCCTGACCGACTTCCGCCGTCACGCCTCACTGGAGGAGCGCCACGCGCTCGGCATCCGCTTCGCGGCGTTCGGCGCGGCGCACCTGACCGGGGTCGAGCCGGTCGACAAGGACCCGAAGCAGTGGGTCAAGGAGCACGCACCCCGTTGATAACGCTGGTACTGGCGCGCGCGGACAACGGCGTGATCGGGCGCGACGGGGGGTTGCCGTGGCACCTGCCGGCGGACCTGCGGCGGTTCAAGGCGCTGACGCTGGGCAAGCCGATGGTGATGGGGCGCAAGACGTTCGAGAGCTTCCCGGCACCTTTGCCCAAGCGCCGCCACATCGTGTTGACGCGCGATCGCGGCTGGTCGGCGGACGGAGCGGAGGTGGCGCATTCGGTTGACGCGGCGCTGGCACTGGCGGGCGACGAGGTGAGCGTGATCGGCGGCGCGGACGTGTTCGCCCTGTTCCTGGATCGCGCGGACCGGATCGAGCTGACCGAGGTCCACGCCTCTTCTGAGGGCGACACGGTGGTGCCGGTTCTTGCGGGCTGGCGCGAGGTCGCGCGGGAGGATCATGCGGGTGATCCGGGATATTCGTTCGTGACGTTGGTTCGCTGAAATCCGCCCCGTAGACGGACAGGATCGATGTAGCGCGCTGTCAACGCTCTACGTATAGCCGCCCCTATGCAGCGCCTCGCAGGTGATCTTCCGGCTCCGGCCGAGTTCCGCGGCGGCGTGGCGGCGCTCGGCAATTTCGACGGGTTCCATCTCGGGCATCAGGCGGTGGTCGGGCTCGCGGTCGAGCGGGCGCGGGCGGCGGGCCGACCGGCGCTGGTCGCGACGTTCGATCCGCATCCGGTGCGCTACTTCCGCCCCGACGCGCCGCCCTTTCGCCTGACGACGCTCGACCAGCGCGAGCGGTTGTTCGCCGCCGCCGGCGTGGACGCCATGGTCGTGTTCGGGTTCGACGCCATGCTAGCTGGGCTGACCGCCGAGCAGTTCGTCGCCGAGCGGCTGGTCGAGGGGCTGGGCGTCGCCGGGGTGGTGACGGGCGAGGACTTCACCTTCGGGCGCGCCAAAGGCGGTACGACGGCGGTGCTGGCCGACCTCGCCCGTGCGCACGGCTTCACGGCGGAAACGGTCGGGCCGGTGGCGCTGGATAGCGAGACGGTGTCGTCGAGCCGCATCCGCGACCTACTGCGGGCGGGCGACCCGCGCGGCGCGGCGCGGTTGCTGACGCGGCCGTTCGCGATCGAGGGCGTGGTGCAGCATGGCGACAAGCTGGGGCGGACGATCGGCTATCCGACCGCGAACCTGGCGATGGATCGGTATCTGAGGCCCGCTTACGGCATCTATGCGGTGCGGGGTCGGCTGGCCGACGGGACGGTGCTGGACGGCGCGGCGAATCTGGGGGTGCGGCCCACGTTCGACCCGCCCAAGGAGCTGCTGGAGCCGTATTTCTTCGACTGGTGCGGCGACCTGTACGGGCAGCGGATCGAGGTCGAGCTGGTCGAGTATCTGCGGCCGGAGGCCAGGTTCGACGGACTGGCTGCACTGACCGAGCAGATGGAGCGCGATTGCGCGCGGGCGCGGGCCATCTTGCGCGCGTAATGCTTTCGCCGGCAGGCGATCGGGGCACGGGGTGACGTAGGTAACATCCCCCGTTACAGGCGCAGCACCCATGACCGACCCCGACCAGCACACGCGCGACTATCGCGATACCGTCTTCCTGCCGAAGACCGACTTCCCGATGAAGGCGGGGCTCGCCGCCAAGGAGCCGGGCATCCTCGCGCGCTGGCAGGCGATGGGGCTGTACGATCGCCTTCGCAAGGAGCGCGCCGGGCGCGAGCGGTTCATCCTGCACGACGGCCCGCCCTATGCGAACGGCAACATCCACATGGGCCACGCGATGATGAAGACCCTGAAGGACTTCATCGTGCGTTCGCAGTCGCTGCTGGGGAAGGACGCGCCGTTCATCCCCGGCTGGGACTGTCACGGCCTGCCGATCGAGTGGAAGGTCGAGGAAGCGTATCGCGCCAAGAAGCTGAACAAGGACGACGTGCCGGTCGAGCAGTTCCGCGCCGAGTGCCGGGCCTATGCCCGCGGCTGGATCGACGTGCAGCGCGAGCAGTTCCAGCGGCTGGGCGTGATGGGCGACTGGGCCGATCCCTATGTCACGATGAGCCATGCGGCGGAGGCGGCGATCGCGGGCGAGCTGTTGAAGTTCGCCGCGTCGGGGCAGCTGTATCGCGGCGCGAAGCCGGTGATGTGGTCCCCGGTCGAACAGACCGCGCTGGCCGAAGCCGAGGTCGAGTATGAAGACGTGGTGTCGACGCAGATCGACGTCGCGTTCAAGATCGTCGAGGCGCCGAACGCACCGGAGCTGGTCGGCGCGCATGCGGTGATCTGGACGACGACGCCGTGGACGATCCCGGTGAATCAGGCTTTGGCGTATGGGCCGGAGGTTGAGTACGTCTGCCTAGAAGCGCAAGTTGCCGTGTACGGAGTAGAAACGGAGGGCGTGGAGCCTGGGGACGGTTGGGAGCACCCCACTATGTCAGCTCTTCGTGGCAGACGAATTTTGGTTGCCACGCCTCTGATCGAGGCTTTCAACAGCCGCTTTGCAGGTACTACAGCGCGAGCTCTTTCGGATCTTAGGAAGCAAGGGCAGCCTCACTACAAAGAGGTTTGGCGGGGGACCGGATGTGACTTTGCCGGCGCCGTCGCCCGCCACCCGATGCACCACCTTGGCGGTTTCTTCGCCAAGCCTCGCCCCATGCTCCCCGGCGACTTCGTCACGACCGATGCGGGTACGGGACTGGTCCACATGGCGCCGGATCATGGCGAGGACGACTTTCTGTTGTGCAAGGAATACGGGATCGATCCCGTATTCGCTGTCGACGGGGCGGGGATGTATCGGGCGGACTGGGCTTGGCTGGGCGGGCAGGGTTCGGTCATCAACAAAAAGTTCGTGGGCGCGGACGGCCCAATCTGTTCCGACCTGCGCGCGACCGGGGCGCTGTTGGCGGCGAGCGACGACTACAAGCACAGCTATCCGCATTCGTGGCGGTCGAAGGCGAAGGTAATCCAACGCGCGACGCCGCAATGGTTCATCGCGATGGATCGGGCGCTCGGCGAGAGTGCTTCGACTTCGCTCAGCACGAATGGCGGAGGGGCGACGAATGGCGCTTCGACGATGCCCGGAACGAGCGGACGTGAAGAAGACTCCGCTCAGGCCCCATTCGCCCTGAGCGACGTGGAAGGGCAGGGTGCAACGCTTCGTTCCACCGCCCTCGACGCGATCGCCGCCACCCGCTGGGTGCCGGCGCGGGCGGAGAACCGCATTCGCGCGATGGTGGAGGGGCGGCCCGACTGGGTCATTTCGCGCCAGCGGGCGTGGGGGGTGCCGATCGCGCTTTATGTCAACCGCGCGACCGGCGCGTATCTCGTCGATGCCGAGGTCAACGCGCGGATCGTCGCGGCGTTCGCGGCGGGCGGGGCGGATGCGTGGTTCGTCGCGGATCATCAGGCGCTGCTTGGGCCGGCTTACGACCTGGCCGATTGGGAGCCGCAGCGCGACATCCTCGACGTTTGGTTCGACAGCGGCTCGACGCACGTCTTTACGGTCGAGGCGCGCTATGGCGAGGGCGTGCGCGCGGACCTGTATTGCGAGGGGTCGGATCAGCATCGCGGCTGGTTCCAGTCATCGCTGTTGGAGAGCTGTGGGACGCGCGGGCAGGCGCCGTACAAGGCCGTCCTCACCCACGGCTTCGTACTCGACGAGAAGGGCCGCAAGATGTCGAAATCGGTCGGCAACGTCGTCGACCCGATGAAGATCGTCGGCGAGAGCGGTGCCGACATCGTCCGGCTGTGGGTCGCACAGGCGGACTATTTCGACGACCTGAAAATCGGACCAAAGGCGATTGCCACCGCGAGCGATACCTATCGCAAGCTGCGCAACACCTTCCGCTACATGCTCGGCGCGCTGGACGGGTTCGACGAGGCGGAGCGGGTCGAGGTAGCGGCGATGCCGGAGCTGGAGCGGTATATCCTCCACCGGCTGGCGATGCTGGATACCGAGCTGCGCGAGGCGGTCGGCGGCTTCGATTTCAACCGCTACCTGCGGCTGCTGGCGGAGTTCGCGCAGGAGGAGCTGTCGGCCTTCTTTTTCGATGTACGGAAGGACTCGCTGTATTGCGATGCGCCGTCCGACCCGAAGCGGCGGGCGTATCGGACGGTGCTCGACACCCTGTTCCACGCGCTGGTGCGCTGGGCGGCGCCGATCCTGCCGTTCACCGCCGAAGAGGTGTGGCAGGAGCGGTTCCCGAGCGGCGCCGACGACGAGAAGGGGGGATCGGTGCATCTGCTGGAATGGCCCGAGTTGCCGGTGACCGAGCCCGACGCCGAGCTGACGGCGCGGTGGCGCGCGGTGCTCGAGCTGCGCGCGCAGGTGACGGAGGCGATCGAGCCGCTGCGGCGCGAGAAGACGGTGCGGTCCAGCCTGGAGGCGGCGGTCAGCGTGCCGGCGATGCCGATGTCGGCGGAGGCGCTGGCGGAGGCGTTCATCGTCGCGCGCGTCGACGCCAGTTCGATCGGGGGCGAACTGGCGGTGGCGCGGACCGATTACGACAAGTGCGTCCGCTGCTGGCGGCATCTGCCCGAGGTCGTCGACGGCGGACTGTGCGACCGGTGCGAAGAGGTGGTGGCGTGAGCCGCTTCCCACGTAACGCACTGATCGTGGCAGCAGTGATCTTCGCCGTCGATCAGGCGATCAAATATTGGATTACGGTCGGTATCGACCTCGACATGCTCGGTACGACACGGGAGGTGACGAGCTTCTTCCGTTTCACCTTCGTGGCCAATTGCGGCGTGTCGCTGGGGCTGCTCGGCACGCATACCGACACGCAATGGGTGCGCTGGGGCGTGACGCTGGTGACCAGCGCGATCGCCGGCGCGGTGCTGTTCTGGCTGTGGCGAGAGAAGAGCGCGGTTGATCGGCTGGCGCTGGGCGCGGTGTTCGGCGGCGCGATTGGCAACATCGCCGACCGAGTATTGCCCGAAGGCGTGCTGGGGAAGGTTACGGGCGAGGGCGTGCAATACCCCGGCTGCGTCATCGATTTCGCCGACCTTCATTTCGGCGACTGGCGTCCGTTTTTGGTCTTCAATGTCGCCGATGCGGCGATTACGATAGGCGTGCTCGTGCTGCTCGTGCGCGCCCTACTCGGCCGCGACAAGCGTGCCCCGATGGAGAGTACAAATGCGTAACTCGTTGGCCCTGATGGGCGCTGTGGTCTCGGTGGCGCTGTTGTCGGGCTGTGCCGGGCGGCGGCTGGGCGGATCGGGGCCGGACGAGTTCTCGGTCGCGCGCCAGGCGCCATTGGTGATCCCGCCCGACTATGCGCTGGTGCCGCCGCAGCCGGGGGTGGCGCGGCCGCAGGACAACAATCCTTCGCAGCAGGCGCTGGACGCGCTGTTCGGTGGACCGGCGCAGCGTAGCGGCGTCGAGACGCGCGTGGTCGGCGCCGCCGGGTCGCAATCGGCGGAGGCGGGCATCCGCTCGGCGGTCGATCCGGGGACGACGGTCACGGACAAGGGCTCGACGACGCGCGACATCGTCGCCGCGCCAGAAGGCGACGGGCAGGATGCGCGCGCCTCGACGAGTGGCACCGCCCCGACACCGGCTCAGCCGACTACTCCGGCAGCGACTCCCAACTGAGGCGTCGACCCTCCTCCCCGGTCGGGGAGGAGGGTTACGTTCAGAAGCCGGCGGTCAGCGAGAACAGCACGGTGCTGCCCGCGATCGAGCTGCCGTCCTTGGTGCTGCGGAAGTTCGGCGCGAGATAGGCCGATTCCGAATTGCTGATATCGGTATCGATGTAGCTGACGTTGAGCGTCAGGTTCTTGTAGGCGACCAGATCGGCGCCGACCGACCAGTCCATATACTCGCCGGTAGGCGACAGGCTGGTGCCGTTCGGACCGAGGCCGGGATTGCCCTTCGACCCGCCGAGGTGTCCCTTGATGGTGATCGGCGTGCTGGGGATGCCGATGGCGGCATCGGCTGTCAGGTACAGATTGTCCCAACGCTTCGAGCCGGTGCCGACGCCGTTCGCATATTCGGTCGCGTTGCGGTAGATGCGGCCGAGCGAGGTCTGCGTCGGTGCGTAGAGCACGCCGGCGGTGATGGCCGCCGGGCCGACGGTGCCCGACACCTTGCCGAAGAACTCGACCACGTCCGATTCGGAGAAGCCGCCCGGATAGGTGTACCAGGTGACGCCCGCATCCACCGTGGTGGCGCCGAACGCGTGCTTGAAGCCGCCGATCGCGTCCAGCTCGAGGTTGGCGCCGCCGAACGTGCCCCAGCCCGCGAGGTTCGACCCGAACGCGCCGATGTAGAAGCCGCTTTCGTGCGCGATCGTCAGCGTGCCCTGGACGGCGGCGTGCTTGTCGGTTTGCGAGACGCCGCGCAGGCGATAGTCGGTGACGCCGGTCAACGAGCCGGAGACGGTGAACGCAGCCGGCGGCGCGGTCTCGCTGGCGGCCGGGGCGACCGAATCGCCCGAGGGAACGGCGGCGTCCTGCGCGAACGCAGGGGTGGCGGCGAGCAGCATGCTGCCGGCCAAGAGTAGGGTAAAGCGCATCGGGTCCCTTTCGAAAAGAAGGTCGATGTCCCCGCCTGCGCCGCGCGCGTCGCCTCTGTTCGAGCGGGCGACGTCTGCACGGTGTCGGTCATGTGACACGACGATGCTGCAATGCACAAGCAGCGATGCGTCGAACGCGTCGGCTTTCGTAACGGATTGTTGCTTTAGGGCCGCACTGTGCCCCAGGCGTCGAAGCCGCGCGTGAGGTCGGCGATGAGGTCGGCCGGGTCCTCCAGTCCGATCTGGAGACGCACCATCGGTCCGGCGCGGTCGCGTCGCGTGACGCTGCGATGGCGGTCGGGATCGATCGGGATCGCCAGGCTTTCGAACCCACCCCAGCTATAGCCGATCCCGAACAGGTCGAGCGTGTCGATGAAGGCGGCGCGCTGCACGTCGGAGCCGCCGGCGAAGACGAAGGAGAACAGCCCGCTCGCGCCTTTGAAGTCGCGGACGAACGCCGCGTGGCCGGGGCAGGAGGGGAGCGCGGGATGAAGCACGTCGGCGACCTCGGGCCGGGCCTGTAGCCACGTCGCGATCTGAAGCGCGGCGCGACCATGCTGGGCGAGGCGAACCGCCATTGTTCGCAGGCCGCGGCTGCCGAGGAAGCTGTCGTCGGGCGACACGACCTGGCCGAGCTGAAATGAGGTGTCGCGCAATCGCGGCCATAGCGCGGGCGTGGCGGTGACCGAACCGAGCATCGCGTCCGAATGCCCGACGACATATTTGGTGCAGGCGAGGATCGACAGGTCGATACCGTGCGACAGCGCCGGAAACAGCAGCGGCGTCGCCCAGGTATTGTCGAGCAGCGTCACGATGTCGCGGGCGCGCGCGACGGCGGTGATCGCGGGCACGTCCTGAACCTCGAAACTGAGCGAGCCAGGGCTTTCGAGCAGGATGGCGCGCGTATTCTCTCCGATCAGGTTGGCGATGCCGGCGCCGATCAGCGGGTCGTAATAGCGTGTCGTGATCCCCATCCGCGCCAGCAGCCCGTCGGCGAGGTTGCGCGTCGGGTCGTAGGCGGAGTCGACGCACAGCAACTCGTCGCCGGGCGACAGCACCGCGAGCAACGCGGCGGCGACGGCGGCGACGCCCGAGGGGTAGAGGAAGGTCGCCTCCGCACCCGGCTCCAGCCCGGTCAGCGCATCGGCGAGCGCCCATTGCGTCGGCAGGCCGCGACGGCCGTAGAACAGGCGATGATGCGTGTCCTTGCCCGCAGTGGCGCGGAGGTGCGCGACGTCGTCGTAAAGGATCGTCGAGGCGCGCCAGACAGGTGGATTGACTACGCCCTGCGTCCATTCGGGACGTCGCCCACCTGTAACGACACGGGTCGCCGGGGACAGATCGTCGCGGTCGGTGCTCATGCCAGCGACTCCCGCGCGGGCTGCGTGCCGGGTGATGACGCGGCGAACTTCGAGGAGGCCACACGAGGCCAGACCTTCACAAACCTCGCACTCCGTCGAGCCGGAAGCATCGTCGCGATCGGACGCGAGGCTGCAGAACCGGACAGGGCAGAGACAAAGGACATCATCCGGGCATGACCTCAGTGGCGCGTATAGGACAGGAAAACCGTACGCAGCCTACCCCAAAGGGAAGGGCGATAGGGCGTCAGGCGCCCGTCACCTTTTTGGTCGTTCGATCGGCGCCCCATTCGGACCAGCTGCCATCGTACAGCGCGGCGTCCTTGCCGAGCAGATGCAGGCCGAACGCCAGCGTCGAAGCGGTGATGCCGGAGCCGCAGGTGGTCACGATCGGCTGGTCGAGATCGATGCCCGCGTCCTCGAACGCGCGGCGGAGATCGTCACCGGTCTTGTAGGTGCCGTCCTCGTTGAAGATGCCGCCATAGGGCAGGTTCTTCGCGCCCGGCATGTGGCCGGCGTGGGTGGCGGGGCGGGGGTCCGCCTCTTCGCCGGTGAAGCGCGCGGCGGAACGCGCGTCGAGCACCTGCGCGTTGCCCGACGCGACGACATCCTTCATCTGGTCCAGATCGCGTACGCCCTTGCGGTCCGACCAGACGGTGAAGTGGCGATGACGCAGCTGTTCCTTGCCCGTCGCCAGCTCGCGGCCCTCGGCCTTCCACTTCGCCAGGCCGCCGTCGAGGATCGCGACGTCGTGGGCGCCGAAGGTGCGGAGCATCCACCACGCCCGCGCCGAGGTATGCCAGGGCGAGTCGTCGTAAAGGACGATACGGCTGCCGTCGCCCAGCCCCAGGCTCTGCATGCGGCTGGCGAACTTCTCCGCACTGGGCAGCATCATCGGCAGGTCGGTGTCGGTGTCGCGCAGCTCGCCGAGGTTCATGAACACCGCGCCGGCGATGTGCCCGCGCTCGTATTCGGCGGCCGGATCGCGGCCGGTCGCGGCGTCGACATAGGTCGCATCGACCACGCGCAGGTCGCTCGCCCCCAGCTCGTTCGCCAGCCAGTCGGTGGTCACCAGCGCGTCCATGCTCATACTCCCTTGCTTTGGTCAGTAGCCGTCGGGGCCACCGGCGTCGAGATCGTCGAGAAACGCCGCCGCCTGTGCGCGGGTTGCCTGTTGCGTCTCCGGCCCGAAGCGATCCCAGCTGCTGTAGGGACCACGCAGGCGGGGGTTCGCGCGCAGCTTGTCCTCGTGACGGGCGAGGAAGTCCCAGTAGAGCGCGTTGAACGGACAGGCGTCCGGGCCGATCCGCTGCTTCACGTCGTAGCGGCAACGCCCGCAGTAATCGGACATGCGGTCGATATACGCGCCCGACGAGATGTAGGGCTTGGTGCCGAACAGGCCGCCGTCGCCGAACTGGCTCATGCCCAGCGTGTTGGGCAGCTCCACCCACTCATAGGCGTCGAGATAGACTTCGAGATACCAGCGGTGGACCTGCGCCGGATCGGCACCGATCAGCAGCGCGAAATTGCCGGTGACCATCAGCCGCTGGATATGGTGCGCGTGCGCGGTATCGAGCGTCTGGCCGAGCGCCTCGCGAAGGCAGTGCGCGTCGGTTTCGCCGGTCCAGTACCAGCTCGGCAGGTTGCGGGTGTGCCCCAGGAAGTTGCGGTCGACATAGCCCGGCCCTTCACGCCAATAGATGCCGCGCATGTATTCGCGCCAGCCGATCAGCTGGCGGACATAGCCCTCGACCGAGTTGAGCGGCGCGCGGCCGGCGCGATACTCGGCCTCCGCGCGGCGACAGAGGTCGACCGGGTCGAGCAGGCCGGAGTTGATGTAGGGCGACAGGATCGAATGCCACAGGTGGCGCTCGCCGGTCAGCATCGCGTCCTCGTAATCGCCGAACCGCGGCAGGGTGTGGGCGAAGAAATACGCCGCCTGCGCCTCCGCCTGCGCCGCCGTCACCGCCCAGCCGAAGCGGTCGAGCGAGCCGGGGTGGCCGGCGAAGCGATCGGTCACCATCGCCAGCACGTCGCGCGTGATCGCGTCCGGCGCAAAGGCGAGGGGGCGCGGCATCAGCAGGTCGGCCTGCGCCGGCTTGCGGTTCTCCTTGTCGAAGTTCCACCGGCCGCCCGCCGGTTTGGCTCCGTCCATCAGCAGATCGGTCCTGATCCGCATCTCGCGATAAAAGCCCTCCATGACCAGGCGGCCGCGCTGACGGCCGGCCCATTCGGCGAACTCGTCGTGGCGGACGAGGAAGCGGGTGTCGGGGCGGACCTCGACAGGGATCGCGAACCGCGTCGCCCAAGCGTCGAGCATCGCGGCGACGCGCCACTCGCCCGCCTCGGTGACGACGATGCGGTCGGCGGCGTGGCGCTCGATCGCGCGCGCGACCTCGCCGGTGAAGCTGCCGCTGTTGTCGGGGTCGTCCAGGCGGACATAGTCGACCCGCCAGCCCGCCGCCCGGAGTGCCTCGGCATGGTGACGCATCGCGGACATGATATAGGCGAGCTTCGCCTTGTGGTGGCGGACGTAGCCGGTCTCGTCGGCGACTTCCATCATCAGCACGACGGTGGCGGCCGGGTCGGCGTCGGCGAGCGAGCTGATCGCGGGAGTGAGCTGGTCGCCGAGAACCGGGATGAGGACGGGAATCGCGCTTGTCTTCTTTTGTCGTGCCGCAGCCGCTAGATAGGCGGGCGATGAGCGACGCCAACACGCCCCTGCACCTCGGTCAGCCGAGCCGATTACCTGCATCACCGGACGCGGCGGTGCTCGATTACGTGCCCAACCCGCGGGCGGGGCGGGCCTATCTCGTCCGCTTCGCGGTGCCGGAGTTCACGTCGCTGTGCCCGGTCACCGGCCAGCCCGACTTCGCGCATCTGGTGATCGACTATGTGCCGGGCGCGACGATCGTCGAGTCGAAGTCGCTAAAGCTGTTCCTCGGCGCGTTCCGCAACCACGCGGCGTTCCACGAGGATTGCACGGTCGGGATCGGCGAGCGGCTGGTCGCGGAGATGGCGCCGGCGTGGCTTCGGATCGGCGGCTATTGGTATCCGCGCGGCGGTATCCCGATCGACGTGTTCTGGCAGACCGGCGCTCCGCCCGCCGGGCTGTGGCTGCCCGATCAGGGGGTGGTGCCCTATCGTGGTCGCGGCTGAAGCGACTCAGTTACCTGGGTATTTGCCGCCGACGACGCGCTTCGCAGTTGCGACGACGGGCATGTTGCAATGCAGCAGGTTTGCAACCATCTTGGCCGTGAACCGTTCATTCGACGGCAAGGTTCACGCTGAGGATGGCAATGGTCATGACGGGTATCGCGGAACTGGCCGGGGTGAAACGACTGGCGCTGATCGGCAACTTCCTGCCCCGTCAGTGCGGGTTGGCGACCTTCACCACCGACGTGTTCGAAGCGATGCGTTCGCGCTTTCCCGAAATAGCGGTCGACGTTTATGCGATGGACGATCAGCCGGGCAGCTACGACTATCCGACTGAAGTGACCTGCGCGATCCCCGAGGGCGACGTCAGCGAATATCTCGCCGCGGCCCGCGCGATAGAGGCGAGTGGAGCCGATGCGATCTGGTTGCAGCACGAATACGGTATCTTCGGCGGGCCGGCGGGCGAGTTCATCCTGACGCTGCTCGACCGCACGACGCTGCCGCTGGTAGTGACGTTGCACACCGTCCTAGAGCAGCCCAACCCCGACCAGCGCCGCGTGATGGAGGGCCTGTTGCGGCGCGCCTCGCGCGTCGTCGTGATGGCGGAGCGTGCGCGTGACATTCTTACTCGCGTTTATGGCGCGAACCCCAAGCAGATCGCGATGATCCCGCACGGTGTGCCCGACCGTGCGCTGGCCGATCCCGACGATTTCAAGCCACGTTTCGGGTGGGAAGGACGCAAGGTCGTGCTGACCTTTGGCCTGCTGTCGCCGGGCAAGGGCATCGAGACGGTGATCGAGGGGCTTCCTGCGGTGGCCGCCGATCATCCCGACCTGCTCTATGTGGTGCTGGGCGCGACGCACCCGCATCTCGTCGCGCGCGAGGGCGAAGCGTATCGCGACGCGCTGAAGGCGCTGGCGGCCGATCTGGGCGTCGCCGGGCATGTCCAGTTCATCGACGAGTTCGTCGTCTACGACCGGCTGATCGACTATCTGCAGGCGGCGGATGTCTATTGCACGCCATACAAGAACGCGCAGCAGATCACGAGCGGCACGCTGGCCTATGCGGTAGGCGTGGGTAAGCCGGTGGTGGCGACGCCCTATGTCCATGCGACCGAGATCCTGGCCGACGATCATGGCGTACTGGTGCCGTTCGACGACGTGGCGGGATTCGCACGCGAGATCGATCGATTGCTCGGCGACGATGCGGCGCGGCGCGGGCTGGCGGCGCGCGCCTATGCGCGCGGGCGGACGATGATCTGGCCGCGCCTTGCGGAAGCGATGATGGCGACGACGACGGCGAGTATCGCCGCCAAGCCGCGCCGATTGAGCAAGCCACGTGCCGCGACTCGCGTCGCGCCCGACTTTGCTGCCGTAGAGCGGATGAGCGACGCGACCGGAATGCTCCAGCACTCGATCTACTCGGTGCCCGACCGGCGTCACGGCTATTGCATCGATGACAACGCCCGCGCGCTGATGCTGATGAGCGCGATGAAGGGGCTCGACCCGGTCGCGCGCGACAAGTGGACGACGATCTACGCCTCGTTCATCCAGTACGCCTGGAACCCGGACGCGCGGCGCTATCGTAACTTCATGAACTTCGACCGTACCTGGTGCGAGGATGTCGGGTCCGAGGACTCGAACGGACGGACGTTGTGGGCTCTGGGCGTGACCGCGCGCGATGCGGTGGAGGTAAAGCACCGCGATTGGGCGACGGTGTTGTTCGACGAGACCGCTAGCCTGGCGTTGGAACTCGGCTCGCTGCGGGCGCAGGCGTTCGCGATGCTGGGGGCGGCGGCGATGCTGGAGGCACGACCGGGTCACGAACTGTCGCTCGCGATCCTTCGGCGTTTTCCCGATACGCATCTGGCGCTGCTCGCCGAGGCGCGGCGGCCGGAGTGGCAGTGGTTCGAGATCGTGCTCGCCTATGACAACGCCCGCCTGCCGCAGGCGCTGATCGCGGCGGGGCGCACACTCGGGCGGCCGGAGCTGACTGAATGCGGCCTCGCGACGCTGCAGTGGATCTGCGACAAGCAGACCTCGCCCGAAGGCCGGTTCCGCGCTGTCGGCACCGAAAGCTTCAACCGGCCCTATGGCGAACCGCTGAAATTCGACCAGCAGCCGCTGGAGGCGCAGGCGACGGTCGATGCCTGCATCGAGGCATATCGCGCGACCGGCGACGCCAAATGGGTGGCGGAGGCCGAGCGCGCCTATGGCTGGTTCATGGGACAGAACGACCTTGAGCTGCCGTTGGCATCGGCGGAGGACGGGGGCTGTTTCGACGGATTGATGCCTACCGGGCTCAACCGGAACCAGGGGGCCGAGTCGATTTTAGCGCTGCAACTCGCCTCGTGCGCCATTTCGGGGCTAGGAAAGGTGAGCAAAGGCGTGTCAGGAGCCGTCAGCGCCGTCGCGTAGCCTCGCTCGCGGCCGGCCCGGTATCGGACGCGACGCGAGGCTTTCTACGTGATGGACCTGCTCACCCACGATTTGCGCCTGCATGCCGACCCGTCGCGCGTCGTGGTGCGGCCGTTCCATATCGCCTGGGGCGGCCACGGTGGGCCGCCCAGCCGGACCGAGCGGCTGGTGTCAGAAGTGCTGGAGATGACGCCGGCGCAAGCGCGCGCGCAGCTTGAAGTCGTGCTCAAGGATTTCGAGGCGCGGCATTGGCAGACCCGGCGTGTGTTCATGACGCGCTACGACCAGATCGAGGAGATGCTGGCGCTGAACGGCGCGGAGATCGGCGACGAGAAGCGGCAGCTGATCGGTGCCTATTTCTGCCACGAATACAGCTACGCCGCCGCCGCATTGATGAACCCGAGCGCGGTGCCGCATTTCGATCAGTCTGGCATGCCGGCCGGGTCGATGCGCGTGCTGATGTCGATGCGCGCGGTAGGGGAGGGACACATCTCCTCCGTCGCCTTTCGCGAGGGCATCATCACCGAAGGGCAGGAGATGAAGCTCGCACCCGAGCCGCCCTTCGCCACCGCCGCCGATGCGAGCGGGGCCGGCGAGACCGAGATGCCGGTCGGCGAGGTGACCGTCCACCGCCACCGGGACTCAACGCTGTCGGGCACGGTGATCTTTCCGATCACGCAGGCGCAGTCGAAGGGGCTGGAGGACCTGCGCCTCGTCCGCTTCGAGCATGACGATGCCAGCGTCGAGTGGATCGGCACCTACACTGCCTATAATGGCTCGGTGATCCAGTCCGAGCTGATGCGGACCCGTGACTTCCGCGCGTTCGACCTCCAGCCGATGACCGGGCCGGCCGCGCGGAACAAGGGTATGGCGCTGTTCCCGCGCAAGGTCGGTGGTCAGTATATGATGATCGGGCGGCAGGACGGCGAGAACCTGTTCCTGCTCAAGTCGGACCGGATGGAGCATTGGGAAGACGGCGAGAAGATCCTGACGCCCAAGTTCGGCTGGGAGCTGGTCCAGATCGGCAATTGCGGGCCGCCGATCGAGCTGGACGAGGGCTGGCTGCTGCTGACGCATGGCGTCGGCGCCATGCGGAAATACTCGATCGGCGCCGCGCTGCTCGACAAGACCGACCCGTCCAAGGTCCTGGCCCGCACATCGGAACCGCTGTTGGCGGCGAAGGATCAGGACCGCGAGGGCTATGTGCCCAACGTCGTCTATTCGTGCGGCGCCATCAAGCATGGCGACCAGCTGTTCCTGCCCTATGGCATCGCCGACAGCTCGATCGGCTTCGCCTTCGCGCCGATCAGCGAGTTGCTGAAGGCGATGAGTTGAGGCGCTGACGCTTGGCGATGCCTTGGCGGATCAGCGCGGCGAGGCTGCCATCCTGGGGGGTGCGGATATCGGCGATGCGCCAGCCCGCGGTTGTGGCAACGAGCATGAAGGTCATGCGCTGGCGCGTCTCGCCGTTGGCGAACGCGACCGACGCAGAAGCGCGGTTCCTGCCGGTCGCACGGACCGCGAGCGTCAGGTCGCGGAGCGGCTGGTAGTCCTGGCAATAGCAGATCGGATCGCCGTCCAGCGTCGGGTCCTCTTGGCCGGCGAGCGCTTCATCATGGGCGATCAGCGCCAGCATCTCGGCGGTGAAAACGGCGGGATCGTGTGTCGGCGCGATCGCATCCGAGCCGGCAAGATAGGGCGCGAACACCCGGCGCAGAAAGCTCTCCGCCGCCGGTAGCGAAGACGCCGGCGCGCCGGCGGGCAGCAGCACCGCTGCGGCGAGCAAGGCGAAGCGGCTGCTCATCACCGGTACGTCGCGACATCGTCGGCCGGCGCCTCCGGGCCATCGGCGGGTGGAGTGTCGGTGACGGCGGTGCGGGTCCAGCGATAGACCAGTGCGATCAGTGCGAAGAACAGGACGGGTGCCAGCCACAACGCGGCGGTTGCGAAACCCTCGCCCATGACAGCGAGCGGTGCGTCGTTGGGGGGCGTAGGATTGTTCCGATTGGCCCAGGCGAGCACGCCCGCAAAGGCGACGCCGAACAGCGACTCGCCGACGATCAGCCCGGTGGCGGCGAGCACGCCCATGCGCTCGGCGAACTCCGCATTGGGGCGGCGCACGGCCCAGCGGTTGTAGAGGTGGCCGATCAGCGCCCCGATCGGGATCAGCAGCGTCAGCCCCATCGGCAGGTAGATGCCCATGCCGACCGCGAGCGGGGGCAGGCGCATCCGTCCGGCGCGGCCGAGCGCCTCGTCGAGCGCGATTACCGCGACGCCGATGCCCGCACCCAATGCGATCAGGTTCCAGTCGAGGTCGCCGCCGAGCACGCCCCTGGCGATCGATGAGATCAGCGCCGCCTGCGGGGCCGACAGCGCGTTCGGACCGGCGCCGGGCATGCCGGCGAACCCGAGCGTGTTCTTGAGCAGGTCGAGCACGACGGGGATGGCGAGCGACCCGAACACGACGCCGAGCACCAGCGCCACCTGTTGCTTCCACGGCGTCGCGCCGACGAGCTGGCCGGTCTTCAGATCCTGGAGGTTGTCGTTCGAGATCGTCGCGATCGAAAAGATGATCGCCGTGACGAACAGCGCATAGGCGACCAGCGCGTTGACCCCGGCCGCATCGGTACGCTGGCCGAAGATCGCGAGCAGCAGCAGCGACGCGCCGAGCACGGCGAGGATACCGACGCCGGAGACGGGCGAATTGGACGCGCCGATCAGCCCGGCCATGTAGCCGCACACCGCCGCGATCATCACGCCGGCGACGATGATGTAGCCGAGCGAGCCGGCGATCACCGCAGCCGGATGCTCGTGGACCGGGCCGCCGGTGGAGAAGCTCCACAACAGCCACGCGATCGGCAGCAGCGTCAGCAGCACGGCCGCACCGACGAAGCCGATCGGCAGGTCGCGCTCGGTGATGTCCAGCGTGTCGCCCGCGCCGCGCGCGCGCGACGCGGCGAGCGCCGAGCGCAGGCCCGCGACGATGGGGCCGACGATGCGGAGCAGCGACCACATCGCCGCGACACCGATCGTCCCCGCGCCGACGAAGCGGACCTGACCGCGAAAGGTCGCGCCGACCAGCGCGTCGACGCCCGCCGCCAGGTCGCCGCCGGATGCGAACCACGGCACCAGCACGACCCACGAGATCAGCATCCCGAAGAACATCGCCGCGCCGACCGACAGCCCGACGAGGTGACCGACGCCGATCAGCAGCATCGACCAGCTGGTGCTCCACCCGGTCGCGGTCGAGCCCACCGCGAAGTTGCGGCCGGCTTCTTCGGCGACGACGCGCATCTTCGCGAGCAGTGCGAAGCCGGCGGACGCGATCGTGCCGACGACCAGCAGGCGTAACCCTTGCGCGTTTTCCGCCGCGCCGCCGGTGACCCCGGAGCCGACCTTGAGCACTTCGGCCGCCGCGACACCTTCGGGATAGGGCAGGTCGGAACCGGTGACGAGCGCGCGGCGCAGCGGCACGGAGAACATGACGCCGAGGATGCCGCCCGTCACGCACACCGCGACCGTCGTCCAATAAGGAAAGCCCGTCCACCAGCCGACCATGATGAGGCCCGGCAGCACGAACACGATCGCCGCCAGCGTCCCTGCCGCGCTGGCGATGGTCTGGACGATGTTGTTCTCCAGGATGGTGGAGTCGCTGAACGATCGCAGCAGCGCCATCGACACGACGGCGGCGGGGATCGAGGTGGCGAAGGTCAGCCCGACCTTCAGCCCCGCATAGACGTTGGCGGCGGTGAACAGCAGCGTGATGACCGCGCCCAGCACGATGCCGCGAATGGTGAGTTCGGCGGGGCGGGCGGACGTGCGCGTCATGCGGCACGACGTGAAGTGGAGGGTCTCCGCATGGTTTCGCCACGCCGGAACCTCACGATCCTCGCGCTACGTCGGGCGCGGGAACGCATTTCTGGGTAGCCAGGAGCGGCGGCGGAGCGGGCGGTGGTCAGGCGCATCCTGAGAGCATGGCCGAAGTCGGGCGTGTGGGACAGTGGTTTGGTTCGGGTGGCGCGACGGACGCAAGATCACGGCCGATCGCTGTTCGCTGGTGTCGCGTCCGCGGGGCACGGATTTCCTCACGGGAGCCTTTTGAGTCAGGGTCGGCCCGACCGGCATCGGTGTTCTTCTCGACTTTGGAGATGGGTCGCTGTGTTGCTGGAACCCCGGTAGGAGCGGGTCGACTGGCACGCGCGGGGATGACGGAGCGGAGGGTTGCCGCCATAGGGGCGCCGCAAAGGGAGTTCGGGCATGGGTGA
Source organism: Sphingomonas sp. (assembly GCF_965200135.1). Taxonomy (GTDB): domain Bacteria; phylum Pseudomonadota; class Alphaproteobacteria; order Sphingomonadales; family Sphingomonadaceae; genus Sphingomonas. Next base: position 53,899 of record NZ_CBDATK010000013.1, read on the forward strand.
GCCGTTGCGGGTGGCGTTGGCGGGGTTGGGAACGGTGGGGGGCGGCGTAGTGCGGCTGCTCGGCACCAACCGTGAGCTGATCGCGCGGCGGGCGGGGCGGCCGATCGAGGTGGTGGCGGTCTCGGCTCGCGACCGGACCAAGGATCGCGGGTTCGACCTGGACCGGTTCGCCTGGCACGACGACACGGCGGCGCTGACGCGGATCGACGGGGTGGACGCCGTCGTCGAATTGGTCGGCGGCGCGGACGGGCCGGCGCTGACGCTGGCGCGCGGCACCCTGGCGGCGGGACGGCATCTGGTCACCGCCAACAAAGCCATGCTGGCGCACCATGGCCTGGAGCTGGCGGCGTCGGCAGAGCGGGCAGGACGCGCGCTGAAGTTCGAGGCGGCGGTGGCGGGCGGCGTGCCGGTCATCAAGGGGCTGCGCGAGGGAGCGGCGGCGAACGCTATCTTACGGGTCTACGGCATCCTCAACGGGACGTGCAATTTCATCCTGTCGGCGATGGAGGCCACTGGCCGCGACTTCGCCGACGTGCTGGCTGAGGCACAGGCGCGCGGCTTCGCGGAGTCCGATCCCAGCTTCGACATCGACGGCATCGACGCTGCGCACAAGCTGTCGATCCTGGCGAGCATCGCGTTCGGGACGCGGCCGGCGTTCGGATCGGTCGAGGCGCACGGCATTCGGCAGGTGCTGGCGGCGGACATCGCCGAGGCGGCGGCATTGGGGCACCGCATCCGGCTGCTAGGGGTGGCGGAGGAGTCCGCCCAGGGTCTGTTCCAGCGCGTGCATCCGCATCTGGTGCCGCTCGACCATCCGCTGGCGCATGTCGCGGGATCGACCAACGCGGTGGTGGCGGAAGGTAATTTCGTCGGACGGCTGCTGTTCCAGGGCGCGGGTGCAGGCGATGGCCCGACCGCGAGCGCGGTGGTGGCGGACCTTATCGACATCGCGCGCGGCGAGTGGGGGCTGCCCTATGCGATGCCGGCGGCGGCGCTGACCGAGGCGAGGCCGGTCGACAGCGGCGCGCGCCGCGCCCGGGCGTATCTGCGCTTCGCGGTGGCGGACCGGGTCGGGGTGCTGGCGGAAATCGCGGCGGCGATGCGCGACGCGGGGGTGTCGATCGCAAGCCTGACTCAGCGCGAGGCGGCGGCGGACGGCACGGTGCTGGTGGCGATCGTGACGCACGAGGGGCCGGAGCGCAGCGTCGCGGCGGCGCTGGAACGACTGCGCGGGAGCCAGAGCCTGGCAGGGCAGCCGTTATGGATGCCGATCCTGGCGTGATTCCCTTCTGACGGGAGAGGAAGCTAAGGTTCCAGTCTGCCCGCCGGGCCGGTCGCTTTGAGGTCGATCGCTTGGCGGCGGTCGCCGTCGGCGGCACGGGCCTTGGCTTCGCGGCGGTTGGCGGTGGCGTTGCGGATGCCGTTGATAACCGCGTTCGCCATCGGCCCGATCGGCGGGCCGACGCCGACCTGGCAGCCGCTCATCAGCGTCGCACAGGGCGACGCCGCCGCCGCCAGCGCGCCGAGGCCGCTGCGCTGCGGATTGGAGGGGATGGCGTGGTCGGGAACGACCTCGTCGGGATAGGGGAGCCGCTGCGCGGTGGCCGGATCGGTGCCGCACACGACCACCTCGCGTGCGTCGCGCACGATCCGGGCACAGGGATCGGCGAGGATCGAGAAGCGCTCGGGCGTGGCGCTGGCGGGGGCGGGGGCCGGGGTGGGCCTGGTCGGAGCGGCCTGAAGCAAGAGCGCGAGCGCGATCATCGCGGCGGTGTCGCCGTCGATTGTGTCGCGCGCAAGGCGTGACCATCGAGTTTCGGGACCGGCGCGCGTCGCGACGAGTCTTTTCGTATCGACTTCCGCCGTGTCGCCGACCAGCGTCCGCCGATGAGCGACGATGTCCCATCGCGGCCAGAACGCCCGACCGGAACCGGTGGGTCGAGGCGCTGCGCGTGATCGCCGCGTTCGGGATCGTCTGGTACCACAGCCGCTACGCGCCGGGCCGCTTCATCGGGTACGGCGGGCTGATCGCGTTCGTCGTGATCGCGACCTATTACGAGACGCGGCGCGTCCGGCCCGTCGCGTTGCGCGTTACCGCCGCCCGGCTGTTGCTGCCATGGGTGTTCTGGTCGATCGCATTCGCGGCCATCAACCTCGTCCAGCGCGACCCGATCTTCACGGCCGGCGGCGTGCTGGCGGGGACGGCGCCGCACCTGTGGTATCTGCCGTTCATCCTGGCGGTCATCTGCGTCATCCGCTTCTTCAAGGGCAAGATCGCCTATCCGGCGATTTTCGCGCTGGGCGTGATGATCGTCACCGCGACCGGGTGGCGGGCGGCGGCCGACCATATAGGGCCGCCGCTGTCGCAATGGGTCCACGCGATGCCCGCCGCGCTGCTGGGTATCGTGCTGGCGCAGGGAGGGCGGCGGTGGACGCTGATCGCGGGGATCGCGATCGGGGCGATGCTGTTGCTGCTGTCGCTGACCGGGGTCGGAGTGCCGTATACCGTCGGCTGCGCGGCGGCCGCATTCGCGCTGCTGGAAGGGGCCAACCCGAAGGCCCTCGCCTTTGTCGAACGGCTGTCGCCGTTGATGTTCGGCGTCTACCTGATCCATCCCGTGTTTTTGTCGCTGGGTCACCGGCTGCACCTGCTCAACGTGCCGCAGATCATGTTCGCGTTCGTGGCTGCGACACTGGCGGCGGCGGCGATCCGGATGACGAAGCTCGGCCGGCTGGTGACCTGACCGGTGTCAGTCGTCGAGGCTGGTGGTGAGGAGCGTGCGCGGACGACGGGTGCAGAGCCGCGCGGCGGTGGCACAAGGGCGGCCGGTTTCGGCCAGCGCGCGAGTTTTTGTGTCGGCATCGCTGCTGATCTGCGGATCGAGCCGATAGCGGGAGCGACGCGGGACGGCGCAGTCGGCGGTACAGCCGGTTACCGCGATGTCGGTGCGAAGCGTCGGCGTGGCGGCAGCGAGGAGAGCGAAGGCGATCAGCATGGCGGCATCCCTTTACCGGGCTGGCCGGCCCGTCGGTGCAGACGAAACCGCCCGCCGGGCAATAGGTTGCGCCCTATTGCCGCTCGATCTTCGGCACGCCAAGCCGGGGAATGTCGATCGCGGGACAGCGGTCCATCACCACCTTTAGCCCGGCCGCCTCGGCGCGGGCGGCGGCCGCCTCGTCGATGACGTCCAGTTGCATCCACACCGCCTTGGCGCCGATCGCGATCGCCTCGTCCACCACCGCGCCGGCGGCGTCCGAGCGGCGGAAGATGTCGACGATGTCGATCGCGTCGCCGAGCTGATGCAGGTCGCGGAAGACGAACTCGCCATGGATGTGCTCGCCGGTGATCTGCGGGTTGACGGGAATGACGCGATAGCCGTGCGCCTGGAGGCTCGCCATGACGCGATAGGAGGGACGGTCGGGGCGATGGGAGGCACCCACCAGCGCGATCGTGCGGGCGGTGGCGAGCAGGTCGCGGATGTCGGCGTCGGCGGTGAGGGGCATGGCTGGGTCTCCTGCGGGGAGAACGCGGTGACCTTGCGTCAGTTGCGCGCCAGCCACGCCGCGATCTGCGCGGCGATGGGCGCGAAGACCTGGTCGTCGCCGAGCGCGGGGGGACGACCGGCGTCGCTGGCCTCGCGGATCGCGATCGTCAGCGGGATGCGGCCGAGGAACGGGATGTCCAGCGCGCGCGCCGCCGCCTCCGCGCCGCCTTGCCCGAACGGGTCGGACACCTCGCCGCAATGCGGGCACGCATAGCCCGCCATGTTCTCGACCAGCCCGACGATCGGCACGCCGGCGGTCTTGAACAGGTCGATGGCGCGGCGCGCGTCGATCAGCGCCAGGTCCTGCGGAGTCGAGACGATCACCGCACCGGCCGGGCGGTGCTTCTGGATCATGGTGATCTGGACGTCGCCGGTGCCGGGCGGCAGGTCGAGCACCAGCAGCTCGGCCGCGCCCCAGTCGGCGTCGACCAACTGCGTCAGCGCGCCGGCGATCATCGGCCCGCGCCAGGCGAGCGCCTTGCCGGGCTCGACCAGCTGACCCATCGACAGCAGCGGCACGCCGGCGGGGGTGGGGACGGGATCGAGCCGCTTGTCCTGCGCGGTCGGCCGGATGCCTTCGACGCCGAGCAGGCGCGGCTGCGAAGGGCCATAGATGTCCGCGTCGACCAGCCCGACGCGGAGCCCTGCGCGGGCGAGTGCGATCGCGAGGTTGGCGGCGAGCGTGGACTTGCCCACCCCACCCTTGCCGCTGGCGACCGCGAGCAGACGGCGCGCGGTGCGTTCGGCGGTGACGACGACGCGGATGTTGGTCACGCCGGGTAGCGCGGCGGCGACGCGAACCTTGGCCTCCAGCGCGTCGCGATCAGCGGTGGCGAGGCCGGTCGCGTCGAGGACGATGCCGACGCGGCCCTCCGCGTCGACACGGACGCTGGCCCGCTCGCCCGCGACGGCCGCCACCGCCGTCTTAACCTGCGCCTGATCCGTCATGGCACAGGCGCATAGGCGCAGGTGCGGCGCTTGCCACTGTTTTTCGCGGAGCACCGCTCTATATCCGCGAGCATGAGCCTCTTCTCGCGCTGGTGGCCGCGGCCCCGCATCCTGTCGATCGATACGCCCAAGGGGCCATGGGGTGGTGGCGACGGTGAAGGCGGCGGTGCCGGCGGCGGACCGCGCAATCCGTGGTCGGTGCCGCCCGGCGGCCGTCGTCCCCCGCAGCGCCCGACCGCGCTCGACGACTTCCTGAAAAAGGCGCGCGGCAGCGGCGGCGGCAACCCCTTCGGCAACCTGCCGACCGGGCAGAACGCGCGGTCGCTGTGGCTGATCGGTGTCGGCATCCTGCTGCTGGTGTGGATCGCGTTTACCTCGATCCACCCGATCGGGCAGGGCAAGGTCGGGGTCGTCACCAATTTCGGCCGCTACGCCGGCACGCTGTCGCCAGGTTACAGCGTGACGCTGCCGGCGCCGATCTCCACGGTCACGATGGTCGACGTCCAGAACAACCGGTCCGAAGAGTTTCCCGAGGGCGGCGGCGAGAACCTGGTGCTGACCGCCGACAAGAACATCGTCAACCTGAGCTATTCGGTGCGCTGGACGATCTCGAACCCCGCCGACTATCTGTTCCAGATCGAGAAGCCACGTGAGACGGTGCGCTCGACCGCCGAGGCGGCGATGCGCGAAGTGGTGGCGCAGGTGACGCTGGACAACGCGCTGACCAAGGGCCGCGCGCTGATCGAGGCGCAGGTGCAGCGGCGGATGCAGGAGATCCTGGACGAATATCACTCGGGTGTCCGCATTCAGGGTGTGGCGTTGCGCGGCGTCGTCCCGCCATCGAGCGTCAATCCGTATTTCAAGGACGTCACCGCCGCGCAGCAGGACGCGGTGGCGGCGCGCAACCAGTCGCAGAGCTATGCCCAGCAGAAACTCGCCCGCGCGCAGGGCGAGGCGGGCGAGTTCGACCGGCTCTATGCCGAATACCGCCTCGCCCCCGACGTCACCCGTCGACGGCTGTATTACGAGACGATGGAGCAGGTGCTGGCGCGATCGGAGAAGACGATCGTCGAGGCGCCGGGCGTGGTGCCGTACCTCCCGCTCGACCGGACGCGGCGGCAGGCACCGGCCGAAACGCCGGCCGAGACTCCGGCCCAACCCACCGCTCAACCCGACGTCCAGGCCGGAGGCGCACGATGAGCTGGTTCCGTCACCCCATCGCGGCGGGCTTCGCCGCGCTGGTCGCCGCGATCGTCGCGGCGTCGACCTTCGCGGTCGTGCCGGAGACCGAGCAGGTGGTCGTCCTCCGCTTCGAGCAGCCCGTCGGCCAGCCGATCAACCAGTATCGCCGCGGCGAGGTGTTCGGCAGCACCGGCGCCGGCCTGATCGCGCGCATCCCGTTCGTCGATCGACTGGTGTGGATCTCCAAGCGCGTGCTCGACGTCGATTACGACAACCAGCAGGTGCTGTCGGAGGATCAGGAGCCGCTGGAGGTCGACGCCTATGCGCGGTTCCGGATCGTCGATCCGCTGAAGGCGGTGACCTCGACGGGCAATAGCGGCTTGACGGAGGAGCGGGTGACGAGCGCGTTGCAGCCGTTGCTGGGCACGTCGATCCGCAACGAGCTTGGCAACCAGTCGTTCCAGACGCTGCTCACCCCGGAGCGCGACCGGGTGATGGACAATATACAGGCGCGGTTGCAGCGGCTGGCGTCGCAATATGGGGTTGAGATCGTCGACGTGCGGATCAAGCATGCCGACCTGCCCGCCGGCAGCCCGCTCGATTCGGCGCTGAAGCGCATGGCGACGGCGCGGCAGCAGCAGGCGATCACGATCCGCGCGCAGGGGCAGAAGGACGCACAGATCATCCGCGCGCAGGCCGATGCGGAGGCCGCGCGCATCTATGCGACCAGCTTCTCCAAGGATGCGGAGTTCTACGACTTCTATCGTGCGATGCAGTCGTATCGGACGACGTTCGGGGCGGACGGCAATCCACAAAATCCGGCGGCCGGGACGAGCATCATCCTGTCGCCGGGTAATAGTTACCTGCGGCAGTTCGAGGGTCGCGCGGGCAAGTAAGCCCGCGCCTCCCCCTCTCCTTGCCGGGAGGGGAGAGCACGGCTTGCAAGCTCGCGCGGGACGGCCATATTCAAGCGGCGTTCAGCCAGTCTACCCGATTACAGACGTGGTCCCATGGACCTCAGCCAAGAGGACATTCCGCCAGTGCGCTACGCCTTCGCCATCACCAGTGCGCTTCTGCTCGGCGGCGCGACCGCCACGCTGGCGCTTCAGCCCGGCGGTGCCCAGACCACCCCCGGCACCGCGCAGAACGAGCCGGGCGTCATCGCCGCCGCCGCACCGCGCGCGGGCGCACCGATGAGCTTCGCCGACATGGTCCAGCGGCTGCAGCCGGCGGTGGTCAACATCTCGACCAAGCAGACCATCGTCCAGAACCAGCAGGCCAACCCGTTCAGCGGCACGCCGTTCGAGGGGCTGTTCGGCCAGCAGGGCGGTAGCGGCCAGCCGCAGCGACGCGAGGGGCAGAGCCTGGGGTCGGGCTTCGTCATTTCGGCCGATGGCTATGTCGTCACCAACAATCACGTCGTGGCACCGGGTGCGCGCGGCGCGACCGTCGACTCGATCACCGTCATCCTGCCCGATCGGCGCGAGTACGTCGCCCGGCTGGTCGGGCGCGATCCCGATTCGGACCTGGCGCTGCTCAAGATCACCGCGCCGGGGCCGCTGCCGTTCGTCCGCTTCGGCGACTCGACGCGGGCGCGGGTCGGCGACTGGGTGGTTGCGATCGGCAATCCGTTCGGGCTGGGCGGCACCGTCACCGCGGGCATCGTCTCGGCGCTGCACCGCTCGACGGGGCTGGGCGCATACGATCAGTTCATCCAGACCGATGCCGCGATCAATCAGGGCAACTCCGGCGGCCCGATGTTCAACCTGCAGGGCGACGTGATCGGGATCAATTCGCAGATCCTGGGCAACCAGTCGGGCGGCAATATCGGCATCGGCTTCGCGATTCCCGCCGAGCAGGCGCGCCCCATCATCGACCAGCTGATGCGCGGCCAGCGGATCACACGCGGCTATATCGGCGTGACGCTGGGCGGCCCGATCGACAGCGATCGTGCGGAGGCGCTGGGCATCCCCAACAACCAGGGCGAGCTGATCGCCCGCGTCGAGCCGGCCGGTCCGGCGGCGCGTGCGGGCCTGCGTCCCGGCGATGTCGTGACCAAGGTCAATGGTCAGCCGGTCAATCCCGACCAGACGCTGTCGCGCCTCGTGGCGGCCGTGCCGCCGGGGCAGGCGGCGCGGCTGGAGGTCGTGCGCGGCGGCCGACCGCAGGCGCTGTCGGTGACGGTTGCGGCGCGGCCTTCGCAGGAGCAGCTGGCGGCGCTGACCGGGCAGGGTGGCGAGGACTTCAGCAACAACGGCGACGACAGCGACAACGACGGATCGACCGGCAAGACGCCGGGGGGTGCCGTCGCACCCGCCGCGCTGGGCATGACGGTGCTGCCGCTGACCCCGACGATCGCGTCGCAGGTGGGCGTCGACTCGACCGTGCAGGGCGTGGTGGTGGCGATGGTCGATCCGCAAAGCGACGCCGCGTCCAAGCAGCTCAAGCGCGGCGACGTCGTGCAGCAGGTCAACGGCGCGGCGGTGCGGACCGCGGCCGAGTTCGCAAGCGCAGTGGCGCAGGCCAAGGCTGCCGGACGCCCGTCGGTGCTGCTGCTGGTCAGCCGTGGGCGGCAGATGACCGGCTTCATCGCGGTACGGATCGCACGCGGGTAAGGCGCCGCGCGCACGTGGCCAGCGTCAGCTGGTCGCGAGACGCGCCAGCCGGCCGGCGGGTCGCGCCAGCGGACCCGTTCGACGATGCGGCTTTGCCGCGGTGGGACATGATGTGCCGTCGCTCGGTGAGCGGCGGCCCTTTCCACGATCAGCGGAGTCTTCCTTCCCCGACCCTTCTTTGAGGAGGCGGGGAGTTGGCGTTTCCCTTGGCTCGGGCGGCGGGCTAGTCTCATCCCAAGGAGACGAGCATGACCAGCATCTTCATCGGGGCGGACGAGGGCGGTGCTAACCCGCAGGCGCTGGAGCTGACCCGTGCCAACCGGCACGGGCTGATCGCGGGCGCGACGGGGACGGGCAAGACCGTGACGTTGCAGGGCGTGGTCGAGGGCTTGTCCCGCACCGGCGTCGCCTGTTTCGTCGCGGACGTGAAAGGCGACCTGGCGGGGCTGGCGATGGCCGGATCGCCGCAGGGCAAGCTCCACCCGATCTTCGCCGCGCGGGCGCAGGCGATCGGCGACACCGACTGGACCTATGCCGATACGCCCGTCCAGTTCTGGGACCTGTTCGGCGAGCAGGGCCACCCGATCCGCACCACGGTCAGCGAGATGGGGCCGCTGCTGCTCGCGCGCCTGATGGACCTGAACGAGGTGCAGGAGGGCGTGCTGTCGATCGCGTTCCACGTCGCGGACGAGGAGAAGCTGCTGCTGCTCGATCTCGATGACCTGCAGGCGATGCTGGGTCATTGCGCGGAGCGGGCGGCGGAGCTGACCACCACCTATGGCAACGTGTCGAAACAGTCGGTCGGCGCGATCCAGCGCGCGCTGTTGCAGCTGCGCAGCCAGGGCGCGGCGAACTTCTTCGGCGAGCCGGCGCTGGCGATGGACGACTTTCTGGGCACCGACGACAAGGGCCGTGGCTTCGTCAATATCCTCGCCGCCGACAAGCTGATGGCCAGCCCGAAGCTCTATTCGACGTTCCTGCTGTGGCTGCTGTCCGAGCTGTTCGAGCATCTGCCGGAGGTCGGCGACCCCGACAAGCCGACGCTGTGCTTCTTCTTCGACGAGGCGCACCTGCTGTTCGACGATACGCCCAAGGCGCTGCTCGACAAGGTGGAGCAGGTCGTCCGGCTGATCCGGTCGAAGGGGGTCGGCGTCTATTTCATCACGCAGAACCCGATCGACATCCCCGACACGGTGGCGGGGCAGCTGGGCAACCGGGTGCAGCACAAGCTCAACGCCTTCACCCCGCGCGACCAGAAGGCGGTGCGCGCGGCGGCCGACACCTTCCGCCCCAACCCGGCGATCGACGTCGGCGCGGCGATCACCGAGCTGAAGGTCGGCGAGGCGCTGGTGTCGTTGCTCCAGCCCGACGGCGCGCCGGCGCCGGTGCAACGCGTGCTGATCGCACCCCCGGGCACCCGCGTCGGGCCGGTGACGCCCGCGGAGCGCAAGGTGTTGATCGAGACCGACCGCATCGGCGCCAAATATGACGAGGTGATCGACCGCGAGTCGGCGGAGGAGATCCTGGGCGCGAAGACGCAGGCCGCCTCGGCAGCCGCCGCCGCCACCGAGGCGCAGACTACTGCGGACAAGGCCGCGGCGGCGCAGGCCAGGCTGGACGCGAAGGCGGCGACCGAACAGGCGCGGGCCGACGCGGCGGCCCGGCGCGATGCGGGACGGCGCGTCAGCTATCGGCCGCAGCAGTCGACGATGGACAAGGTGGTCGTCTCCGCCGCGCGCTCGGTGAGTTCGTCGCTGGGGCGACAGGTCGCCAACGAGATCGGGCGCGAGGTGTTCGGCGGCGGCACGCGGCGCAGTTCGTCGCGGTCGAGCGGCGGTGGGCTGATGGGCGGGCTGTTGCGCGGCGTGCTGGGTGGCTTGTTGCGGTAGCGCGAACGGGCGTAAGGTGCTGACGACAAAGGAGTACGGCATGTCCCTCGATCTCGACAGCACCACCGACTGGACCGGCCTGGGCGAGGGGGCGCTGGACGAGATCGTGGCGCTGCGGCGCGCGATCCATGCCGATCCGGAGGTCGGGCTGCAGTGTCCGCGCACGACGGAGAAGGCGAAGGCGGCGCTGGCGGGGCTGCCGTTGGAGATCATCGATTCGACTTCCACCACCGGTTTCGTCGCCGTGCTGCGCGGCGGCGGCGCGGGCCGGGCGGGCGCCAACGGGCGCACGGTGCTGTTGCGTGGCGACATGGATGCGCTGCCGATGGAGGAGGAGACCGGGCTCGACTTCGCCAGCCGCAACGCGGGCGCGATGCATGCCTGTGGCCACGACGCGCATACCGCGATGCTGGTCGGCGCGGCCAAGCTGCTGTGTGCGCGCAAGGACGAGCTGCCGGGCACGGTCGTGTTCATGTTCCAGCCGGGCGAGGAGGGGCATCACGGCGCCCGCTTCATGATCGAGGACGGACTGCTCGAGCGAACCGCGCCGGAGGCGGCGTTCGCGCTGCATATCTCGCCCAACATGCCGACCGGTACGGTGGTGAGCCGGCCGGGACCGTTGCTCGCCAGCGCCGAGACGGTGCATGCGACGATCAGGGGCAAGGGCGGTCACGCGGCGATGCCCCACGACAATATCGACCCGGTGCCGATCGCCTGCGAGATCGTGCTCGCGTTGCAGACGCATATCGCGCGCCGGGTGCCGGTGGCCGATCCGGCGGTGCTGACGATCACGACGATCAAGGCGGGCACTGGCGCGCACAACATCATCGGCGACGAGGTCGAGCTGCTCGGTACGATGCGGACGCTGTCGGAGCCGACGCGGCTCGCGATGCGCGCGGCGTTCGAGCGGCTGGTGACCGGCATCGCCGCCGCGCATGGCGCGACGGCGGCGGCGTGGATCAACGATGGCTATCCGGTTACCCGCAACGATCCGCGCGCGGTGACGCTGATGCAGGAATGCGCGGCGGCGATAGGGGCGGATTATGCGGAGATGCCCGCACCGATGATGGGGGGCGAGGATTTCGCCTATGTGTTGGCGCAGCTGCCCGGCGCGATGGCGTTCCTTGGCGTCGCACCGACAGGCAGCGACCACCGCACCAACCCGCCGCTCCACAACACGCGGATGACGATCGAGGAAGCGGCGATGGCGACCGGCGTGGCGATGCACTGCGCGGTGGCGGAGCGGTATCTGACGCGCGGGTTCGGGTGAGGTGATCCCGTCCGCCGGGACGGTGGGGGACATACGGCGGTGGCCGTCAAGGGAGTAATTTCCGCGACGTCGAACGGGTGCGGCGATGCCGACCCGCCGGCCGGCTTCGCCCGTCTCGCAGCTAGCGAGAGTTAGCCGCGTGCGGGCTTCAATCCGATCTCCACCAGCCGCTCGTGCAGGTAATCGTGCGCGGTGATCGGGGTCGGGTAGCGGTTCGGGTTACCGTCCGTGATCGTCGCCGGCAGCGTCTCGATCAGGAAATCGGGCGCGGGGTGGAGGAAGAACGGCATCGAATAGCGCGACCGGCCACGCCGCTCGGGCGGCGGGTTGACGACGCGGTGCGTGGTCGACGGCAGGACGTGGTTGGTCAGCCGCTGGAGCATGTCGCCGACGTTGACGACCATCGCATCCGCCGGCGGCTTGATCGCGAACCAGCCGCCGGTGTCGCGGTCGAGAAGTTCCAGCCCCGCCTCGTCCGCACCCAGCAACAGCGTGATGAGGTTGATGTCCTCATGCGCCCCGGCGCGCACCCCCTCGGCATCGGCGGGGATCGGCGGGTAGTGGAGCAGGCGGAGCACGGAGTTGCCGTCCTTCACCGCCGGATCGAACCAGTCCGCGTCCAGCCCCAGATGGACCGCGATCGCCGACAATAGCCGATCGCCGGCGCGGTCGAAGGCGGCGAACAGCTCGATAAAGGTGTCGCGGAACGCGGCGGGGTGGTCGGGCCAGATGTTGGGTGCCATCGCCTCTGCGAAGCGGTGGTGGGCGGGAAGCTCGCGGCCGACGTGCCAGAACTCCTTGAGGTCGACCGCGCTGGCACCCTTGGCGATCTCCGTCTTGAATGGGGTGTAGCCGCGCGCGCCGCCGCCGCCCGCCATATGATAGCCGCGCTTCTCGTCATCCGGCAGCGCGAACAGCGCCTGCGTCTGCGCCCAGGCGCGCTCGATCAGGTCGCCGGGGATGCCGTGATCGGCGACGATCGCGAAGCCGAAGCGGCGGAACGATCCGCCGAGATCGGCGGCGAAGCGCGTAGGGTCGCCGGCTTGGTCGGCGAGCGACAGCGTCGGGACGGCGGCGGTGGCGGAGGGCGTGATGGAGAGAGTGTCGGGCATTGGGCCGATATACGCCGTCCGGCGGGGGTCGTCACCCCGGCGACGGAACCACGCCGCCGCTCCCGCCGTTCGCGCCTGTGACCAATCGAATGGAGGCAGACATGGGCGGCAATCAGGTGACCGGAACCGGCACGGGCGACGACGGCTATGACGAGGAAGGCTATGACGAGAGCCAGCGCGCCGAGATACTGGAAGCGACGCGTACCGGGCCGACCGACGGGCTGGTGCTGACCGACCTCGACCCCGACCTGGGCGACGAAGACGACGAGGACGAGCCGCTCGATGAGCTGGACATGGAGGACGGCGAGGTCGGTGAGACCGACGCGAGCGTGACCATGGCCAAGGAAGACACGGACGAGGACGACATGCAGGACGATTTCGACGACGACGAGGTCGACGACGACGAACTCGACGACAAGGACGACGCGGCGCTGCGCCCGTAGGGAGGGCGCGATGCCCTGCCCAATAGATGGGGCAGGGATCTTGTCCCGGCCGGCCCGCTCTCCCGTCGCTGCGGGGGGTGGGCCGGTCGTGCCTAGTTGACCTGGGCGTTGGCGATGGCGGCGAGATCGGCGGCGGTGACCGCGTCGCCGGTGGCGTCGGCGGCCTGCGTGGTTCCGTGCGAGTGCCCGTGCGGCGCGTCGTCCGCGACATCATAGGCGAACCAGACCACGCCGGCGGCCCAGAACAGCGCGGACCAGCGGCTTCGGAAAAGGCGGGGTCCGAACATCCGGCGGCTCTACGTCGGAGGTCGTTGACTGTGAACTGACGCAGAAGGTTAACGGCGCGGTATCGAGGTCAACTCTGCGTCGACGTCGCTGCGAACGATGCGCAAGACGCAATCATCCGCAGACAGCGCTGACCGTCTTTGCAAGTATTCTGCTGACATCGTTCATCCGCGCGAAAGAAACCGTTGCACTTTGGTGACACTCGTCAGTGAAGATCGCGCGGAGCGAGAAAGTACGCAACGATGATCGGTCAGGACGGTTCAGCCCGTCCCGGTGGCAAAAACAGGTCGTGTCGCCACCAATTCCAAGTAGTTGATCGAGGGTATCATGAAGAAGTTTGTCACCGCCGCCGCGTTCGTTGGCGCCGTGCTTGCCACGCCGGCATTCGCGCAGGACATGGCCGCAGCGCCCGCGCCCGAGCAGCAGTCCCCCGGCTCGCCCACGCCCGGCGAAGCCACTTCGCCCGACGGCAGCCGCGCCTTTGGCCTGGTGCCGTATGTGGGTGTGATGGGCGGCTGGGAGAGCTTCGACAAGGATGCCGGCCACGGCATCCCCAACGGCCGCCGCCTCGACGGTTCGCTGGTGCAGGGCGTCGCGGGCGTCAACGTGCCGCTCGGGCCGGTGTTCGTCGGTGCCGAGGGCAATGTCGCCAAGGGCATCTCGGGCGCGATCGACTGGGAGTACGGCGCCGCCGGCCGCTTCGGTTTCCGCGCGGGCGATAGCGGGCTGTTCTATGGCAAGGTCGGCTATCAGTGGGTCAATTTCGACCATTTCCGCGGCCTTGCCCGCAACACCGGCAACACCAGCCGTGACTATCACGCCGTCAGCTATGGTATCGGCGCCGAGGTCGGGCCGAAGGATATCGGCCTTGGCGGGCTGACCAACCGCGCGGGCGTGCGGCTTCGCTTCGAGGTGTCGACCTTCGGCAACGCGGACAGCTTCCGTCCGCTCGCCGGCGTGATCGCGCACTTCTAAGCCATGGGTGGCCCCGGTCGGCGCGAGCTGGCCGGGGTCTCGCCACGGAGTCCGGCGGTCCGGGCCGGCGGCGTGGCGCACCAGACCGCGATGACCCATATCCCTTGCCGATGGCGGGAAAGGTCAAGCGCAAGGCGGGGCTAGCGGCAGCGGCGGCGTTGACCGCACGTGAGGTCGAGGCGGCGACCTGTGCCTTGTGTGCGCGGCCGCTGGGCGTGCGGGTCGAATGGCATCATCTGGTGCCCAGGAGCGAGGGTGGCCGGGTGACCGCGCCGGTCCATCCGATCTGTCACCGCACCATCCACGCGCTGGTGCCCAACGCCGATCTGGCGCGGACGTTCTCGACCATCGATTCGTTGCGCGCCCGCGAGGATGTGGCGCGGTTCCTGCGCTGGATCGCCGACAAGCCGCCCGACTTCCACGCCCCCGTTCGCCGCGCGCGCTGATCGCCGCTTGCACGGGCCGGCAGGGGCGGCGCAGGATCGCGCCGGGGAGACGGACGATGATGATTGTAGCGGTATTCTTGGCGGGCGCGCAGATTCCGGCGGGTGGGTCGACGGCACCACCGCCCTCCGTCGCGCCGACCTCGGCGGCGATCGCGATGGGCGAGCGGCTGGCGCGCGCGGGAACGCTGGCGGCGCTGTTGCCGGTGCAGGCGGCGAAGGAGACCGACGAGCTGATCGCGGCGCGCCCGACGCTGTCACCCGCCGAGCAGGCGCGACTGCGGCGGGTGGCGAGGACGACGCTGGACGCGGGCGCGGCGCGGCTCTTCGCGGTGGAGGGGCGGCGCTATGCCGAGCTGCTGACGATCGGCGAGCTGACGACGCTCGTCGCGGCGGCGGAGAGCCCGGCGGCGACGAAGCTGCGCGCGGTGCAGCCGCAGGTGATCGCCGCTGTGGTGGGATCGATGGCCGGATTCGACTTCAAGAAGGAGGTCGCGACCGCGTTCGACGCCGGAACAGGGCGCGAGTAGCGCCGCCGCCGCGCCGGGTCCCGGTGGTGGATGGCCTCATCGCAAGGGAGCCTCGCGACGGTCCGGCAGAACCGGACGGCGATCGTTCAGGGGTGTTGACAGCGCGTGTGGTACGTAACAGTATCACATAACATCACCTCGAGGGAGAACCGCGATGCGCCGTCCCGTTCCCGCCTATGCCGCCGCCATCGACGAGGGGCGGCCGATCGCCGACCTCAACATGACGCCGCTGATCGACGTGCTGCTGGTGCTGATCGTAATGTTCATCCTGCTGGTGCCGACGATCACCAACGAGGTGCCGATCACGCTGCCGGGACCGTCCGGGCGCGTGCTGCCGGTGACGACGCATCGGCTGGCGGTGTCGCGTGCCGGCGCGGTGACGCTGGACGGGGCGGCGATGAGCGACGCGGCGCTGGCGGCCCGGCTGGCGCCGGTCGGGCGGGACGAGCAGGCGACGCTGGTGATGGCGACCGACCCGGCGGCGCGATACGAACGGTTCGTGCAGGTGCTGGCGGTGGTAAAGCGGGCGGGGGTGACAAGGTTGGGGTTCGAGGGACTGAGCGGTCCCGCTTTTTGACGGCGGACTCGCGTAGTACAGCCGAGGCATGAGTAAAGCCTGGCTATTCGATCAGGTCGACGCGGCTGTGGAAGCTATGGCGGACGGTCACCCTGACGAGGAGTAGCCGCTGACCAGCTGATCGGTCACGAGCCTTTTAGAACTGGCCGCTCGCATGAACGCAATGCCAATTATGCAGCAACCGGCGCCGGGACCCAGTGTTGCGGGTCTATTTTCGGCCTTGAAGCAGCTTTAACTTGACGTGATTCGACCATAGTTTGCCAGCCCACATGCTCGCGCCATCGAGCGCGAAGCACAGATTGTCTCGGTATCTCGTTGCGGGAACGACTTCCAAGCGGCCGTCCTTCTGATGCGTGAGTTCGTCATCGAACACCACCAAATAGCGGTGGCGGCGCTCTGGCCCACTGGACGTCACACCGAGCGCGCGGACGCGACGACGGTCCGACAGATACTCCGCGCGTTGTACGACTACTTCGCGATTGTCACCGGCCGTGGCATCGCATGTGAACATATTGGCCGCGATGTAGCCGATATCGATATCAGCACGCAGGTCGGCCAAATCCCGCTCGGTGGAGTATGTCACGGCAATCGCGCGCCCATCGACCTGTCCGCCGCGATCAGGCAGCGTACTCGCCACGATCTGTGCGTTCTCCACTCGCAGATCGTTGATGCGATACCAGGGAAACGCGAGCCAGCCGACGAGCAGCACTAAGGACAGCAGGGCACACGTGATCGGCAGCAGTAGGCGACGGCGGCGGTGATCGCCTGCACGCTTAGGGAACACGGTTGCCGCCCAGCAAGGAAGCGCCGCTGACCCCTGCCACCGACTGACGCATCATCTGGCGGAACGCGCCGTGCGTTGCATCGGCGATGATGGAGAAATCGGGAGCGCCCGGCTCGCCGCGTTCGGGTGGACGTGGATATTTGCCGCCGATGCTAGCGATTACGTCGTCGGACGAGTGGTTTTTTGACGATGGCTCGGCTCGGACGTTCAACCAGAAACGTGCGGCGGCGCGGATGGATGGCCATGACGGGCGGAAACGCCCAACCGGATCGATGGAGACCAACACACGTACCGCCCGGCCTTCGGTCACCGCGGAGAAGGCGGCATCAGCACCGTAGCTATGCCCGACGACGGCGATAATTGCGTCTGACGGTAACCAGCGCAACAGGTTGGCAATGAGAACCTGCTGAGTCCAGCTGAAATATTCGGTCTTTAAGCCGGGATTGCGTTGCTGATATTCAGCTCGGTAATCCTCAACGAGATGGGAAATCCAATCGTCGCCGCCGCCGCCGATGAATAGTCTGAACGTTTCAGCCATCGATCGCCCTAAATCGTTTCGCGGCGACTTAAGACGGTCGGCGATAGTAGGTCAAATGAATGCCGCTCCCGATCGCCGGAGCGCCACGCCGCTGGACATGACGGTCGTACCGGCCCTGTCGCGGACTGCGGCAAGGACTGCTCTACTCGCCGCTAGAGCAGTCCGCCCGCACTTCACTCCGCCGCCACGCCCGCCCGCGCGAACATATCCTCGCCCTCGGCCACATCCTCGTTCGCCGGCTTGCCCAGCTTCGCCTTCTGGCGCTTGTCGAACGAATCCCAGACTTCGCCCCACTGGCCCTTGGTCGCCGCCTTCGAATATTCCGTCGCGCGCTGTTCGAAGAAGTTGGCGTGCTCGACCCCGTTCAGCATCGGCGCAAGCCAAGGCAGGGGGTGTTCGTCGATCATGTAGATCGGCTTCAGCCCGAGCTGATTGAGGCGCCAGTCGGCGATGAAGCGGATATATTTCTTGATCTCCTTGGGCGTCATGCCGTTGACCGGCCCCATCTCGAACGCGAGATCGATGAAATTGTCCTCCAGCCGGATCGTCGTCTGGCACACGTCGGCGATGTCGTCCTTGACCGCCTTGGTCAGGCACTGGCGCTCGTGACAAAAGGTGTGGAACATCTTGATGATGCCCTCGCAATGCAGGCTCTCGTCGCGGATCGACCAGGTGACGATCTGGCCCATGCCCTTCATCTTGTTGAACCGCGGGAAGTTCATCAGCATCGCGAACGACGCGAACAGCTGCACGCCCTCGGTAAAGCCGCCGAACATCGCGAGCGTGCGCGCGATATCCTCGTCGTTGTCGACGCCGAAGTTCTGCATGTAATCATGCTTTTCCTTCATCTCGGCATATTCGAGGAAGGCGCCGTATTCGCTCTCGGGCATGCCGATCGTGTCGAGCAGGTGGCTATAGGCGGCGATGTGGACCGTCTCCATGTTGGAGAACGCGGTCAGCATCATCTTGATCTCGGTCGGCTTGAACACGCGGCCGTATTTCTCGTGATAGCAGTCCTGCACTTCGACATCGGCCTGGGTGAAGAAGCGGAAGATCTGCGTCAGCAGGTTTCGCTCGTGATCGGACAGCTTCTGCGCCCAGTCGCGGCAATCCTCGCCCAGCGGCACCTCTTCGGGAAGCCAGTGGAGCTGTTGCTGACGCTTCCAGAACTCGAACGCCCAGGGGTATTCGAACGGCTTGTACTGCTTGGAGGCGGCGAGGAGGGACATGGGGTTACTCCGAGAGAAGCTTGAATATGGGAACGGACGGGCGCGTCGTCAGGGTGACGCGGTTGTGGAAGCTGGGGATCGCGGCAATCACGGCGCCACGCTCCATTGCTGCATCGACCAGGCGCTGAAGCCGAGCACGATGCCGGCGGCGAGCGCCATGACGCCGACCATGCGAAAGACATAGATCCTGGCCGGGCCGCTCGGCCGCGACAGCGACACGAGCAGGCCGGCGCCGATCAGCGTCAGCACGGCGGCGACCACGAACATGGCGACGATCTGCCAGGTCATGCGGCGGCTTTTCGAGCGGTTCGGACGGTCTCCGTCACTCCCGCGGAAGCGGGGGCCCATCGCCAACCCGGTTCGTGGCGACCGACAGGGGGAGATGGGTTCCCGCTTTCGCGGGAATGACGAAAGGGGGACGCATCCAAACGGCGTTCCGCTCGTTGCGCCTCCGAACCATTCGAAGGAGACGCACGATGCACGACCATAGCAACATCAAGGAGCACATGACGGTCATCGGCGCCGACGGCGTCCATGTCGGCACGGTCGACCATGTCGACGGCGAGCGGATCAAGCTGACCAAGAACGACAGCGCCCAGACCGAGGACGGTCAGGGTGGTAAGCACCACTACCTGCCGGCCGGGCTGGTCGCGGAGATCGAGGGCGACACGGTGCGCCTGTCCGCGACCGCGCAGAACGCGGTGGACATGTTCGAAGAGGCGGAGTGACGCCCGCGCGCCGCTGATCCGGTAGTCGAACGCCCCGGTCCGCACCCAGCGGGCCGGGGTTTTCCTTGTCCTCCCGTCGCGCGTCGCCGCTACTGACACGCCAGGCATTCGTCGTAATCGGTCGTCTCGCCGATCTCGAACTTGGGCGGCGCGAGCGTGTTGTCCGCCTCCACCCCGCCCGAACCCTCGCTGCCCGCGAAACCGGCGCGCTGCACGGACTTGCTGCGAAGATAATAGAGCGACTTGATGCCCAGTTCCCACGCGCGGAAGTGGAGCATCAGCAGGTCCCACTTCTCGACGTCCGCCGGGATGAACAGGTTGAGCGACTGCGACTGGTCGATGAACGGCGTACGGTCGCCGGCAAGCTCAAGCAGCCAGCGCTGGTCGATCTCGAAGCTGGTCTTGTAGCAGTCCTTTTCCTCCGCCGAGAGGAAGTCGAGATGCTGGACCGAGCCGCCCTGCTCGAGAATCGAGTTCCATACCGCGTCGGAGTTCTTCGACTTCTCGATCAGCAGCTTCTCCAGATACGGATTGCGGACCGAGAAGCTGCCCGACAGCGTCTTGTGCGTATAGATGTTGGCCGGGATCGGTTCGATGCACGCGGACGTGCCGCCGCAGATGATCGAGATCGACGCGGTCGGCGCGATCGCCATCTTGCAGCTGAACCGCTCCATTACGCCCTGATCGGCGGCGTCGGGGCAAGGGCCGCGCTCGACCGCGAGCTGCATCGACGCCTCGTCGGCCTGCGCGCGGATGTGCTTGAACATCCGCAGGTTCCACGACTTCGCCATCGCGCCTTCGAACGGCAGGCCGCGCGCCTGGAGGAAGGAGTGGAACCCCATCACGCCCAGCCCCACCGATCGCTCGCGGCCGGCGGAATAGGCGGCACGTTCCATACCCGGTTCGTGGCGATCGATATAATCCTGCAGCACGTTGTCGAGGAAGCGCATGATGTCCTCGACGAAGCCGGGCGTGTCCTTCCACTCGTCCCAGGTCTCGAGGTTGAGCGACGACAGGCAGCAGACCGCGGTGCGATCGTTGCCGAGATGGTCCTTGCCGGTCGGCAGCGTGATCTCCGAACACAGGTTCGAGGTCGAGACCTTGAGCCCCAGGTCGCGGTGATGCTTGGGCATCGTCTTGTTCACGTGATCGGCGAAGACGATGTACGGCTCGCCGGTCTGGAGCCGGGTCTCGACCAGCTTCTGGAACAGCGACCGCGCGTCCAGCGTCGCGCGGGCCGAGCCGTCCTTGGGCGAGCGCAACACCCACTCCGCGCCATCGCGCACGGCGTGCATGAAGTCGTCGGTGATGAGCACGCCGTGATGGAGGTTGAGCGCCTTGCGGTTGAAATCGCCCGACGGTTTGCGGATCTCCAGGAACTCCTCGATCTCCGGGTGCGAGATGTCGAGGTAGCAGGCGGCCGAGCCGCGCCGCAGCGACCCCTGGCTGATCGCCAGCGTCAGTGAATCCATGACGCGGACGAACGGAATGATGCCGCTGGTCTTGCCGTTGAGGCCGACCGGCTCGCCGATGCCGCGGACGTTGCCCCAATAGGTGCCGATACCGCCCCCTCTGCTCGCGAGCCACACATTCTCGTTCCAGGTGTCGACGATGCCATTGAGGCTGTCGGGGACCGAGTTGAGGTAGCAGGAGATCGGCAGGCCGCGGCCGGTGCCGCCGTTCGACAGCACGGGCGTGGCGGGCATGAACCACAGCTTCGAGATCGCATCGTACAGCCGCTGCGCGTGGGCGGCATCGTCGGCATAGGCGGACGCGACGCGGACGAAGAGATCCTGGATGCCCTCGCCGGGCAGCAGATAGCGGTCCTTGAGCGTCTCCTTGCCGAATTCGGTCAGCAGCGCGTCGCGCGAATGATCGACCTCGACCGGATAGGGGCGCGGATGAATCGCCTTGCTGTCGTCGGTGCGCGCGGGCGCGGGCGCAGCGTCGCTTGCCGCCATCGTGTCGGTTGCCATCGTCGTCGCCATCGTCTCGGTGTCCCTGAAATCCATCGCACCCGCTCCCTCGTTCTCGGCCGTCACGTTCCCGGCCTGTTCGAATCGGCGACAAGCGCCCATCCTACACCCGGACCACCCCGCCAGAAGAGAACAAAAAAGGATCGATGCCCTGTGGAACAGGCGCACAAGTCCGTAGCCACCATCTAGATGGTGTCACGCTCTCTACCAGCAATAGGGTCAGCCCCCCGGTCCAACCGCTACAGATTGTGCGAACTCCCCCCTGTAGGCAAGCCGGTAAATGACGTGGCAGTGATGCGATTGGTCGTGCGTGCGATTCAACTCGTCGCATGCCGCCCCTCGCGACGCGTGGACTTCAG
The DNA here is from genome assembly GCF_965200135.1 of Sphingomonas sp. Classification (GTDB taxonomy): domain Bacteria; phylum Pseudomonadota; class Alphaproteobacteria; order Sphingomonadales; family Sphingomonadaceae; genus Sphingomonas. The sequence goes on from NZ_CBDATK010000013.1 coordinate 75,327, forward strand.
CCGCCTTTTCGCTCCGCAAGAGAACGATGCAGGAACGAAAATAAATAGCCTCCGAGATTGCTGCGCGTGGGGTCCTCACCCGACCTCGTCGGGGACTCGGCGATGCAGATAGTTGTTGTCGAATCCGGCGATGCGGACCAGCTCGCGCGGGTCGAGCAGTTGCAGCGTGCCGCCGGTCAGCGTCATCGCCCGGCGCTCGCGCAGCACCTTGAGCACGCGGTTGAGATGCACCGGCGTCAGCCCCAGCGAGTCCGCCAGCACCGCCTGCGTCAGCGGCATCTCGCAGCGTTCGTCGTTCGCCAGTCCGATGCTGCGGAGCCGGACGTAGAGTTCGAGCATCAGGTGCGCCACCCGTTGCAGGCTGTCGCGCCGCCCGATGCTGACGATCCAGGCGCGCAACACGCCCTCGTCGACCAGCTGCGCGCGCCAGAAGGCGTGGGTGAGGGCCGGCGTGGCGACGATCAGCCGGTCCATCCGCTCGCGCGGGATCGCCACAATCTGGCACGCGGTGAGCGTGCCGATCGCGTGGTCCATCTCGTCCAGGATGCCGGCATGGATGTCGCAGAAATCGCCCGGCATCATGAACGCCACGATCTGTCGACTACCGTCGGGCAACATCTTGTAGCGGCAGGCCCAGCCGTCGAGCACGACGAACACCGGACCGGGCTTGTCGCCTTCGCGGATCAGGTCGCGATGCGCGGCGATCAGGCGGATGGGGGTCGCCTCCGCATCGAGCAGCGCGATCTCGTGCTCATTCAACGAGGCTAGTCCGACGAGCTTGCGGGTGAAGACGTTCGTCACCCTATCCATCGGCGACGGCCCGAGCGGGTGATCGATCGACCGACCGATGGTGTCGCGTTCGTGGCGGGGCGCTTGGGATCAAGACCGGATCACGGCATGACCGGGCCAGACGCGCGCGACCAGGCGGACTCGGGGCAGGCGATCGGCAACATGGTCGGTCATCGTCGCTCCCCGCTTCGCCGCGGTGGTAGCGCATCCGACGTGCTCGCGACTAACTTAGATCAAGCGATCATGATTCAACACTGACCTGGATCAACCGGCGATGCGGCGGATCCTCGCGCCTGATTGGTGAAGCCGCTCCAGATTGAACGTCTCGGCGAACTCGATCCCTGCGCGTCCGTCGCGTGACCAGCGGACGCGGGCGGCGAACATCTGATCCTCCAGCAGTTCGATCAGCACGTCGAGCCCGGCGCCGTCGCCGTCGATCTCCAGCCCGTCGATCATCGCGCCGGTCGACGAGATGTTGCGGATGCGGACGTCGCCCTCGGTGCTGCCGATCTCGACACGCGCGGTGCGTAGCATCGAATTGCGGGGGCTGCGGCTGACGCGATAGCCGTCCGCCACCGCGTGGCGTTCGCCATGAAGCTGGCGCGCCACATCCTCGGCGAGCGCGGGCTTGCCGTAGATGTAGCCCTGGATGTGGCTGCACCCGAGGCGGCGGACGAGGTCGATCTCGTCCTCGATCTCGACGCCTTCCGCGGTGGTCTCCATCTCCAGCGTTTCGGCCAGCGTCACGATCGCCTTGATGATCGCGGCGTTGCGGTTGCCGGGCTGCGCCGCGCCCTTCACGAAGCTCTGGTCGATCTTGATCTTGTCGAACGGTGCGGTGCGGAGATAGCCGAGCGACGAATAGCCGGTGCCGAAGTCATCGAGCGCCAGCCGCACGCCGAGGCCCTTCAGCGCCTTGAACATCGCATCCGACGATTGCGATTCGTCGAGGAACACCCCCTCGGTGATCTCCAGCTCCAGCCGCTCGGCGGCCAGCCCTGCGCGCGCGAGCGCACTGGTGACGAGCACCGGTAATTGCGGATCGACGAACTGCATCGGCGAGATGTTGACCGCGACGCGCACGTCGCCCGGCCAGCGCGCCGCCTCGATGCAGGCGGTCCGGAGTACCCACTCGCCGATCGCGCCTATCAGGCCGCATTCCTCGGCGATCGGGATGAATTCAGACGGCGGCACCGCGCCGCGCGTCGGGTGGTTCCAGCGGACCAGCGCCTCGTACCCGACGATCCGTTCGCTCGCGGTGGAGACGACCGGCTGATAGGCGAGGTGAAAGCCGCCGCCGGCGATCGCGTGGCGGAGGTCGTCCTCCAGTTGCTGGCGGGTCTTCGCACCGGCGAGCATCTCGGGCGCGTAGAAGCGGTGGACGCCGCGCCCGTCGCCCTTCGCCGCGTAGAGCGCGAGATCGGCGTTGCGGGTCAGCGTCTCCGCATCGTCGCCGGGCGTCAACGCCAGCGCGATGCCGATCGACCCGCCGATCGCGATCGACGCGCCGCTGATGAAATAGGGCTGAGAGATCGCCTTGATGAGGTCGCGCGCCAGGATCGCGAGGCTGTCGCGATTGTCCATGCCCGGCAGCAGCATCTGGAACTCGTCACCGCCCAGCCGCCCGACCAGCCCGGCGTCGCCGACCCCGCGCTGCAGCCGCTGTGCGACCTGCTTCAGCAGCGCGTCGCCCGCCTGATGGCCAAGCGTGTCGTTGACCTGCTTGAAGCGGTCGAGATCGAGCAGCAGCAGCGCCACCGGGCGGAACGCGCCGGGGGTCTGGGCCAGCGTCTTGTCGAGGCTCGACCGCATGTGCGCGCGGTTGGCGAGGCCGGTCAGCCCGTCGAACATGGCGAGGCGGGTGATCTCCGCCTCCGACCGGCGGCGCTCGGTCAGGTCCGAGCCCGACCCGATGAAGCCGGCGAAACGCCCCTGATCGTCCAGCAGCGGCCGGCCCGAGATCGACCACCAGCGCTCGCCCACGTCCGCCGCCGTCGTCACGCCGGCGGCGCGGACGGGATATTCGTTGAACGAGGTCCGCGACGACAGGTGAAAGGCGAGCGTGCGCTCGGTGCCGGGCGCCTCGCCGTCGATCTGAAAGATGTCGGTCAACATCCGCCCAACCGGCGCCACGGCTGCCGCGCGCGTCAGGTCACCCGCAACCGTGGCGGAAAGGTAGGTGACGCGGCCATAGCGGTCGGCCTCCCAGAACCAGCCCGTGCCCTGGCCCTCGAACTCGGCGATCATCTTGGCGGCGAGGCGGCCTTCGCTTGCCTCGGCGGCGTGGGCGATCGCGGCGTCGACGTCGTGGCGGGCCAGCCGCCGCGCGCACGCGCCGAGGCAGCCGAGGAAGGTCGCCGACACGCCCAATGCGGTGCCGATGCCCGTCAGGCAGAACAGCGCCACGACCAGCCCCGCGCCGAAGCCGAGCGTCGCCGCGCGCACCGGCTGCAACGCGATCGCGGTGACCCCGATCGCGCCGGCGGCGGCGACGAAGCTGCCGAGCTGCGCCGTCCCGGCCGGCATCCGCGCCGCCGCCCACAGCAGCAGCAGCAGCCCGCCCGCGATCGCCGCCGACAGCGTCGTCAGCACCCGATTTAGCGTGTGGACCGGCCACACGCGCGCGCCCGGCAGCGCCAGCGCGCCCCAGATCATCCCCGCCATCGCGGTCACCAGCCCGACGCCGAAGAAGGACAAGGGCGTCGGATGCGCGAAGCCTTGTGCCCAGGGGACGACGATCAGTACCGCCGCGCCGACCGCCTGTGCCGTCATCGCGATCGGCCACACCGCCTTGACCTGCGCGAGCCGCATCGCGTCCGCGTCGGCGAGCGGCGCGCGTTCGTCCTCCGACAGTCCGAGCAGCACGGTGGCGGGCACCCGGTCGCGGGCTTCGAGGCGGAGGCGGAACATGATCGGTGGCAGGTAGCCGCGCGGGGTTGCCGAATTGCCGTCGGGGATTGGTTGATGCCGCGTTCACCTTGCCGGCAGCGGTCGCGCGCGCGGTTTGCGAACGGCGCGGCGCGCGCTATCCGCGTCGGTCATGACCGTCATCATCCGCGAAGCCGACCTGATCGAGAGCGTCGCCGACGCGCTGCAGTTCATCAGCTACTATCACCCGATGGACTACATCCGCGCGCTGGGCGACGCCTATGCCGCGGAGCAGTCGCCCGCCGCGAAGGACGCGATCGCGCAGATCCTGACCAACAGCCGGATGTGCGCGGAGGGACATCGGCCGATCTGCCAGGATACGGGCATCGTCACGATATTCGTGCGGTGGGGCCAGGATTGCCGGCTGGAGCCGGGCGACCGCAGCCTGCAGGAGGTCGTCGACGAGGGCGTGCGCCGCGCCTACCTGCACCCGGAGAACAAGCTGCGCGCCTCGATTCTCGCCGACCCGGCCTTCACCCGGCGCAACACCAAGGACAACACGCCGAGCGTGCTCCACGTCGAGATGGTGCCGGGTGCGACCGTCGCGATCGACGTCGCGGCGAAGGGCGGCGGGTCGGAGAACAAGTCCAAGTTCAAGATGATGAACCCGTCCGACTCCATCGTCGACTGGGTGGTGGAGACGGTGCCGCAGATGGGTGCGGGCTGGTGCCCGCCCGGCATGCTGGGGATCGGCATCGGCGGCACCGCGGAAAAGGCGATGCTGCTCGCCAAACAATCGCTGATGGGCGCGATCGACATGGGCCAGCTCAAGGCCCGTGGCCCCAACGACGACATCGAGGCGCTGCGGATCGAGCTGTTCGACCGTGTAAACGCACTCGGCATCGGCGCGCAGGGGCTGGGCGGGCTGTCGACGATCCTCGACGTCAAGATCCTCGACTGGCCGACGCATGCGGCGTCGAAGCCGGTGGCGATGATCCCCAATTGCGCCGCGACGCGCCACGCGCACTTCACGCTCTACGGGTCGGGGCCGGCCTATCTGGAGGCACCCAAGCTGAGCGAGTGGCCGCAGGTGGACTGGACGCCCGACAAGGCGGCGATCCGGGTCGATCTCGACACGTTGACGCCCGACGTCGTCGCGTCGTGGAAGCATGGCGACCGGCTGTTGCTCAACGGCCGGATGCTGACCGGGCGCGACGCCGCGCACAAGCGGATCGCCGACATGCTCGCGGCGGGCGAGCCGCTGCCGGTCGATTTCGCGGGCCGCGTCATCTATTATGTCGGGCCGGTCGATCCGGTCGGCGAGGAGGTGGTCGGTCCCGCCGGGCCGACGACGGCGACGCGGATGGACAAGTTCACCCGGATGATGCTCGACCAGGGCCTGCTGGCGATGGTCGGCAAGGCGGAGCGCGGGCCGGACGCGACACAAGCGATCGCCGAGGGGAAGTCCGCCTATCTGATGGCGGTCGGCGGCGCCGCCTATCTGGTCGCACGCGCGATCAAGGGCGCGAAGGCGGTCGGGTTCGAGGATCTGGGCATGGAGGCGATCTACGAGTTCGAGGTCGCGGACTTCCCGGTTACCGTCGCGGTCGACGCGGCGGGGCAGAACGTCCATCAACTGGCGCCGCTGGTGTGGCGGGAGAAGATCGCGCGAGAAGGACTGCTGACTCCCGCATGAGCCGCGCGCGCATCCTGTTCGGCGAACATTCGACGCAGCGTCCCGCGATCGAGGCGGGGCTGGACGCCGCGCGCTTCGAGGCGTGCTTCACCGACTTCGACAATGCGACCGACGCGACGCCGTTCGCGCTGGTGGTGCCGCTCAGCATCCCGCAGGTCGCGCCTGCGCGGAACGCCGCGGCACGCGCCGAGCGGACGGACGGACGGCGGCGCGCGGTGCTGCCGGACGACGAGCAGGTGGCGATGGCGGACGACAAGCTGCTGTTCCACCGGCGGCTGACCGACCTTGGCTTCGGCGAGCTGCTGCCGGCGCTGCTGTCCGACGGCGAGGTGCGCTATCCGTATGTGCTCAAGGCACGGCGGGGCGATTTCGGGCAGGGCATCCGGATCGTCCGCTCGCCTGACGACGAGCCCGACACGCTGCCGTCGGACAGCTTCCGGCAGGAGGCGGTGGAAGGCAGCGACGAATACGTCCTCCATCTGCTGCGCGTCGACGGGCGGGTGCGGTATCGGCTGTGCTATCGCTACGCCATGGGCGCGAGCCTGACGGTGCGCGGGGCGGTCGACCGGCCGCGGTCGATCGAACCGGCGGACGACGCGCCCGCGATCGGCCCGTGCACCGCGATCCTCGATGCGCTCGGCTTCGAGGGCACCTGCTGCTTCAACTACAAGCTGACCGGGGCGGGGCTCCGCCTGATCGAGCTTAACCCGCGTTTCGGCGGTTCGCTGGTCGGCGACATCGACGGCTATCTCGCGGCGCATCTGGCGGCCCTCGCCGGGTGAACGCGACCTTCGACGCGATCGTGCTCGGCGCGGGCGGCGCGGGGCTGATGTGCGCGGCGACGGCGGGGCAGCGCGGGCGGCGTGTGGTGGTGATCGACCACGCGCCGGAGCCGGGGCGCAAGATCGTCATCTCCGGCGGCGGGCGGTGCAATTTCACCAATTTGGGCACGGCGGCGGACCGTTTCGTGTCGGCCAACCCGCATTTCGCGAAGTCGGCGCTGGGCCGATACACCGCACGGGACTTCCTCGCGCTGGTCGAGCGGCACGGGATCGCGTGGCACGAAAAGACGCTGGGGCAGCTGTTCTGCGACGGCTCCGCGCGTCAGATCGTGGCGATGCTGCTCGACGAATGCGAGGCGGGCGGCGTGACGCTGAGCCTCGGCGCCGCGATCGGCGCGGTCGAGCATGGCGACGGCGTGTTCCGGGTCGAACAGGGCGGGCGCACCTATACCGCGCCCGCGCTGGTGATCGCCACCGGCGGCCCGTCGATCCCGAAGCTGGGCGCGACCGGCGTCGCCTATGACCTGGCGCGGCGGTTCGGGCTGAAGGTGGTCGAGCCGCGCCCTGCGCTGGTGCCGCTGACGCTGCCGACGGAGGAGGCGCTGTTCCGCGATCTGGCGGGCGTGGCGGCGCCGGTGGTGGCGCGGGTCGGATCGTCGACGGCCAAGACCCCGGCCTTCGCGGAAGCCGCGCTGTTCACGCATCGCGGGTTGTCGGGGCCGGCGATCCTGCAGGTCTCCTCCTATTGGCGGCATGGCGAGGCGGTCGCGATCGACTTCCTGCCGGGGCGCGAGGCCGGATGGTTGCTGGCCGCCAAGCGGGCACGACCGCGCGCGACGCTGCGTTCGGTGCTGGCGGCCGATCTGCCCGAGCGGCTGGCGACGACGCTGGCGGAGTCGATGGGGGCGGGGGCCGAACTGGCCGGGCGCAAGGACGCGGAGCTGACGGCGGCGGAGCGGCGGTTGGCGGACTGGCGCTTCGTGCCCAACGGCAGCGAGGGCTTCGCCAAGGCGGAGGTGACGGTCGGCGGCATCGCCACCGCCGGCCTGTCGTCGCAGACCATGGCCGCGCGGCACGTGCCGGGGCTGTACGCGATCGGCGAGGCGGTGGACGTGACCGGCTGGCTGGGCGGCTACAATTTCCAGTGGGCGTGGGCGAGCGGGTGGGCGGCGGGGATGGCGGTCTGACGCACGAAGCGGCTGTGGAAAGCCGCTCAATTTAATCTGTTCCAGCCTGGAACAACCGGTAAATGCGGGATTATGTAACAATCAGCTCTGTCTTAATGGCGCGTTCACCAGCCGCCTGACTCGAGGCCAAGCCATCGGCGGACGCGGTCGCAAAACGGGGTTTTAGATCATGAAGGTTTCGACGGTTCTCAAGCCAGCGATGTTGTTCGCGGCAGGTTCGGCAGCCTCGGTGGCGAGTGCTGCGCCGACCATCGAATATAACGCGACGTCCGAGGGGACGGCGATTACGTTGGTCGGGACCTCTGCCCAGTACACCTTCTCCTCACGTCTTAAGGAGATCGAGGCGTTTGTCGGCACCGAGTACTAAACGGTCAGGACGGTGCGACCGTAACCGACCGTCCCTATGGTTCCGCGGCGGACGCGATGGGCGCGCCGAGGCAGAACTTCGTCAACGAGACCAAGACCGGCTCGGACTTCGGTTCGATCATCTCGCTGGCGGCCAGCGACAGCTATTACGGCCTTCGCTTCGCGGCCGACGGCAACAAGTATGTCGGCTATGCCGGCGTCATCAACAACGGCGCCACCATCAACGACATCGGTTTCCAGCTCGCGGCGGGCGTGCCCGAGCCGGCGACCTGGGCGCTGATGATCGCGGGCTTCGGCGGCGCGGGCATGGCGATGCGTCGCCGCCGTCGTCAGGTCGGCGTCGCCGCGGTCGCGTAAGCGAACCGGCTTTCCGTCCGCAACCGATCCGCCCCGCTCCGACGAGCGAGGCGGATCGTGTCGCGGACGTCCTCGTCGCAATCGAACCGCATCCGGGTGCAACCCTGTTCCAGGCTCTTCGCGGTAAAGCCGTGGAGCAGCATCGGGTTGGCCCAGCCGCCGCGCCAGCGCGGGTCGACGACGTTGCACACCACTTCCGACACGTTCTCGCCCGGCACCTGCCGGGTGAGCAGCACACCCGCGACGGTGCTGTCGCCGGTGACCAGCACGCGCGAACGCTCGCGGTCGACGGGCGCGCTCTCGGACGGCTCCGCGAGCGCGCGCGCGAGCATCTGGTCCATGCGCGGCGGCGGCGCGTCCATCTGCTCCGCGATCAGCCATTTGACCTGTTCGACGTTCGCCTCGGTCAGATCGATCATCGCCAGGTCCGCCGGGATCCGGCCGGCGCGGCGCAGCGGCTCGACCACCGGGCCCATGTCGGCGGTGAAGTCGGCGCCCCGCGCCTCGAAATACAGATGCCGCTTGGCCGCCGTCGCGCCGCAGGCAAGCGCAAAGGCGGCGGCATCGCTCGCCTCGTCGACGGGGCTTCACCGCCCACAGCCGGTCGCTCTCCGCGCCCGCCAGCGCCGCGAGACCTGCCAGCAGCGCCCGACCGACGCCGCGGCGGCTGTCGGTCAGCACCTCGATCCAGGCAGGCATCCCGGTCGGCTCGTTCCAGCCGCGCCACAACACGCCGCCGGCACCGAGCAGGAGGCCGTCCGCGTCGTGCGCCGCCAGCACCACCGCATCGGCCTGCGCCAGTTGCGGTAACAGCGCGAAGCAGGCAGGCAGCGCCGCCGCCGTCGCGCGCGTCACCTGAATGCTTGCCCCAGGATCATTGGCCATGTCTTCGGTTCCCAAAACGCTGGTCATCGGATTGGGCGGTATCGCGTGGAGCGACCTGATCGCAAGGGTCGGCAAGGGTCAGGCGCCTGCGATTGCCGCAGTATTGCGCCGGGGCGCGGGGCTGCGCCTGATCGACGACGTGCCCGGCAACCGCGCTGCCGCCTGGGCGACGCTGAGCACCGGCGTGCTGGCGCATCAGCACGGCATCGTCGGGCTGGACGAGGCATGGGCCGGCGGGCTGCGTCCGACCGGACGAACGGCTTGGCGGCATGCGCCGGTCTGGCAGCGGCTGAGCGATGCGCGCGCGCGGACGCTGTCGGTGGCGTGGCCCTTCACCCGCGCCGGCGCGGCCTGGGCCGGGGTCCATGTCGACGACCGGCTGGCGCAAGCGACGGGCCGGTCCTGGCAAGACTGGGTGCTGCCGGCGGATGTGGCGCCGCCGTCCTGGCGCGAGGCGGTGGGCGAGGTGCGCGTCCATCCGTCCGACGTCGACGCGGCGGCGCTCGCACCGTTGGTGCCGGGGCTGGAGACGGTCGACCAGCGCAGCGACCGCCGCCTGATCGATCTCGCGATCATGATCGCCCGTGTGTCGACCAACCATGCGGCCGCGCAGGCGCTGCTGATCGAGGCGCCCTGGGATACGGCATTCGTCTTCCACAGCTGGATGGCGGCGGTGCTGGGGCGGTTTGCGGACGCTCCGCCGCCCTATGACGGCGTCGTCGACGCGGCATGGACGCTGATCGACACGATGGTCGCGATCACCCTCTCCGCCGTGCCGCGCGACACGGTGGTGGTGCTCGCGTCGCTGGGCTTTCGCGGCGAGGCGGGGTTTCTGGCGATCGCCGGGCCGGGGGTGAAGCCGGGGGTCCGATCCGATGTCGCACATGCGGTCGACCTCGTGCCCTCGCTGCTCGCGCGCTATGGGCTGGGCGATCCGGTGCTGGGCGGGCGCGTCCTGCTCGGCGATCCGGCCGGGGTGCGGCCGGCGGCACCGGCACGCGACCTGGGCGAGGAGCCGCCGATCGATCGCGCGGCGCTGGCGCGGGTGGAGGGCTTCGGCCATCGTGCGCCCGCACCGCCGACGGGATGGCAGGCACACCGGCTGGTGCGGCTCGCCGCCCTGACGATGCCGCACGATGCGGCGGCGGGCGCGGACTTCGCCGCCGCCGCCATCGCGGTGGGGGGCGAGGAGCCGGTGGCGATCGGGATGATGGCGGCCGCGGCGGCGGCGGCGGGGCGCGCGGACGACCTGCCGCCGCTGGCCGAGCGCATCGCGGCGGCGGCACCGGGCCATGTCTGGGAGGCACTGATCCGGGGTGGCTATCACGCGCTGCGGGGCGAGGCGGCATCGGCGCGGCCGTATCTGCTGCGGGTAGAGGCGGAGGGCGCGGCGGCGGAACGGATCCGGGCCGGTGCCGCTTGGCTGATGCTGGAACGGCCCGCCGACGCGGCGCGGGCGTTCGCGCTGGTGACGGCGGCGGAGCCGGACCGGGTCGACGCGCTGATCGGACTGGGCATGGCGCACGCCGCGTTGAAACCGGCCGAGGCGGAGCCGGCGCTGCGCCGCGCGCTGGCGATCGACCCGGCGAGCGCGGCCGCGCGAGATTTGCTGGTGGACGTGCTGCGGCGGCTCGGGCGGACACGGGAGGCGGATCAGGTGACGGCCGGCGGGGCGCTCTATCGGCGCTCGGCGGGGTCGGAAGCGTAGCGCATCGGCGCGCGCGCACTCGTGGCGTTCGGTGTGGTTCAAGGCGTCAGGAAAGCTAGCGTCGGAGCCGCGTCGTGACGTCGAACGGGCGCGCTTCGCCGCCCGCCGGCCGTTCTTGCGCGTCTTGGGAGCAGCTTTGCTGCGCCCATGCGCGCGGCAAATGAGAAGAGGCTGCCAGACGGTTCGCAGAACCACCTGACAGCCCCCTAACATGGTCAGCGGCCGGAGAGCTCCAGCCCGGGAGACCAGGTGGCCTCTGGTACGACCTTCGCACCGCGTCGTTGATTGAGAGAGTATACCCTCCGACGCGATCCTGCGGTCCTAGAGGCCGGTCCCCCGAACGAACTGAACCGACCCCACTGCTGAACCATGAGACATCGGATCACCTCCTTTCGCTTGTTGAAGCCAAGATGCGGGCATCGCCCGCAGCCCCAATGTGCGAAGAACCGCGGCGACTTGCAAGACCTGATTTGCGGCGGAGACGTCGCCGGGAATCAAGGCTCAGGGACGGCAATCCTCGATCACCCGTCCGACTTCCGCCCAGGCGGGCAGGACGATCGGGCGAGCGCCCGTGCGGCTCAGCGCAAAGCGCCCGCGGCTGAACGCGATCGCGTCGAGCAGAGGGTCGCCGACCGCGAGCGTCGCGGCGACATAGGGCGGCACACCGCCGGTCGCGCCGCCCGGTACGGTACGGCTGATGCTGCTGGTCCGCACCGTCAGCATGCCGGACGTCGCGCCGGCGACTGATAGGAAGATGCGTCCGCCCTGCCGATCGCATCGCAGCACCGCCGCCGGCGCGCCGACCTGACCGAACGTCGCTGCCGATCCCCGCGCGTCAGCGGCGTAGCGCCACGTCCCCGGCGTCATCGGCCAGTCGCGCCAATCGGCGGCCAGCGGCACGGGCGCAGGCGAGCGCGCGACGGCGCGCGGCGGCGGCGCCGCTGCCGGCCGGACCGGGGGCGCGGTGGTGCAGCTCGCGGTGGCGAGCGCGGCGAGGATAAAGGCGGTCGCGCGCATCTGCGGGCTATGCCCCAGCCTTTCGCCCGCCTCAACCACGGCACCATCGCGTCGGGCGCGGGAACCGGGCGGTGGACCGCAGGGTTTGATCCTCATGGCCACCACTCCCGCTCCCACCCCTGCTCCCGCCCCCTTGGTTCAGGCGCTCACCAGCGAACAGCCGCGCGCGGAAACCCGCGATGGCGCCGCCGTGGGCACGGTGGCGGCCTATCTGATCGACAAGGCGTCGGGTCAGGCCACGCATGCGGTGCTGAGCCTCGGTGGCTTCCTGGGGATGGGCAAGAGCTATTACCCGGTGCCGTTCGCGCTGCTCGGCTTCGACCCGGTGCGTGACGTCTACGTCGTGCGCGTCGATCCGCAGCTGCTCAAGGGCGGGCCGAGCTGGGCCAATCACGCGCCAGTGTTCGACAACGCCTATGCCGAGCGAGTGGCGCGCTATTACGCCGCGGAACATTGAGGAGAGCGACCATGGAGAAGGAAAACACGGCACAGGAGGTCGTCGACGACCTGCTGACCGATCCCGACAAGGACGCGGCCGACCGCCCGTCGCCCGCGCCGCCGCAGACGACCGACGCGGAGCCGACCTCCGGACGAGGGGATGGCCGCTGATGTGCTGATCGCCCTGGCGCTGGCGGCGACCGGCGCTCCGGCCGGGGCAGTCCCCGATCCGCTCGCGGCGTCGTTCGCGGGCTGGTACACCGAGATCGAGGACGACCTCGGCACCGGTGACTCGCGAGTGAAGCGGGTCGTGACGGCGGGGTGCCTGACGACGATTACCGGCGAGAAGGGCAGCTGTCGCGTCGACTGGCGCACGGTCGACACCGTCGCCTTGGAGGACGTCTTCGTCTTCTTGAAGGGACCGTCGCTGCAGATCGCGGTCGTCGCCGATGTCCGCGACGCGGCCGGGCAGGCAAAGCTGCGCGGGATGTGGATGGCGATGCGTGCGCTATCGGCGCGGTGTGCGACCGGGATGCCGCCGGTCGCACCGAACGAGGCGGGCGTCACGCTGCCCTGACGGGACCTCGCGGGTCCGGGTGCGTTGCCATCATTATTCTCGGAGGATCGACGTCATGCCGCTGCCGAACGACCCCGTCTGGTTCATCACCGGCTGCTCGACCGGCTTCGGCCGGGAGCTTGCCCGCCTCGTGCTGGCGCGTGGGTGGCGGGCGGTGGTCACCGCGCGTGACGCCGACCACATCGCCGATCTGGTCGCGCTAGCCCCCGACCGGGCGCTGGGTGTCGCGCTGGACGTCACCGATGCCTCCGCGATCGCGCGTGGCGTAACGGCGGCGACCGAACGGTTCGGGCGCATCGACGTGCTCGTGAACAATGCCGGCTACGGCTATCAAAGCTCGATCGAGGAGGGCGAGGAGTCCGAAATCCGCGCACAGTTCGGCGCCAACGTATTCGGCCTGTTCGCCGTCACCCGCGCGGTGCTGCCGGTGATGCGCGCGCAGCGGTCGGGCGCGATCGTCAACGTCACTTCCATCGGCGGGCTGATCGGCTTTCCCGCGTCGGGCTATTATTCGGCGACCAAGCACGCGGTCGAGGGCTGGTCCGACAGCCTCAAGGCGGAGGTCGCGCCGCTCGGGATCAGCGTGACCTGCGTCGAGCCGGGGCCGTTCCGCACCGACTGGGCCGGTCGATCGCTGCGCCGGACCGCCGGTCGTATCGACGACTATGCCGACACCTCGACGGCGCGGATGGCGCAGACCAGCGGCTATTCGGGCGCGCAGCCCGGCGACCCGGTGCGCGCGGCGGCGGCCATGATCGAGGCGGTCATGCGCGACGATCCGCCGCGTCATCTGGTGCTCGGCAGGTTCGGCTGGGAGGCGGCGACAGCCAAGCTGCGCGAACGGCTGGCCGAGATCGAGCACCTGCGCGACGAGGCGCTCGGCGCGGATTTCCCGGCAGCCGATGGCGCCTGACAAGCCGATATTGAGCCGGAGCGAGGTCTTGCCGCTCGCATAAACGAGAACCGCCGCGCAGGATGTCCTGCACGGCGGCGTCGTTCAGCCCTTGGACTGGCTACTCAGGCGTAGGCAACCGTCGTGGTCGTCCGCGCGCGGCGGCGCATGGCGCCACCGATCGCACCGAAGCCGAGGATCATCAGCGACCAGGTCGTCGGCTCCGGCACGCCCGCGAGGACGCTGAACTGAAGACCCGTCGAGTCGTTGTTGTACGTACCCTGACGGCCGACCGCATAGCCGAGCGCCTCGGACGCGCCGAGCCGCACCGGTCCGGTGAAGGTGGTGAACGTCGTGTTGCCGGCGCCGATCGATCCGATGTTCGCGAAGGTCAGCGGCAGGCCACCGTTCGTGGTGCCGACACTGAAGATGTCGACGCCCGACGGATTGATGTCCTGCACGTTGAACGTCGCGGACAGGCGATAGAAGCCTGCGGTCGGCGCGACGAACACGGCGAACGTCACATCGTCAGTGTTCGACGGATGGATCAGCAGACGGTCCTGCGGAACATTGACGGTGCCGTACTGGAACGCCGGCATACCGCCCTTGGCGACACCGGGAACATCGTGGTTCGCCGCTTCCTGAAGACAGGTCGAGCCGTCGATAAAGCAGTTGGTGTTCGCCGTGAAGAATGTTCCCGACACGTCCGGAGTCGCCGGATTAGCGAGCCCGTAGTAGAAATTACCTGCGCCCTGCGTACCGTTGAAGGTCGTGAAGGCGTCATAGGACTGGGCGGTCGCCGGCGTGGCGGCAACGGCCGCGGCGATTGCGACGAAGGCAGTAGCGATGGTCTTCATGGAATTCTCCTTGCGCCGCCGTTACTCAACAGATTATCGCCCGTAAACAGTCATTAACGCTTATTTAGGTTGGTATCGAACAAAGGCGGCCCCCGTGACATTATTGTCGCGTGGCCCGCCGTCCCGCGCGCACCTGCTGCTGCTTGCCGTAGCGCGTCTTGCGCGTCCCCGGCTTGCCCTCGTTGCTGCGCCCCATCAGCGGCGCCTTCTGCTCGGCGGCGGGCAGGCCGAGTTCGTCGTTCTCCAGCTGCCGGATTTCATCGCGCAGTCGGCCCGCCTCCTCGAACTCCAGGTCCGACGCGGCCTTGCGCATCTTCTTCTCCAGATCCTCGATGTACGCGCGCAGATTGTGGCCGACCATGTGCGGACGGTCTTCGTCGATCTCGATCGTCACCTGATCCTTCGACGAGACATGCGCGATGATGTCGCCGATGTTGCGGCGGATCGTCGTCGGCGTGATGCCGTGGATCGTGTTGTATTCCTCCTGCTTCTCGCGGCGCCGTGCGGTCTCGTTCATCGCGCGCTCCATCGAGCCCGTGATGCGGTCGGCATAGAGGATGACGCGGCCGTCGACGTTGCGCGCGGCGCGCCCGATCGTCTGGATCAGCGAGGTCTCCGACCGCAGGAATCCCTCCTTGTCCGCGTCCAGGATCGCGACCAGCCCGCATTCGGGGATGTCCAGCCCCTCGCGCAGCAGGTTGATGCCGATCAGCACGTCGTAGACGCCCAGCCGAAGGTCGCGGATCAGCTCGATCCGTTCGAGCGTCTCGACGTCGGAATGCATGTAGCGGACCTTGATCCCCGCCTCGTGCATATATTCGGTCAGATCCTCCGCCATCCGCTTGGTCAGCGTCGTGACCAGCGTGCGATAGCCGAGCGCGGTGGTCTTCTGGCATTCGACGATCAGGTCCTGGACCTGTTCCTCGACCGGCTTGATCTCGACCGGCGGGTCGATCAGCCCGGTCGGGCGGATGACCTGTTCGGCGAAGACGCCGCCGGTCTGTTCCATCTCCCACCCGCCGGGCGTCGCGGAGACGCTGATCGTCTGCGGGCGCATCGCGTCCCATTCGTTGAACCGCAGCGGCCGGTTGTCGATGCACGACGGCAGGCGGAAGCCGTACTCCGCCAGCGTGATCTTCCGCCGG
Organism: Sphingomonas sp.; assembly: GCF_965200135.1. GTDB lineage: Bacteria > Pseudomonadota > Alphaproteobacteria > Sphingomonadales > Sphingomonadaceae > Sphingomonas. The sequence goes on from NZ_CBDATK010000013.1 coordinate 90,891, forward strand.
TGATCGCCGCGCGCCATGCCGCCGACCTGCGGCACGGTGACGTGGCTCTCGTCGACGAACAGCAGCGCGTTCTCGGGCAGATATTCGAACAGCGTCGGCGGCGGCTCGCCGGGCAGGCGGCCGGTCAGGAAGCGGCTGTAGTTCTCGATGCCGTTGCAGCTGCCGGTGGCGGCGATCATCTCCAGGTCGAAATTGGTGCGCTGTTCGAGCCGCTGATGCTCGATCAGCTTGCCCTCCGCCTCCAGCTCCTTGAGCCGCTCGGTCATCTCGTGCCGGATCGCCTCGGTCGCCTGTTTCATCGTCGGGCCGGGCGTGACATAGTGCGAGTTGGCATAGACGCGAACGCTGTTGAGCGAGGCGATCTTGTTGCCGGTCAACGGATCGAACTCGGTGATGCTTTCGATCTCGTCGCCGAAGAAGCTGATCCGCCACGCCGCATCCTCATAATGCGACGGATAGAGTTCGAGATTGTCGCCCTTCACGCGGAAATTGCCGCGCGCGAACGCGGCGTCGTTGCGCTTGTATTGCAGCGCCACCAGCTTGCGGACGATCTCGCGCTGGTCGACCGACTGACCCTTCTTCAGGTCGAAGATCATCGCCGAATAGGTCTCGACCGAGCCGATGCCATAGATGCACGATACCGATGCGACGATGATGACGTCGTCGCGCTCCAGCAAAGACCGTGTCGCCGAGTGACGCATCCGGTCGATGCCCTCGTTCACCGAGCTTTCCTTCTCGATGTAGGTGTCCGACCGAGGCACATAGGCTTCGGGCTGGTAATAGTCGTAATAGCTGACGAAATACTCGACCGCGTTCTCCGGGAAGAACGACTTGAACTCGCCGTACAGCTGCGCCGCGAGGATCTTGTTGGGCGCCAGGATCAGCGCCGGGCGCTGCAGCGCCTCGATCACCTTGGCCATGGTGAAGGTCTTGCCCGATCCGGTGACGCCGAGCAGCACCTGATCCTTGTCGCCCGCCAGCGCGCTGCTGGTCAGCTCCGCGATCGCGGTCGGCTGATCGCCCGAGGGGGTGTATTCGCTGACGAGCTTGAACGCCTTGCCGCCCTCGACCTTCGCGGGCCGCGCGGGGCGGTGGGGCACGAAGCTGTCGCCCGTTTCGGGCTCGGCCAGGCTGGTGCGGATCTGGATTGTCATGAGTCGGATATGGCGGCAGGGCCCACGCAAGCAAAGGGGATGCTATCATGCGGCTGTTGGCGACCACGATGACGGCGTTGGCGCTCGCGGGCTGCGGGAACAAGGATGCGGCAGGCGGGAGCGCGGCGGCTGCGACGGCGACGGGCAAGCCGGCTGCGCCGTGAAGCGCCAGCCGGGCAGTTGGTCGACCAGGCTGGAGATCACCCGCCTCGACGGCGGGCCGGGAGTCGACACGACGAGGCTCCGGGAGGGGATGCAGAACGCGATGGATGCGGCCGCCGCCACCGGCACCTGCGTCACCCCCGAAGCGGCGGCGCGCGACACGCCCGCCGGCAATATCGATCGCGCGTCACCGGCGCGCGATTGCAAGTTCGATCGGATGGTACAGGAGGGCGAGCGCGTCGATGTCGCCGGCACCTGCCAGGCGCAAAGCGGCGAGAAGGTGCGGGTGACGGTAACCGGCACCAGCGGGGCGACGGCGCAAGACCTGACCATGTCGATCGTGCCGGTCGGTGCATCCGCCACCCCGCAGCGTGGGATGGGAATGCGGGTCCGTTCCACTCGCACCGGCGCTTGCAAGCCCGGCGACATCACCCCGCCGGCGCCGCCGGCCGCGAAGGGCTGAGGTCCGACGCCAGGACGCGATCGCCGAACGGTCCGCGTATCGGAAGTCAGTCCATCAGCGCGCCGATCCACAGCGCCAGCAGCATGCCGATCGCCAGCGCGGTGTCTGCCAGCCGCGTGCCGGCGTGATCGCGCCGACGACCGACCGAGAACGCCAGGGCGACGCCCGCCAGCGCCCCTGCCGCGCCGCCGATAAGCCACTCGCGACCGAGGCGATCGAACGCGGTGTCGAATGACGTGTCCGGCCCGTGCCAGAGATGGCGCCCGATCAGCGTGGCGATAAGCGCGCCGACCGCGGCGCCGCAGACGATCGCCAGCGCCCGCACCACCACCAGCGCCGCACGCCGTGTTCTGGCCCTTTCGATCATGCGACAGGCCTAGGCGCTTGGGCTGCGGCGCGGTAGCGGCACGCACGATGTCTTCGCCGCTGCGCCTCCGCCTCGACACCGCCGCACTCGTCGACAATTGGCGCGCGCTCGACCGGCTGAGCGGGCGTGCGGCCTGTGGCGCCGCGGTGAAGGCGAACGGGTACGGATTGGGCATCGACGATGTCGCGGCGGTGCTCGCCGACGCGGGCTGTCGCGACTTCTTCGTGGCGACGTGGGACGAGGCGGCGGCGTTCCCGCCGCTCGGGCTGGCGGTGTCGGTGCTGCATGGCGTGCGCGCGGCCGACATGTCCGCTGCGCTGGCGTCCGCCGCGCGGCCGGTGCTCAACTCCGCCGCGCAGGTGGCGCGGTGGCGGGCGGCGGGTGGCGGTGCCTGCGACGTGATGGTCGACACGGGAATGAACCGGCTCGGCGTATCGACGGCGGAGGTGCGGGGCGGGCTGCTCGACGGGCTGACCATCGATACGCTGATGAGCCACCTCGCCTGCGCGGACGACGACCACCCGATGAACGCGATCCAGCGCGACGCGCTCGCCGGGCTGGCAGGGGCGACCGGCGCCCGGCGGCTCAGCCTCGCCAATTCGGCCGGGATCGCGCTGGGAGAGGACTATGCGTTCGACCTCACCCGGCCGGGGCTGGCACTCTACGGCGGCGTGCCGAGGCCGGAACTGGCGGGCGTGGTGCGGCAGGTGGTCAGGCCCGAAGCCGAGATCCTGCAACGCCGACTGGTGCGGCCCGGTGAGACGGTGGGGTACAACGCGACCTGGCGGGCCGACGCCGATACGGAGGTGGCGATCCTCAACATCGGCTACGCCGACGGCTATTTCCGCGGCTTCTCCGGGCGCGGCGCGGCGTTCGCACACGGACGAAGACTGCCGGTTCTGGGACGGGTGTCGATGGACCTGCTCGCGATCGACGTCACCGCCGCGCCCGATCTCGCGGAAGGCGACTGGGTCGGGATCGCGTTCGATCTGCCCGACGCGTCGGCCGCATCGGGGATGTCGCAATACGAGCTGCTGACCAATCTCGGACAACGATATGCCAGGGCGTGATGCTGCGACTTCGCCGTGCAACATACGCCATGTTGCGGTGCGGCAGGTTGCCGGGTAGCGTCGGCCCATCCAGAATGCGGGAACGGCGATGAAGAAGCAGACGGGCGACGGCGCCGATCAGGGGCCGGTGACGATCAAGAAATACGCGAACCGGCGGCTCTACAATACCGAGAGCTCGTCCTACATCACGCTGGAGCACCTCGCGACGATGACGCGGGCGGGTCGCGACTTCAAGGTTGTCGACGCCAAGACCGACGAGGACATCACCCACAACATCCTGACCCAGATCATCATGGAGGCGGAGGGCCGCGGCACGACGCCGATGCTGCCGGTCAACTTCCTGCGCCAGCTGATCGCGATGTACGGCGACTCGATGCAGGCGGTGGTGCCGGGGTATCTGGAAGCGTCGATGGACAGCTTTCGCCGTAATCAGGACCAGTTCCGCTCGGCGGTCGAAGGCGCATTCGCCAACTCGCCGTTCGCGGAGATCGCCAAGCGCAACATGGCGATGTTCGACGCTGCGACCAAGGCGTTCAAGCCGGGCACCGGGCCGGTGCCCGCCGCGCCGGTCGCCGCGAGCAAGGACGAGGAGATCGCGTCGCTGCGCGCCGAGCTGGCGGCGCTGCACGACAAGGTGGAGCGGCTCGGGCGCTGACCGCCGTGACGCAGGCGTGGCGGCGGCTGAGCGGCGCGCGCACCCTGCCGGTCGCGCTTGCGGTGCTGGCACTGGTCCTGTGGCTCGCCAAGCCGATCGTGTTCGTCGGCGGCGGGTCGGACGATGCCCGCTACCTCGCCGCCGCACATGCCTGGATCGCATACGGGCCGGTGGTCGGAACGCTGCACTGGGATCTGCGCCACCCCCTGGTCCTCCCGGTGGCGGCGGCGACGGCGTTGTTCGGCGAGGGCCGCTTCGGGCTGCTGCTGGTCCCGGTCGCCTATGCGCTGGCGCTGCTGGTGCTGGGCGCGGGCGTGCTGCGGGCGCGGTTCGGGGCGGGGGTGGCGGCGCTGTGGGGCGTGTTCTTCGCCACCAACCCGCTGGTCCACGAGCTGGCGACCCGCATCTATCCCGATCTGGCGGAGGCGTTCTTCATCTGCGCCTCGCTTGCCGCCTGCGATGCGGCTTCCCGGCGGGAGCGTCGCGCGGCGCTGTTGCTGATCGCGGGGCTGGCGGCGTCGGGCGCGATGCTGACGCGCGAGACGAGCTTCTTCCTGCCCCTTCTCTATGCAGGAGGCTTCGCAACCGGAACGTGGCTATCCCGGCGCGAGTGGTTGCTGGTCGCGCTCGGGGCGATGCCGCTGCTGCTGATCGACAATGGCTGGCTGTGGTGGGCGACGGGCGATCCGCTCTACCGCCTCCATGTCGCGCTGCATCATGTCGAGGTGACGTCGACCCACATGGCGGGCGGCACGTTCGGCGGTGCGGTGCTGATGAACCCGGCGTTGGCGGAGCGGTGGACGGCGGCCGGGCCGGTCGATCTGCACTGGACGGTCAATCCGCTGCTCAACCTGCCGGCCGAGCCGTTCTACGGCGGCGCGTTCCTGCTTGCGGTGGCATTGTCGCTGATGGGACGGCGTGTGCTGGATGTGCGCGAGCGGCGCTGGCTGGCGCGGGCGGGCGGGGTGGCCGCGCTGGCGTTCGCGTTCGGGACCTATGTGCTGATGGTGTCGCAGCGGCCGCGCTACTACCTGCTCGCGCTGCTCGCGGTGCTGGCGCTCGACGCGGTGCTGGCGGTGCGGCTGTGGCCGACGCGGCCGCGGCTGGTCGTGGCGCTGGTCGGGTTGACGCTGCTCGCATCGACGGTGATCGTCGCGGTGCGCCATGCGGCGGGGCAGGGGCTGCCCATGCCGGAGCCGGTCGTGGAGAGGGGCGGCAAGTGAACGGACTGATCGGCCTGGCCGGGGTGCTGACGCTGCTGGTGGTGGTCGGCGGCGTGATCGGGCTTGCCGACCGGGCGCGGTTCGCGCCGCGCTGGCTGCTCCTCGCGGCGCTGCTGGTGGCGGTGAACGACGCGCTGCTGACGCGCGGCTATGGCGTGATGCACGACCTGATCGGGGGCGAATGGAACTGGCAGGGCAAGCTGTTGGCGCTGATCGCGACGCTGGCGATCGCGGCCCTGCCGTGGTTCGGTTGGTCGCGGGTGGGGCTGACGCTCGCACAGGCGCCGGGCAGCCTCAGGGCGACGATCCCGGTCGCGGCGTTGTATTGCGCGTTCTTCCTGGCGCTCGCCGTCGCCTTTCCGGGCGGACCCGCGAATACCGAGACGGTGGCGTTCCAGTTGACGATGCCGGGGCTTGAGGAGGAGCCGTTCTATCGCGGCATCCTGCTGTTCGCGCTGGACCGCGCGTTCGCGGGGCGGTGGCGGTTCCTGGGTGTCGAATGGGGCCGGGGCGCGGTACTGAGCTGCCTGTTGTTCGGCCTCGCGCACGCCTTCGGCTATGCCCACGGCGCGTTTTCGTTCGATCCGCTGACGATGGCGCTGACCGCGCTCCCGTCGTTGGTAGCGGTGTGGCTGCGGCTGCGGACCGGCAGTCTGGTACTGCCCGTGCTGCTGCACAATTTCGGCAACGCGATCTCGCTGATCGTGTGAGCGACGTCACCGGATGCGGGGGTTGCTTTGCGCTCCGGGCGGGTAGATGTTCGCCCGTGGCGAAGCCCTGGGGAGGGTGGCTCGCCGAGTTGGGGTAAGCGCGACATGACAGGTCGGGGTACGTCGAAAGCGGCGGTGATGCTGGGGTTGGCGGCGCTGGCGGGCATTGCCGATGCCGCGCCGCAACGACGTGGGCAGGGCGCGCGTCGTGCCCGTCCGCCCGCCGCCCGACCGGCGCCCGAGCCCGCCGCCGTGGTGCTCGACGCCGATGGCCTGCCCAGCTTCGCCGGCACCGCCGCGCCGCTCGCGCCCGCCGAACAGCGGCTGCCGATCAGGGCGCTGGAAGGGCGGGTGCAGGCGATGCTGACCGCGCATTGTCCGGCGCAGCCGATCGACGGCGCCGACCGCGCGCGCCTGGTGGGGTTCGACACAGGCTTCGCGGGCGATCTGGCCGCCGCCGACGCGACGACGCGGCAGGTCGCGCTGGAGGCTTATCGCCGCTGCATCGACCGTGCGATCGCCGCGATCCAGGCCTCGCCCAACTACGTCATCCGTAATCCGCGGGAGGCGGCGTGTGTCGAGTGCCCGGTGCTGCTGTCCGACCTGGCGGTACAGGCGCCACGGCTGCGCGTACTCAAGGGCCTGACCTATCTGGCCCCGGCGCACATGGCGGATCAGAACCCCAAGGCGGCGCTGGAGACGCTGCGTCAGGGCGTGGCCGATTTTGGCGCGGTGCAGGCTAGCTTCCAGCAACAGGCGCAGGTCGCGTTCGATGCGAAGCGTCGGATCGTCCAGCAGGGCCGTCACGAGGCCGAACAACAGGCGACGACGCGCGGCAAGGGCGCTGCCCTCGGCGCGCTGCTCGGCGCTGTCCAAGGCATCGTGCGCGGCCAGGGGGCCGGGCAGGCGCTGCAAGGCGCGGGCGGCACCGCGCGGCAGCAGTTCGGCCAGATCGGTAAGGAACTGGTCGACCGCGAGCGGCAGGTGGCGCAGCAGCAGTCGGCGATCAACGCCAACCGGCGCGGCATGTTCGTCGCGCCGCCGCTGGGCAACTGGAGCGACGACGGCATCCGCGTGACGTTGCCCCGCGTCGTCGCCTCGGTATCGCAAGGTGGCACGGCGGTAAACGCGCCGGGGTTCGGGGCGCTGACCGCTACATTCCATGCCTATCGCGTCGTCCGGCTGATGCTGCGGCTCGATGCGAAGACGAGCGAGGTCTGCACCGGGTCGATCGTCGGACCGCGTCTGATCCTCACCAATCGACATTGCGCGACGACGCAGAACGGCGAGGGCGCGGTGCTGGCGCCCAACGCCTTCACCGTCGAGTGGCGCTATGCCGTCGCGGGCGACACCGACATGCGGACGGGCGTCACGACGAGCCGGGTCGCGAAGGTCGTCACCACCAGCCTGGCGGAGCGGCTGAGCCCACGGAGCATCAACGACTGGGCGTTCCTGGTGACGCGCGAAAAGGTCGGCGCGGACGGCTGGCTGCGGCTCGCCGATCCCGTGCGCGTCGCCCGCGCGGGCGAGTTCCGGATCGCGCTCGCTGGGTATTCGGCGGACCTCAATCAGGGCAGCGAGATCACGATGGACTGGGGCTGTCGCGCGCGCTGGCTCGACAATTCGATCTTCCATCGCTGCCATATGTGGAGCGGCGCGTCGGGTTCGCCGATCGTCGCCGTCGACGGAGCGTTCGCGCGCGACGAGATCGTCGGCGTCAACGCGGCGGACTATGGCGACCTCCAGTCGGGTTCGCAGGAGGGGCTGCGGGTCGGGCCGGCGTCGGCGGAGATGTATGCGACGTGGCTGCGCCTGCGGGCGGAACAGCGCGGCGACGAATAATCGGCGGCGCCTAGCGCCGTGGGCGCAGCCGGTCGATCAGCCAGCCGGACACCAGCCGCGTCACGGCAGGAGCGGTAGCGTCGAATGCCGGCTCGAGGCCCGCGCGGCGGGCAGCATCGGGCAAGGCGAGGACATGATCGACACCGGGAACGGCGACGACCAGCGCATCGGCGTTGCTCGAGAGGGCGGCCTGCGCTCCGGCAAAGCTCGCTGCGGGCGCGATCACCGCATCCGCCGTTCCGTACACCATCAGGATCGGAGCGGTGATGCGGCGCAGGGCCGCGTCGGGTGCGACCTCGTACATCGAGAGCACGACCGGCGTATCCAGCGTCGCCGTGAACTGATCCGCTTGCGCGCGGGTGAAGCCGTTGACCGCAAAGGCTTTCGTCGTCGCCGCGCGCAGTTCGGCCAGGTCCACGGCCGGCACGGCGCGGCTTCGCCCTTCCATCCATGCCGCGGTGGCGGCGACGATGCGGTCGCGCTGGATGGCGGACCGGCCGCCTGCTTCGAGGTTCGCGCGCATGGTCGTCATGAAAGCCTCACCCCGCCCGCCGGTCGGTCCCGACAGCGCCACCACCGCCGCGACATTCGGGTCCTGCGCGGCGACCAGGGGCGCTGCGACCGCTCCCTGACTGATCCCGAGCAGCGCGATGCGAGCGCCGTCGATCCCCCGCCGCGTGCGAAGATAGGCGACGGCGGTCGCGACATCGTGTGCCATGACCGGAATGGTGTCGATGAAAGCTCCTGTCGATCGGCCCAGCCCGCGCTTGTCGTAGGTCAGCGTCGCGACTCCGCCCGCGAGCAGGCGGGCACGGATGTCTGCGAAGCCGCCGCGCGTCCATCGGCCCGTGCCCGCGACGATCACCACGACGGGAACCGGCGCCGTGGCGACCGCCGGTATCTCCAGCGTTCCCGCGAGCGTGACCCCCTGTTCGGAGAAGAACCGCACCTCTTCCGATCGCGACGGAGATGCCGTCGTGGCCGGTGGCGTGGTCGTGCCGATCGTCAGGAGGCCGGCGAGCAGCGGGAAGATGGATGGTATCACGACAACTCTCTCGGGCAGGCTGAAAATTGCCTCCCGCCGTCGTCGGATGTCAAGGCGGAGAACAGGTGGCGATGCAGTGAAGCGCGCTGCGACGTCGAAACGGTTCAGCTGCGCCTGTCCGGTGCAAAGCTCGACAGCCGGGTCGTGTCGGCAAAAGCCGGACGGAATTGGAAAAGTTTCTGGTTCGATGCAACCAAACGCGACGATCGTCGTTGTGGACTTAGCCGGAACTTAGATGATCGCCTCACATAGGCGACGCAGTCGGCTTCAGGGAAAGTTGGGAGAAGCAAATGCGTACGACCGTGCTTACGGTCGCCGCCGCCATTCTGGCGTCCGCGACCCCGACGACTGCCTTTGCGGCACCATATATCGATTATACCCCCAACGTGGGTGGGACGTTCGGTAACGACGATCCGACCGTCGGTGTCGGTCGCTTCTCGAACACCTTCACGTTCGTGACCACGCTCGAGCGGCTGGCGACGATCCGGCTGTTTTCGTCGTACACGACCGGGAATATCTCGGAGAACGTCAACTTCATCTCCAACGGGGTGAGGCTCAACGGCACGGTGATCCCGACCATCTCGAAGGGGCAGGTCGAGGAGCGGTCGCTGTTCGATTTCCGCCTCGCGCCCGGCACCAACGTTCTGACGGTCAACGGGTCGGCGCAGCGTAACGGCACGTTTTTCGGGCAGATCTTCCTGGCGGGTGTGCCGGAGCCGTCGACCTGGGCGGTGATGCTCGCCGGTCTGGCGGGGGTCGGCGCGATGCTGCGTGGCCGCCGTCGATCGGGACGAGTGGTCGCTAACGCCTGATCGAGAGGGGCCGGCCGGTAAAGCCGGTCCCGCTCACAGGCACGCCTCAAGGAACGCCTGATCGAACCCGTATTGCCGTGCCTTGTCGAGCGTGTACGGGCGCAGACCCATCGCGCGATATTCGCCGATGATCTTGCCGTCGGCGCTTTCCTCAAGATATTCGAACTTGAACAGCTCCTGCGTCACGATCACCGGGCCTTCCATCCCGATCACCTCGGTGATGTTGGTGACGCGGCGGCTGCCGTCGCGCAGACGCTTGACCTGGATCACCATGTCGACGGAGTCGGCGATCTGACGGCTGATCGCCTCCTTGGGCATCTTGATGTCGCCCATCATCACCATGTTCTCCATTCGCGCCAGGCATTCGCGCGGGGAGTTGGAGTGGAGCGTACACATCGAGCCGTCGTGGCCGGTGTTCATCGCGGCGAGCAGGTCGAAACATTCCGACCCGCGGATTTCGCCCAGGATGATGCGATCGGGCCGCATACGCAGCGAGTTCTTGACGAGGTCGCGGATGCTGATCTCGCCCTGACCCTCCAGATTGGCGGGTCGCGTTTCCAGCGGCAGCCAATGGGGCTGCTGCAAGCGAAGCTCGGCCGCGTCCTCGATCGTCAGCACGCGCTCGCCGGGGTCGATCATCTTCGACAGCGCGTTGAGCATCGTCGTCTTGCCCGAGCCGGTGCCGCCCGAGATGACGATGTTGAACCGCGACGCGCCCGCGATCTTCAGCGCCGTGGCCATCTTGGGCGACATGCTGCCGAACCCGGCCATCATGTCGAGCGTGATCGGCTTGGCGGAGAATTTGCGGATCGAGATGGCGGTGCCGCGAAGGCTCAGCGGCGGCACGATGACGTTGACGCGAGAGCCGTCCTTAAGGCGGGCGTCGGCGAGGGGCGTCGTCTGATCGACGCGGCGACCGACCTGATTGACGATGCGCTGCGCGATCTGGAACAGGTGCTCCTCGTCGCGGAACTGGACCTGCGCCAGCTCCAGCCGGCCCTTGCGCTCGACATAGGTCTGCTCGGGGCCGTTGACCATGATGTCGGAGATGTTCGGGTCGGCGAGCAATTCCTCCAGCGGCCCCAGCCCCAGCAGCTCGTCGACCAGCACCTTCTCCAGCGCGAACTGCTCGCGGCGGTTGAGCGTGAGCTTCAGCTCGGCAAGCACCTCGCCGATGATCGGGCGGAACTCCTCGGCCAGCTCGTCCTTGCCCAGCGTCGCGGCGGCCTCCGGGTCGACGCGTTCGAGCAGGCGCGGGAGGACCTGTTCCTTGATCTTGTGGATCGAGGCCTCGAAGCCCTCGTTGCGGCTGCTGCCGGCCTCGCCGCTGGCGTTCTGACGATCGGTCAGCCGCTGCATCGCATCGGGATTGCCGCTCGCCGGACCAGCGGGCGCTTCCGTCTCGCCGGGGAGCGGGACCGAGTCGATCGGGGGAAACTGCGCGCCGCCCTCCGCCTCGCGCGGCGCCGGGCCACTACCCTGCATCGGCCGCGCGACGCCGAACGCCGGCCGCGGTGCCGTGCCTCCACCCATGCCGTTACGACGCCCGAACGCACTCATAGCAAGGTCACACCCTCGAATTCATGAGGTGGCGTAGGGTGCGGAAGTTTAGATTTGACTAACTATGGCGTCGGCGGCGGCGAGCCGGCCGGGGTCAGTCGCCGCCCTCGCGCGCCAGCAGCGCCTGCTTTCGCTCGAGCCCGTAGGCATAGCCGCCGAGCGTCCCGTCGCCCCGCTTCGCCCGGTGACAGGGGACGACCACCGCGAGGTGGTTCGCCCCGCACGCGCTGCCGGCCGCACGCACCGCCCTGGGGTTGCCGGCGGCGGCGGCGAGTTGCGTGTAGGTACGCGTCTCGCCGGCGGGGATGCGCGCCAGTTCGCGCCACACCGCCTCCTGAAACGCGGTGCCACGCACGTCGAGCGGCAGCTGGTGGTCGCGCGCGGGCGACTCGACCGCCGCGACGACCTGCGCGGCGAGGTCGGCGAGCGCGGCGTCGCCCGGTTCGACCGTCGCGGCGGGGAAGCGGTGGATAAGGTCGTCGCCGGTCTCGTCGAACGCGACGCGACACAGCCCCTTGTCGGTCGCCGCGATCAGCAGCGGGCCCAGGCTGGTCGCCGCCACCGTCCAGCGGATCGCGACCCCCGCGCCACCCCGCGCCCAGGCGCTCGGCGCCATGCCGAGGCGTGGCGCGGCGGCGGCATAGAAGCGGCTCGGTCCCGAATAGCCGGCGGCGTAGATGGCGTCGGTCACGGTCTTCTCCTCGGTGAGCGATAGCGCGGCATCGGCGGCGCGGCGGCCGCGTGCCCAGGCGGCGGGCGTGACGCCGGTGGCGCGCTTGAACAGCCGGTGGAAATGATGCGGCGCATAGCCGACCCGCGCCGCCAGCCCGGCGAGCGACAGGTCGGGGTCCTGCGTCAGCAGGGTCACCGCCGTCGCCACCGCGATGCGGTCGCGCGCGACCTCGTCGGGCTTGCAGCGCAGGCAGGCGCGATATCCCGCCGCGCGCGCGGCCGCGCCATCGGGGTAGAAGCCGACATTCTCGCGTTTCGGATGGCGCGCGGGGCAACTCGGCTTGCAATAGATGCCGGTGGTGCGGACCGCGACGACGAAGCGTCCGTCGGCGGCCCGGTCGCGCGCTGCGAAGGCGGCCCAGGCGGAGTCGGGATCGAGCGGCGTCATGGCACCCGTCTACGCGCGCCGCCTGCCTCCCGCATCCCGTCGCTTGCGGTCAAAGTACGGGGGTGGCCGACCTCGGCCTTCCCGTCCAAGTTGCGCCCTGATTGCGACAGTTACGTTACGGCCGGCTTGGCAGCACGGCCGGGCCACAGCATCATCCCATCGGGAACTGGGGAGGCTGAGTCATGAAATCGTTGGTTGTCGCCTTGATCGCATTCGCAGCGTCGTCGGGCGCGCAGGTCGTGGCTCCGACGGGGTCGATGACCGCGCCGAGCGTCGCGTTGCAACGCGTGTCGCTGCCCCCGCCGATACTGAAATATCTCGCGCAGCAATCGTACCAGAGCGGCGGCAAGACCTGGGTGCGCGTCACTTACGAGATCACCAACCGCGCTGTCTATCCGGCGGTGTTCTGGACCAAGGCGCCCAGCCTGCCGCCCTGCGGCACCAACGCGAACGCGTCACGCGCGTGGGTCGACATCTTTGCGGAAAACGGCACCCGTCTCTACGGCTATTGCGCGGCGACATCGGCGGACGAGTTCAGGGTGTTCGGCTTCCAGCTGGAACAGGGCGCGGCGGTGCCCGCGCGGGTCTATGTCGTCATCACCGACCGGGCTACCGGACGAAAGCTCCACTCGAACATGGCGACGACCGAGGTGCCGCAGCAGCCGGAGATTCATTGAGGCGGCGGCTTACGGATATTTCATTGATCCATGGTCCAACGCCCTGTGCGCCTGTCAAAACTCGCCGTGGAACCCACACTGACGCGCTCTTTGTCCCACGTCACCTCGCCGCTGCCGCTCGTCTCAAACGGCGGCGAGGTGCCCAGCGTCTCCTCACCCGCGAGTTGCACCAGCCTGACGAAGCCGGGCGCATCGGCGCGTCCCGTCATCCGCAACGCCTGCCATCGAGTCGCGTTGTAATAGTCGAGCCGTTCGCTGCCGTCGGGAGATACTTCGGAGTGCGTCAATGTCGCTCCGCCGGCGAAGTACGCGCCGATCGCAATGCCAGCGCTTAGCGACATCACCGTGATAATCGCGACGATCAGTCGTTTCAGACGGCGGCTCACCCGTCCAACTCCACGACGATCGGGTTTTGCAGGTTGCGGCGTCTTACATCGCTGAACACGACGAAGTCCCCACCACGATGATAATGTCGGCGATACCCGCGAAATGACGCGTTGCTAACCACGAAATTGCTGTTCTCCGATCCCTCGGGCGCGAGCTGCGGGTCGACGCCGATGGTGTACGCAAATGGATCGAAACGGGTAAAACCGGATCGGCTCCAGACGCCCAGTGACTGATCGCAGTTGAAGTCATAGGTGTCGCGCAGGTAAGTCCCAACCTGGTTCACCGACAAGCGCCAGCGGTTCTTTGGCAGCGGAGTCGCGATGCCGGATAAAGCGAGCTTTAATGCTCCTTTACCGATCGCTGCGTAGAAGTCGTCAACCGGGCCAAACATACTCGACTCTACAACGTCGCGGTTGATCTGACACTCGCGGTCTATAGCATTAGTGGAGCGCGATAGGTCGCCGAAACGGAAGGGTTGGCCCGGCGGCGAGGGGTTGGAAATGCGCTAAGCTCTGAAGCGCTTTGCAAGCTGGTTCTTGCTTCGTGCGCTTCGCTCGCCGCTGTTCCAGCTAGATAGCAGATGCTGCTCGGTCGCTGCGACGCGGTTGAAGCGCAAGGCCCAATCAATTGTAACGATCCGATCATCGTAGTCGCTGGGGCCGTCCGTGCCGTCCTTCTCTGCACGCGTCATCGCGCGCGCACCACGCGAAAACAACGTTCCATCAGACGAGCGCCCACCGTCCAGCCCTGCTGGCGCATGACGCCCGGGATCGCGCCCAAGGAGAACGGTTGTATCTGTCTTTGCTGCATCGGTGCTTGGTACCTTATTGACCACCGCCGACCGATAACGAGCGTCGAGTGTACGACGAGAGTGCGTGGCCGTCGCCCGACTTGCAACCCCGCGGCCGCGCTGCTAGTCGCGCCGCAACTCACCCGGCAGGTGCTTCGGCGCCGCCTTTGCCGCGTGATTCGAACCTGTTGAACGAGGACGAGAGATCGCGTGGAGGCTTCCAGCGGTAGCATTGGCAATAGCGCCACCGGCGGCGCGGGGGGTGGCAGCGTGCAGGCCAGCCTCGGCGGTCGGTATGCGTTCGCGCTGTTTCAACTGGCCGAGGACGCGAAGGCGATCGACCGGGTGGAGGCTAGCCTGCGGACCGTGCGCGACGCCCTCGATCAGTCCGACGACTTCCGGACGCTGACCACCAGCCCGATCGTGCAGCGCGGCGCCGCGACCAAGGCCGTGCTCGCGACCGCCGATCAGCTGGGCGTCGATCCGACCACCAGGAGCTTCCTCGGTGTGCTGGCCGAGAACCGGCGGCTGGGCCAGCTGCCCGCGATCGTGCGCGCCTTTCGCCAGCTTGCCGCCCGTCATCGCGGCGAGACCACCGCCGAGGTCACCAGCGCGCATCCGCTGTCGGACGAGCAGGTCGACGCGCTGAGGCAACAGCTTCGCCAGCGGCTCGGCCGCGATGTGTCGGTCGATCTCGCGGTCGATCCCGACCTGCTCGGCGGGCTGGTCGTCCGCATCGGGTCGCAGATGATCGATTCGTCGATCCGCACCCGTCTCAATTCCCTCGCGCACGCAATGAAGGTCGGCGGCTGACCGCCGCCGGGAAGGACTGAACCCATGGACATCCGCGCCGCAGAAATCTCCAAGGTCATCAAGGACCAGATCGCCAATTTCGGCACCGAGGCCCAGGTCAGCGAGACGGGCCAGGTGCTGTCGGTCGGTGACGGCATCGCGCGCATCTATGGCCTCGACAACGTCCAGGCGGGCGAGATGGTCGAGTTCGCCAACGGCGTGCAGGGCATGGCGCTGAACCTCGAAGCCGATAACGTCGGCGTCGTGATCTTCGGATCGGACGCGGAAATCCGCGAGGGCGACACCGTCAAGCGCACCGGCACCATCGTCGACGTGCCGGTCGGCAAGGGGCTGCTCGGCCGCGTCGTCGACGGGCTCGGCAATCCGATCGACGGCAAGGGCCCGATCGTCTCTGACCAGCGCAGCCGCGTCGAGGTCAAGGCGCCCGGCATCATTCCGCGCCAGTCGGTGAGCGAGCCGATGCAGTCGGGCCTCAAGGCAATCGACGCGCTGGTGCCGGTCGGCCGCGGCCAGCGCGAGCTGATCATCGGCGATCGTCAGACCGGCAAGTCGGCGATCGCGCTGGACACCTTCATCAACCAGAAGACGGCGAACGCCGGCGACGACGAGTCCAAGAAGCTGTACTGCGTCTACGTCGCGGTCGGGCAGAAGCGGTCGACCGTCGCGCAGCTGGTCAAGACGCTCGAAGAGAACGGCGCGATGGAATATTCCATCGTCGTCGCCGCGACCGCGTCCGAGCCCGCGCCGTTGCAGTTCCTGGCGCCCTATACCGGCACCGCGATGGGCGAGTATTTCCGCGACAACGGCATGCACGCGCTGATCGTGTTCGACGATCTGTCGAAGCAGGCGGTGGCGTATCGCCAGATGTCGCTGCTGCTGCGCCGTCCGCCGGGCCGCGAGGCATATCCGGGCGACGTGTTCTACCTCCACTCGCGCCTGCTGGAGCGCGCAGCGAAGATGTCGGACGCCAACGGCGGCGGCTCGCTGACCGCGCTGCCGATCATCGAGACGCAGGCGGGCGACGTGTCGGCATACATCCCGACCAACGTCATCTCGATCACCGACGGCCAGATCTTCCTCGAAACCGACCTGTTCTTCGCGGGCATCCGCCCCGCGATCAACGTCGGGCTGTCCGTGTCGCGCGTCGGCTCGGCGGCGCAGACCAAGGCGATGAAGAAGGTGTCCGGCTCGATCAAGCTGGAGCTGGCGCAGTATCGCGAGATGGCGGCGTTCGCGCAGTTCGGCTCCGATCTCGACGCTTCGACGCAGCGCCTGCTCGCGCGCGGCGCGCGGCTGACCGAGCTGCTCAAGCAGCCGCAGTTCAACCCGCTGCCGTTCGAGGAGCAGACCGCGTCGATCTTCGCCGGCACGGGTGGCTATCTGGACGCGGTGCCGGTGCAGGACGTGGTGCGCTACGAGGCGGCGATGCTCGCCGACCTGCGCGCGAACCACGCCGACGTGCTGACCACGATCCGCGACACCCGCGACCTCGGCGACGAGGCGAAGGGCAAGCTCAAGGGCGCGCTCGACGCCTTCGCGAAGACGTTTGCGTAAGGCGCGTAGCGGCTGACACATATACATCGTCACCCTGGACTTGATCCGGGGTCCATCTCTCCACCGGCGTGGCGCTCGCGGATGGATGGATGCCGGATCAAGTCCGGCATGACGAAACAGGGACCGTAGATGGCGAGTTTGAAGGCCCTCAAGATCCGCATCGGCTCGGTGAAGTCGACGCAGAAGATCACCAAGGCGATGAAGATGGTCGCCGCCGCGAAGCTGCGCCGGGCGCAGGACGCCGCGCAGGCCGGTCGTCCTTATGCCGAGCGGCTGGCGGGCGTGGTGTCGTCGTTGGCGAGCAAGGTGACGGTGAGCGAGTCGTCGCCCAAGCTGCTCGCGGGGACCGGCAAGGATCAGGTCCATCTGCTCGTCGTCGCCACCTCGGAGCGTGGCCTGGCGGGTGCGTTCAACACCAACATCGTCCGCGCCGCGCGCCGCAAGGCGGAGGCGCTGACCGCGCAGGGCAAGACCGTGAAGTTCTATCTGGCGGGCAAGAAGGGCCGCGTGCTGCGCCGCTTCTATCCGGCGACCGCGATCCTGCACGACGCCGACCAGTCCGCGATCAAGAACCCCGGGTTCGCCGACGCGCGCACGCTCGCCGACGATATCATCCGCCGTTTCGAGGCGGGCGAGTTCGACGTCGCGCACCTGTTCTACGGCAAGTTCGTGTCGGCGCTGGTGCAGGAACCGACCGAGCAACAGATCATCCCGGTCGCGAGCCTGGCCGCGCCCGCCACCGCGACCTCGGGGGCGGCCGACGCCGCGGTCGAATACGAGCCGGACGAGGAGGCGATCCTCGCCGACCTGCTGCCGCGCAACGTCGCGATCCAGCTGTTCCGCGCGATGCAGGAGAACCAGGCAAGCTTCTTCGGCGCGCAGATGAACGCGATGGACAACGCCACTCGCAACGCCGGCGACATGATCAAGCGCTTGTCGATCCAGTACAACCGCACCCGTCAGGCAGCGATCACGACCGAGCTGGTCGAAATCATCTCGGGCGCCGAAGCGCTCTAAGCATTTCAGAAGCAGGAACGAACCATGGCAACCGCCGCTGAAGACATCCGCCCGACGCAGGACACGGGCCGCACCAACAACACCGGCCGCATCGCGCAGGTGATCGGCGCGGTCGTGGACGTGCATTTCGACCAGCAGCTGCCGGCGATCCTGTCGGCGCTGGAGACCGACAACAACGGCAACAAGCTGGTGCTGGAAGTCGCGCAGCATCTGGGTGAGAACACCGTCCGCACGATCGCGATGGACGCGACCGAGGGCCTTACCCGCGGCCAGACGGTGCGCGACACCGGCGCGCAGATCACCGTGCCGGTCGGGCCGATGACGCTCGGCCGCATCCTCAACGTCGTCGGCGAGCCGATCGACGAGCGCGGGCCGGTCGGCACCGATCTGCGCGCGCCAATTCACGCGCAGGCGCCCGCCTTCATCGACCAGTCGACCGAAAGCGCGATCTTGGTCACCGGCATCAAGGTCATCGACCTGCTCGCCCCCTATGCGCGCGGCGGCAAGATCGGGTTGTTCGGCGGCGCCGGCGTCGGCAAGACGGTGCTGATTCAGGAGCTCATCAACAACATCGCCAAGGGCCATGGCGGCGTATCGGTGTTCGCCGGCGTCGGCGAGCGCACCCGCGAGGGCAACGACCTGTATCACGAGTTCCTCGACGCGGGCGTCATCGCCAAGGACGCCGACGGCAACGCGACGCCCGAAGGCTCCAAGGTCGCGCTGGTGTTCGGCCAGATGAACGAGCCGCCCGGTGCGCGCGCGCGTGTCGCGCTGTCGGGCCTGACGATCGCGGAGTATTTCCGCGACACCGAGGGGCAGGACGTGCTGTTCTTCGTCGACAACATCTTCCGCTTCACGCAGGCGGGCGCCGAAGTGTCGGCGCTGCTCGGCCGCATTCCGTCGGCGGTGGGCTATCAACCGACGCTGTCGACCGACATGGGTCAGCTGCAGGAGCGGATCACCTCGACCAACAAGGGCTCGATCACCTCGGTGCAGGCAATCTACGTCCCCGCGGACGATCTGACCGATCCGGCGCCCGCGACGTCGTTCGCGCATCTGGACGCGACGACGACGCTCAGCCGCGCGATCTCCGAGCTGGGCATCTATCCGGCGGTCGATCCGCTCGATTCGACCAGCCGCGTGCTGGAGCCGCGCACCGTCGGCCAGGAGCATTACGAGACGGCGCGCGCGGTGCAGCAGACGTTGCAGCGCTACAAGTCGCTGCAGGACATCATCGCCATTCTCGGGATGGACGAGCTGTCCGAAGAGGACAAGCTGACCGTCAGCCGCGCGCGCAAGCTGCAGAAGTTCCTGTCGCAGCCGTTCCACGTCGCCGAGGTCTTCACCGGCATCTCCGGCAAGTTCGTGCAGATCGAGGACACGATCCGCTCGTTCAAGGCGGTGGTGAACGGCGAGTACGACCATCTGCCCGAGGCCGCCTTCTATATGGTCGGCGGCATCGACGAAGCGGTCGCCAAGGCCGAGAAGATGGCGCAGGAGGCGTAAGTCGACTTGGCGCGGGCGATCGGGTAGGGTGTGGTAATGAACATCGACACCCTTTCGATTGCTCGCGATCTCAAGGCGACTGAACTCCCGGCCGCACAAGCCGAGGCCATCGCGGCTGCGATCGGTCGTTCGGTCAGTGAGGGCGTCGCGACGAAGCTGGATGTTCAACTCTTAGAAGAGCGACTGACCGGGCGGCTGGAAGGTGTCAAAAGCCAGATTCTGATCTGGCTCATGGGCGCCATCTTCGCGAGCGCCGGGGCGATCATCGCCGTCATCAAACTTTAGTCGGCCAACGAGATTTCCTGACATGCTCCACTTCGAACTCGTCACGCCCGAACGTCTGGTCCGCTCGGAAGAGGTCTATATGGTCACCGTGCCCGGTGCCGAGGGCGACTTCGGGGTATTGGAGGGCCACGCGCCGCTGATGTCGACGGTGCGCGACGGGGCGCTGTCGATCGTCAGGAGCCAGGGCGCCGCGCCCGAGACGGTGGCCGTGCGCGGCGGGTTCGCCGAGGTGTCGGGTCGCGGTCTGACGGTACTGGCCGAACAGGCCGACTGAAGTTTAGGTCACCGACGCAACGGATCGTGCGTTGACTCGACTCCGACACCCCGCCAAGACTTCAACGGTCGATGGCGGGCAACCGGCATGGGCACTGCGCGGGAGAGTGCTGCCGGCCTTTGAGGCCAGGGAGCCGCCGAAGGAGCAACCACCCCGGAATCTCTCAGGTAACAGGGACCGCGCGGGGCCGACGACACTCTGGAAAGCGCTGCTCCGCGAGGGGTCGCCACCGAAGGGGTAAGCCCCGGACTCGATCCGCGGCGAAAGCTCTCAGGTTCCGTGACAGAGGGGGTTCGGTCGATCGGCGGTCGTCACCGCCGCGACCCCCTTTGGGAGTGCGGCCATGAGCGACCTGCAAGTCACCGATCCGAACACCGGCCAGGCCGAACTCCTCAACATCGAGGACGCGCCGGACGGCGAGCCCGAGACCCAGACCCTGCCGCTCGACGCCTGGCACCGCGCGCGTGGCGCCCGGATGGTCGAATTCGCCGGCTATCACATGCCGATCCAGTATGACGGCATCATGGCCGAGCATCTGTGGACGCGCGAGTCCGCCGGCCTGTTCGACGTCAGCCATATGGGCCAGCTGCTCCTCAGCGGCGCGGGCGTCGACGCCGCGCTGGAGGCGGTGCTGCCCGGCGATATCACCGGGCTGGGCGAGAGCCGCAACCGCTATTCGCTGCTGCTGAGCGAGAGCGGCGGCATCCGCGACGACCTGATGGTCACGCGGCTGCCCGCCGCCAACCCGTTCGATGCAGTCGGCGCGCTGTACGTCGTCGTCAACGGCGCCACCAAATATGACGACATCGGCTATCTGCTGGACGTGTTGCCCGACGACGTGACGATCAATCTCCAGGATGATCAGGCGTTGCTCGCGGTGCAGGGGCCGAAGGCGGTCGATGCGGTCGCCCGGCTGGTGCCGGGCGTCGAGGCGCTGGTGTTCATGACCGCGGGCGCGTTCGCGTGGAACGGTACGCCGCTGTGGGTCAGCCGCTCGGGCTATACCGGCGAGGACGGGGTGGAGATATCGATCCCCGCCGAGCACGCCGCCACCTTTGCCGAAGCGCTGTGCGCGGAGCCGGAGGTGATGCCGATCGGGCTCGGCGCGCGCGATTCGCTTCGACTGGAGGCCGGGCTGCCGCTCTATGGCCACGATCTCGATCCCGAGACGACGCCGGTGATGGCGGACCTGGGCTTCGCACTCGCCAAGCGGCGGCGCGAGGCGAAGGACTTCGCGGGCGCCGACCGCATCATGCTGGAGCGCGAGCAAGGCCCGGTCGCCAAGCGCGTCGGGCTGCTGGTCGAGGGGCGCCAGCCGGTGCGCGAGGGCGCGGCGGTGATCGACGACGAGGGCAGCGAGGTCGGGCGCGTCACGTCCGGCGGCTTCGCCCCGACGCTCGGCAGCCCGATCGCGATGGCCTATGTCCCGCTCGCGATGGCCGCGCCCGGCACCCGCGTCACGCTCGCCCAGCGCGGCAAGGTCCACACCGCGACCGTGACCGCGATGCCCTTCGTTCCCCACCGCTACGTCCGCGCAGGAGGTAAAGCATGAGCCGCTATTTCACCCCCGAACATGAATGGATCGAGGTCGACGGAGAGGTCGGCACGGTCGGCATCACCGATTACGCGCAGGGCCAGCTCGGCGACGTCGTGTTCGTCGACGTCCCCGTCGAGGGCCGCGAACTGAGCAAGGGCGACGAGGCGGCGACCGTCGAGTCGGTCAAGGCCGCCTCCGACGTCTATACGCCGGCATCCGGCACGGTGCTGGAGGGCAACGCCGCGCTCGCCGACACGCCCGACCTCGTCAACACCGATCCGGAAGGTGAGGGCTGGTTCTTCAAGCTGACGCTGAGCGACCCGACCGAGCTAGAAGAGCTGATGGACGAGGCCGCTTACGAGGCGTTCGTCGCCAAGCTGTAAGCTACTCGTCACCCCGGCCTTGAGCCGGGGTCCCGCTGCCTTCCCTGCCGTCGACCGACGCGGGACCCCGGCTCAAGGCCGGGGTGACGAAACGAGGAATAGATGCGCTACCTTCCCCTGACCGGCCACGATCGCGAGGAAATGCTCGCCACGATCGGGGTCCATTCGATCGACGACCTGTTCGTCGACGTGCCCGAGGCCGCCCGCCTGACCGGGGCGATCGCCGGCCTGCCGGATCATGCTTCCGAGCTGTCCGTCGAGCGCCACATGACGGCGCTCGCCCGCCGGAACACCGTCGCGGGCGAGGTGCCGTTCTTCCTCGGCTGCGGCGCGTATCGGCACCACGTTCCCGCCAGCGTCGATCACCTGATCCAGCGCGGCGAGTTCCTGACCGCCTACACGCCCTATCAGCCCGAGATCGCGCAGGGCACGTTGCAGATGTTGTTCGAGTTCCAGACGCAGGTCGCGCGGCTGCTCGGGACCGACCTCGCCAACGCCTCGATGTACGACGGCTCGACCGCCTGCTGGGAGGCGATCGGCATGGCGCGGCGGATCACGAAGCGAGGTAAGGCGATCCTGTCGGCGGGGCTGCACCCGCATTACGTCTCGGTCGCGAAGACGATGGCGAAATACACCGGCGACGTGCTCGACACCGCCGCGCCGACGCTGACCGCCGAGACCGATCTCGACCGGCTGATCGCGGCGATCGACGACGACACCAGCTGCGTCGTCGTTCAGTATCCCGACATCCTCGGCCGCATCGCCGACCTGCGCCCGCTCGCCGACGCCGCCCATGCGAAGAAGGCGCTGCTGATCGCGGTCGTGACCGAGCCGGTGGCGATGGGCGCGCTCGTCAGCCCCGGCGAGATGGACGCCGACATCGTCGTCGGCGAGGGCCAGTCGATCGGCGTCGGGCTGCAGTTCGGCGGGCCGTATGTCGGCCTGTTCGGGTGCAAGGAGAAATATGTCCGCCAGATGCCCGGCCGGCTGTGCGGCGAGACGCGCGACGCGGACGGGCGGCGCGGCTTCGTGCTGACGCTGTCGACCCGCGAGCAGCATATCCGCCGCGAAAAGGCGACGTCCAACATCTGCACCAACTCGGGCCTCTGCGCGCTGGCGTTTTCCGTCCACATGACGCTGCTGGGCGAAGCGGGGCTGCGGCGGCTGGCGGGGCTGAACCACGCGGGCGCGTGCCGGGCGGCGGCGCGGCTGGCGCAGGTGCCGGGGGTGCGGGTCGTCAACGACGGCTTCTTCAACGAGTTCACGCTCGATCTGGGGCAGGAGGCGCGGCCGGTGGTCCGCACGCTGGCGGATCGGGGCGTGCTCGCGGGGGTGTCGCTGGGGCGGCTCTATCCGGGTGAGGCGGCGCTGGAGAACGGGCTGGTCGTCGCGGTGACGGAGACGACGACGGACGAGGATGTGGAGGCGCTGGCGACGGCGCTGACGACGGTGCTGACGGAGGTGCTGGCATGAGCGCGATCAACCAGAGCGGCTGGCGCCCCGAGCGCCCGAGCGGCGCCGGCCCGATGGAAAAGGAGGGCACCGCGACCTTCACCGGCAACAAGGCGCTGATGTTGGAGGAGGCGCTGATCTTCGAGATCGGGTCGGATCGCACCACGGGCGTCGATTTCGCCGACGG
Organism: Sphingomonas sp.; assembly: GCF_965200135.1. Taxonomy (GTDB): domain Bacteria; phylum Pseudomonadota; class Alphaproteobacteria; order Sphingomonadales; family Sphingomonadaceae; genus Sphingomonas. The sequence continues at coordinate 113,936 of NZ_CBDATK010000013.1, forward strand.
CGACGTCGATCACGACCGGCTCGGCGGCCTCACCCGCAAGGCGCCGATCGGCCTGCCGGGCCTCTCCGAACCGGAGACGGTTAGGCATTACACGCGGCTCAGCCGGCAGAACTACGCGATCGACCTCGGCCTGTTTCCGCTCGGCTCGTGCACGATGAAGCACAATCCGCGCCTCAATGAGCGGATCGCCCGACTGCCCGGCTTCGCCGACGTCCATCCGCTACAGCCGGTCGACACGGTGCAGGGCGCGCTCGGCGTCATCAACGAACTCGCGCACTGGCTGATAACGCTGACCGGGATGGAAGGCGTCGCGATGTCGCCCAAGGCGGGCGCGCATGGCGAGCTGTGCGGCATCCTGTGCATCAAGGCGGCGTTGGAAGCGCGCGGCGAGGGACACCGCAAGGTCGTGCTGGTGCCCGAAAGCGCGCACGGCACAAACCCCGCCACCGCCGCCTTCGCCGGTTTCACCGTCGAGGACATCCCCGCCACCGCCGAAGGCCGCGTCGACACCGCGGCGCTGGAGGCGCGGCTGGGGCCGGACGTGGCGGCGGTGATGATCACCAACCCGAACACCTGCGGGCTGTTCGAGCGCGATATGAAGCGCATCTCCGACGCGGTCCACGCGGCGGGCGGCTATGTCTATTGCGACGGCGCGAACTTCAACGCGATCGTCGGGCGGGTGCGACCGGGCGACCTGGGCGTCGACGCGATGCACATCAACCTCCACAAGACCTTTTCCACCCCGCACGGCGGCGGCGGGCCGGGATCGGGGCCGGTGGTGCTGTCGAAGGCGCTGGCGCCGTTCGGCCCGCTGCCGTTCACCGCGCGTCAGGCGGACGGCCACATCGCGCTGGTCGAGGAGGAAACGGCGGGCGAGGATCATCCCCACACCTTCGGCCGCATGACCGCCTTCCACGGCCAGATGGGGATGTTCACCCGCGCGTTGACCTATATCCTCAGCCACGGCGCCGACGGGCTGAAGCAGGTCGCGGAGGACGCGGTGCTCAACGCCAATTACGTCCTGCGCTCGCTGGAAGGCACGCTGGACGCGCCGTTCGCCGCCAGCGGCCCGTGCATGCACGAGGCGCTGTTCTCCGACGACGGGTTGCCCGACGGCTTCTCGACGATCGACATTGCCAAGGGGCTGATCGACGAGGGCTTCCATCCGATGACGGTGTATTTCCCGCTCGTCGTCCATGGCGCGATGCTGGTCGAGCCGACCGAGACCGAGTCGAAGGCGGCGCTCGACCAGTTCATCGGTGCGCTCCGCAGCGTGGCGGAACGGGCCAAGGCCGGCGATACGGACCTCAAGACCGCGCCGCATTTCGCCCCGCGCAGCCGCCTGGACGAGACGCAGGCGGCGCGCAAGCCCGTGCTGGTGTGGAAGGAATCCGCGCCCGTGCAGGCGGCGGCGGAGTAACGCTGGCCTCCGTTCGCCCTGAGCGACGTCGAAGGGCTGGCACGGACGGATAGGGAGGGGATCAATCATGTGGCAGCAGCTGTTCGGCCTGACCAACGCCGCCGCGCTGGTCGGCTGGGCGGTGCTGCTGCTGGGGCCGCGCCGGTGGGTGCCGGTGGTCCGCTATGCGGTCGTCGGCTTTCTGTGCACCGTCTATGTCGCGCTGCTCGTGGCGCTGCTGGCGGGCTGGATCGATCCGGTGCGCGACGGGCCGGCGGCGCCGCTGACCGACTATTCGGTGCGCGGTCTGCGATCGCTGTTCGCGAGCGACGGCGGCATCGTCGTCGGCTGGACGCACTATCTGGCGTTCGACCTGTTCGTCGGCTGCTGGATCGCCGATGACGCCGACCGTCGGGGCGTCGGCCGGATCGCGCAGGCGCCGGTGCTGTTGCTGACCCTCATGGCCGGTCCGGCGGGGCCGCTCGCATGGATGCTGCTCCGCCGGACCGCCTTGCGCGGACGTTAGGCGACGCTCAGCCCGACATCCAGATTGTTGCGCGTCGCGTTGGAGTACGGACACACCTCGTGCGCCGCCTTCATCAGCCGTTCCGCATCCGCCCGATCGACACCGGGCAGCGTCGCCGTCAGGTCCGCGGTGACGCCGTAACCGCCTTCCGCGCGAGGGCCGAAGCCGACCTCCGCTTTGACCGTCGCATCGGCGGGCACGCTGACGCCGACCTTGCCGCTGACCGCCTTCATCGCGCCCAGAAAGCAGGCGGCATAGCCCGCCGCGAACAGCTTCTCCGGGTTGGCGCCGTCGCCGCCGGGGCCGCCCATTTCCTTGGGCACGACCAGCTTGACGTCGACCGACCCGTCGTCCGAGCGCGCCGAGCCGTCACGCCCGCCGGTCGCGGTGGCGCTGGTCCTGTAGATCACGTTGACTGCCATATCGTTTCTCCTTCGCCGTTATAGATGGGGACGCCGCCCCTCGAACGGAGGGCGTTGCCCGCTTTACGCCTAACGGTCGGCGTGCGATCCCGCCGTCGTCAGGAGGTCGCCCGATGCACGCACAAGCCGTCCAGCCCAACCCGCTCGTCTCCTACGCGATCAGCGCCGTCGTCATCGCCGTCGTGTTCGCGCTGCGCTGGCGCCGGATGAGCCGGCCGACGCCGCTGCGGCTGGAGCGATTGTGGATTTTCCCCGCCGTCTATGCGGTGGTCGCGGTGGGGTTGTTCGTCGCGACGCCGCCGATCGGCTGGGGCTGGGCGTTCTGCGCGGGCGCGCTCGTGTTCGGCGCGGCGCTGGGGTGGCAACGCGGCAAGCTGATGCGGATCACCATCGATCCCGACACCCATGCGCTCAATCAGGCGGGGTCGCCGGCGGCGTTGCTGTTCCTGCTGGTGCTGGTCGTGGTCCGCAGCGGCGCGCGCGCGGCGCTGAGCGGCGACAACGCGCTGCACCTGAATGCGCTGGCGGTCACCGACATGCTGGTGGCACTGGCGCTCGGGCTGTTCACGGCGACCCGCGTCGAGATGTATCTGCGAGCGAAGCGGATGCTGGACGAGGCGCGGCGGCCCGCCGCGTCCGGCTGACCCGCGCAAATCACTCCTGCGGCAGCGCCTGGCGCGTCGCGGTGCGGCGGCGGACATGCTCGCGCCAGACGATGAACAGGCCGCTGCCGACGATCAGCGGCGCGCCGATCCAGACCTGCGGCGCGGGCAGCGTGCCGAATGCCAGCCAGCCCAGCGCGGTCGCCCACAGCAGCGAGGTATAGTCCATCGGCACCACCACCGACACCGGCCCGCGCGCGAGGCTCGCCGTCATGGCCAGCTGCGCGCCCCCGCCGAGCAGCCCGATCGCGAGCAGCATCGCCCAGAGCGAGGGCCCATGCGGCTGGAACGCGAACAGATAGACGATGGCGAGCGGCGGGATCGACAGCGTCGAGAACCAGAACACCGTCGTCATCGCACTTTCGGTGCGGCCGATCTGGCGCAGCAGGATCGACACGCAGGCGGTGCCGAACGCACCTGCCAGCCCCATCGCCGCCCCGACCAGCGGCAGGCCGCCACCTCCGGCGAACCCACCCGGCCGCGTCACGATCAGCACGCCGGCGAACCCCGCCAGCACCGCCGCCCAGCGTCGCCAGCCGGTCGGCTCGCCCAGCACCAGCGCGCCGAGCACGGTGGCGAAGATCGGCATCGAAAACCCGATCGTCGTCGCTTCCGCGAGTTGCAGCCGCAGGATGCCACCGAACGTCACCGCCATCGTCGACAGCCCGACCACCGCGCGCAGGACATGCGCCCCCATCCGTTCGCTCCGCAGCGACGCGACCCCCGGCCCGGCCAGCACCACCCCGATCATCATCAGGGCGGCGCCCGCCTGCCGAAAGAACAGGATCTCGCCCAGTTGCGCGCCGCCCGCCTCGGCGAGCTTGATGCAGAGGTTCATCACCGCGAACAGCGCCACGGACGTCAGGCGAAGCGCGATCGCGGCGGGGAGGCGGTCCTGATCCAAGGGCCATGGCCCTAACCCTGCCGTCGTGCCCGCGAAAGCGGGGACGACGCTTCTTGTCCGATCCGGGGGCTCCCCGCTTTCGCGCGGATGTCGAAGTGGCTATCCGGCCCCCATGAAACACGCGCTTTCCGTTACCCGCGACCAGGACTTCGCCGCCTGGTATCAGACCGTCATCGCCGAGGCCGATCTCGCCGAGGAGTCGGGCGTGCGTGGGTGCATGGTCATCCGGCCATGGGGCTATGGCATCTGGGAACGCATCCAGCGGCTGCTCGACGATCGCATCAAGGCGACGGGGCACGAGAATTGCTATTTCCCGTTGTTCATTCCGCTGTCCTATTTCGAAAAGGAGGCGGAGCATGTCGAGGGCTTCGCCAAGGAGATGGCGGTGGTCACCCATCACCGGCTGATCGGCGACGGCAAGGGCGGCCTCGTGCCCGATCCGACCGCGAAGCTGGAGGAGCCGCTGGTGGTGCGGCCGACATCGGAAACGGTGATCGGCGCCGCGTTTGCGCGCTGGGTGCAATCGTGGCGCGACCTGCCGGTGCTCATCAACCAGTGGGCCAACGTCGTGCGGTGGGAGATGCGGACGCGGATGTTCCTGCGGACGTCGGAGTTCCTGTGGCAGGAGGGGCATACCGCGCACGCCAGCGCCGACGAGGCGCGCGCGGAGACGCTGAAGATCCTGGAGCTGTATCGCGCCTTCGCGGAGGAGTGCCTGGCGCTGCACGTCATCACCGGCGAGAAGCCCGAGAACGAGCGCTTCCCCGGCGCCGTCGCGACCTACAGCATTGAGGCGATGATGCAGGACGGCAAGGCGCTGCAGGCCGGCACGTCGCATTTCCTCGGCACCAATTTCTCGTCGGCGCAGAACATCCGCTTCCAGAACGCGTCGGGCGAGCTGGAGCTGGCCAACACCACCAGCTGGGGCGTGTCGACACGGATGATCGGCGGCGTCATCATGGTTCATGGCGACGACGACGGCCTGCGCTGCCCGCCCGCGATCGCGCCGTGGCAGGTGGTGATCGTGCCGATGCTGCGCGACGTGCCCGAGGACGAGGCGATCGTGACCTATTGTCGCGAACTGCAGGCCGAGCTGGCGAAACAGTCCGCGCTGGGCGAGTCCGTCCGCGCCCTGCTCGACCTCAAGCCCGCCAAGGCGGCGACCAAACGCTGGGGCTGGGTCAAGAAGGGTGCGCCGATCGTGATCGAGGTCGGCGGGCGCGACGTGGCGGGCGGCAACGTCTCGGTGATCCGCCGCGACGAATTGTACCGTGAGGACGGCAAGCTCGACAGCCGCGTCATGCCGCGCGGTGACCTGATCGCAAATGCGGGCGCGATGCTGGAGTCGATCCAGACCGCACTGCACTGCCAGTCGACCGACAACCTGCGCGCCAACATCGTGCCGCTCCACGACTGGACCGCACTCGAAGCCGCCTTCGCGGACGGCCGGAAGAACCCCGGCTGGGTCGACGTCGCCTGGTCGAAGCCGACCGGCGCGGCACTGGATGCGGTGGTCGAGCGGCTGAAGGCGCTCAAGCTCACCATCCGCAACGCGCCGATGGGACAGACCGGCCACCCCGACGACGTGTGCATCTTCACCGGCGGGACAGCGGTCGAGCGGGTGCTGGTCGGCCGCGCCTATTGATGCGGGTGCCGCCGCCCTATCGCCCCGGCGGCGACCGGCCGCGCTTCTTCCGGCGGGGGCGGCTGGGCGTCCGCACGCTGCTGTTGCTGCGCGTGCTGGCGGTGGTCGTGCTGGTCGGCATCGCGCTGGGCGGCCACTGGATCGACCGCGAGGGGCTGCGCGACAATACCGACGGGCACGTCTCGTTCCTCGACGTGGTCTATTTCACCGTCATCACCGTCACCACGGTCGGCTATGGCGACATCATCCCGGTGACGGACTCGGCGCGGCTGTTCGACACCTTCGTCGTCACGCCGATCCGCATCTTCGTGTTTCTGATCTTTCTGGGTTCCGCCTACAGCTTCATGCTGCGGCAGGGTTGGGAGCGGTGGCGGATGGGTTTGATCCAGGGGCGGCTGAAGGGCCACACCGTGATCTGCGGCTATGGCGCGACGGGCGAGGCGGCGGTGACGGAGCTGCTCGCGCGCGGGCACGCGCCCGACTGCATCGTCGTGGTCGATCAGGCCGCGCACCGCCTGCGCGAGGTCGAGGCGCTGGGCGTCGCGACGGTCGAGGGCGACGCGACGCACAACGCGGTGCTGCAGAGCGCCGGTATCCGCCACGCGGCGGCGGCGATCGTCGTCACCGGCCGTGACGATACCGCGGTGCTGGTGATGCTGACCATCCGCCGCCTCGCGCCCGACGTCCGCGTCAGCTGCTCGATCGCGGCGGTCGAGAACGAGCCGATGGCGCGCGACGCGGGGGCGGACGTGATCGTCAACCCGATCTCGTTCGGCGGGCAGCTGCTCGCCGGCTCGACGGTCGGTCCTCACCTCGCCGATTACGTCGCCGATCTGGTGACGCGCGGCGGCCGTGCCGACCTGCACGAGCGGGTGGTGACGGCGGCGGAGGTCGGCCGCGCGCCGGAGGACCTGACGACGGGACAGGTGCTGCGGCTGTATCGCGGCGAGCGTTGCGTGACGCTGGATCAGCCCGAAGCGCGGCGGCTGGAAGCGGGCGACGTGGTGATCGAGGTGGTAGGGCGAAAAGAGCCCTCTCCCGCTTTTGCGGGAGAGGGACAGGCGGCGAAGCCGCCAGGGTGAGGGCACGCGCGTGCGGCTAATTTAGAAGCCCTCACCGCGGCGAATACCGGCAAATCCCGGACCTAATTCTCGCGCGAAGGCGGGAGCGGGCTGAACGTCTCATCCCACCACCCCTCGAACGCCCCCCGCTCGTCCGCCGTCATCGCCAGCCCCAGCTTCGACCGCCGCGTCAGCACGTCGTCCGCCGTCCGCGCCCACTCCCGATCGTGCATCCACCGCGCCTCGACCTCGCTCAGTCCCGCGCCGAAGCCACGGCCCATCGCCGCCTCGTCGTCTGGCAGCATCTCGAACAGCGCCGAGCCATAAGCCTGCGCCATCCGCGCCGCCCGCTCGTGCCCCAGCCACGGCCAGCGCGCCTCCACCTTCGCCAGCAACGCCGCCCGATCGCCGATGTCGCCCCCCGGAAACACCCGATCGCGCGTCACCCGCCGCACCGTCGCGCCCAGCGCCGGCCCGAGCTTCGCCAGCGCCTCCTCCGCCAGATGCCGCGCGGTGGTGATCTTGCCCCCGAACACGCTCAGCAGCGCCGGGCCGTGCTGGTCCATTTCCAGCACGTAATCGCGGCTCACCACCTGCGCCTCGCTCGCGCCGTCGTCGTAGAGCGGCCGCACGCCCGACCACGTCGCCACCACATCGCCCGGCGTGATCTGCTTCGTGAAATGCCGGTTCGCGGCATCGCACAGATAGGCGATCTCCTCGTCCGCGATCCGCGCGTCCTCGGGCCGCTCGACCGGTACGTCGGTGGTGCCGATCTCGGTCAGTCCCCGGTACGGGATCGCGAAGACGATGCGCCGGTCGGGTTGCTGGAGCATATAGGCGTGTTCGCCATCGTACAGTCGGGGCACGACGATGTGGCTGCCCTTGACCAACCGGACGTGCCCGACGGCGTTGATCCCGAGCTTGCCCAGCGCCTCGCCCGCCCACGGCCCGGCCGCGTTGACCAGCGCGCGCGCGGTCACGTCACGCCCGTCGGACAAATGCGCGCGCCACACATCCCCCTCGCGCCGTGCGCTCTCCAGCGCCGTCCGCGTCGCGATCGCCGCGCCGTTCGCCGCCGCGTCCAGCGCGTTGGCGAGCGTCAGCCGCGCATCGTCGACCTTCGCGTCCGAATAGACGAAGCCGCGCCCGCCGCCCTTCAGCGGGGCGGTAAACGCGACGTCGCTCTTCCGCAGCCCGCGCGATCGCGGCAGGCTGATGCGCCCGCCGAGTAGGTCGTAGAGGACCAGCCCCGCGCGGACCATCCACCACGGCCGGACCGCATTCTCGTGCGGCAGGACGAACAGCATCGGCGCGATCAGGTGCGGCGCCGCCTTCAACAGCCGTTCGCGTTCCAGCAAGGCTTCGGCGACCAGCCGGAAATCATATTGCTCCAGATAGCGCAGCCCGCCGTGGATCAGCCCGGTCGACGCGGACGAGGTATGGCTCGCCAGGTCGTCGCGCTCGACCAGCAGCACCGACAGCCCGTTCAGCGCCGCCTCGCGCGCGATCGCACAGCCGTTGATGCCGCCGCCGATGATGAGCAGGTCGTAGGTCACGAGTGCTAATACCCCGTCGCCCCGAACTTGTTTCAGGGATGCGAGACGGTCTGCGTCAGGCCTGACGTCGATGGCATCGCGTGAATGCCGAAACAAGCATGCGTTGAGCCTGTCGAAAGGTTCAGCATGACGGGGGAAGGGCGACCGCCTACATCCGTACCGTGCCAAAGACGAAACAGCCCCCCGGCCTCCCCACCCGCCAGCAGATCCTCGACTTCATCGCCTCGTCCGAGGTGCCCGCCGGCAAGCGCGAGATCGCGCGCGCCTTCGGCCTGCACGCACAGGACAAGATCGCGCTCAAGGCGCTGCTCCACGACATGGCGGACGAGGGGCTGATCGACAGCGCCCCCGGCCGTGCGTTTCATCAGATGGGCGGGCTGCCCAAGGTCACCGTGCTCCGCGTCGCCGATGTGGACGAGGGCGGCAACGTCTGGGCGGTGCCCGAGCGCTGGGAGGCCGAGGCGCCGCCGCCGCGCCTGCGGGTACGCGAGCGCAAGCGCGGCGCACTCGGCGTCGGCGAGCGTATCCTCGCGCGCACGGAGGAAGCCGGCAACGGCTGGATCGCGCACCCGATGAAGACGCTCGCGCCCGCATCCGAACAGATGCTGGGCGTGCTGCGACGCGACGGCGACCGCCTCTGGCTGACCGCGGTCGACAAGAAGGAGCGCCGTGAGGTGCTCGTGTCCGACGCGGGCGATGCCGCGCCCGGCGATCTGGTGCTGGCCGAAAAGGCCGGTCGCCCGCCGCGCATCACCGCGCGCGTGGTGCAGCGCCTCGGCGACCCCTTCGCCCCGCGCTCGTTCAGCCTGATCGCGATCCACAAGCTCGGCATCCCCGATCGCTTCGCGCAGGAAGCGCTGGATGAGGCGGAAAGGGTGGCGACGCTTCAAATCCTCCCCGGCACGGGGAGGGGGACCGCCGGCGCAGCCGGTGGGGGAGGGGGCGCTGCCACGAGCGGCACTGCTGATGGAGAGCCCCCTCCGTCACCCGCTGACGCGGTCGCCACCTCCCCGTCCCCCACCTCCCCGTCCCGAGGAGGATTGGAAAGAGAAGACCTCCGCCATCTGCCGATCGTCGCGATCGACCCCGCCGACGCGCGCGACCATGACGACGCGGTCTGGGCCGCGCCCGACGACGATCCGGCCAACGTGGGCGGCTGGCGCGCGCTGGTCGCGATCGCCGACGTCAGCTTCTATGTCCGCCCCGGATCGGAGATCGACCGCGAGGCGCGCAAGCGGGGCAATTCGGTCTATTTCCCCGACCGTGTCGTGCCGATGCTGCCCGAACTGCTGTCGGCGGATGTCTGCTCGCTAAAGGAAGGTGAGGACCGTGCCGCGCTGGTCTGTCACCTGCAGGTCGGCAAGGCCGGCGCACTCAAGAGCTGGCGCTTCACCCGCGCCGTGGTGCGGATCGCGGCCAATATCGCCTATGAGGACGCGCAGGCGATCGCCGATCAGTTCCTCACCGGCACGGAGCACCGGGTTGACCATGCCCCGCATGGTCAAGGATCGTCCGGGGGACGATCCGACCCGGCGCTGGGGACCGCCGGCGAAGCCGGTGGTGGAGGGGGGGGCGCCACTGGCGGTGCTCTCGCGGCGCCCCCCCTCCGCCAGCCTGTGGCTGGTTCCTCTCCCCGTGCGGGGGAGGATCTGAAGCAACCACTTCAACACCTCTGGTCCTGCTGGCGCGCGCTCGCGGCCGCCCGCGCCGCGCGCGCGCCGCTCGAACTCGACCTCCCCGAACGCCGCGTCGTGCTCGACGAAAAGGGCCGCATCCTCTCCGTCGCGCCCCGCGAACGGCTCGATTCGATGCGGCTGATCGAGGACTATATGATCGCCGCGAACGTCGCTGCCGCCAAGGCGCTGGAGGCGAGGAAGGCACCCGTGATGTACCGCATCCACGAGCCGCCCGCGCGCGAGAAGCTGGTCGCGCTCAAGGACTATCTGGAGACCTTCGGCATCCCTTTCGCGCTTGGTCAGGTCATCCGGCCGGCGACCTTCAACCACCTCATCGACCGCGTCGGTGACGCCGATTTCCGCCCGCAGGTGATGGAACAGGTGCTCCGCACGCAGACGCAGGCCTATTACGGCCCCGGCAACCACGGCCATTTCGGCCTCGCGCTCGGCTCCTACGGGCATTTCACCTCGCCGATACGGCGCTACGCCGACCTGCTCGTCCACCGGTCGCTGGTCAGCGCCTATGGCCTCGGTGCCGGCGGGCTCGGCGGCAACGAGGATTTCGAGGTATTGGGCACCAGCATCAGCGCGCTCGAACGCCGCGCGATGGAGGCGGAGCGCGACACCGTCGACCGCTACGTCGCCGCCTTCCTCGCCGAGCGCGTCGGCGAAGAGCTGGACGCACGCATCACCGGCGTGACCAACTTCGGCTTCTTCGCGACGGTGGAGGGGATCGGCGGCGACGGCCTCGTCCCCGTCCGCGATCTCGGCCCCGAATATTTCCGCTTCGACGAAACCACGCGCACGCTGACGGGCGAGCATAGCGGCGACCAGTTCGTCCTCGGCCAGCGCCTGCGCCTGCGCCTCGCGGAAGCGAACCCGGTATCGGGCGCGCTGCGCTTCGAGCTGCCGGAGGGACGCAGCCACGCCGACCCGCCCGCACATGGCCGCGCGCGCGTGGTGAAGCGGCGTGGCCGACCGGCCAACATCCGCCATCAGAGCAAGCGGAGATAGGCTCGCTCCAACGCCGTCGACGGTTGGTCGCAGGACCGATCCGGCTGTCCTACAGGCGTCCAATCACGATAGGCCGGCTCGACCACTCGGCCGGGTCCGACCGGTGCCGCTCCTTCTCATCGCCCGAATACCCGTCGCGCCTCGCCGCCCGATCGCGACGATGCGCTTTGGTGTAACCTTTGGTCACCTTTGGCGGTCAGCCGACCGTAAAGGTCAGCCCCGCCTTCGCCTGCAACCGGTCGGCAAGTCCCGTCCCGAGCAGCGCGCCGGCGGTCCATACGCCGCCCCGCCCGGTACCGCCGCCCTCGGCCAGCGCCAGCGCGGTCTCGGCGATCATCTTGCTGGTCGAGCCATAGCCCGGATCGCGGTCGCCGGTGACGACGCAGTCGATCCGCTGCTCGCCTTCCAGCCCGACGAACAGCAGGTCGTAGGAGCCGTTGTCGCGATCTTCCTTGCTCGGTCCCTCGCCCGGCTTCGGCCCCTTGTCACCGGCGAAGGGGTTGATCTTCGCGATCGCCTCCGCCGCCGCCTTGGCCATGTCGCCGACGCCCGGCGCCACCATCATCTCGTCGTAGCGGAAGTCCTCGCCATAGGGATGGCCGAGCAGGAAGTTGGTGCGATGGACGTTCTTGGTGTTGATCGGCGCCATCACGAACGGCGCCACCCAGGCGCCGAGCGTCGAGTCGTATTCGGGGATCAGCCCCGTCGGCTGGTGCGGCCCGCTGAAGCCCGGCGTCAGCGCGAAGGGGCTGGCGAGCAGCTTGAGCAGGCTCGGCTCCTTCGCCGCCGCCGCCAGCGTCGCCTTCAGGCTCGCCGCCGTGCCGCCGGAGAAACCGCCCTGCATCTTGCGGACGCGGCCCTTCACGCGCGCCGCGGGCTTGCCGAACCGGACCTTTGCGGCCTCCTGCAGCTTGAGCACGCCCAGATCGAACGGGATCGAGTCGAACCCGCACGAGAACACGATCCGCGCGCCCGTCCGCTGCGCCTCCTGATGATGCGCGTCGATCATGTGGCGCATCCATGCCGGCTCGCCGCACAGGTCGACATAGGCGGTCCCCGCCGCGGCGCAGGCGCCGACGAGGGCCGAGCCATAGAGCTGATACGGGCCGACGGTGGTCAGCACCACCTCGGCGCGCGCCGCCATCGCCTTGAGCGAGGCAAGGTCGTCGGCATCGGCGACGATCAGCGCCAGGTCGGCGGGCGCGCCGATCAGGTCGCGGACCTCGGCCAGCTTCGCCGCCGACCGCCCCGCCATCGCCCAGCGGGTGGCGCCGGTCTGCGTCAGATACTCGGCCACCAGCCGCCCGGTGAACCCGGTCGCGCCGTACACGATCACGTCGAAGTCCCTGGCCATCTTTACTCTCCCTCGTCATCCCGGCCTTGAGCCGGAATCCCGCTGTCTTGTCGAGGTTGGAGAAGAAGCGGGACCTCGGGTCAAGCCTGGGGTGACGAAGCGCTATGCCGCCTCGTTGAACTGCAGGCTGGCGAGCCGCTGGTACAGCCCGCCGCGGCCGATCAGCTGCGCGTGGGTGCCCTCCTCCACGATCCGGCCGCCGTCCATCACCACGATCCGGTCCGCCGCGCGCACCGTCGCCAGCCGGTGCGCGATCACCAGCGTCGTGCGGTTCGCCATCAGCCGCTCCAGCGCCGCCTGCACCAGCCGCTCGCTCTCCGCATCCAGCGCACTGGTCGCCTCGTCGAGCAGCAGGATCGGTGCGTCGCGCAGCAGCGCGCGCGCGATCGTCAGCCGCTGGCGCTGCCCCCCCGACAGCCGCGCGCCGCCCTCGCCCATGAAGGTGTCGAGCCCCTGCGGCAGCGCCCGCAGGAAGCCCGCCGCGTTGGCCGCCTCCGCCGCCGCCCACACCTCGTCGTCGGTCGCGTCCCACCGCCCATAGCGCAGATTGTCGCGCGCCGACGCGGCGAAGATCACCGTCTCCTGCGGCACCAGCGCGATCCGCGCGCGGACCGCCGCCGGGTCGGCATCGCGCAGGTCGACGCCGTCCAGCGTCACCCGCCCGCCCTCCGGGTCGTAGAACCGCTCGGCAAGCTGGAACAGCGTCGACTTGCCCGCCCCCGACGGCCCGACCACCGCCACCGTCTCGCCGGGCGCGACGCCGAGCGACAGCTTGTGAAGCGCCGATACTTCGGGCCGTGACGGATAGCGGAACGTCACATCCTCGAACGCCAGGCTGCCACGCGCCGGCTCGGGCAGCGCCACCGGCCGTGCGGGCGCGGCGATCTCCGGCGTCTCGGCGAGCAGCTCGGCCAGCCGGTCGGCCGCCCCCGCCGCGCGCAGCAGGTCGCCGTACACCTCGGTCAGCGCGCCGAACGCGCCCGTCACCAGCCCGGCGGTGAAGATGAACGCGGTCAGCGACCCGCCCGACAGCCGCCCCGCCGCGACGTCGGCGACGGTGCTCCACAGCAACAAAGTCACCGCCCCGAAGAGCAGGCCGATGACCAGCGCCGTCATCCCCGCACGGATGCGGATGCGGCTCTTGGCGGCCTCGAAGCTGCGATCGACAGCGTCGGCGAAGCGCGCCTGCTCGCGGCCTTCCTGTCCGAACGCCTGGACGACCTTCATCGCGCCCAGCGTTTCGACCGCCATCGCGCCGATGTCGGCGATGCGGTCCTGGCTGGACCGCGAGTGGGTCCGCACCCGCCGCCCGAGCAGCACCATCGGCAACACCACGATCGGGATGCCCAGCAGCAGCGACCCCGCCAGCTTCGGCGCCAGCGCGAACAGCGACGCGATGCCGCCGATCCCCATCAACAGGTTGCGGAGCGCGACGGAGACGGTGGTGCCGACCGCGATCTCGATCTGCGCGGTATCGGCCGTCAGTCGTGAGGCGACCTCCGACGGGCGGTTCTCCTCGAACCAGCGTGGCGCCAGCCGGAGCAGATTGGCCTGCACCGCCATCCGTACGTCGGCGACGGTACGCTCGCCCAGCCACGACACGAAATAGAAGCGCAGCGCCGTCGCCACCGCCAACACCGCGACCAGCCCGAACAGCCCGTAAAAGGCGCGGTCGATGTGCGAGGTGTTGGTGCCGTGCGCGAAGCCCTGATCGATCACCGAGCGGAAGGTCCACGGAATCGCCAGCGTCGTCGCCGACGTGACGACCAACGCCCCCATCGCGATCGCCAGCTGCCCCGGATAGCGCGACGCGAAGCGCCAGACGATGCCGAGGCTGCCTAGTCGTCGCCGTGGCTCGCGAGGCGGGACGGGATCGGTGGCGACATCGGGCATGACCCGCGCCTAGCAGGCGGCCGATGACGCCTCAACATTGCTGCGCGTGCGAAGGATTAGCTAGGTTTCAATCAGGAACGCGGTATGTCGTCGGCCATGCTCTACGATATCTATGATTTCCAGCGCTCGATGCTGGCCAATGCAGGCACGATGGCGGGCTGGGGCGCGGACATGCTCAACAACCCGGCCAATCCGTTCGCCTATCTCGGCGGCGGCAACGTCACCGCCAGCGCGCTGGAGGTGTTCGCCCATGCCGCCGCGCCGCGCGGCAAGCCGGCCTTCGGGCTGGACGAGACGGTGGTCGATGGCCGCACCGTCGCGGTGACCGAAGAGATCGTGCTCGCGCGTCCCTTCGGCAACCTGAAACGCTTCCGCCGGGAAGGCATCGAGGGCGGGCCGAAGCTGCTGATCGTCGCGCCGATGTCCGGGCACTACGCGACGCTGTTGCGCGGCACGGTCGAGCGCATGTTGCCGACCGCCGACGTCCACATCACCGACTGGGCCGACGCCAAGCTGGTGCCGCTGAGCGACGGCCGCTTCGACCTCGATGATTACATCGACTACCTCGTCGCCTTCCTGGAAGCGATGGGACCGAACGAGGGGCAGGGGGGCAGCCATATGCTCGCGGTCTGTCAGCCGTCGGTGCCCTGCTACGCCGCCGTCGCGCTGATGAGCGCCGACCGCAATCCGTGCCGGCCGAAGACGCTGACGATGATGGGCGGCCCGGTCGACACCCGCGAAGCGCCGACCGCGGTCAACACGCTGGCGACGAAGCGGCCCCATGCCTGGTTCGAGCAGAACGTGATCGTCACCGTGCCGATGAGCTATCCGGGCGCGGGGCGAAAGGTCTATCCGGGGTTCCTGCAGCTCGCCGGGTTCATGTCGATGAACCTCGGTAATCACATGGTCAGCCATTGGGAGATGTTCAAACATCTTGTCCGCGGCGACGGCGAGAGCGCGGACATGACCAAGGACTTCTACGAGGAATATCGTTCTGTCTGCGACATGACGGCGGACTTTTATTTGCAGACGATCGACGTGGTGTTCCAGACGCACGCGCTGCCCAACGGCACGATGCGGCATCGCGGGCGGCTGGTCGACGCGGGCGCGATCACCGACGTGGCGCTGCTCGCGATCGAGGGCGAGCGCGACGATATTTCCGGGCTGGGCCAGACCCGCGCGGCGCTGACGCTGGCGACCGGCTTGTCGGACGAGAAGAAGCGATATTTCATGGCGGAGGGTGCCGGCCATTACGGCATCTTCAACGGCTCGCGTTGGCGGGACAAGATCGCCCCCGTGGTCGAGGACTGGATCGCGACGCACGCCTGATCGCTGCCTGCGAAGGTTGCTTTCTCTAATAGTCAGTAGGCGGTGGGCATCACACCCACCGCCCATCATGCTGACGCCTCCCCCCCCCCGGCGGGAGAGAGGCGTTGGTTCAGGCGACCGAGTCCACCACTGCGTGGCTCGACGATTCCTCGCCCTTGATCGTGCCGCCGAACAGCATCTTCAGGCGGCCCGAAATCGAGACGTCGGTCTCCCACAGCTCTGCCGAACTGATGTCGAAGCGGTTGAGCCGCGCGTCCGCCTTGCCGTTGGGGAACCAGGCGTCGACGCGATTGTCCCACAGCTTGTCGAAGGTCGCCATGTCGGTCTCCTCGCTGACGGTGCCCATCAGGCAGGCGAAGAAGTCGTGACCTTTGCCGACGAACTGCGCCATCGCCTCGCCGCCGGCGGCGATGCGGTTGTCCTTGCCGGAGAAGATGAACAGCGTGTTGGGCTGATCGTCGTCGGTCTTGACGTTCATCGGCTCCGAATGCTGCCCGTCTTCCAGCCCGATCATGATGAAGGGGCTGTCCTTCAGCTTGGCCAGGAACTTGTCGGCGACTTCCTGGGGCGTGTCCTTGTCGGCCATCGATCGGTACTCCTTTGATTGGGTCCGTCACGTAACGACGCAGATTGGACTTGGTTGCGGCTCTGGAGGGGGACCGAGCCGGGTCAAGGAGCCGGTGTCGGTTCGGTCGTGCGGCATCACCGCCGCAGCAATCGCGGGAGCAAAGCGTCGACGGCGGTGCAAACCATGAAAGGGATAGTCGGTGCCAGCCATCGGGCCGGCGAATGACAAATCGGCCGGGAGCAGCGGCTTCCGAGACATCCGCGTCGGCTGCGATCCGCTGCGCAATGCGGATCAATCAGCATCGGACCCGCCAGCGCCTAGCCGACCTCGCGCGCCGCTACGCCACCGCTACGTCGATGATCGGGGCGCTTCGGGAGCGCGGCGATCCACATCGATAAGACCCGTCGCAAGTCGGGTGCCGGCAACCGTGCCCTGCGGTGGCGCGAAACCGTGCCCGGTTAGGGTTAGACTGAGCCGGCAGCGCGGGTCCGCCTCCCCCCGGAGCGGGCCCGCGCGCCGGGGGTCAGGCGGCGGCCAGACCCACCCGTCCCGCGACGCGCCGCCGCCGCATCGCGCCGCCCGCCAGGCCGAAGCCGGCGATCATGAACGCCCAGCTCGACGGCTCCGGCACGCCGCTGAGCGTGCCGGGCGACAGGATCAGCGACAGATTGTCGAGGTAACCGTCGTTGGCGGTGCCGGCCGTCCGGGTGAACGACACGGTCAGGTCGGCGAACCGGCTGCCGATCGGCACCAGGCCGGAAGCGTCGCGGAACAGAAAGCCGGTCCGGTCGGTGCGATCGCCCGGCGTCACGGTGGTCAGCGATCCCGCGCCCAGCGTCGCTTCGGCCCCGCTCAGGAAGGCGAGCGCGACCGTGGTGAAATCACCTTGGCTCGAATAGCCGCCGAGCAGGGCGCTGAGGTCGTAGGTGGTGCCGCCCGCGTCGATGGCGGTCGCGCCGCCGCCCAGCCCGATCCGCTGCGTGACGGTGGTCAGACCGACATTGCCGCCGCTGAAGAAGTTGAGGCCATTGGCGGCCGTCACCCCGAGATCGCTCGGGCCCGGATAGCCGTCGCCGGCGTCGTAGCGGACGACGGCGACGCCCCCTGCCGTGGTGGTGAACCCCGGTGCGCCGGTCGCTTCTCCTCTGCCCCCGACCGAGGCCTCCGCCCCGCCGTTGACGACCAAGTTGGTGCCGAACACCTGCGCCCCGGCCGGCGCCGTCATCAGCAATGCGGCCGCCGCCGCCATTCCCAGGATCTTCATGCTCGACACTCCCGTCGCGATTACGGGAGTGTCCATCGGCCCAGGAACAGTCGACGGCTAGCTGACGAATCCGCTAGGTCAGAGGACCTCGAACAGCCCCGCCGCGCCCATGCCGCCGCCGACGCACATCGTCACGACGACATATTTCGCGCCACGGCGCTTGCCCTCGATCAGCGCGTGGCCGGTGCAGCGCGCGCCCGTCATGCCATAGGGGTGGCCGATCGAGATGGAGCCGCCGTTGACGTTGAGCAGCTCGTCGGGGATGCCGAGCTTGTCGCGGCAGTACAGCACCTGCACCGCGAACGCCTCGTTCAGCTCCCACAGCCCGATGTCGGCCATCGTCAGACCGTTGCGCTCCAGCAGCTTGGGGATCGCAAAGACGGGGCCGATGCCCATCTCGTCCGGCTCGGTGCCCGCCACCGCCATGCCGACATAGCGGCCAAGCGGGGTCAGGCCGCGGCTGGCGGCGAGCTTTTCCTCCATCAGCACGCTCGCGGACGCGCCGTCCGACAGCTGCGACGCGTTGCCGGCGGTCACGGTGCCGCCTTCGAGCACGGGCTTGAGGCTCTGCAGCCCTTCCAGCGTCGTGTCGGCGCGGTTGCCCTCGTCCTTGGCGAGCGTCACCTCCTTTTGGGTGACCTCCTTGGTTTCCTTGTTCACGACGTTCATCGTCGCGGTGACGGGCACGATCTCGTCGTCGAATTTTCCGGCCGCCTGCGCGGCGGCGGTGCGCTGTTGCGACTGGAGGCCATAGGCGTCGCACACGTCGCGGCCGATGCCATAGCGCTTCGCGACCACTTCGGCGGTCTGCAGCATCGGCATGTAGATGTTGGGCTGCATAGCCAGCAGCTCGGGGTCGCCGCCGACGCGCATCTGCGGCGTCTGCACCATCGAGATACTCTCGACGCCGCCGCCGATCGCCACATCCATGCCGTCGACGATGATCTGCTTGGCCGCCGTCGCGATCGCCATCATGCCGGACGAGCACTGCCGGTCGATCGACTGGCCGGCGACCGAGCTCGGCAGGCCGGCGCGGAGCAGCGCGGTGCGCGCGATGTTACCGCCCTGAACGCCTTGCTGAAGCGCGGCGCCGAGTACCACGTCCTGCACCTCTGCGCCGTCGATCCCGGCGCGCTCTACTGCGGCCCTGATCGCATGGCTGGCGAGCGTGGGAGACGGCAACGCGTTGAACGCGCCGCGATAGGCGCGGCCGATGGGGGTGCGGGCGGTGGAGACGATGACGGCGGAACGCATGGGGTGGCAGTCCTTTTCAGGCCAAAGGTAACGAAAGGTAACGCCCCCGCGCCCGTACACGCGCACGATCGCGGGGGCGGTCGGTCATACGAAAATCTGGTTGATCCATTCGGCGATCATCGCGGGCTTGTCCTGCCCCTCGATCTCGACGGTAAACTCGTTGGTCTGCTGGAACTGGCCGGGCCGCTTCTCGTCGAACTCGATCAGCTTGAAGCGGCCGCGCACCTTCGATCCGGAGCGGACGGGGGTGAGGAAGCGAACCTTGTTGCCCCCGTAATTGACGCCCATCTTCACGCCTTCGAGCCTGGGCGCGTCGGCGACCTTGGACGACAGCAGCGGCATCAGCGACAGCGTCAGGAAGCCGTGCGCGATCGTGCCGCCGAACGGCGTCATCTTCGCCGCCTCGGGATCGATGTGGATGAACTGGTGATCGCCGGTCGCGTCGGCGAACTTGTCGATCATCGCCTGCGTGACCTCGACCCACTCGCTGACCGTCTCCTGGCCCACGCGGCCCTTCATTTCCTCGACGGTGATCGTGGTCACGGAGCAGTCCTTCCGGCAAGCGTTTCTCCCGCCCTCTAGCCACGTCAAATCCAACACCGCAAGCTAAACCGAAACCTCCAACACGGCGCTTAGCAGCGGTTACTGTCGATGTAGGCACCCGCGTGCAGCCCGAACCCGATGTTCTAAACCCGCCCTCACGCTTGGATGAAGGCCCTATCGGGCGTCGCATTTCCGTAGGGAGGGATTGCGTTGCCGTTTCCCTCGGGGCAGCGTCGGTGGACCAACCGGGGGGTGATGACATGCGACTTACGTTGACGGCTCTGCTGCTGCTTACGGCCACGCCGGCACTCGCGCAGCATCGGCCGAGCCAAGCGCAGGTTGCGACGATCGAGCATGGCCTGCGCCCGCAGTCGGGCGACATCGCGCTCCCGCAGGCGGGCGCGACGCTGCATCTGGGCAAGGACTTCTATTTTCTCGACGCCGCGCAGGCGCGCCAGGTGCTGACGGAGCTGTGGGGCAATCCGCCCTCGACCGCCGACGGTGTGCTGGGGCTGGTGATGCCGGCGGGCAAGTCGGTGATGGACGAGACCTGGGGCGCGGTGGTGACGTTTCAGGACTCGGGCTACGTCACCGACGACGATGCGAGCACCGCCGACTATGACAAGATCCTGACCCAGCTGCGCGAGGGCGAGGCCGAGGAGAACGAGCAGCGGCGCGCGCAGGGCTATCCGGGCATGCACCTGATGGGATGGGCGCAGCCGCCGTCCTATGATCGTGCGACGCATGCGGTGATCTGGGCGCGCGACCTGAAGATCGACGGCGCGTCGGCCGACAGCCTCAACTACGACGTGCGCGTGCTGGGGCGAAAAGGCGTGCTGAGCCTCAACATGCTGTGGGACATGCCGCATCTGGCCGAGGTCAGGACCGCGGCGGCGACGTTCGGGCGGACCGCGCAGTTCACGAGCGGGCAGGCCTATACCGATTTCGACGAGGCGAAGGGTGACAAGCGCGCTGGCTACGGCCTCGCCGGGCTGGTCGCGGCGGGCGTCGGCGTCGTGGCGGCGAAGAAGCTGGGGCTGATCGCGCTGGCGCTCGGCTTCGGCAAGAAGTTCCTGGTGCTGTTCGCCATCGCCGGCGCGGCGATCTCGCGGTTCTTCAAGAAGCTGTTCGGGAAGAAGGACGAGGGCCGGGACGCCGCCTCTTCGTGAGCTTCGTCATGCCGATGGTGGCGTAGCCGCCGGGCTGGTCGGGGCCGGCCATCCGGAGGTGGCGACCGCATCGCGTGGCGCCGAGAACTCGGTCTGGGTCGGATAGGCCAACGCGATACCTTCATCGTTCAGCCGCTTGATGATCGCAATGCCGACCGTGTGCCGCGCGTCGAAGAAGTCGGCGAAGGCGGCGGTGGGGGAATCGAACTCGACGTCGAAATCGTAGGACGACGCGCCGAACGCCATGAAGCCCGCGCGCACGAAGCTGCGGCCGTCGGACTCGACCGCCTCCTTCATCATCTGTGGGATCGCCTGCAGCTGCTCGACCGGGGTCCACTGCACGACACCGAGCGTGAACTTGACGCGGCGATAGTCGCGCCGGGTGATGTTCTGGATTTCCTTGTCGAGCAGGTTCTTGTTGGAGATGATCCGCTCCTCGCCCGTCGCCGAGCGGATGCGGGTGCTCTTCAGGCCGATCGATTCCACCGTGCCCGTCGTCGTGTCGTAGGCGATCGTATCGCCGCGCCGGAACGGGCGGTCGAAGATGATCGCGAGTGCTGCAAACAGGTCCGCGAAGATGCCTTGCGCCGCCAGACCGATCGCAATGCCGCCGACGCCCAGCCCCGCCACCAGACCGGTGACGTTGACGCCGAGATTGTCGAGCACCACCACCAGCGCGATCGCGAACAGCGCGAAGGTGACGAGCAGGCGGATGATCCCCATCGCACTGGTCAGCGCCTCGCCATGATAGTTCTCGGCGGAGGTGCGGTGCTCGATCCCGCCAAGCACCAGCTCGCGGACCCAGATCGCGACCTGGAACACCGACGCGACGGTCCACAGGAAGTTGATCGTCTTTGCGACCTCCGCCGGGGGTGCTGCAAAGGCGAAGGTGTCGCCGACCAGCTTGGCGGCGAGCATGACGATGAAGAAGTTGTTGGTGCGGACCAGCGCGCGGCCGATCACGACGCGCCAGTCGACCGAGCCGGGGTTGCGGTCGCACAGCCGCCGTGCCCAGCGGCGCAGCGCGTGCAGGCCGACGACGATGACGGTCGCGATCGCGGTAGCGATGATGATCTGCAGCCAGTGGCTGGTCAGCCAGGCGGCGGTGGCGGCAAAGAAGCTCTGTGCCTGGTGACCGACGTCGTCGGCCTTGAAGATCGGTTTGCGCGTGGCGGCGGCGATGGCCGCGGTGTTGCTGATGTTCATACGTCCAATTCTGTTCGGTCAGGCGGCGGCTTCGGCGGCCTCCTTGGCCGCCGGCACCACGTCGCGCTCCAGGAACGCGATCAGGCCCCGCTCTTCGCGCGAAAGCCCTTCGATCCGGCGTGGCAGTTGCAGCGCGCGCCTGAACGCAGCCTGATCCTGCTTGACCAGATCGATCAGGTCGGGATGGACATAGGATTTGCGCGCGATCGCAGGCGTGTTGCCGAGGTCGGCGGTCACGGGTTCGAGTACCTGCTTCAGCGTCAGCGTCGCGTCGGCCCCCGCCAGCGCCTCGTAGGCGAGGAGGCTGGCGCCCCAGGTGCGGAAGTTCTTGGCGGTGAAATCGCCGCCGGTCGCCTCCTTGATATAGGCGTTGACGTCGGACGAGGTGACGGGGTGCGCCTCGCCCATGTCGTCCAGCCAGGCGAACAGATGCTGTTCGTCGAGGTCGCCCGCCGCCTTGACGAAGCGCGCCAGCCCCTTGTCGGTGACGGCGGTGTTGCAGAGCTTGCCCGACTTTGCCTTGAACTGGAGCTTCAGCGTGTCGCCGCGCACCTTGCCATGCTCCATCCGCAACGTCGTCGCGCCGTAGCTCTCGTTTGTTTCGGCATATTCCTCATTGCCGACGCGGATGTGCGTGGTGTCGAGCAGTCTGACGACAGCGGCGACGGCGCGCTCCTTCGTCAGTCCGCGCTTGGCGATGTCGGCTCCCACGCGCTTGCGGAGCTTGGGCAGGACGTGGCCGAACTCGGCGGTCTTTTCGTATTTCGCGGCCTCCTGCTGCTCGCGGTAGCCGACGTGGTAGCGATATTGTTTGCGGCCCTTCTCGTCCCAGCCGACCGCCTGGATATGGCCGTTCGTCTTGGGGTTGAACCAGGCGTCCTTGTAGGCGGGTGGGAGGCCGATCGCGTTGAGCCGGTCGATCTCCTCGCGATCGGTGACGCGCTCGGACTTCGCGGTCCAATAGCCCCAGCCGTTGCGGACCTTCTTGCGCGTGATGCCGGGCTTGCTGTCATCCGAGTAGACGATTTTGGTGGCCATGGCCGGGCAATGCGCGGACCGGCGGAATCGTTCCGATGGGCAGGGGCGGCGGGAAGCGGTTAACGATCCGGATCGGGACGTCCCGATCCGGGACGCTGCGCGGCGTCGCGTCCGCCATGTCACGGTGGCAGCGGGGTCGGATCGTCGTCCGGAGTTCCGCTCATGCGCGCTTTGCTGCTGCTCGCCCTGATCCCTGCCATCGGCGCCGCGCAAGAATCGGCGGCGCCGTTCAGCGTCGGCGGACGCGGCTTCGCGACGTTGCAGGAGGCGGTGGGCGCGATCGGCGACGGCGAGGGCACGATCCGCATCGCGCCGGGCACCTATCGCCAGTGCGCGACACAGGAAAAGGGACGGATCGCCTATGTCGCGGACCAGCCCGGCACCGTCGTCTTCACCCGCGTGCCGTGCGAGGGCAAGGCGGCGCTGGTGCTGCGCGGGCGCGGCGCGTCGGTCGACGGCATCGTCTTCAGCCATCTGGAGGTCCAGGACGGCAACGGCGCGGGCATCCGGCTGGAAAAAGGGTCGCTGGCGGTTACGCGCGCGATGTTCCTCGACAGCCAGTCGGGCATCCTGTCGGCGGACGACGCGACCGGCACGATCAGCGTCGACCATTCCACTTTCTCCGGGCTCGGCAAGGACCCGACCGGCAACGGCGCGCATGCGCTTTACATCGGTCATTACGGCGCTCTGCGCGTCGTCGCCTGCCGCTTCGAGCGCGGCACCGGCGGCCATTATCTCAAGGCGCGGGCGCTGCGCGTGGAGGTGCTCGACAACAGCTTCGACGATACCGCGGGGCAGCATACCAACTACATGATCGACCTGTCGAACGGCGCGCTCGGGCGGATCGCGGGCAACGAGTTCGTGGTCGGGGCGAACAAGGACAACCATTCGACGCTCATCACCGTCGCGCCGGAGGGGGCGACGAACGATTCAACGGGGCTGGTGGTGGAGAACAACCGCGCGCGACTGGCACCGGGGGTGGATTATCGCCCCGTTCTGGTCGGCAACTGGTCGGGCGAGGCGGTGGTGATCCGCGGCAATCAGCTCGGCGCCGGCATCACCCCGACCGCGCGGCGCTGGCTCTAGGCGGCGAGACGCGAGCCCAGCCGCGCGGCGAGGTATTCCAGGCACGCGATGCGGCGGTAGAGGCCGCTGTCGGTGACGTGATCCATGCGAAAATAGCGGCGCATCGCGGGGAAGTCAGGGTCGATCACGCGGTGCATATAGTCGGGAGAGAGCAACCCGCCATGCTCGTCGCCCAGTGGCCGCAGCCGGCGCTGGATCGCGTAGCTGCGCTGCCGCAGCCAGATCGGGCGGATGCGCGTCGACCATTCCTGCAACCGGTGCCGCCGCGAGGGCGAGCCGGCGAAGTCGTGACCATAGGCGGACGGATGCGCGGCGAGCGCAGGGTCGATCGCGGCAAGCAGCTGCGCCTCGAACCGCCCGGCGCGCTTGAGCCCGACCGGCAGCGTCATCGCGTCGGCGACGACGCCGTGATCGAGGAACGGCATCAGATAGGCGCCGTGCCGCGCCTCCATGCTGATCTCCCGCCCGAACAGCGCGCCGCAGCGGATACGGGGATAGATCTGTTCGATCACCTGGCGCGGGATCGGGCGGTCGACGGGCAGATCGACCGCGTGCGCGATCTTCGCCGCCAGCCGGTCGAGGAACACGCGGCCGTCGAACATCGCGGTGGCGTCACCGGCGACGAAGCGCGCGAAGAAGGTCGCCGCCACCGCGCGCGCGGTGCGTGGCCGGTCGGCGAGGTAGAAGAAGTCGCGATAGATCTCGCCGCATCCGCCCGACGCCGCCAGCCTTCCGCCGGCATGACGTGCCTCCAGCGCGGCGGTGTTGCCGCCGTTGTCGAAGATGTTGCCGTAGTTTGGCAGCGCGTCCCCCCGGTCGAACTCGGCGGCGACGTGCGCGGGAAAGGCATCGGGGGAGAGCGGCGCGCGGCCCTTTTCGATCCACTCGACGGGCGTGCCCTCCGCCGCGCCGATCGCCTGCGCGATGGCGACGTCGGCGCTGCCGGGCGGGCCGTAGACATAGAGCGACGGCGACGCGCCCGCCGCACGCAACGCCGCGAGCAGCAGGCGTGAATCGAGACCGCCCGACAGCGGACATTGAATGCGGTCGCCGAACGCCGCGACATGCGGCGCGACGATCGCGTGCAGCCGCGCGCGCGCTCGCTCGGTTCGTTCGGGCATCGGCAACGTGTCGGCGGTGCGGGGCAGCGGCTTGGCGACCGCGTGATAGCGGACGCCGTCGGGCAGCAGCTCGGCGATACGGTCGGGGCCGAGCGCGTGCAGCCCCGCGAACACCGTGTCGCCGCCGATCGGCGCGACGTTGAACGCGAACTCGTAGACACCCTGCGGATCGAACGCGACGCGGGGCAGGGCGTGGAGCGCCGACAGCAGCGAGGTCGAGAACAGCCGGCGGCCGCTGTCGTGGAGCAGCTGGAACGCGCCGAAATAGTCGGTGAACAAGAAGGTCCGTCCGGCGCGCCGCAGCAGCACCGCGAACTGGCCGCCGAGACGGCTCCAGTCGAGCCGCAGCGGGTCGATGTCGTCGATCAGCCGCTCCAATGCGGCTCTCCCCATCAGCCGGTCAACGACGATCGTTCCCGCCACCGCGCACAGATCGTCGCCGCGCGCGAGGAAGCCGTCCGGCCCGCCTAGGATGAACGGCGCGTGCAGCCCCTGCCAGCCCGGCAGCGCGATCGGCGTCGTCGCGGAAAAGCCGTGCGCGGTGAACTGCGCGACGGCGCGGGGCAGCGCATCGGCGGTCAGGTCCGGCGCGGTCGTCGAGGCGAGGAAGAGGCCGCCCATCAGCCCGCTTGCCCGGCGGGCATCAGCGTCGGACGCGCGCGGACGCGGCCGGCGAAACTCTCCGCGCGGCCCTCGCGCGCGCGGCGTGTCAGATAGGTGTCGAGGCCGATCTGTACCGCCAGCAGCTGATACAGGAACGGGTTGAAGCCGATACCGACGAACGCGCCGCCGAGCAGGTAAATGAGCTGTGCGTGCTGCAACGAACCCGCCAGCGCGCCGCCCCAGCGCAGCGGGTCGTCTGCCGCGCGATGACGGCGGCGCAGCACCTCCATCCGCACCACGCCGGCCAGGTTGATGGCGAGCCACAGGAACAGGCCGGGCCAGCCCTGTTCGCCTAGCAGCTCGAAATAGCTGGAATGATACGCGCGCGCCTTGTCGACCGTCAGCTTGCGCTCGACGGTGGCGACGTTGCCCGCCGACGCCACCGCGACGGTGTCGTATCGCAGGTTGTTCTGAAGATAGGCGTTGAAGCCGCCGCCGAACGGGTGCTGGCCGACATAGTCGAGCGTCCACGCCCACACCGCGAGGCGTGTCGAGGCGGACTCGTCGCCCTGATAGGTGCGGATCGTGTTCATCCGCGCGGTGTAGGCGGACGGCAGCAGCGGCACGACGACCAGCGCCGCCGCGCCCAGCGCGCCGATGTAGAGGAAGCGTCGCTTCACGTCGCGCAGCATCAGCACCGCGAGCAAACCGATACAGAGCAGCCCGGTGCGCGCCGAGGTGCCGACCGGGATCAAGAGGCACGCGAACGCCAGCGCGCCCGCGAACACCCGCACCCGCCAGTCGGTGCCGAACACCGTCCCGAACCGCGCCAGCCACAGCACGACGGGGATCATCGCCACCGCCACGGCGGAGATGATGCTGCCCTCGTACAGGCCGGTATTGTCGCTCACCATCAGGTTGAGCTCGCCATAGCCGCCGCCCGACGCCAGCGTCTTGATGCCGCCGACGATCACGATCGACGACACCGACAGCGTCATGAACAGCAGCAGCGACTCGATCCGCAGGCGCGTCCGCAGCGTCAGCGGCAGGAAGGCGCCGAACGCCAGCGACTTCCACACCCACGCCCATTTGTCCGCTGCCTCGATCGGGAAGTCGGCGGTCAGTGTGGTGGCGCCGCAGTACAGCAGCAGCAGCAGGATCGCGGCCTGGCGCGGGGCGAACCGGACGTCGCGCTTGTCGTCGGTGAGCAGCCAGCCGCCGACCGCCAGCACTACCGCGATCAGCGAGATCGGGATCGCGTTGAGGAGGTAATAGGTCAGCCGCTGCGGCGAGACGATGTCGATATAGATATAGACGAGCACCAGCACGAACGGTCGCCGGAAGCCCAGCCCGAACAGCGCGCCCAAAAAGGCCAGAAAGGCGAGGTCACGCAACCGGCGGGACCTTCTTCGGCGGCAGCGTGTCCTCGCGATCGAGATCGGGCCGGCGCATCAGCCGCCACGCCACGAGCAGCAGCAGACCGTGGCTGACCGCCAGCGCGAAATCGTCGATCATGTCCGCACGCCCCGCATGACGGGGCGCTTAGCGGGGCGGGGTTGCGGCGCGGTTAAGCCGAAGCTGCCGCGCCGCTATCGCTTACCGGGCCGGCGCCTCGCTGACCCGCAACGTGTACGCGCCCTGATCGGTCAGGCTGGCGGCGCGGATCTCGACCGTGCCCTCCTTCGCGAAGGTGAGCGCCAGACGCGAGTTGAGCGACTGCGGCCGCGTGCGGTTCGCCGCTTCCGGCTCGGCATCGTCGTTGGTGGCGATCTGCACCGGACCCAGCACCGTATCGCCCATGACCAGCAGCAGCGAATCGAAGTCGGTCGACGCCATGTCGATCACCACCCGCTGCCCGGCCCGCCCGTGCAGCGTGTACCCATCGTAGAGGCGACCCTCGTCGTTCATCTCCGCGTCGGCACCGAGACGCCCCGTCACCGGCATTCCCACCGCGATCGGCACCGCCGGGCGCGCGACGGTCTGGCGCAACGATACCGCGAGCGCGAACTTGCCCTTGCCGCCCAGCGTCCGCGCGACCAGCGTGTACGTGCCGGTGCGCGCGATGCGGCGGACGATCCGCGCGTTGACGCTCTCGCCGCCATCGTCGTCCTCGGCGATCTTCTCGCCGCCCATCCGCAATTCGAGCACGGGGTCGGCTTCGGCGTCGTCGGCGGAGGTCTCGGCGATCAGCCGGTCGCCTTCGGTCGCCTGAAAGGTGAAGCGGCAACCGGTGCCGCACTGCGCCATGTCGACCGGCGTCGGCTGACCGGCGTTCGGCACGATCGGCCGGATCGGCGGCACGACGGGGGCGGGGGCCGCGACGACCGTGAGGTCGTAGGCAACGTCGCCGACGGCGGCGCTGCTCTCCGTCATCGCCCCTTCGCCCTGCTCGCCGTCGGACGGCACGTCGCTCGATCCGCTCCGGCTGACGCCAATCTGGTAGAGCCCGGCGCGTTCGGCCTGGAAGACGAGTTCCGCGACCGTGCCGCCGCCGCTGTCGTCGTCGTCGGCGAGCGGCTCGGCGCCGGTCGGGCCGTAGAGCTTGAGTTGCGCGTCGAAGTCGCGACCGCGGGCGGTGATCCGCACCGTCTGACCGGCGGCGAGCCGCAGCGCGTGCCGGGTCTCCGCACCGTTCAGTCGTCCTTCCGTGACCCGCCCGATCTGGACGGCCTGCGATCCGGCCCGGTTCGGTGCCCGGTTCTGCGCGTGTGCGGCGGTCGCGAGTGTCAACGCGGCGATCATGGCCATCCGGCCGGTAGTATTTCGCATCAGTCCCCCTGTGTATCGCGCCGAAGCCTAGGCGTGCAGGTGGCGGATGCAAGCCCGTGCGGGCGATTGACGGGTCCTTAAGCGCGGGCGGCGCAGGGTGTGGCGGTGCGTATCCTCCACATTCTCGACCACAGCCTGCCGCTGCAGAGCGGCTACACGTTCCGCACGCGCGCGATCATGAAGGCGTCGCAGGCGCGGGGGTGGCAGGTGGCAGGCGTCACGGGCGCGCGGCAGCGGACCGGCGCGAGCGGGTGGGAAGAGAGCGATGGCCTATCCTTCTACCGGTCGCCCGGTTCGGCCGGCGGCGAACTGCGCGGGCTCGTCGGGTTCGCTCGCGGAATCGCGGCGGCGGTACGCGCATTCCGGCCGGACGTGCTCCATGCCCACTCGCCCGCGCTCGATGCGCTGGCGGCGTGGCCGGTGGCGGCGCTGCATCGGTTGCCGCTGGTCTACGAGATCAGGGCGTTCTGGGAAGATGCGGCGGTCGGCAACGGCACCGGAGTCGAGGGATCGTGGCGGTATCGCGCGACGCGGGCGCTGGAGAACTGGGCAGTGGCGCGGGCCGACGCGGTGGCGGTGATCTGCGACGGACTGAAGGGCGATCTGCTCGCGCGCGGCGTGGCGGCAGAGAAACTGGTCGTGTCACCCAATGGCGTCGACATGGCACTGTTCGGGACCCCCGCGCCGCGCGATGAAGCCTTGGCCGCGACGCTGGGGCTGAGCGGCGACGTGATCGGGTTCATCGGCAGCTTCTATCCTTATGAAGGACTAGACGATCTGATCGCGGCGATGCCGATGCTGGTCGCGGCACGGCCGGATGCGACGCTGCTGCTGGTCGGCGGCGGCCCGGCGGAGCGCGACTTGCGAGCGCAGGCGGCGGCGTCGCCGGTCGCCGACCGCATCCGCTTCACGGGTCGCATGCCGCACGGCGAGGTGGAGCGCTATTACGGCGTGGTCGACATCCTCGCCTATCCGCGCAAGGCGATGCGGCTGACTGAACTGGTGACGCCGCTGAAGCCGCTGGAGGCGATGGCGCAGGGCCGACTGGTGGCCGCATCCGATGTCGGTGGGCATCGCGAACTGATCCGGGACGGCGAGACCGGCACGCTGTTCCCACCCGGCGACCCGGTGGCTCTGGCAGGCGCGTTGGCGGGGCTGCTCGCCGAGCGGGGCGGGTGGGACGCGCGGCGGGCGCGGGCACGGCAATTCGTTGAAACAGAACGTAACTGGTCGTCAAACATTGCTCGTTACGACCCCGTTTACCAGCGGCTGATCGGTGCCGCGCGTAAGGCGAACCCATGGTCCAGACAGCCCGTTCAGGCGTGATCCCCTCCGTGCCGCTGATTGGTGGTGCGAGCGCCGGCGCGGTCGTGGCGATCGTCTTTGGGCTGTTGCCGACGCACTGGCTGGAGCGCGGGGTCGAGCTGAGCGGCATCGCCGCCGTGCTACCGGTTGCGGCACCACCGCTGGGACTGACCGCGCGCGCCGTGCTGGCGCTGGGTGGCGGGGTCGGGGTGGCGGCGATCGTCTGGGCGGCGCTGTATCTCGTCTTCGGTCCGGGCGCGCCGTTCGCGCGGCGGATATACCGGACGGGCGACGGCCCGGCCGTGCGCCGCGCCGATGCCCATCCCGACGCGCCGCCACGGCGGCCGGTCACGGCGGCGGAGCTGACCGCCGCGACCGTGGAACTGGCGCTGCCGCGCGACCTGGACGTGCCGCTCGCGGCGTTCGATCCGGCCGCGCTGCCCGACGTGCCGCGCACGCCGGCGCGCCCGGTCAAGTCGCTCGCGCCGGCGCTGGCGCCAGGCGAGCGGCTGGAGACATTCGTGCTGACGCCCCCGCCGCCGGTCGTAACGGGCGTGCGCGCCGAGCAGACACCCAGCATCGACGCCTTGCTGCGCCGGCTGGAACAGGGCGCGAGGCGGAGGGTGGTCGCCTAACGCCTCCCCTCTTCACAGGCGCATTACGGCGGTCCCGCCTCCGGCACGACCTGAACGGCGCGGCTGCCGTCTTTATGACGAGGGTAGTGAACCGCAGGAAAGATCAGTCCTGGCCGCTGCGTTCGGTAGCCCGCCCCGTTCCCTTTAGAACACGAGGGAAACAGGCTCACCCGGCCCTCAGTACCCCGCATGCGATCCGACCGCCGCTGTTGCCCGAGGGGTCGGTCATCAGGTCGTCGGCAGACGCGTGGACGACGATCGCGGTGCCGTCCGCGTCGAGCATTCCGCCGATCGTCGCCCCGGCGAGGACGATGCCCAGTGTGCCGCGTCCGTCGGTGCCGACGATCAGGTTGGGCAGGTCGCCGGCATGCGGCCCCTGCGGGTTCATGCTGCCATGCTTGGTGCCCGCCGGGTTCCAGTGCCCACCGGCGCTGGCAAAGTCGGGGGCGACGCACGAGCCGACGGTGTGGAGGTGCGCGCCGTGGGTCCCCGGCAGCATGCCTCGGACATCCAGCGTGACGCGGACGCCGCCCGTCACCTCGCGCGCCGTAGCGCGGCCCACCGGACGGCCGGTCGCGTCCGCCAGCGCCGCCGTCGCGACCCGCCCGCCGGGGAGTACGGCGCCGGTGTCGGCCCGGTGCTCGGCACAGGCGGCGAGGGGCACGAGGGCAAGCAGCAGGAGTGAGGGGCGCATCAGGAGTCTCCGGGTTGATCGGTATGCAGGGGCCAACGCGCGACCGGCTCGTAAGTGGCACCGTCGCGGCCGAGCCTGCTCTGGTAGAGGACGAGGTGGGGCAGGGTGAAGGCGGCGCTGGCGAGCCCCGCCGTGTCGGCGAGCCAGTCTTCGATCTCGGGCGCGCGGCCTGCGCTCGGCGAGAGGCGTGCAAGCGTGATGTGCGGCAGGTAGGCGCGGCGTTCCGGGTCGAGACCGGCGCGGATGCACGCGGCATCGACCTTGCGGTGGAGCCCCGCCAGCGCGTCGTGCGGCGCCACGCCCGCCCACAGTGCGTCGGTGCGCCCGCGCCGCTCGAACCGACCGACGCCCGCCAGCCGCACGGTCGGAGCGGGGGCGTGGACCTGCGCCAGTGCGGCGGCGACGTCCTCTCCCTGCGCGCGTTCGACCGCACCGATGAAGCGCAACGTCAGGTGCAGCTGTTCGTCGTCCTGCCAGCGCGCGTCCGGCACGCCGTCCATGCAGTCGCTCAACTGCACCCGGATCGCGGGCGGCGGACGCAGGGCGACGAACAGGCGCAGGCTCATGGACGTAATCTTTTGTTGCCGCAGAGACGGCGCGTTACAGGGATGACTTGAACCATTTCCGGTTCGGAACGATATTACCGCTATCCGGCATGTCCTGTCACGCCGGGCAAAGGAGTTTCGAATGGCTAACTGGTCTGACCCTCGGTCCGGCGCCGCCCCGTTCACCGGGACCGCGAGCCCGACCCGGACGGCGACGTATGACGCGGGCCTGCGGTCCTATATGCTGTCCGTCTACAACTACATGGCGTCCGGCGTCCTTCTGACGGGCATCATCGCGATGGCCTTCGCGGCCAGCTCGTTCTTCGCGACGCTGTTCAATCCGGTGACCGGCAAGCCGAGCCTGCTCGGCTGGATCGTCACGCTGGCGCCGCTGGGCATCGTCTTCGCGATGAGCTTTGGTCAGCAGCGGATGGCGACGGGCACGCTGAAGGCACTTTACTGGGCCTACGCGGTGCTGATGGGCCTGTCGCTGTCGACGATCTTCGTCGCCTATACCGGCACCTCGATCGCTGGCGCGTTCTTCGCCACGGCGGCAGGTTTTGCGGGCCTGAGCCTGTGGGGCTATACGACCGAGCGTGACCTGTCGCCGATGGGTACCTTCCTGCTCGTCGGGCTGATCGGCCTGCTGGTCGCTAGCCTGCTCGCGATCTGGCTGCCGGGGCTGAACCCCGTCATCTCCATCGTCGGCGTGCTGATCTTCGCGGGTCTGACCGCCTACGACACGCAGCGTATCAAGGGCATGTATGATTATGTCGCCGGGACCGATCAGGTCGGGCGCACCGTGGTGATGTCGGCGCTGAACCTCTACCTCGACTTCATCAACATGTTCCTGTTCGTGTTGCGGCTGTTCGGTAGCTCGCGCAACTAGCCGTCGATCGACGAAACAAGATGGGCTCGGCGGGTGACCGCCGGGCCCATTCGTTTGGGGAAAAAAGGCGTGCGGCTCTCGATCGAAGTCGATCTCCACTATGCGCTGCCCGCGCCCGCCGACGTGCTGTTACAGATCGAGGCAGCAGCGATGGCCGACCAGCGAATCGAGGCGGAGCGGCTGACGATCTGGTCCGACCACCCGGTCCGCGCAGCGACGGGAGAGGACGGCGTTGGCCAACGCTGCTGGGTGCGGGGCATGCACGACGTGCAGGCCGAGTATCGCGCGACCGTGGAGGTTGCGCGCGCGCCGGTGCAGCTGGAGGCGCTGGGCGCGACACCGCCGCGCGAGGTGCCGGCGGGACTTACGGCTTATCTGCTGCCGAGCCGCTATTGCCCCGTCGACAAGCTCTACGGCTTCGTCCAGCGGCGGTTCGCCGGGCTGAGCGGCGGGCGGCTCGCGGCGGCGCTGGCGGCGTGGGTGGAGGCGGAGATCAGCTATCAGGTCGGCTCCTCCGCCGGTGAGACGACGGCGCTCGACACGTTCGGCAACCGCGCGGGCGTGTGCCGGGACTTCGCCCATCTGCTGGTTACACTGGCGCGCGCGGGCGACATCCCCGCTCGTTGCGTGTCCGCCTACGCACCCGGCGTCGACCCGCCCGACTTTCACGCGGTCGCGGAACTGTGGCTCGACGGCGCCTGGCACCTGGTCGACGCGACCGGGATGGCGCGCGCGGACGAGCTGGCGCGGGTCGCGGTCGGGCGCGATGCGATCGATATCGCGTTCATGACGATCTTCGGTCGCGCGGACTTCCTGCGGCAGTCGGTGCGGGTCGCGCGGCTGGCGTAGGAACGAGGTAGCGGGTCGCTCGTTTCGACCGCGACACTTTTGAGGAGCCTCATCATGGACGCCACCGAAGACGCACCCCTCGATACGCTCTCGGTCGCGCCGAACGCCGGCAACCAGGAGCGCGATCCGCGCCAGGATGCCGGGCAGGACGCCTCGATCACCCGCCGATTGGAGCGCGATCCGGAGAGCAAGGAGGCACGGCTCGACAACGCGCTCGACGAATCGATGGACGCCAGCGACCCGCCCGCGTCCACCCAGCCTGTCCACAACACCGGCCCGGCCGCGTCCTCCGGCTATGACGAGGAAGCGGAGAAGAAGTTGCAGCAGGGCGGATAGCGACCGCTGTCACCAAAACGTCGCACCACCAGACATATCCACCAGCCCCGACTCCACTCATCGCAAATCATGTTGCGGTGCGGAATCATCCGTGCCCCTTTGATGACCGCCGGCTGAAGGCGGCGTTCAGCGGTTCGTTAACCATCTGAGCGCATATCTTCCGCCGTTCGTGGCTTCGAAGGACGGGGTGGCGGAATGACGAAGATGAAGCAGGCCGAGGGCGTGATGACGCTGGCCGAGATGAAGGAATTCGCGAGCTTCGGTGCGGCGACGCAACGCTATATCCGGCGCTCGCTCGACATCGGTCTGGACCGCGACGATGCGCTGGAACGCTGGTCGCGCGACGTGGTCGAGGCAGCGTCGATCCGCGCCCAGGCCCGTCACTACCGGGCGCTGCCCGACCTGCGTGAGAGCGTACCGGAGGATAGCGGCCTCGACGCGATCGAGTCGTTCGTGGCGCGGCTGGTGACGCTGACCGCGTTCGACCTGGGGCAGGGGCGGCTCATCAGCTTCGCCGCTTATCGTTTCCTCTACGAACGCCTGATCGGGGCCGAGGCGCGGCCTTGGCTGCCGTCCGCCTTCTGCGCCGCCGCTGCTCTGCCGCACCTGCACCCCGAACTCCGTCGCAAACTACTCCAGTCGATCAGCGAGGCGGCGGCGACCGCGTCGGGCTGGTCGGCGCGGCAGCCGGCGTTCTTTCCCTATTGGGTCGAAAAGGTCGACGCGAGCGGCGCGCTGCCGGTCTGATTATCCGACGAATGCCGATGCGACGGCTGGTTCGCGCATGCATGACACTGGCGTTGATCGGGGCGACGTGCCCTGTCGCGGCGCGGCGGCCGAAAACCCGTCTCGCGGGACCGGCGATGATCGTCATCGCGCCGCTCGTGCCATCGGCCGCCGATCGTGGGTCGGAGGCTTACGCCGATTATGCCGAGTATCTGAACGATGGTGCTTCCCGGCGCCCGGCGGCGCTGAAGCTGATCCGGATGACGCCTGCTCGATGGCGCCGGTCGACGCGCGGAGCGGCCCCGGTGACCGGTTATGCTGTCGTGTTCGTGCGGCGCGGGGGCAGGCGCTGATCTACGACGGCATGCCGCTGGAACCGGAGGTCTACGACGCCGGCGCGCGCTGGGCACTAGGTGTTTAGTCCCGGCATCTGGTGGATCGGGTTGACGATGAACCGGTCTGGCTCTGCCGTCCAGATCTTGGCTAGGTATTCGTAGGGTGTGAGGGCGCTGAGCGTCTTGAGCCGGCGGGCAAAGTTACAGGCGGCCATGAAGTCGGCGAGGTGCGTCCGGAGCTGGTCGTGGCTCTCATGGTGGAAGCGTTTGACGGTGGCTTCCTTGATGGTGCGGTTCATCCGCTCGACCTGACCGTTGGTCCAGGGATGGTTCGGCCTGGTGAGCCGGTGCTCGATGTCGTTCGCCTTGCAGATCATGTCGAAGCGCATCTGACGCGACCAGGCGGTGTTACGGTTGCGCGGCTGCTCGGCGAACTGGATGCCGTTGTCGGTCAGGATCGTGTGGATCCGGTAAGGCACGGCTTCCAGCAGGTGTTCGAGGAACTCCCACGCCGTTCGTCGATCGGCCTTGTCGACCAGCTGGGTGACCGCGAACTTGCTGGTGCGGTCGATGCCGACGAACAGGTAGAGCTTGCCTTCGGCGGTCTGCACCTCGGCGATATCGATGTGGAAGAACCCGATCGGGTAGCGCTTGCAGGATTGCCGCTTCGGCTTGTCGCCCTCGACATCCGGCAACCGTGAGATGCCGTGCCGCTGGAGGCATCGGTGCAGCGGATCGACGGCTGCAATGCATAGAGGCAGTCGTCCAGCGGCAGCAGCGTGTGCCGCCGGAACGCCACGACTGCCGCTTCCTCGGCTTCTGCCAGGGTCGTTGGATGAGGGGCCTTCGGCCCGGTCTTCAGATCCTCGACCGTCGCCCGCTTGCGCCACTTCGCTACCGTCTTCGGGTTGATCCCCAGCTCCCGGCTCAGCGTCGCGAGCGAAGCTTGCGATCGCTGTATTGCTGCTCGGACGGCGTGCGTGGTCGTGGCGCTCCCGTGACGAACCTCTGTCCCATATGGCTTCCTTCCATTCAAACGAAAGGATCGCACCATCAAACCGTGGGATCAAACAACTAGGCGGAAACGCACCGACCGAAACGTCGGGATTGAGGATCGTCGCGCTGCGTCGCCACTAGTGGCACACCCGCCAACCGGTCGCGCCGCGCGCCGCCTGATCCAAATGGAGGTGGTCGCGGTGCGCGGCGTTGTAATCGGGGCTGAGCACGGTCGCATAGACCTTGCAGGCACCGGTGCGGACCTGACGCAGGAACATCGCCTCCGGCCCCTTGCCCGGCCAGTCCGCCAGGATCGTCAGTCGCCGCCCGTCGGCCAAGCGAAAGCCGGCGATATCGATCGCGTTGGCGGTCGCGTGCTCGCTCCACGAGGCGCTGCCCGCGATGCGGCGGCAGTTATAGGTGCCGAGCTGATCGAAGCCGACCACCGAGGTGCCGAGGTAGCGTTGCGCCGCCGGCTGGACGATCGACCACTCCCACATCGCCAGCCCGGCGGCGACCGGACAGGTCAGCGGCGGCGCGTCGGGCACCAGCGTGATGCCGAGCGCACCGCCGTCGGTCAGTTTCATCCCGTCGCCCCAGCCGCACGCCGCGCCTTCCAGGCGTGGCTCCAGCCGGGCGTAGCGGATGCCGGCGCGGTCGAGCAGCGCGCGGCACTCGTCGGGCTTGCGGCCGAGCGCCACCAGCTCGCGGCCGGTGAGCGGGCCGGGCGGCTCCCCCAGATCGAATGGCCGATCGCCGGTGTGCGCCCAGACGATCCAGCCGAGCCCGACCACGACCAGCAGCGCCGTCACGCCGAGCAGGCGACGCAGCCCGCGCATCACTGGCGCCGGACCGCGCCCATCGGCTCGGCGGTGATCGGGTAGCCGAGCCCTTCCGGGATGCAGAGATGCGCGCGGCCGTCGCGCTCCTCCTCGAACGGGGTGATCGTGGTGACGGGGATCGCGTGCGCCTGTGCGGCGGCAGTGTCGAAGCTCGCGAACTGCGCCAGCCGTTCGAGGTTGCGCCGCGTCGGATAGATGATCGTGGCGGTGCCCGCGTCGGCGTCGGCGAGCACCTGCGCGGCGGTCGCCCAGAGCAGGCGGACGTTCTCCGTCCGGTCGACGCTGGCCTCCGGCGCATCGGCGGGCAGCCGGGCGAGATAGAAGCGCGTGTCGAAGATCCGCATCCCGGCATGCTGCGGCAGCCAGCGCGCGAACGGCACCAGCCGGTCGAGGTCGAGCCCGGTCCCGGCGTCGGCGAGCGCGTCGGCGAACGGCGCGCCGGCGTGGAGCGCGCGGCGGAGTTCCGCGAGCATGGCCGGGGAGGGCATCGGGCCGAGGCCGACCGGCAGGCCCGCCTCCTCCACCGTCTCCCGGATCGCGGCGATGCGCGCGGCGATGTCGTCGGGCTCGCCGCCGAACCGCTCCGCCAGCTCGCGGTCGCCGGGGTCGATGCGGCCGCCGGGAAACACCAGCGCCCCGGCGGCGAACGCCATCTGTTTGGCGCGTTCGACCATCAGCAACTCCGGCGCGCCGACACCGGTCTCGCGGAAGATCACCAGCGTTGCGGCGGGGATGGCTTGCTGGATCTCGGACATCGCGTCGGTGTAGCGCGGAACAGCGACAAGTCAGCATCGGATCAAGGCTTGCGGGCGATTGTAACGCCAGCTAAGGGCGACCTTCCTCCGGGGGCGACGCCCTCCGGCCGGGTGTGCGGGGCTGTAGCTCAGATGGGAGAGCGCTGCAATCGCACTGCAGAGGTCAGCGGTTCGATCCCGCTCAGCTCCACCACGCACCCGGTCCAGCCTGCGCTCGTCCCCCATGCCGCAGGCGCTCACTCGCCGGAACCGGTTCGTCGCCGACGCCGCTGAAAAGGCGGAACAATTCCGCGCTTCGCGCCTTGATCGGACGGACCGCGTGACGGCGCACCAACGCCGCGCGCGACCGCAGGATGGCATCAGCCAGGAGGACGAGCATGGCTTACGACCGAGACCCCCGCACGGGCGACCGTGGCGGCTATAACGACCGCAACGACCTGTCCGGCTATGGACGCGACCGCGGCGGCGACGACCGATACGGCGCGTCGACCCAGCGCGGCTATGGCGCCGGCAACGATGGGCGTGACGATGACGGCCGTCGCGACGGGCAGCGCGCGGGTGGCTACGGCGCCGGGGCGCAGAGCGACTGGCGTGGGCAGGACGCCGGTGGCCAGAGCTACGGTCAGCGCGACGTCGCCGGCGGACGCGACTATTATCGTGGTGATAACGGTCAGCGCGAGCAGAGCCAGGGTCAGCGGTACGGCAACGACACCTATCGCCAGCAACGCGGCATCTATGATCGCCAGCCGCAGTCGTACCAGTCCCAGTCCTACCAGTCGCAGTCCAATCGCGGCGACGATGATCGCGGCTTCATGGCGCGGGCGGGCGACGAGGTCCGCTCGTGGTTCGGCGACGAGGATGCGGAGCGCCGCCGTGAGCGTGACGCGCGCGACGACGAACGCGGCAATCAGGGTCGCGACGAGCATTACCATGACTGGCGCAACAAGCAGATCGCCGCGTTCGACCGCGACTATCACGAGTATCGTCAGGAGAATCAGTCCAAGTTCCACAACGAGTTCGCCAGCTTCCGTACCGAGCGGCAGGGTCAGCGCGACCTGCTCGACAAGGTCGAGGAGCATGCCGAGGTGCTCGGTTCGGACGGCGAGCATGTCGGCACGGTGGACAAGGTGCGCGGCGACCGCATCATCCTGACCAAGAGCGACGCGGATGCGGGCGGGCAACACCACTCGATCCCGTCGCGGTGGCTACAGTCGGCCGAG
Organism: Sphingomonas sp.; assembly: GCF_965200135.1. GTDB lineage: Bacteria > Pseudomonadota > Alphaproteobacteria > Sphingomonadales > Sphingomonadaceae > Sphingomonas. The sequence goes on from NZ_CBDATK010000013.1 coordinate 152,125, forward strand.
GCCAACCGGATCACGCTGCGAAAGACGGCTGCGGAGGCCAAGGCGCATTGGCGCGACGAGGAGCGCAGCGCCGCGATGTTCGGCCAGGACGAGGGTCGGCAGAGCGAGAACGGTCGGCGTAACGAAAGCGGTGAGTCGACGGGCGGCACCAATCTGAACCGGAGCTTCTCCGGCACCTACTGATCGGAATACCGATCGACCGATGGAGGCCCGGGCGGCGACGCCCGGGCCTTTTTCGTTATGGTCGGATCGCCTTACGGCGTGCCGCTGAACGTGTCGCACTTCGCGGGATCGCCGCTGTCGAGTCCGACCTTGAGCCATTTCATCCGCTGCGCCGAGCTGCCGTGGGTGAAGCTCTCCTGATTGACGTTGCCGCCCGCCTCGCGTTGCAGCGTGTCGTCGCCGATCGCCTGCGCCGCGCGCATCCCCTCCTCGATATCGCCGGGCTCCAGCCGGTCACGGTTCTGCGCCGCCCAGACGCCCGCGTAACAATCGGCCTGCAGTTCGAGGCGGACCGACGCGGCGTTGCCCTCGGTACGGCCGGAGGAACGCTGGATTTGCTGTACTCGTTCGGAGTCGCCGGTGAGCCGCTGGATGTGATGACCGAACTCGTGCGCGACGACGTAATATTGGGCGAAATCGCCCGCGGCGTGAAAGCGGTTGGTCAGCTCGTTGAAGAAGCTGGTGTCGAGGTAGATGCCCTGATCGGTCGGGCAGTAGAACGGTCCCATCGCCGCCTGCGCCGCGCCGCACCCCGACTGGCCGTTCTGGTCGAAGAACTGCAACGACGGTGCCTGGAAACGACCGGGCATCAGCTTTTCCCAGGTATGCTCGGCCGAGCTGAAGGCGTTGCACGCCGCACGCCGGGCGGGGTCGGCGCTGCAGATCTGCGTCGCGTTGCCGCCGCCGGCCGGGGCCGATCGGGTCTGGGGCGCGGTGGTCGAGCCGCCGCCGAGGATGCCGCCTAGCCCGCCGCTGAACACCGCCATCAGGATCAGCACGACGACGATGCCGCCGCAGCCGAACCGGCTGCCGATCAGCGGCAACAGGCCGAACAGCAGGCCGCCGCCGCCACCCCCGCCGCCGAACCCGCCGCCGCGGTTGTCCTGCGAGCCCACGTTGATGTTGGGATCGAAATCGTCGAGGCGCATGGCGGCATCCTGTTTGTGTCGATGGTGGAATAGCCAGGCCTGCCCCCCGGTTGCAACCGGGGGCGTCGACGGCCATGCGCGGACAGCGAAGAGGAGGCTTCATGTTCCTGCAAGGCAAGACGGCGATCGTCACCGGCTCCACCTCCGGCATCGGGCTGGCGATGGCGCGTGCGCTGGCGGGCGAAGGTGCGACGGTCGTGCTCAACGGCTTCGGCGACACCGCCGAGATCGAGGCGGTGCGCGCCGAACTAGACGCGATCTATGACGCCGCCGACATGACCAAGCCCGACGAGATCGCCGCGATGGTCGAGCGGACGGTGGCGGCGACCGGCTCGGTCGACATCGTCGTCAACAATGCCGGCATCCAGCATGTCGCGCCGATCGCCGACTTTCCCGTCGATCGTTACGACGCGATCGTCGCGATCGTGATGTCGTCCGCCTGGCACCTCGCGCGCGCGGCGCTGCCTCACATGCGGCAGCACGGGTGGGGGCGGATCATCAGCACCGGCTCGGCGCACAGCCTGGTCGCGAGCCCCAACAAGTCGGCTTACGTCATGGCGAAGCACGGCCTCGCCGGCATGACCAAGGCGGTGGCGCTGGAGGCGGCGACGGACGGCGTCACCGTCAACATGGTGTCGCCGGGCTATGTCTGGACACCGCTGGTGGAGAACCAGATCCCCGACACGATGCGCGCGCGCGGGCTGACGCGCGAGCAGGTGATGAACGACGTGCTGCTCGCCGCGCAGCCGACCAAGCGCTTCGTCACGCCCGACGAGGTCGCGGCGCTGGTGATTTTCCTGTGCCGCGACGAGGCGCGGTCGATCACCGGTGCGAATCTGTCGGTGGACGGCGGCTGGACCGCCGCCTAGCCGATCGGGGCCGGCAGCGGCGAGACCGGGGCCGGCGCCGTCGGCTGGTCAGCGGTCGGTGCGGGCGCGGCGTCGACCGGCGGCAGCGTCGGGAGGTACTCCTTGCCCGGTCGGTTGATCGCGGTGACACGGCCCTCGTTCGCCTGCTCGACCGCGAGCAGATAGGAGCGCGGCTTCTTCATCAGCTGTGGCAGGTCGAGCCCGCTCAATCCCGCTATCCTTGCCGCTTCCTTGACGAAGTGGATGCAGTTGCGGTTGTTGAGGTTGTAGTGCGCGTCGCCCGTGCCCTCGCTCCACCCGGCGATCAGCGCCAGCACCTGCGCGTACTGTGCGTCGGTGAGGACGACGGAGAACTGCGCGTCGCTGGACGCGATGTAGGGCGGCTTGGCGGGCTCGACCCGGCCGGGCACCGAGCCGAACAGGATGGCGGGGGAGACCGTCTTGGCGGTGAAGCCATAGTCCTGGTTCACCGCCGTCCCGCCCGCGTCGGGTATGCCGCGCAACGTGATGAAGGCGTGGGGAAAGCTGTTGCCGAACTCGTGGCTCCAGAAGGTGATCGTCACCGATGCCTGAGCGGGCAGCGCGGCACCGAGCCAGAGGAGCAGGGCGGCGAGCAGGTGGAACACGCGGGTCATGGGCCGAGCCTACCGCGCCCGTGCGCTCGCCTCAACCGGCTGGCGGCTCGGTCGAAGGAGGGCCATAGATCACCGCGTCCTCGGCTTTTTCGGGACGGATGTAGATCGACGACAGGATCGGCACTGCCGCCTTGAGCTTGCGCTCCATCTCTTCGATCAGCCGCTCGCCCTCCCCCATCGTCACGTCATCGTGGAAGTCGGCGCTGATCGCGACGAAGACGCTCTCCGGCGCGGTGTGGATGGTGCGGACGTGGTTGACCGAGGCGATGGCGGGGTGGCCGTCGACCAGCTTGTAGACCTCGGCGATCACGGCCGGGTCGGCGCGCTCGCCGATCAGCAGCCCCTTGGCCTCGCGCGCCAGGAACCCCGCGACGATCGCGAGCACGCAGCCGATCGCGATCGAGGCCCAGCCGTCCAGGTCGGGACGATTGAGCGCATGGCTGGCGAACACGCCGGCGCCGGCGATCAGCAGCCCGGCGATCGCGGCCGAATCCTCGAACAGGACGATGAAGCCGGCCGGGTCCTTGGACTGCCGCACCGCCTGCCACCACGACAGCTCGCCGCGCGTGTGCCCGAACTCGCGCAGGGCAAGCGCCCAGCTGCTGCCCTCCAGCGCCAGACTGACGCCCAGGACGATGTAGTTGACCAGCGGATCGCCCATCGGCTCCGGATGCCGGATATGCTGCCAGCCCTCATAGAAGGATACGCCCGCGCCGACCGCGAAGATCAGCAACGCGACGACGAACGCCCAGAAATACAACTCGCGGCCGTAGCCGAAGGGGTGGGCGGCGTCAGCGGGACGTTTGGCGCGATGTTGGCCGTAGAGGAGGAGGATCTGATTGAGGCTGTCGACGCAGGAGTGGAAGCCCTCCGACAGCATCGAGGAGGAACCGGTGATCCCGGCAGCGACGAACTTCGCGATACCGATGCCGATATTGGCAGCGAGCGCCGCATAGAGGACGACGTCCTTGCGGATGCGGGCGAGAAGGGTGTCGGCCATGGTCCGCGCCATGACCGCGCGTGTCGGAGGTAGCAAGCGCCACTCGTCCTGCACGGCGAGGACGAGCCGGCGCCGACGAGCGAGCCGGCGCCGGAAGCGCGACTTACGCCGCCTCGGCCACCTTCTGACCCGCCAGCGAGTTCGCCACGGCGAGCGGCGTCAGATCGCCGTTCATCCAGTAGCGCCGCACGATCTCCTCGCGCTTGTGCGGGGTCAGGGTAGCGATCGTGTCGCGATCGTCGGTCCGTTGCTGCAACATCGCCCGTCTCCTTGTTCGCGCCCGGTTGCCGGGGCGGAGTGGATAGGCACTCGCTCTAGCGCGATTCTGTTACGGGCGTGCGACATGCACCGGCATCAGGTGCCGGCGTTGGTCAACCGGGCGAGCTGGTCCTCGTCGAGGTTCAACGTCATCGCGGGAAGCAGCTCCTCCAGTTGCTCGACGGATGTCGCGCTGGCGATCGGGGCGGTGACGCCGGGTTGCGCGGCGAGCCAGGCGAGCGCGATCTGCGCTAGCGTCGCGTCGGTCTCGGCAGCGACCTGGTCCATCGCGGCGAGAACGGCGGCGCCCTTGCCGGCGAGCAGGTCGGTCATGCGGCTACCGCGCACCGACTTGCCGAGGTCGGCCTCGGACCGATACTTGCCCGTCAGGAAGCCGGAGGCGAGGCCGTAATAGGGCACCACCGCGACGTTTTCGGTGATGCAAAAGTCCTGCAACTCGCCCTCGAACTTGTGGCGGCTGACGAGGTTGTACTCGGGCTGAAGGACATGGACGCGGGGCAGGTCGGTGCCGTGCGCGGCGTCGACGGCGGACTTCAGCCGCGCGGCGGTGAAGTTGGACGCGCCGAGCACGCGGACCTTGCCGGCTTCCACCAGCTTGCCGAACGCGGCGAGGTAATCGTCCTGCGCGACGTCCTCATCGTCCTGATGCGCGAAATAGACGTCGATCCGGTCCGTGCCGAGACGCTTCAGCGAAGCCTCGCAGGCGGCGGCGATGCGGGCCGGGGCGAGTTTCGCGCCGCCTTCGCCCGGCAACATGCCGACCTTGGTCGCGATCAGCACGTCGTCGCGTTTGCCCGACGACTTCAGCCATTCGCCGATGACGGTCTCGGACTCGCCGCCTTTGTGGCCGGGCACCCAGGCGGAATAGACGTCGGCGGTGTCGATCATCACCCCGCCCCCGGCGGCGAAGGCGTCGAGGACGGCGAAGCTGCGCGCCTGATCGGCGGTCCAGCCGAAGACGTTGCCCCCCAACACTAGCGGCGTGATCTTGAGATCGGTGCTGCCCAGGCGTCGTAGCGGTGCGGTCATCGGTCGGCCTCGTTGGTTTGGACGGCGTTGATGTCGACGCTGTCGGCGTCGAGCATCGCGGCGGCATCGTTGAGCTGCGCCTGATCGTCGGCGGTCAGGCCCGCAGGCTGCGGGTCCTCCCGCGCGCAGGCGGCGAGCAGGAGCAAGGCGGGAAGGAGGCGGCGCATCGGATGGGACGTAGCGCGTCCTTGCCGGTCAGGCGAGGTGCAGGGGGTTACCGGTCCATCTCGTTGCCCAGATCGCGCAGGCCGCGCCCGGTCGCACGTCGCGCGCGATCGGCGGTGTTGCCGATTGAATCGCCCGCGCGATCCAGCGCGGCACCGGCGCGATCACCGGCATTGTCGAGATGGTCCCCGGCGCGATCGACGCTGGTGCCGCTGTTGTCGATGGCATCGCCGGCGCGATCGATGCCGTTCTCGGCGGAGCCCAGCGCACGTTCGGTAGCGGTGCCGACATCGTCCATCGCGTTGCGCGTGGTGGCGGACACGTCCGCCGCGGCGGCATTGGCGTCGGCGGCGGTCTTGTTGTCGACCGACACCTGGCACGCGGTCAGCGATAGGGCAGCGGCAGTGAGCGCGAGGGCAAGCTTCATGGGTCGATACTCCGATACGGTTCGGGCGCTCAACGCGGAAGGGAGCGGTTCGGCTCCCCGTCGTCGATTGACCTCATATAAAGATTTCTTTATATCATGTCAGGTGACCCGTGCCTTGGACATCTTTCGCGCGCTCGGCGACGCGACCCGGCTGCGGATCGTGCAGCTGGTGCGGCGCATGGAGCTGTCGGTCGGCGAGCTGGCGCAGGTGCTGGGGCAGAGCCAGCCGCGGGTGTCGCGCCACGTCAAGATCCTGTGCGATGCCGGATTGCTGGCGCGGCGCAAGGAAGGCAGCTGGGTGTTCGTGACGCTCGGGCTGCCCGATGCGGTGCCGCCGGTGGCGGCGTTGCTCGACGATTGGGCCGGGGAGGATCACTGGGCGGTCGCGGACGCGGCGCGGTTGCAGGCGGTGCGGGCCGATCGCGCGGCGGCCGCGGCGGCGTGGTTCGAGGGCCATGCCGGTGAATGGGACGCGATCCGCTCGCTCCATGTCGCGGAGAGTCAGGTCGAGGCGGCGATCGCGGCGGTGCTCGGCGAAGGCCCGCTCGGCACGCTGGTCGACATCGGCACCGGCACCGGGCGGATGCTGGAGCTGTTCGGGGCGCAGGCGGGGCAGGCGCTGGGAATCGATCGATCCTCGGAAATGCTGCGGCTGGCGCGCGCCAAGCTGCAGGGGCGCGCGAACACCGAGCTCAGGCAGGCGAACCTCTATGCGCTGCCGCTCACGGATGGCGCGGCGGATGTCGCGATCCTGCACCATGTCCTGCACTTTGCCGAGGACCCGGCCGCCGCGATCGCGGAAGCCGCGCGGGTGCTGGGGCCGGGTGGGCGGCTGCTGATCGCCGACTTCGCGGCGCACGACCGCGAGGAGCTGCGCGTGCGTGACGCGCATGTGCGGCTCGGCTTCGACGACGCGCAGATCGCGGCATGGTTTGCTGCGGCCGGCTTGAAGGTCGCTCGGCAGGAGACGCTCGAGGGCGGCGAGTTGACGGTGAAATTGTGGCTCGGGCGCAGGGACGGCGTCCGGCTGAAAGAGGTGAAAGCGGCATGACACTGTCGGTCAACCAGCTGGAGGAAGCGCGCCGCGCGTTGGCGACGCCGCTATACGCGGATGTCGGCGGCGATCTTGCGGTCTCGTTCGAGTTCTTCCCGCCCAAGAACGAGGCGATGGAGGCGCAATTGTGGGACGCGGTGCGGACGCTGGAGCCGCTGGGGCCGCGTTTCGTGTCGGTCACCTATGGCGCGGGCGGCTCCACGCGCGAGCGCACGCATTCGACGGTGGCACGCATCCAGCGCGAAACCAGCCTGGCGGCGGCGGCGCATCTGACCTGCGTCGAGGCGACCCGCGAGGAGATCGACGCGGTCGCGCACGAATATTGGGCGGCGGGCGTGCGGCATATCGTGGCGCTGCGCGGCGATCCGCCGACCAAGGGTGCGGCCTATGCCTCGCATCCGGGCGGGTACGAGAACGCCGCAGATCTGGTCGCCGGGCTGAAGCGGCTGCATCCGTTCGAGGTGTCGGTGTCCGCCTATCCCGAATGCCATCCGGACTCGGCGGATGCGAGCGCCGATCTCGACAATCTCAAGCGCAAGCTGGACGCCGGCGCGAACCGGGCGATCACGCAGTTCTTCTTCGAGCCGGAAACCTTCTTCCGTTATCGCGACGCGCTGGCGGCGGCGGGGGTCGATGCGGAGATCGTGCCCGGCATCATGCCGGTGATGAACTTCGCCAGCGTCAAGCGGATGAGCGCGATGTGCGGCACCGCCGTGCCTGACTGGATGGCGCGGCTGTTCGAGGGATTGGACGATCGCCCGGCAGCACGCCAGCTGGTCGCGGCGACGGTGGCGGCCGAGCTGTCGCGTCGGCTTTACGCCGGCGGCGTCAAGCAGCTCCACTTCTATACGCTCAATCGCGCCGATCTGGCCTATGCGATCTGTCACCTGCTCGGCGTCAGGCCGCGCGCGTTGGCGCAGGAGGCGGCTGCTTAAATCCTCCCCGCTCGCGGGGAGGGGGACCAGCCGAAGGCTGGTGGAGGGGGCTCTCCACCAGCGGAACCGAATGTGGAGAGCCCCCTCCACCACTCGCTTCGCGAGCGGTCCCCCTCCCCGCGCAGCGGGGAGGACTGAGGTAGAGATGACTGCACGCGAACAGTTCAACGCCGAAGCCGCCAAGCGCATCCTCATCACCGACGGGGCGTTCGGGACGGAAATCCAGAACTGGAAGCTGGACAAGGCTGCCTATGCGGGCGCGCTCGGCCTCGGGCATGACCAGAAGGGCAACAACGACATCCTGGCGCTGACCGCGCCGCATGTGCCGGCGTCGATCCACCGCGCCTATTTCGAGGCGGGCGCCGACATCGCCGAGACCAACACCTTTTCCGCCAATCGGATCAGCCAGGCCGATTACGGCGCCGAGCATCTGGTGCGCGACATCAATGTCGAGAGCGCGCGGATGGCGCGGACGATCGCCGACGAGTTCGCGGCGCGCGACGGCCGGCCGCGTTTCGTCGCGGGGGCGCTGGGGCCGACCAACAAGACGCTGTCGCTCAGCCCCGACGTCAACGATCCCGGCTATCGCGAGATCGACTTCGACTTTCTGAAGGACGTTTATCGCGAACAGATCGACGCGCTGGTCGAGGGCGGCGTCGACTTCGTGCTGATCGAGACGATCTTCGACACGCTCAACGCCAAGGCGGGGATCATGGCGGCGATCGAGGCGGGGGTCGCGCTGGGGCGCGACCTGCCGATCATGGTGTCGATGACGCTGACCGACCTGTCGGGCCGCAACCTGTCGGGGCACACGGTGGAGGCGTTCTGGCACGCGGTGCGCCATGCGCGACCGCTCACGGTCGGGCTGAACTGCTCGTTCGGCGCGGAGCAGCTGCGCCCGCACGTCAAGGTGCTGAGCGAGACCTGCGACACGCTCATCATGGTCTATCCAAATGCCGGGCTGCCCAATGAGCTGGGCGAGTATGACGAGATGCCGCCGACCACCGCCGGGCTGGTCGGCGAGTGGGCCGATGCCGGACAGGTCAACGCGCTGGGCGGCTGCTGCGGCTCGACGCCCGCGCACATCGCGGCGATGGCCGAGCGGGTGCGGGGACTGACGCCGCGCAAGGTGCCGATGCCGGCGGTCAGGACCAGGCTCGCGGGGCTGGAGCCAATGACGATGGCGGCGTAGCTTAACTCCTCCCCGCTAGCGGGGAGGGGGACCAATCGCAGGCTGGTGGAGGGGGCTCTCCACCAGCGGACCGAATGTGGAGAGCCCCCTCCACCACTCGCTTCGCGAGCGGTCCCCCTCCCCGCAAAGCGGGGAGGATTGGGTGATTTACATGACCGTCAGTTCCTCCGCCCAGTTCGTCAACATCGGCGAGCGCACCAACGTCACCGGGTCGGCCGCGTTCAAGAAGCTGATCCTCGCCGGCGACTATGCCAAGGCGGTCGAGGTCGCGCGCCAACAGGTCGAGAACGGCGCGCAGGTGGTCGACGTCAACATGGACGAAGGGCTGCTCGACGCCGAGCACGCCATGACCACGTTTCTCAAGTTGATCGCCGCCGAGCCGGACATCGCGCGCGTGCCGGTGATGATCGACAGCTCGAAATGGAGCGTGATCGAGGCGGGGCTGAAGTGCGTGTCGGGCAAGCCGATCGTCAACTCCATCAGCATGAAGGAAGGCGAGGCGCCGTTCCTGGATGCCGCGCGCAAGTGCATGGCCTATGGCGCCGCCGCCGTGGTCATGGCGTTCGACGAGACGGGTCAGGCCGACACGCAGGCGCGCAAGATCGAGATCTGCGGGCGCGCCTATGACCTGCTGGTCGGCATCGGCTTTCCGCCCGAGGATATCATCTTCGATCCCAACGTCTTCGCGGTGGCGACCGGTATCGAGGAGCACAACAATTATGCGGTCGACTTCATCGAAGCGCTGAAGGTGCTCAAGCTGCGCTGTCCACACGCGCATTATTCGGGCGGACTGTCCAACCTGTCATTCAGCTTCCGCGGCAACGAGCCGGTGCGCCGCGCGATGCACTCGGTGTTCCTCTACTACGCCATCCCCGCCGGGCTCGACATGGCGATCGTCAACGCCGGACAGCTCGACGTCTACGACACCATCGACCCCGAGCTGAGAAACGCATGCGAGGACGTGGTGCTCAACCGCGATCCGGAGGCCGGCGACCGGCTGGTCGCGTTGGCGGAGAAGTATCGCGGCACCGACGCGGTCTCGGAAAAGGCGGCGGCGGAGTGGCGCGGCCTGCCCGTGACAAAGCGGCTGGAATACGCGCTGGTCAAGGGCATCGACATGCACGTCGTCGACGATACCGAGGAATGCCGCCAGCAGTTCGCACGCCCGATCGAGGTGATCGAGGGGCCGCTGATGGACGGCATGAACGTGGTCGGCGACCTGTTCGGCAGCGGCAAGATGTTCCTGCCGCAAGTCGTGAAATCCGCGCGCGTCATGAAAAAGGCGGTCGCGCACCTGCTGCCCTTCATCGAGGCGTCGAAGGAGCCGGGATCGAAGGGCAAGGGCAAGATCGTGATGGCGACCGTCAAGGGCGACGTCCACGACATCGGCAAGAACATCGTCGGCGTGGTGCTCCAGTGCAACGGCTTCGACGTGGTCGATTTGGGCGTGATGGTGCCGTGGAGCCGCATCCTCGAAGCGGCGAACGAGAACGATGCGGACATGATCGGGCTGTCGGGCCTCATCACCCCGTCGCTGGACGAGATGGTGACGGTCGCCGAGGAGATGAAGCGCGCCGGCTTCACGATGCCGCTGCTGATCGGTGGCGCGACGACGTCGAAGGTCCACACCGCGCTGCGTATCTCGCCGGCCTATGACGGCCCGATCGTGCATGTGCTCGACGCCAGCCGCGCGGTCGGGGTGGCGACGACCTTGGTCAGCGATACCGGGCGCGACGCGTATGTCGCCGGCGTCGCGGAGGATTATCAGAAGGTGCGCGATGCGCGGGCGGGCAAAGGGCAAAACGACCTGCTGCCGCTGGCGGAGGCGCGCACGCGAGGACTGGCGGTCGACATGGCGCTTAAGGCGACGGCACCGTTGCAGCCGGGGCGGCATGCGTTCGATGGCTGGGATCTGGGCGATCTGCGCGACGCGATCGACTGGACCCCGTTCTTTCGCGCGTGGGAGCTGGCGGGCACGTACCCGGCGATCCTGGACGACCGCATCGTCGGCGAGAGCGCGCGCGGGCTGTTCGCGGACGCGCAGGCGATGCTCGACCGGATCGTCGCGGAGCGGTGGTTGACCGCGCGGGGCGTCGTCGGGCTGTGGCCGTGTCGGCGCGAGGGCGACGACGTGATGCTGGATGACGGCGTCCGTCTTCCCTTCCTCCGCCAGCAGATCGCGAAGCGGGAGGGGCGGGCGAACATGTGCCTCGCCGACTTCGTCGATCCGGCAGGCGACTGGCTCGGCGGGTTCGCGGTCGGCATCCACGGCATCGAGCCGCATCTGGCCGGCTTTAAGGCCGCGCACGACGATTACAACGACATCCTGCTCAAGGCGCTGGCGGACCGGCTGGCGGAGGCGTTCGCCGAGCGTTTGCATCAGCATGTCCGGACGACACTATGGGGGTATGCTCAGGGCGAGCAGTTGACCAACGAGGCGCTCATCAAGGAGCAGTATCGCGGCATCCGCCCGGCGCCCGGCTATCCGGCGTGTCCCGAGCACAGCCTCAAGACCACGCTGTTCGAGCTGCTGGATGCAGAGGCGACCGGGCTGGAGCTGACCGAGAGCTTCGCGATGTTGCCGACCGCGGCGGTTAGCGGCTTCTATTTCGGGCATGCCGAGGCGGCGTATTTCGGCGTGGCGCGGATCGGTCAGGATCAGGTCGCCGACTATGCCGCGCGGCGCGGCGTCAGTCGCGAACAGGCGGAGCGGTGGCTGAGACCGAACCTCGACTGACGTGACGAGGGGCGCGTGGCCGGTCGGCCACGCGCCCCCGGTTTTCTGAATCAAGCGGTGGCGAGCGTCGCGCTGCGGCGGCGGCGCATCGCGCCACCGGCCAGGCCGAAGCCCGCGATCATGATCGCCCAGGTCGCCGGCTCCGGCACCCCGGCCGCTGCGACCTCGAAGTTCGCGAGGACGGACTTGCCCGCGAAGTTCACCGCGACATTGTCGGCCGCGCCGCTGAAGTTACCGGTCCATCCCGAGCCGATGCCGAGGTTGATGCCATAGACCGTCAGCGTCGAGCCGCTGTTGCCCGCGATCCACTCGTTCAGCGTCTTGGTGCCACCGACGGCGGCGGACGTGATCCCGAGCGCCGCGTTGCTGGCGTACCAGATGCCGGTGTTGAGATCGCCCGCGCCCGTCAGCCAGGTGTCGCCGGGGATGGCGGCGGGCGGCGAGCCCGGCACCTGATAGGCGTTCTCCCAGACCAGCTGGCCCGCGAACCTGCCGTCCTTCAGCATGTCGAGGCGCAGCACCGGTGCCAGCGTGTTGCTGGTGGTGCCGGCGGCGCTGCGGAAATAATCATAGGAATAGCTGGTGAGCGTCGACAGCGCGACGGGCGCGAACACCGTCTCCAGGTCGGCCTTGCCGGCGGTGCCGGTGCTGGCGAAATAGGCGGAGCCGTTGCCGCTGCGCGCATAATCCTTGGTGATGCCGACCGTGCCGCCCGAGCCGACGTTCGACTGCACCCAGGCGCCCGGCGTGCCCGACGCGCGGCCGCCCGACCCCATGTTCGGGCCGGACACGGTGGTGCGGGTTCCGGTCGCGTCAGTCGTGGTCGCGACGCTGTTGCCGCTGACGCCGACCGGGCCGTTCAGGTCCTGCAGGCTGGTGTTGGTGACGGTCTGAGCCGAGGCGGTGCCGGCAAACAGGGCGGTGGCGGCGAAGGCCGCGAGATAAGCAAGCTTCATCGTGATTTCCCGTGTGAATGCGTGGCCGCGTCCTTCACGAAAGATGACCAAGCGGCAAGCAGGACTGACGGAATTGCGACGGATCGCCGGTGCCTGTCCCGGATCGGCACGACCTCTACGTACCCGCCCTTTTCCGCATCGGCCGTCGCGCGGCGTCCGTTCGGGGCCGAGGTGCGCGGGATCAGGGTCTTGGCGCGCCGCTCGCGGGCATTTCCCGGACGATGATCGGGCAATTATCTCCTGGGCCCGGATCCAGGTCGAGGCAGCGCCCATCGACGCCGACGACGTTCAGTCCGATTGCGGCGGCCAGCGTGGGCATGATGTCGACCGTCTCCACCGACAGTGGCTGTTCGAAGCCCACCATGCCCTTGCGCCAGAACAGCAGCGGCACGCGGCGGTCATAGTCCCAGGGGCTGCCGTGCGTCTCGACATAGCCGGGGCGGGGCGTCGGGATCGGGGTGACGCGCGGATTGAATAGCAGCAGGAAGTCGCCCGACCGCTCCGGGTCGTACGAGGCGCGCGCGCGCTGCATCAGCGTCCAGGTCTCGGGCGGGCCGGACGGCATCGGCGTCGCGGCGATCGCGGCGCGCGGCAGGGCGGCGGCGACCTGCGGCATAGCACGAAAGCGCGCGAGCGCCGCCGCGAGCACCTTCGCGCGCGCCGGGGCGGGCAGCGCGCGGTCGATGACGACGTCGCTTTCGGCGGCGAGCAGGACGGGGCCGGCGAGGCCGAGCGAGACGCCGATTTCCTTGCCGATCGCGGCGACCGATGCGTCGGCGGTCAGGCGCGTTTCCATCGGCATGGCGTGCTGCTGCTGGCGCTCGGTCAGGTCGTGCGCGCCGTGATCGGCGGTCAACATCACCTCGTAATCGAGGTTCCAGCGATCGAGCAGGTCGAAGAACGCACCCAGCGACTGATCGAGCTGATCCATCTGAATGCACATCTCGGTGCCCTGCGTGCCGAAGGAATGGCCGATATAATCGGTCGCCGACGCGCCGATCGAGATGATGTCGGTCTGCGGTCCCTTGCCCAGCTTCATGTCCTGGATCAGCCCGGCGGCGAGCGAGAGCACCGCCGCATCCGACGCGGGAGAGGCGCGGAAGCCGACGACGTCGCCCGCCGTGCGTGCGAAGCGGCCCTGGCCGACGGTGGCGGTGCCCGCGACGATCGCGCGGTCCTGTCCGGCGCACCACGCGGGCAGCGGCAGCGCGTCCTGCGGCGCGGCGATCAGTGCGGCGACCGCGGCCTTGGCGCGGGCGACGACGGGCGGGGTCGCGCGGCCGGCATAGGTGACGAAGTCCTTGCCGTTCCACCACCACAGCTCGTCGACGCGATGCCCGCCCATCATGATCGCGGCACGGTCCTTGCCGGCGACCGAGACGACGCGGGTGCGTGGGTCGGCGGTCTTCATCCGCTCGCCCAGCGTCGGCACGCGGAGGTGGCGGTCGGACGCGGTGTAGTTGTCATGGGTCGAGCCGGGAACGGTCTCGTCCTCCGCGCAATAGATCGTCTTGTCGCCGCGCGCCGCGCCCTGATCGACCCATTGATTGGCGATGATGCCGGTACGGGCGGGGCGCATGCCGGTCAGGATCGTCGAATGGCCGGGGCAGGTCTCGGTCGCGGCATGGCTTTGATAGGCGGAGGGGAAGACGACGCCGTTCGCCAGCCGCGCGAAGCCGCGCGTGAAGTGGCTGCGGTATTGCGCGAAGAGATCGGCGGAGAACTGATCGACCGAGATCGCGACGATCAGCTTCGGTCGGGTCGCAGGCGCGGCGGGCGCGGCGGGCGGTGCGGCCTGTTGCGCCGACGCGGGGCCGGCGGCGAGCAGCGACACGGCGGCCAGCATGGCGATCGGCAACGGCTTCATGGCGGTCCTTGGGTCCGGGGGGCGAGACGGCTATGGGCCGCGTCGATGACCCGAACAATAGCCTCGCTTTTTTGCTTGCTGATGACGGTGCTTTGGGCCGCGCCGACGCTCGCGCAGGGTGGGGCGCAGGGCCAGCACCTGCGGATCGAGCCGCTGGTGGGTGCGGTGGCGGCGGACGGCAGTTTCGATCTGGCGCTGGTCACGACGCCTGAACCCGGCTGGCACGGCTATTGGGGCGAGAACCCCGGCGATGCGGGCTTTCCGCCGAAGATCGACTGGCACGCACCGGCGGGAACGCAGGTGGGCGCGTGGCGCTGGCCGGTGCCGACGACGCTGCTGATCGCCGGGCTGATGAATTATGTCTACGAGCAGCCCTTCGCGCCGATGGTGCGGGTGCGCCTGCCCGACGACGGCCGGAAGCCGGTGGTGACGCTGCACCTGAGCTATCTGGTCTGTACGACGACGCTGTGCGTGCCGGAGGCGCAGGATGTGTCGGTGCCGATGGCGGGGGTGGGCACCGATGGGGCGCTCGACCGATGGCGGGCGATGCTGCCTCGGCCGCTCGGCGCGACGGCGACCTACGCGGTAACGGCGAGGCGGGTGCGGATCGCGGTGCCCTATCCGGCGGGGGCGGTGCTGACCGATGCGTATTTCTTCCCGAGCACCGCCGGCGCGATCGACTACGCCGCGCCGCAGCGGGTGACGCGCGACGGCGACCGGCTGTTGATCGAAACGGCGGGCAAGCCGAGCGGCGCGATCGCCGGCGTGCTGCGGGTCGGTGGCGGCCGGGGACTGCGCTTGACGGCAACGCCCGGCGAGGTGCCGGGCGGGCGGGCCGCCGATTGGCTCGGCGCCGCGCTGGCCGCGTTCGGGCTAGCGGTGCTGGGCGGGTTGATCCTCAACGTCATGCCCTGTGTCTTCCCGATCCTGTCGCTGAAGGCACTGAGCCTCGCGCGGTCGGGGGTGAGCGAGCGGCATGCGCGGCAGGAGGCGCTGGCCTATACGGCGGGCGTCGTCTGCGTGCTCGTGGCGCTCGGCGGCGCGATGCTGGCGTTGCGCGCCGGCGGCGCGAGCGTCGGCTGGGCATTCCAGTTGCAGGAGCCGCGGCTGGTGGTCGTGCTGCTGCTGCTGAGCGCCGCGATCGGGTTCAATCTGGCTGGGTTGTTCGAGGTGCCGACGCCGCCGCTCGGCGAGTTGGCGGGCAGCGGCGGCGCGTTCGCTACCGGCGCGCTGGCGGCGGTGATCGCGACACCGTGCACGGGGCCGTTCATGGGCGCGGCACTGGGCGTCGCGCTGGTGCTGCCCTGGCCGGCGGCGCTGGCGATCTTCGCGGGGCTGGGGCTGGGGTTGGCGCTGCCGTTTCTACTAATCGGCTTCGTGCCGGCGTTGCGGCGCCTGTTGCCACGACCGGGCGGGTGGATGGAGACCGCGCGGCGGGTGCTGGCGGTGCCGATGTTCCTCACCGCGATCGCGCTCGGCTGGGTGCTGGGCAGGCAGACCGGCGTCGACGGGCTGACCTTTGCGTTGCTGGCGACGCTGGCGCTGGCGGTGGTGCTGTGGGTTGCCGGCGCGCGGCAGCGGCGCGGGCTGGCGACGGGGCTGTTGCTCGCCGCGGCGCTGATCGTGCTCGGCGCGCTGGCGGCGACGCTGCTGCCGGGCAAGGTCGCGGCCCGGTCGGCGGCATCAGAGCTGGGCTCGGAGGCGTTCAGCGAGGCACGGTTGACGCAGCTGCGCCAGACGGGGCGGCCGATCTTCGTCTATTTCACCGCCGACTGGTGCCTGACGTGCAAGGTCAACGAACGGGTAGCGATCGAGCCCGCGCGCGAGGCGATGCGAAAGCGAGGGGTGGCGGTGCTGGTCGGCGACTGGACCGATGGCGACCCGGCGATGGGGCGCTTCATCGAGGCGCATAATCGGGCCGGGGTGCCGCTGTATCTCTACTATGCGCCAAAGCGGGACGCCCGCGTTCTGCCACAGGTGTTGACGGCGGGAATGCTGTCCACCCTCTGAGCCTCTTGTGCAGCGCGGCAAACCCGATCAGCATGGAACCTTCATCCCTCACGGAGCCTTGATCGGTTCGATGCAGCAACGACCAGCGTTCGATGAGATCAGGGGCCGCCAAGGGTCCGGGTTCGACGCGCTGGCCAACTGGCTGGACGGCACCCCGTCCGACGAGCTGCGGCGGCGGCAGGCGGCGGCGGAGGCGACGTTCCGCCAGCTGGGCATTACCTTCGCCGTATACGGCGACACCGACGCGGCGGAGCGGATCATTCCGTTCGACATCGTCCCGCGCGTGTTCCTGCCGGCCGAGTGGTCGCGACTGTCCGACGGACTGGTGCAGCGGGTCGAGGCAATCAACGCCTTTCTCGACGACATCTACGGCGCGCAGAAGATCCTGGCGGACGGCGTGCTACCAACGGATCTGGTGCTCGGCAATCCGCAGTTCCGCCCGGAGGTGCACGGTATCCGCGCGCCGCACGGGGTGCGCGCGCATATCTGCGGCATCGACCTGGTCAGGACCGGGCCGGACGATTTTTGGGTGCTGGAGGACAATGCGCGGACGCCGTCGGGTGTCAGCTATATGCTGGAGAACCGCGAGGCGATGCTGCGCCTGTGCCCCGAGTTGTTCCGGTCGCTGCGCGTGGCGGCGGTGGACAGCTATCCCGATGTGTTGTTGCAGACGATGCGGTCGGTATCGCCGAAGGGGCACAGCAACCCGGTATGCGTGGTGCTGACGCCGGGGCATTATAATTCCGCCTATTACGAGCACAGCTTTCTTGCCGACTCGATGGGGATCGAGCTGGTCGAGGCGGCGGATCTGCTGGTCGACGACGACGTGGTCTGGATGCGGACCACCGCCGGGCGGGTGCGCGTGGACGTGATCTATCGCCGTATCGACGACGACTTCCTCGATCCGCTGGTATTCCGGCCCGACTCGGCGCTGGGCGTGCCGGGCTTGATCGCGGCCTATGCGGCGGGCAACGTCGCGATCATCAACGCGCCGGGCAACGGCATCGCCGACGACAAGGCGATCTATAGCTACATGCCCGAGATCGTGCGCTATTATTCGGGCGGCGAGGCGAAGCTGCCCAATGTCGAGACGTGGCGGTGCCGCGAACCCGAAGCGCTGCGCTATGTGCTCGATCATCTCGACGAAGTGGTGGTGAAGCTGGTCGACGGATCGGGCGGCTATGGCATGTTGGTCGGGCCGACCGCGTCGAAGGCGGAGATCGAGGCGTTTCGTCGCGCGCTGGTGGCGGAGCCGGAGCGGTACATCGCGCAGCCTACTCTCGCGCTGTCGACGGTGCCGACCTTGAGCGAATCCGGAGCGAACGCGGGGCTCGCGCCGCGACACGTCGACTTCCGGCCGTTCGTGCTGAGCGGCGCGAAGGGCGTGCAGGTGGTGCCCGGCGGGCTGACGCGCGTCGCGCTGCGCGAGGGGTCGTTGGTGGTCAATTCGAGCCAGGGCGGCGGGACGAAGGACAGCTTCGTGCTGATGGACGAGCCGCGAATGATGCAATCGCAGTCGATGGGCGGGATGACGCAATCACAAGGCATAGGGGGTGCTCGTGCTTAGCCGCACCGCCTCTTCGCTCTACTGGCTCGGACGCTATTTCGAGCGGGCCGACTTCGTGGCGCGGCTGGTCGAGGCGACGGCGCGGCTCGATACCTTGTCCTCGCGGCCGGCGGGCGAGGCGGCATGGGCGTCGGCGCTGGCGGTGACGGAAAACGATGAGGCCTTTGCCGCCACGGGCGCGCATCCGGGCCAGACCGAAGTGGCGTGCTTTCTGACGCTGGACACCGGGCATCCGGGGTCGGTCGTCCGTTGCCTCGACATGGCGCGAACGAATGCCAAGGCGGTCCGGACGGCCCTGACCCGCGAGGCGTGGACGGCGATCAATCGCGCGTGGCTGTCGTTCGAGCGAGGACCGGACCAATGCGAGCTGTCGGACACGTTGCGGATGGTCGCATCGGTCCAGAATGAGTGCCGCGGCTTCGAGGGGGCCGTGCAGCGCATGCTCCGCAATCAGGCGACGTGGTTCGTACGGCTGGGGCAAGCGGTGGAGCGCGCGGACAACACCGCGCGGTTGGTCGACGTGAAATACCACCTTCTTTTGCCTGAGGGCGAGAAGGTCGGCGGGTCGCTGGATCGCGACCAGTGGACCACGATCCTGCAGACCGTATCCGCGGTGACCGCGTATCGCTGGCTGTATTCGGACGGACTGACCGTCGGCAACGTCGTCGACCTGCTGCTCGCGCGATCGGAGATGCCGCGTAGCCTGGCGGCGTCGGCGGAGGAGGTAGTCGACCTGCTCGGGCTGCTCGCGAAGCATACCGGTCGGCATGGTGAGGCGGATCGCATGGCACGCCTGCGCGCGAGCCGGATGACGCGCACGCGATCGGGCGAGGTGATCGCGAATGGGCTGCACCAGTATCTGCGGGCGTTTATCGAGGAGAATGCGCAACTGCACTCCGCGATCGGCCGTCAGTTCACCTTCATCTGATGCGGTTGACCGTCGATCACCGCACGACCTATCGCTTCACCGTTCCGCAGGCGCGCGTGGTGCAGCTGCTGCGGCTGACGCCCGGCAACACGCACGACCAGACAGTCGCGTCATGGCGCATCCACATCGATTGCGACGCGCGGATGCGCGATGGCCTGGACGGGTTCGGCAACGCGGTGACGATGCTCTACGCCGAGGGCCCGCTGACCGAAATCGTGATCGCGGTGCATGGCGAGGTGCTGACCAGCCACTCGGCGGGGTGCGTGCTTGGGGTCGCCGAGCCGCTGCCGCCGCCTTTGTTCCTGCGCGCGACCGCCGCGACCGCGCCCGACGCGACGGTCGCGCGATGGGCGGGCGAGGTTGCCGAGGGGACCAATATGGTCGAGCGGCTGCACGCGCTCAATCGGGCGCTGCACGACCGGTTCGGGGTCGACCGTGGTCGGGGCGATCCGGGCCTGACCGCCGGCGAGGCATTCGCGCGCGAAAGCGTGACGCCGCGCGATCTGGCGCAGCTGTTCTGCGTTGCGGCGCGGTCGCTGGGCATACCGGCGCGGTTCGTGTCGGGCTATCACCTGTGGGAGGTCGACGGCGAGCACCGCCCGGCGCCGCATGGCTGGGCGGAGGCGCACGTCGTGGGGCTGGGCTGGATCGGGTTCGATCCTACCAACGGCATGTCGCCCGAGGAGGAGTATGTCAGGGTCGCGGTGGCGCTGGACGCCGCGGGGGCGGCGCCGGTAGCCGGGTCGCGGCTGGGCCAGGGCGCGGAAGAGCTGGACGTCGACGTCAGCGTGACGCGTGGGGAGTAGGTCAGCTGCGCGATCCCGCCATAGCGAGCGTTCGACGGTTACCCGTTGCTCGCTCGGTAGCGGTCAGGTCGTGAGCAGGCGGAGGTTGCGTTGTCGCGGCATGACGAATGGCATTGCCACGTGCCGCGATCAGGCCAGTTCGCGAAGATCCTGCGTTTCCAGCTCGCGGTCGCCAAGGGGTCGCCAGCCGGTGGGGCCGAGAACTTCGAGCGGGCGATAGCGAACCTTGTACGCCATCCGGCGCGAGCCCTTCACCCAATAGCCGAGATAGACATAGGGCAAGCCCGCCTCGCGTGCGCGCAGGATATGATCCATGATGATGAAGTTGCCGAGCCCCGGTCTTTCGTCCTCCTCATCGGCGGCGAAGAAGCTGTAAATCATCGACAACCCGTCGGCCTGACGATCGGTGAGGCAAGCGCCGAGCAATCGCCCTCTGCGTCCGTATTTGGCCGGCGCGCGATATTCCATCACCAGCGAGTTGACCGGCGAGTGCTCGACCATGGCGGCGAAATCGTCCTCGTCCATCATCGCCATGCCACCGCCCGGGTGACGCGACACGAGATAGCGGCGCAGTAGCTGAAACTGCTCGTCCGTCGCCCACGGGCGGCAGGGCGTGACCTCAATATCCGCGTGACGCTTGAGCAGCTTGCGTTGCGTCGCGTTGGGCCGGAATTCGGGCGTGACGACGCGAACCGACACGCAGGCGGTGCAGCCGGCACAGCTTGGACGATAGGCGACGCCCTGCGACCGACGGAACCCGATCCGGCCGAGCGCGTCGTTTAGTTCGGTCGCATGCACGCCGACCAATTCGGTGAACACCTTGCGCTCCTGCTTGCCCGGCAGATACGGGCACGGCGAGGGGCTGGTGACGAAGAAGCGCGGGAAACGGAAGGGCGCAGTCACCGGCGGCGATACTCCTGAACAGGTAAAGCCGTTATGGAGGGTGCCGCGCATGCTGAAAAGCGGCTTTACCACGAAAGAGGGTTAACGTAGAACAAAGCTAAGGAAATCGATGGTTTGCGATATGCTGCGGAACTCATCCGCGCTGAGGCTGTTGCAAGGTTTCTCGCAAAGGGAGGAAGTTTCATGCGTATAAATTCTGTTCTTTCGTCGATCGCCGCCGCCGGTCTGGCGCTGGCCCCGGTGGCTGCCAGCGCGGCACCGGCAGCCAATCCGGCCGCCAGCCTGTCGGTCGTGAAGAGTGTCCGCGGGTCGGCCGCGACTTCCAAGGACAGCAATCTGTTCGGCGGCGGCATTCTGGCGGCGATCATCGTGGCCGGCATCGCCGCCATCGGCGTGATCGCGATCGTCAACGATAGCGACGATTCCGACAGCAATTAAGCTAGGCTGGCCTGGATCGCTGCCTGGTGGCGGCGGTTCAGGCCAGTTCGACCGTGGACACCTCGTAGCCAGCGGTGGCTAATGCTCGTATCAGGCGTTCGAGGTGGTTGCGATCACGCGCCTCACACTCGATGTCGGTGATGAGGCCCTTTGCCGGCAGCGTTGTGAAGACGCGCTGGTGATATACTTCGATGATGTTGACACGCTCTTGGTCGAATATCCGGGCGACGTTGAACAGTGCGCCCGGTTGATCCTGTAGCCGGATCCGTAGTCGCGCCAGCCGCCCCGAGCGGGCGAGATCGCGCAGCAGAACGTTGGCGAGCAGCCGAGTGTCGATGTTCCCTCCGCACAAGACGACACCGACCGTTCGCCCGGCGAACTGCTCGGGATAGGCGAGCAGCGCGGCGAGACCGGCGGCCCCCGCACCCTCGACCACCGTCTTTTCGATCTGCAGCAGGAGTGCGACGGCCTCTTCGAGCCGACGTTCCGGGACCAGCAGGATGTCGTCGACCAGCGCGCGGACCATCCTGGCGGTGATGCCGCCAGGCTCCTTGACGGCGATGCCCTCCGCCAGCGTGTCGCCCGCGCAGGGCAAGTGCGTGCCGTTGATCCGGTTGTACATCGACGGAAACAGCTCGGCCTCGACGCCGACGACCCGTATCGGGCGCGGTTGCGCCCGCGCGACCGTCGCCATGCCGGAGATCAGCCCGCCGCCACCGATCGGTGTCACCAGCGTATCGATCGCAGGCACGTCCTCGAACATCTCCACCGCCGTGGTCCCTGCGCCGGCGATGATGCGCGGATCGTCGAACGGATGGACGAAGGTGAAGCCGCGTTGCGCCTCCAGCACGCGGGCATGGGCATAGGCGGCGTCGAACGTATCGCCCTCCAGAATGACGTCGGCGCCGTGGCCTTGCGTCTGCGTGACCTTCACCGTCGGCGTGTTGGTCGGCATGACGATAGTGGCGGGCACGCCCAGGCGATGCGCGTGGTAGGCGAGGCCCTGCGCGTGGTTGCCCGCCGACGCGGCGATCACACCCTTCGCCTTTGCCTCGTCCGACAACAGCAGCAGCGTGTTGAGCGCACCGCGCTCCTTGTAGGCGGCGGTGAACTGGAGGTTTTCGAACTTGAGATAGACCGTCGCGCCGGTCAGCTCCGACAGCGTCCGGCTGATCAGCGTCGGCGTGCGGACGATCGCGTCGGCGATGCGCGCGTGGGCGGCATGAATGTCGGCGAGCGTGACGGGCAGCACGTCCGTGTCTTGAGAGGCGGGCGCGGTTTGACGGGCGAGAGTGGCCATGTGCCGCCCCTAGGCCATCTGGCGCGGCGGGGGAACAGGGCCTATTCCGGCAGCCATGCTTACGAAGATGGTCGCGGCGTTCGCCGCCTGCTTGCTTGCCGCACCCGCGCTGGCCGACGCGCTGATCGACAACGTCAACGGCGTCACACTCGACAAGCAGGGGCGGGTGGTGCGGTTCACCGGTCTGACGCTGTCGGCCGACGGTAAGGTGACGGCGCTGCTCGGGCGCGAGGACAGGCGGCCGGCGCGGGCGGACTGGCGCGTGGACCTGAAGGGGCGCGTGCTGCTGCCCGGCATGATTGACGCGCACGGGCATGTCATGGAACTGGGCTTCCAGGCGCTGACGCTCGACCTGTCCGACACGACCTCGCTCGCCGACGCGCAGGCTAGGATCAGGGACTATGCCGGACGCTACCCCGATCGGCGATGGATCCTGGGGTTCGGGTGGAATCAGGAGAAATGGCAGCTCGGCCGCTTCCCGACCGCCGCCGAACTCGACGCCGCGGTGGGCGATCGACCGGTGTGGCTGGCGCGGGCGGACGGGCATGCGAGCTGGGGCAATACGCTGGCGCTCAGGACGGCGGGCGTGACCGCACGCAGCGTCACGCCGGCGGGCGGTCGGATCGAGCGCGGCGCGGGCGGGGTGCCGTCGGGCGTCTTCGTCGATGCGGCGCAGGCGCTGGTCCAGCATGTCGTCCCCGCGCCGCTGCCCAAGGATCGTGACGCGGCGTTCCTGCAGGCGCAGCAGATCCTGCTCCGCTACGGCGTCACCGCGATCGCCGACATGGGCACTAGCGTCGACGACTGGCTGTCCTACCGGCGCATGGGCGACCGGGGGGCGCTGCGTATCCGGGTGATGAGCTATGGGCTTGGGGTCGACACGGCGTTGCAGGTCGGCGGTGCGGGGCCGACGCCGTGGCTGTACGCCGACCGGCTGCGGATGGGCGGGGTCAAGCTGTACGCCGACGGTGCGCTGGGATCGCGCGGGGCGTGGCTGAAGCGGCCCTATACCGACATGCCGACGCAGTCCGGCGCGGGGTTCATGACCGACGACCAGATGCAGAACCGGATGAGCCGGGCGGCGATGGACGGGTGGCAGGTCGCGGTGCATGCGATCGGCGATCGCGCCAACGCGCAGGTGCTCGACGCGATCGATGTGCTTGCCGAGACCTACAAGGGCGATCGGCGCTGGCGGATCGAACACGCGCAGATCGTCGATCCGGTCGACCTGCCGCGGTTCGGCAGGAACGGCGTGATCGCCTCGATGCAGCCGGTGCACCAGACCAGCGACCGGACGATGGCGGAGGCGCGGCTGGGCGAGGCGCGGCTGGCGGGTGCCTATGCCTGGGCGTCGATGCTGAAGAACGGGAGCAGGCTGGCGTTCGGTTCCGACGCGCCGGTCGAGCGGCCCGATCCGTGGGCGGGCTGGGCGGCGGCGTTCACGCGGGAGGATGCGGACGGACAGCCGTTCGGCGGCTGGCGACCCGAGGAGCGGGTCAGTCGCGAGCAGGCGTGGTGGGCGTATACGGGTGGTGCCGCTTACGCCGGATTCGCAGAGGAGCGGTTCGGTCTGCTCGCGGTCGGCCAACGTGCGGACTTCATCGTCGTCGATCGCGATCCGCTGCTCGCGAGCCCAAGCGACCTCCGGCAGACGCAGGTGCTGGAGACCTGGGTCGGCGGCGAGAAGATGTGGGAGAAGGGCAGGTGATCGTCATCACCGGCAGCGTCACTGCGAGGGCAGGCTCGATCGAAGCGCTCAGGGCCGAGGGGCTGGCACACTCGATGCGCTCACGGGCGGAGGATGGATGCCTGTCGCACCGTTGCTATGTCGACGCGGAGGCGCCGGCGCGGCTGTTCTTTTACGAGGAGTGGCGAGACATGGCGGCGGTCGAGGCGCATTTCGCCCATCCCGACACGCCCAAGGTCATGGCGGCTATCAGGAACTATGCCGTCGCGTCGGATGGACCGACCCTGCTCGACGCGACGCCAGTAATTCGCTGATCGCGATTCAGGCGACCGAGAGCGCGCCGACCCGACGACGACGCATCGCGCCGCCCACCGCACCGAAGCCGAGGATCATCAGCGCCCAAGTCGACGGCTCCGGCACCCCTGCGAACGCTGCGGTGATGTTGTCGACATAGCCGCCGACGCCATCGCTGGTGCCGACCGCGCGGAAGGTCAGCAAGCCGCCGCCGACCCCGACGGTGAAGGGAGAGAGCGTCTTGGTCGACCAAGCGGTGGTGCCCTGTCCGTCTTCGGCGAAGCTGCCGAGCAGGGTCGAGCCGAGCAGCACCTCGATGCCCTGCGTGCTCGCGGCGAAGCCGGGGCGCGCCGAGTAGAGGAAGCTGAGGTCATAGGTGCCGCGGGCGAGTTCGCGGGTCATGAAGCTGTTGCCGTTGGTGTCGAGCTCGACGAACACGTCGCCGCCCGTCAGAGCGGGATTGCCGGCGGCATGGTTCTGCAGCTCGATCCCGCGATCGCCGCCGGTCCAGCCGTCAGCGAAGGCGACCGTGGTGAAGCCACCGAAGCCGGGGCCGCCGGGAACGCTCTCGAACGTCGAGGTGAACGACTGTGCCGAGGCAGGCGCCGTGGCGGTGACCGCGGTCACGGCGGCGGCGAGGAGGAGAAGCTTCTTCATGGCGATACCTGTCGAATCGGGGCGCCCGTTAAGTCGGACACCGCCATCAACCTTTCCGTGCCGTTAAAGGTGCCGGCCCGCAAGCCGTCAGATCGATTGTCCCAGGCTGTGACAAAAGCGCTTCACGCTACCTTTGCGGCCTGAACCTCGTCCGGTTCACGCAGGACGTAGCCGCGGCCCCAGACGGTTTCGATGTAGTTCTCGCCCTCGCAGGCCAGGCTGAGCTTTTTGCGAAGCTTGCAGATGAAGACGTCGATGATCTTCAACTCGGGCTCGTCCATGCCGCCGTAGAGGTGGTTGAGGAACATTTCCTTGGTCAGCGTCGTGCCCTTGCGGAGCGAGAGCAGCTCCAGCATCGCATATTCCTTGCCCGTCAGATGGACGCGGGCACCGTCTACCTCGACCGTCTTGGCATCGAGATTGACCGCGAGCTTACCGGTCTTGATGACCGATTGCGAATGGCCCTTCGACCGGCGGACGACGGCGTGGATGCGGGCGACCAGTTCCTCGCGGTGGAACGGCTTGGTGACGTAGTCGTCGGCGCCGAAGCCGAAGCTGCGGACCTTCGAATCCATCTCGTTGACGCCGGACAGGATCAGTACCGGGGTGGCGACGCGGGCGACGCGCAGCTTCTTGAGCACGTCGTAGCCATGCATGTCGGGTAGGTGCAGGTCGAGCAGGATGATGTCGTAATCGTAGAGCTTGCCGAGGTCCAAGCCCTCTTCGCCGAGGTCGGTATTGTAGACGTTGAACCCCTCGGTCGTCAGCATCAGCTCGATGGCCTTGGCGGTCGACGGCTCGTCCTCGATCAGCAGCACACGCATGCGACACTCCCCCGTATGCTCCCGAAGCGTCGGGCAGCCGGATTCATTAACCAAAGAACCTCTGAAGGCAAAAGGTTAATTTGGCATTAATCGAGGACTCACCGCGAGTCGCGAGGGGTGGGATCGTCCGCCGGGCGCTCGGGTTCGCCGCCGGCGATGTCGTGGTCGGGGCCGAGCAGCGTCCTGTGCCGGGCGCGGGGAATGTCCTCACCCAGCACCTCGCGCAGATACAGGCTGCGCGTCAGGCTGTAGATCACGGTCAGCAGCGCGCCCGAGAAGAACAGGCCGAAGATGCCGAACACATAGCCGATGCCGATGATCGCGAAGACCGTCATCGCCGGCGGGATCGCGACCACGCGCGCGGTGACGAACGGCGTCACGAAATTGGTCTGGATCAGCCGCACGATCGCGAACACCGCCAGCGTCCACAGCACCTGGCTGGTGCCCGCCGTCGCGGCGAGCCCGAGTGCGGGCACCATCGCCGCGATCGGGCCGACATAGGGGATGAACTCCGACAGGCCGGTGAGCAGCCCGAGCGCGGCGGCGGACGGCACGCCGGCGAGCCACAGGCCGACGCCCACGAGCACGCCCATGCTGGTCATCAGGATCAGCTCGGCGCGCAGCCACAGTTTGAGGATGCTGCCCGCGTCGAACAGCGCGTCCTCGATCGCGGGGCGATAGCGGCGCGGCATCAGATAGAGGAAGCCGCGCTCGTAGACCTTGGGATCGGCGGCGAAGAACAGCGCGCCGATCAGGACGATGATCGCGTTGAGCACCAGCTCGCCCGCGCCCTGGACCAGCCCCCCCGCGTCCTGCGCGACCCGGCTGCCGGCGAACGCGGCCTCGACGGCGTCGGCGAGTTTGGCGCCGACCGGGCTGGTCCGCGCCCAGGCGGCGAGCTGGTCCAGCAGCGCGGGCAGCGCGGTGACGAGCTGGTTGACCTGGGTGCGGAACTGCACGCCGAACAGCCAGCCGAGAAAGCCGATGACGCCGAGCACCGTCGCCATCGAGGTCACGAGCGCAGGCTTCGTGGGCAGGCGGAAGTGGGTTCGGTAGAGTTCCGCGACGGCATGGATGACGATCGCGCCGAGGATCGAGCCGAACGCGAGGATCAGCAGGTCGCCGGCGCGGATCAGCGCGGCGACGAGCGCGGCGAGCAGGACGAGCAGGACGACGCGGCGCAGGAAGCGCTGATCGGCTTCGTCCGGCGCCATGCGGGCGCGGTGGCGCGGCGTGTCCTCGGCGGACTCGGGATGGGGCTCGCGGGAGGTGTCGGTCATGCGCGGAACTTCGCGATCCTCACGGGACGTACACGGCGGAGTGAGGGGCGGGACGTGGATCGGGTGGGTCGGGCGCCGTGAAGGATCGGTGGGAGCATCGGCGGGTGGTGGCAGATCGGTGGCGTATAGGACAGACAATCCGCTGGATGCGGGCTTGCCGAGGTGGTTTGCTCGCGGAGCGCCACCTCCGTCACGCGGCGTCGCCGCGCGCTACCTCCCGTGCCGGGGAGGGTCGGCGCAGGGGTCGCGGAGGTGTTCGGCGAGAAAGGCGATCAGCGCTTCGACGCGGGCGGGGCGGAGCGGGCTCGGCGGCGTCAGGAGGTAGAGGCCCGTCGCGGGTGGTGCCCAGGCGGGGAGCATCTCGACGAGGGCGCCGCTTTCCAGCGAGGGGCCGACGATGAAACCGGGCAAGCGCGCGATGCCGAGGCCCGCGAGCAGCGCCGGCAGCAGCGCCTCGCCCGAGTTGGCGGTCAGCGGACCGGCGGCGGTCACCGATATCGGCTCGCCGTCTGCGCCGCGGAAGCGCCATGGGCCGGGGAGATTGCTGTAGCCGAGCAGGCGGTGGCCGGCGAGGTCGCCCGGACGGCGCGGCTCGCCCTGTGCGGCGAGGTAGGCGGGCGTGGCGACCAGATGGGTGCGGATGTCGCCGAGGCGGCGCGCGCGCAGCGAGCTGTCGGGCAGGTCGGCGATGCGGAGACCGACATCGATGCCGTCGGCGACGATGTCGGCGCGCGCGTCGGACAGTTGCAGGTCGATGGCGATGGCGGGGTGGTCGCCGAGGAACCGCGCGATCAGCGGCGCGACGTTGGCGATGCCGAAGCCGAGCGGCGCGGCGACGCGGATGCGCCCGGCGAGCGTCGTGCCGCCATCGCGCGCGGCTTCCTCGGCGGCGACCGCTTGCGCGAGGATCAGGCGGGCGTGTTCGGCGAGCGGCTTGCCGGCCTCGGTCAGCGCAAGCCGGCGCGAGGTGCGGTGGAACAGCGCCTGGCCGAGCCGGGCCTCCAGCCGGGCGACCGCTTTCGAGACCGTCGCCTTGTTGACGCCGATCGCCTGCGCGGCGGCGGAGAAGGAGCGGTGCTCGACGACGGCAGCGAAGACGGCCCAGGCTTCGAGATCGGGTAGCATCGTCATTCCTCCCCGTGCCGGGGAGGAGCTTAGAACAGGCAACGATGCGTTGCCAAGGTTGCCGTTTACGAGCCTTTCGCCTGCCCCCATATCGGCCTGGACCGAACAGGAGGTTCAACATGACCACCGAGACACTGACCCGTATCGACCGCCGCCCCTTCGCCAGTCTCGGCCATGCCGATCATGGCTGGCTGGACGCGCGGCATCATTTCTCGTTCGCGAACTATCACGATCCGGCGCGGATGGGTTGGGGCGCGATCCGGGTGTGGAACGACGACGCGATCGCCGCCAACAGCGGTTTCCCGCCGCACCCGCA
Organism: Sphingomonas sp.; assembly: GCF_965200135.1. Taxonomy (GTDB): domain Bacteria; phylum Pseudomonadota; class Alphaproteobacteria; order Sphingomonadales; family Sphingomonadaceae; genus Sphingomonas. The sequence goes on from NZ_CBDATK010000013.1 coordinate 180,556, forward strand.
CCGCGACATGGAGATCATCACCTATGTCCGCACCGGCGCGATCAGCCACGAGGACTCGCTGGGCAATCGCGGGCGCACTGCCGCCGGCGACGTGCAGGTGATGAGTGCGGGCAGCGGCGTGCGCCACGCGGAGTTCAACCGCGAGGACGAGACGACGACGCTGTTCCAGATCTGGATCGAGCCGACCACGCAGGGCGGCACCCCGAGCTGGGGCGCGAAGCCGTTCCCCAAGGACGGTCGCAGCGGGCGCTGGACGGTGCTGGCGAGCGGCTTCGCCGACGACGGCGACGCGCTGACGATCCGGGCCGAGGCGCGGGTAATGGCGGCGACGCTGCCGGCAGGGGAAACGCTGTCGCATCGCGTCGAGGACGGGCGGCACGCCTATCTGGTGCCCGCGACGGGTGCGCTGACGATCAACGGCGAGCGGGTCGATGCGCGCGACGGCGTGGCGCTGAGCGGGGGCGATTACGCGATCGAGGCGTTGGAAAGCGCGGAGATCGTGCTGGTGGATGCCGCCTGACCTTACACCTATTTCCGACCCAAGGAGAACGACATGACCAAGGTTTTGGTGCTCTATTACTCGTCCTACGGCCATCTCGAGCAGATGGCTGATGCGGTCGCCGAGGGCGCGCGCGGGGCCGGTGCCGAGGTGGACATCCGCCGCGTCGCCGAGACCGCGCCTGCCGAGGTGATCGCGGCGGCGCACTTCAAGACCGACACCGCGCATCCGGTGATCGAGAGCCCCGACCAGCTGGCCGACTATGACGCCATCATCGTCGGTGCGCCCACCCGCTTTGGCCGGATGCCCGCGCAGATGGCGGCGTTCTGGGACACGACCGGCGGGCTATGGGCGAAGGGGGCATTGATCGGCAAGGTCGGCGGTGCCTTCACCTCGACCGCGTCGCAGCATGGCGGGCAGGAGACGACGCTGTTCTCGATCATCACCAACCTGCTCCACCACGGGCTGACGATCGTCGGGCTGGACTATGGCTTCCAAGGGCAGATGAAGATGGACGAGATCGTCGGCGGCTCGCCCTATGGCGCGACGACGATGGCGGCGGGCGACGGGTCGCGGCAGCCGCATCCGGAGGAACTGGAGGGCGCGCGCTACCAGGGGCGGCGGATCGCGGCGTTGGCGGCGAAGCTGGCGGCGTAAAGTCCTCTCCGGCTTGGGGAGGTGGCGCTCGCGACGCGGGTAAAGGAGGGGGCGGTCGCGCGCGGGTCGTTCGAGACGGCTCCCTCCACCGCTTCCCCGTGCCGGGACCGATCAGGGGACCATCGGCTTGGCGGGGAACTCCCGTCTGGCGCGAGCGAAGAGGAATCGGGCTCTCGCCGCGCCGGGTGCGTCGGCCGAGGTGCCGACCCAGCGCCAGTGCCACGGCTCCCATTTGACGTTCTGCTTGTTGCCGCCCGGAAAGCTCTGTTCGAACCCGAAGCGCGCGGCGTTGGCGAACAGCCAGCGGGCGGCCGGCAGCGCGGCCATGCAGCCCTCCACGTCGGGGCAGTTGGGCGAGGGGCGGACCGCGAAGTCGATCGCATAGCCGGTCGCGTGCTCGCTGTGCCCCGGCGGTGCTACCGAGATCGCGCGCAGCGACGGGTCGTCATGCGCCTCCGCGCAAAACACGCTCTCCTGCCAGGTCAAGGTGCGGTGGCACGATGCGCCGCGCAGCGTGCCGGCGGTGGCGGGGTCCGCGCCGGCGGCGGCGAGCAGGCGGGCGAGGTCTGCGGCGACTTCCGGGCGGATGCGGCAGGCGGCGCGCAGCGCGAAGCCGGCGGGTGCCTCGACCAGCGTGCCCGGCGCGGTGTCGCCATAGGGCAGGTGGCCGAGGACGCGGCCGTCGGGCGCGATCGCGGCGGTCGGGATGCAACGCTGCGCCTGAGCCTGCGCCATGGCGGGCGCGAGCAGCAGGAGCAGGACGGCACGACGGCACGGAATCAGCATGGCGGCAGCACTGGCACGCGCGCGCGCGGGGTGGCAAGGCGGTGGCATCATGGATCCCGACCGCATCCTCTTTATCGACGGCGAAGCGTTGGTGATCGACAAGCCTGCCGGGCTACCCGTCGATCCGCCGCGCGACGGCTCGCTCAGTCTCGACAACCATATGGAGGGCTTGCGCCTGGGCTTTCACCGCTGGCCGGTGCCGGTGCATCGACTGGATCGCGACACCAGCGGCTGCCTGTTGCTGGCGCGCAATCCCAAAGCGGGGGCGCGGTTCCAGCGCGCGTTCGAGGCGGGCGAGGTGGAGAAGCTGTATCTCGCGGTGCTCGACGGCGTGCCGGATGGCGAAGCGGGGACGATCGACCTGCCGCTCGCCAAGGTGTCGAGCCGCGAGCAGGGCTGGCGGATCGTCGCGGACCCGAAAGGCAAGGCGTCGCGGACGGCGTGGCGGGTGGTCCGGGTCGAGGACGGCCGCGCGCTGGTCGAGTTCCGGCCGACGACCGGCCGGACGCATCAGATCCGCGTGCATGCGGCGACCGGGCTGGGCGCGGCGGTGGTCGGCGATCCCGTCTATGGCCGCGCCGACAAGGCGGGGATGCTGCTCCACGCGCGTGCGCTGACGCTGCCGCGCGCGGGCAAGGAGCCGGTCGTCGCACAGGCGCCGGTGCCGGCGCGGTTCGGGGTCTTCGCCGCGGCGGTCGACGCCGGTGGTTGAGGTGCCCGAGGCGGCGCTGGAGGAGAAGTTCCTCGCCGCCACCGGGCCGGGCGGACAGAACGTCAACAAGGTCGCGACCGCGTGCCAGCTGCGCCTGGACGTGTTCCGGCTGGGACTCCATCCCGAGAGCTTCCGGCGGCTGAAGCTGCTCGCGGGCAGCCGGATGACGGCGGGCGGCGAGCTTATCATCACCGCGCGGCGCTATCGGACGCAGGAGCAGAACCGGGCCGACGCGCGCGCGCGACTGGCGGCGCTGCTCGCCGGGGCGGAGGAGCGCGAGGCGCGCCGCGTCAAGACCAAGCCGAGCCGCGCGGCCAAGGCGCGCCGTGTCGATGCCAAGAAGGGTCGCGCGGTGGTCAAGGCCGGGCGCGGGCGGGTGCGGGACGAATGAGGTCGCGGCGAGGCTATGCGGTGGCGACGGTCGTGCTGCTGCTGATCGAGATCGCGATCGCGCTGTGGGTCCGCGACCGCGTGGTGCGGCCATTCGGCGGCGACGCGATCGCGGTGATGCTGGTCTATTGCGGGTTCCGCGCGGTGACGCGGTGGCGCTGGCCGTTCGCACTGGCGGCGGCGCTGACGATGGCGGTGCTGGTCGAGTTGGGACAACTGGTCGGCGTGCTGCGGCTGCTCGGGCTGGCGGACGTGCCGGTGGCGCGCGTCGTGCTGGGCAGCGGGTTCGATCCGCGCGACTTCGTCGCCTATGCGCTGGGCGGAGCCGTGATTGCTGCCATCGAATGGCGGCGGGCGCGGTAAGGGAAGAGGCATGTACCAGTTCGACATCGCGGCCGGATCGAAGGCCGAACTGTATCGCGACCTCCTCGCCGCGCTGGATGCGCTAACGACGGGGGAGGCGGACGCGGTCGCCAACATGGCCAACGCGGCGGCGGCGATCTGGCAGTATCTGCCCGACCTCAACTGGGCGGGCTTCTATCGGGTGATCGGCGACGAACTGGTGCTCGGGCCGTTTCAGGGCAAGGCGGCGTGTATCCGCATCGCGATGGGCAAGGGCGTGTGCGGCACCGCCGCCGCGACGGGCGCGACGCAGCGGGTCGACGACGTCCACGCCTTTCCCGGCCATATCGCCTGCGACGCGGCGAGCCGGTCGGAGCTGGTGGTGCCGCTGGTCGCGGGCGACCGCGTGATCGGGGTGCTCGACCTCGACAGTCCGATGCCGGCACGGTTCGATGCGACGGATCAGGCGGGGTGCGAGGCGCTCGCCGCGCTGTTGGCGACCCGCCTCGATCAGGGCCGCCTCGATCAGGGCCGCCTCGATCAGGGCCGCCTCGATCAGGGCCGCCTCGGTTGACCCGGATCGGGACACGGCCGGTCGTGGCGACTCGACCGGCGCTTTGGTAAGCAACCCCTTAAGCTGCGGACTCGTTCGGCGGCAAACAGGGAGGTTGAACCATGCGAGTGAGCATGTTGCTGGGCGTGGGCGCGGCGTTGATGACAGCGGGCGGTGCCGAGGCGCAGCGCGGGCCGGGCGCGCCCTATCCGATGCCGGGGCGGCAGGTCGTGCCGGGGCCGGGCGTGCACTATCCGCCGTTGCCGCAGCCGCCGATGACGCAGCCCCCGACGGCGCGGCCGCCGATCGTCACGTCGCGCGGGCCGCAGGGGCCGGGCCGCTGGGGCAGCCGGGTCGACGGGCGCTGGTGGGGCGGATCGAACGCGCCGGGCGGCTGGGCCGCGTATCGCCAGCCCTATCGCGGCTATCGCGTCCCGCCCTATTGGGTGGCCCCGCGCTTCTACGTCACCGACTGGCAGGACTATGGCCTGACGCAGCCCTGGGCCGGGTATAACTGGGTACGGTATTACGACGACGCGGTGCTGATCGATCGCGGCGGGTTGGTCTACGATGTGCGCGGCGGGATCGACTGGGACGGCGTCGGTCCGGGCGGCGACTATGCCTATGACGAGAGGCGCGGCGACCGGGGCAGCAACGGGGTCGACGGCGCGGTCGCGGGCGCGGTGGTCGGCGGCGTCGCGGGCAATGTGATCGCCGGGCGCGGCAACCGGCTCGGCGGCACGCTGATCGGCGCCGGGGTCGGCGCGGCGGCGGGTTATGCGATCGACCGAGAGCATGGGCGCGAGCACGGGCGGGACCGGGATCGGCGCGGACCGCCGCCGGGCTATGACGGCTATGGCGAGCCGCCGATGGCACCCGACGGTCCGCCGCCGCCGCCTTCCGACATGCGCGGCTATCCGGGCTCGGCATCCTATCCGCAGGCACCGTCGAACTGGGTGTCCGGTGACGGGCGGACGACGGTGACCACGACCACGAGCGGGGGCTATGCGCCGCCGCCGGTGATCGTCAGCGGCGGGGGCTATGGCTACGGCTATGGCGGATCGGTCACGACCGTGACGATCCAGAGCGCGCCGGTGGTGACGACGACCACGACCGAGATCATCGAGGATCGCGTGACGTGGACGCGGCCGGTGGTGCGGCGGGTGGCGCATCGACGGGTGTGGCGGCCCCGGCCGCGGCCAAGGTGCGTCTGCGGGAGCTAGTCGCGCGACGGGGCGGGGGTGCTGACTTCGCCGGCTGGGCTATCGGCGTTCCCGGCCCGCTAAGGTGACCAGGCTCTCGCTGCCGTCCGCCGCCAGCGCGCTGACGCCGATGTAAGTGTCGTCGATCGGCACCTCGGTCAGCACCGCGCTGGTGCCGGTCACGTCGCGCGCGGCGGTCCAGTCCCGGCCGTCGGTGCGGCGCCAGCGGATGCGATAGCGGGCGGCACCGGGGACGGCGGCCCAGGTCACCGTCGTGTCGCGGGACAGCGCGCCGCTGACTGCCGCGACCGCCGGTGCCGCCGGCGCGCGCGCCAGTCGGTCGAGCGTCGCGACGTTGATCGCGGTGACCCCGGCGAGATAGTCGAAGTCCATGCCTTCGATCGTGTCGCCATAGACGCGCCCGCCCTCGGTGCGGAGATCCTGATGCTGGCGGTCCCAATTTTCGACCGCGACCGAAAACCGCACGGCGGGATAGCCGAGTCGCAGGAATGGCTCATGATCGCCGCCGCGCCCGAAGCGATCGGGGCGGCGATCCAGGAACACCTCCAGCCCATGACGGTCGGCGGCGATGCCGGCGATCGCCTTCGCCAGCGCGCGGCTGGGACCGTCGTCCTCGCCACCCTCGGCGCGGCGGTCGAGCTGATCGGCGAGCGGCTCGGCGGCGCGGATGCCTTCGGAAAAGACGCGGACATAGTCGCCGACGCGCTTGCCGCCCTGGCCGATCGTGTTGCCGACGATGTCGTCGTTGAGCATCGCGGTCACCGGCCAACCGCGCGCCTTGGCGGTGTCGGCGAGGAGTTCGGCGCCCCACAGCCCCTGCTCCTCACCGGAGAACACGGCATAGACGATCGTCGCGTCATATCGTCGGCGGGAGAGCAGCTGCGCCGCCTCCAGCACCAGCGCCACGCCCGAGGCGTTGTCGTTGGCGCCGGGAGCGTCGGCGGTGGCGTTCATCACGTCGGTGACGCGGCTGTCGATATGCGCGCCGACGATGACGACGCGGCCGAGATCGTCACCGTGCGCGCCGCGTCCCCGCTGGATGCCGAGCACGTCCTCGACGACGACGCCGTCCGGTGCGCGCGGGCCGGTGAACCGGCGGGCGATGCGTTCGACGGCGATGCAGCCGCCGCAGTCCGCGCCGATCGCCCGGAACTGCGTCGCGGTCCAATCGCGTGCGGCACCGATGCCGCGCTTCGGGTCGGTCGTGGTCGACAGCGTGTGGCGCGTACCGAAGCCGCCCAGCGCCGTCACCGAGCGGCGCAGCCGCTGCGGTGAAGGTGCGGGTAGCGCCGGAGCGGCTGCGGCGAGAACGACCGGGGCGGCGAGAAGAAGCGGAAGCATGGCCTGATCGTCGCGCGGTTCGGTGCCGCGCTCAAGCGGGGATTGCGCCACCGGAGTCGCCGCCAGGCGCGGGCCGGACCGACCTCCCCGACGATTCCCGACTGTCAGAGGTGGCCCTAGCTGAGCCGGTCGATCTGCTCCGCGGTCAGTGAACCGGGCACGATCATGACCGGCACGGGCAGCGCGCCCGCGTCGGTGCCGGCGAAATGGGTGATGAGCGGGCCGGGCGCGCCCGTCGCCGCCGCGCCGAGCACCAGTGCGGCGATGTCGGGATTGGCGGCGATCAGCTCGCCGATCACCTTCGGCCCCTCGCCCGAGCGGACGGTGATGGCGGGACGCAGCCCCGACTCCTCGATCAGCGTGCCTGCCGCCGCGGCGACCAGCCCCTCCGCATGAAGGAGCGCTTCCTCCTCGATCGTCGCCTGCACGCCGCCGAACGCGATGAACTCCTGCGGCTCGACCAGCGACAGGATTTCGACCCCGCCCCCGGTCTTAACCGCACGCCGCGCGGCGAAGCGGAGCGCGATGCCGGCTTCGGGCGTATCGTCGATCACCACCAGGTAGGTCCGCATTTGGGCATCGTGCGCGGTCGCGTGCCGACGCGCAAGCCCGTCGAAGGAGGTTGACCGTTCGCGGGGTCGGCGCGAGAGAACGCGGGTCCAGCAACGGGAACCCCCATGGCGATCGAGATCAAGATGCCCGCGCTCTCTCCGACGATGGAAGAGGGCACGCTCGCCAAATGGCTGGTGAAGGAAGGCGACGTCGTGAAGTCGGGCGACATCCTCGCCGAGATCGAAACCGACAAGGCGACGATGGAGTTCGAGGCGGTCGACGAAGGCACGATCGCGAGCATCGCGGTTGCCGAGGGCACCGACGGCGTAAAGGTCGGCACGGTGATCGCGACGATCACCGGCGACGACGAGGAGCCGAGTGCGCCGGCGCCGAAGGCAGAAGCCGCGCCTGCGCCGGTTGCCGCGGAGCCGACCAAGAGTGAGTCGAAGACCAGCGCGACGCCGCCAGCTCGAACCGAGGCGCAGGCGGAGGACCACGGCTTGCCGCCGACGCCGGGCGAGGAACCCGCCGGCGACAAGGGCGAGCGGATCAAGGCGAGTCCGCTGGCACGGCGGATCGCCGCGCAGCAGGGCGTCGATCTCGCATCGCTCAGCGGCTCGGGTCCGAACGGGCGGATCGTCAAGGCGGACGTCGAGGGGGCCAATACAGGCACCGCCCCGCCGCGATCGGCCGCGCCGGTTGCCGGAGAAGGCGTCGCTGCGGCCACGCCGGCCATCCCCGCGCCGAAGCCTGCCGTCATTCCGGACATCCCGCACGAGGCGACCAAGCTCTCCAACATCCGCAAGACGATCGCGCGGCGCCTGACCGAGGCGAAGCAGACGGTGCCGCACATCTATCTGACGGTAGACGTGGAGCTGGACGCGCTGCTCGGGCTGCGCGCGGACCTCAACGCGTCGCTGGCGGCACGCGGGCTCAAGCTGTCGGTCAACGACCTGCTGGTAAAGGCGCTCGCCGCGTCGCTGATGCAGGTGCCCAAGTGCAACGTCATGTTCACGCCGGACCAGCTGATCTCCTTCAGCCGCGCCGACATCTCGGTCGCGGTATCCACCGACACCGGCCTCATCACCCCGATCGTCACGGCGGCGGACACCAAGACGGTGTCGGTCATCTCTGCGGAAGTTAAGGAGCTTGCCGGCCGGGCACGCGAAGGCAAGCTGAAGCCCGAGGAGTATCAGGGCGGCACCGCGTCGATCAGCAACATGGGCATGTACGGGATCAAGCAGTTCGACGCGGTCATCAACCCGCCGCAGGGGATGATCCTGGCGGTCGGCGCGGGTGAGAAGCGGCCCTGGGTGCTCGCGGACGGAACGCTGGGCGTGCGGACGATCATGTCGGCGACCGGCAGCTTCGACCACCGCGCGATCGACGGCGCGGACGGGGCGCAACTGATGCAGGCGTTCAAGGCGCTGGTGGAGAAGCCGCTAGGGTTGCTCGCTTGAGGTGGTCGGCAAACATGGTGGCCCTAGTCGCGTCGGCAATGCTGGGACAGGCACCTGCCATGGCGCAGCGTGATGCCGCCCGGCCGGTGCAAGTCGGGCAGGATGGCCCCGAGTTCGACGCGTGCGGCAGTACGGGTCGACCGCGCGGGCTGAATCCTAAGGGCGACAATTTCCTTTCGGTGAAGGCGGCGCCGTCGCTTCGCGCCCGTCGGACTGACCGACTTGTGCCGAGCTCGAGCTTTTACATCTGCGGCACGACGGCAGGCGGCGCCTGGACCGCGATCGTCTTCGCGCCCGGCGGCCGCCTGTCGGCCGGCTGCGGCGTAGCCACTCCAGTCGTTTCGCCCCGTCCATATCGCGGGCCATGCCGCAGCGGGTGGGTGTCGTCCGAGTATGTCCATTTAGTTGCGGGTTGAGCATGACCGACACCTATGACCTCATCGTCCTCGGCTCCGGTCCCGGCGGCTATGTCGCCGCGATCCGTGCGGCGCAGCTGGGGATGTCCGTCGCGATCGTCGAGCGCGAGCGGTTGGGAGGAATCTGCCTCAACTGGGGGTGCATCCCGACCAAGGCGCTGCTGCGGACCTCGGAAATCTACCATTATATGCAGCATGCGTCCGACTATGGGCTAAAGGTGGAGAAGGTCGGGTTCGATCTCGACGCGGTGGTGCAGCGCAGCCGCAAGGTGGCGGGGCAGCTGAACGCCGGCGTCAAGGGATTGATGAAGAAGAACAAGATCGCCGTGCATGAGGGCGTCGGCAAGCTGACCGCGCCGGGCAAGCTGACGGTGACGCAGGGCGATCAATCCATCGAGCTACAGGCCAAGCACGTTCTGATCGCGACCGGGGCGCGGGCACGCGACCTGCCGTTCGCCAAGGCGGACGGCAAGCGCATCTGGACCTATCGCCACGCGATGACCCCGGCCGAGATGCCGACCCGGCTGCTGGTCATCGGCTCCGGCGCGATCGGGGTGGAGTTCGCTAGCTTCTACAACGACATGGGCGCCGACGTGACGATCGTCGAGATGCTGCCCCGCATCCTGCCGGTAGAGGACGAGGAGGTCAGCGCCTTCATGGAGAAGCGCCTGACCAAGGACGGCATCCGCATCGTCACGAATGCAGGCGTCGAGAAGATCGACGTGTCCGGATCGGGTGTGAAGGCGGCGATCAAGGGGAAGGACGGCAAGGTCGCGAGCGAGGATTACAGCCACGTCATCGTCGCGATCGGGATCGTGCCCAACACCGAGGCGATCGGGCTGGAGGCGCTGGGCGTCGAAACCGAGCGCGGGCAGATCAAGGTCGACGGCTTCGGCCGCACCAACGTCGACGGCGTCTACGCGATCGGCGATGTGACGGGCGCGCCGTGGCTGGCGCACAAGGCGAGCCACGAGGGCATCGTCTGCATCGAGAAGATCGCAGGCGAGAACCCGCACCCGTTCGAGACTTGGAATATCCCCGGCTGCACCTATTCACGCCCGCAGGTCGCCAGCGTCGGGCTGACCGAGGCCAAGGCGAAGGAAGCCGGGCACGAGGTCAAGGTCGGCAAGTTCCCCTTCATCGGCAACGGCAAGGCGATCGCGCTGGGCGAGGCGGACGGCTTCGTGAAGACGGTGTTCGACGCGACGACCGGCGCGCTGCTGGGCGCGCACATGGTCGGCGCGGAGGTGACCGAGCTTATCCAGGGCTATGTCGTCGCGCGTCAGCTGGAGACGACGGAGGCCGAGCTGATGGAGACGGTGTTCGCGCATCCGACCTTGAGCGAGATGATGCACGAGAGCGTGCTCGGCGCGTACGGGCGGGCAATCCACTTCTGACGGCAGCTTGCGGCGCGTGATGGCGCTTGGGTGAGAGTCGGTCGTGACAGCCTGAGCGGACAGTGAGCGTCGCTTCGGTCGGCAACCTATGCTGCGCGCGGACGTGATGGCCGGAAACCCGGTCAGGCTGCGCTCGTTCCAGCCGAGAGAGGAGTTCGTTCGTGGCCGACGATCAAGACCAGATTGCCAAGGATTTCCACGAGGCGGTCAACATGACGCCCGCCGCGCTGGAGAAGTGGCTGGACACGCCCGATAGTAAGGAAGTCGGCTGGAAGGGTGCGGACGGCAAGGGCACGGGCGAGAGCGTCGGGCACAAGGAGGGCGCGCGGATCGTCGCGATCCTGCGGAAGAAGAAGGCGGACCTGACCGATGCCGACTTCGCCGACATGAAGAAGGTGACGGGCTATGTGCACCGGCACCTCGCGCAGGGCGGGCCGGCGACGGACAGCGAGCATTCGCGCTGGCGCTACTCGCTGATGAACTGGGGACATGACCCGGCGAAGTGACCCGATCGCGGCGATTACGCCGCCTGGGCACGCTCGAAGCTGGTGCGCTGGCGGTCGGCGAGGGCGCGGGCTTCCTCGACGGGGAGGGGGCGGCCGAAATAATAGCCCTGGACCTTGGAGCAGCCGAGGGCCTGCACCAGCTCGTGCTCGGCTTCGGTCTCGACGCCCTCGGCGGTTGTCGCCATGTCGAGGCTTTCGGCGAGGGCGACCACGGCGCGGATGATCGCCAGCGCTTCGCGCACGCCCTTGGACGCACTTTTGACGAAGCTGCGATCGATCTTGATCGACGAGAAGCGAGTCCGCGACAGATAGCCTAGCGACGAGTATCCGGTGCCGAAGTCGTCGAGGCTGAGCTTGATGCCGAGGTCGATGACACGGTCCAGCACCTTGGTCGCGCCCAGCTCCTCGTGCATGAACACGCTCTCGGTGACTTCCAGCTCCAGCCGCTCGGCGGGGAGGCCGCTGTTGGCGAGCGCGCTGGTGACGGTGGCGACGAACTGCGGGTTCTGGAGCTGCTCGGCGGACACGTTAACCGCGACTCGGATCGCGTTGGGCCATTTCGCGGCTTCGGCGCAGGCGGTGCGGAGTACCCACTCGCCGATCGGCTCGATCAGCCGCGCCTCTTCGGCGAGAGGTATGAATTTGGCGGGGCTGACGTTGCCGAATTGCGGCGACTGCCAGCGCAGCAATGCCTCGAAGCCGGTGAGCTTGCCCTCCGCCGCGTCGACGACGGGCTGATAGTGGAGGTGCATCTCGCCCTTTTCGAGCGCACCGCGCAACGCGATCTCCAGCACCCGGCGCTCCTCCGCCTGGACGTGAAGCGCGGGTTCGTAGGTCTGGAAGACACCACGCCCGGCATCCTTGGCGCGGTACAGCGCCAGGTCGGCGGAGCGGATCAGCATCTCCGCAGTCCGGCCGTCGCGCGGGCCGGTGGCGACGCCGACCGACGCGCCGATATAGAGCGTGTGCTGATCGAGCTCATAGGGGCGGGACAGCGACTCGATGATGGCGCTGGCCAGTTTTTCCACCGCCGCCGTGTCGCTGGCGTCGCGGATCACCACGGCGAACTCGTCGCCGCCGAGTCGGCCGCACAGCTCGTTGGGCGACATCAGGTGCTGGAGCCGCTCCGACACGCGGCCGAGCAGACGGTCGCCGACCGGATGGCCGAGCGTGTCGTTGACCGCCTTGAACCGATCGAGATCGATCATCATGAAGGCGCAGCGGCGGCTCCATTTCTCCGCCTCGCCGATCGCGCGGACCAGCGTCTCGTTGATCATCAGTCGGTTGGGGAGGCCGGTCAGCGTGTCGAACCGCGCCATGCGGTTGATCTTGTCGGCGGACGCGCGCTGTTCGGTGACGTCGGAGCCGACGCCCTTGAACCCGACATAGGCGCCGCGCTCGTCGTAGCGCGGGCTGGCCGACAGCTCCCACCAACGTTCCTCGCCATCGATATAAACCGGCAGGCGCAAGTCGCGGAAACTGTCGCGCGCCTTCAGCTTGTCGGCGAGCCCGCGCAGCGCCGGGGCGAACTGACCCGATTCCCACGTCGGTCCGGCCAGGACCTGCAGGAACGGCATGCCGTTGATCGAGACCGGGTCGAGCCCGCACGCGACCGCGAACCGGGGCGAAGCCTTGACGACCCGTCGTGCGCCGTCGGTCTCCCACAGCCAGTCGGCGTCCTTGTCCTGAAACTCGCGCAGCAACAGGCTAACCGTCTCGTCGCGCTCCTCCAGCGCCATCTGGCTGGAGCGGATCACGACCAGCGAGCGGGCGCGGCCGATGCAGACCATCGCCATGATCGCGGTGAACAGCCCGATGCCGGCGGCGGCGGCATAGGCGTGGTGCATGGCCAGCGCCGCCGCCATCGCGGCGCCGAGCCCGAGCAGGAAGGCCAGCGTGGCCAACGCCAACGGTGCCATCGCTACCGCCGCCGCACTCATCAGCACCATCAGGATCAGCCCGACGCCCCCCGACGTGCCTGCGTCGACCGTCCGGCAGAACAGGACGGGCACGACCGCCCAGGCCAGCGCGAGCGCAATGCCGCCCCATACCGTGCCGCGGAGGTCCTTCGCGTCCGCATAGCCATCCATGCGATGGTGCGAGGCGAGGCGGCGAACCGTGACGACGGTGGCGATCACACCCGTCAGCGCCGACCAGCCCGCGATCGACCACCAGGGGAGAAGGTGCGCGAGCAGCAGATCGATCGTGACCGCGCCGATCAGGTTCGCGCCCAGCAGGAACAGCGCCAGCTCGCGCGAGGCATGAAGTTGCGATGCACGAACCCGGCCCCATTCGGCCGCGTCGGCTCCTTCGTTCAACCCGAGCAGTGTCGACAGCCGGACAGGCAGCGGGACGGAGGGAGAGGACGTAGGCGACTGCACGGACGATCTGGTAGCGACCGCTGGTTATCGCTTGGTTTCCGTTTGCGGTCGGAAGCGTCGGTAAAGGTGGTTAACGCGATGAACCGAACGATTTTTTCGCGTCAGGCCGCCTTCAACTCGTAAGGTTTGATGTCGCCGTTCAAATACAGGTTGCGCGCCTTGGCCCGGCTGAGCTTGCCCGAGCTGGTGCGCGGCAGCGTGCGGGGCGGGATCAGCTCGATCACGCAGTTCATGCCGGTCACCGAGCGGACGCGCTCGCGGATCTCGTCGCGCAGACGCTGACGCTCCGAGTCGTCGAGGCTGCGGCACTGGACCAGCACGGCCGGCGTTTCCTCCCCCGACGGCGTGGTGATCGCGAAGGCGGCGATGTCGCCCGCCTTGAAGCCGGGCAGCTGTTCCACCGCCCACTCGATATCCTGCGGCCAGTGGTTGCGGCCGTTGACTATGATCATGTCCTTGGCACGGCCGACGATATAGATGTAACCTTCGGATATGTAGCCCATGTCGCCGGTGTCGAGCCAGGTGCCTTCGCCGGAAGGATCGGGGGCCATGCACGCGGCGGTCGCGTCGGGGTCGCGGAAATAGCCGACCATGACCGACGGACCCTTGCACCACAGCTTGCCGATCGCCCCGTCGGGCAGCGGTGTGCCGTCCTCCTCGCGAACCTCGACCGCCATGTCGCGCACCGGCTTGCCGCAATTGACGATGGCGCGGAAGCGGGGCGGGCGGGGGCCGTCGTTCGCACCGAGGTCGCCACCGCCCGACAGCTGCGTCTCTTCGACCAGCTCGACGCGGATGCCCTCGCCCGGCGGCATGATCGTGACCGCCAGCGTCGCCTCGGCCAGCCCGTAGGACGGCAGAAAAGCACTCGCCTTGAACCCGGCGTCGGCGAAGGCGTCGACGAACGCCTGCATCACGTCCGGGCGGATCATGTCCGCGCCGTTGCCCGCGATTCGCCAGCGCGACAGGTCGAAGCGATCCGACGCCTTCGTCTGCGACGACATGCGCCGCGCGCAGATGTCGTAGCCGAAGGTCGGCGAATAGGAGAGCGACGTGCCCTCATTGCGGGTGATGAGGTCGAGCCAGGCGAGGGGACGTCGCGCGAAATCCTCGGTCTTCAGGTAATCGGTCGAAACCTGGTTGGCGACCGGCGACAGGAAACAGCCGACCAGCCCCATGTCATGATACCATGGCAGCCACGACACGCAGCGATCCGACGATTGCAGCTTCATGCCGTGGCCGTGCGCGGCGAGATTGTTGAGCAGGGCGTGATGCGTGATCGCGACGCCGTGCGGGAAGCGGGTCGAGCCACTGGAATATTGAAGGTAGGCGATCGCGTCGCCCCGCGCCGCCGGCAGCGCCACCTCGGAGTCGGGGCGGGCGGCGAAGGCCGCCCAGTCGACCGGCTCCGTCCCCGCCTGCCGCGCCGCCTCGCCGGCGAAGTCGGCGAGTTCGGGCGGGAAGACGAGCATCTTGGGGTCGCAGCTGGCGAGCTGGACGCGAAGCTGTTCGACATAGGAATCGCGCCCGCCGAACGAAGTCGGCAGCGGCAGCGGCACCGGCCAGGCGCCGGCATAGATCGCGCCGAAGAACAAAGCGGCGAACTCAGGTCCGGTCTCCGCCACCAGGGCGACACGGTCCTCCGGCACCAGGCCCGCAGCGACGAAGCGACGCGCGGCGGCGAGCGCATCGACGCGCAGCTCCGCGAACGGATACGGCCGCGTCAGCGCCCCGCGCGCGTCGTGGAAGTTCAGTCCGCGCGCGCCCGTCGCCGCGTAATCCAGCGCTTCGCCCAAGGTGGCGAAGTCGGCGAAGCGGCGCGGGAGGCTGTCGTCGGTGACCGTCGGCGTGAGGGCGGTGTCGGCCGTGTTCGGGTCGCTCGCCATGGAAATCCTTTCCTGACGGGCGTGGGGGACACCCGGAAAGCCGACATAGCGACCGTCCGGTTCGTTTTCGGGGCGTAATGTGGCACAAACAGGGCGCATGACGTCACCGCGCCCTCCTCGCAGCCCGCCGCCGCCGCTCGACAGCGCCGCGCTGGAGCGGCTGGCGCTGCGTTACGTGGAGCGGTTCGCGACGACGCGGGGCAAGCTGGCCGACTATCTGCGCCGCAAGGTGCGCGAACGCGGCTGGGACGGGGCGCCCGCCGAGCCCGACGCCATCGCCGCGCGGATGGCGGAGCTGGGTTATGTCGACGACCGTGCCTGGGCGGAGGCGAAGGCGGCGGCGCTGGGCCGGCGCGGGCTGGGCGCGCGGCGGGTGAGCGGCGCGTTGCAGGCGGCGCGCGTCGACGAGGACGACCGCGCGGCGGTCGCCCCCGACGTGGCGGCGCGCGCGGTCGATGCCGCGCTCGCCTTTGCCCGGCGTAAGCGGCTGGGGCCGTGGGCACGCGCCGAGGGCGACCGAGCGGCGCGCGACAAGGCGTTCGCGGCGATGATGCGCGCCGGTCACCCGACCGATCTCGCCCGCAGGATCGTCGCGCTGCCGCCGGGCGATGAGCCGGATGCCGACCTGCTTCGGGACGATCTGCGCTAGGTTTTGTCAGACTACCGATTGCGGGGGTGGTCCCTGCGCTCTAGCAAGGTGCGGCAGGGGTTTGATGCGATGCGTGGTGAGGCGTCAGGTGCGGACGACGACACCGACGCGCCGGAGGACGGCGTGGCGGTCGCCGGCGTCGTCAAATGGTTCGACGTGACGCGCGGCTTCGGCTTCGCGGTCGCGGACGACGCGGCGATCGGCGACATCCTGATACACTTTTCGGTGCTGCAGCCGCATGGCCGCCGCTCGCTGCCCGAAGGCGCGCGGGTGGAGACGGTCGCGGTGCAGCGTGGACGCGGCTTTCAGGCGCGCGAGATCCGCTCGATCGACCTGTCCGACGCCGTGCCCGAGCCGCCGCCCCGCGCGCGACGCGAGGCCGACCGGGTCGATCCGGTCGCGCTGATCGAAGCCGCGGGGCCGATGGAGCCGGCGGCGGTGAAGTGGTTCAACCGGCTGAAAGGCTATGGCTTCCTGGTCAGGGAGGCGGATGGAGCGGACGTGTTCGTACATATGGAAACCCTGCGGCGCGGCGGCATCGACACCGTGGAACCCGACCAGCCGGTGAGCGCGCGGGTGGTCGACGGCCGCAAGGGACCGCTCGCCGTGGTGGTGGAGCTGCCGCGATGAGGGCGGTGGTGGCCGCGCTGCTCGCGCTTGCGCTGCTGGGTTGCGGGCGCGGCGAGGAGTCGTCGGCGACGGCGAACGGCGCGACGGCGGCGGCGGTGCGGGTGGTGCCGGTCACCATCGCCGGGCCGGGCGGGCGCCACGTCTTTCAGGCGGAGGTTGCCGACACGGTCGCCGCGCAGGAGCGGGGCCTGATGTACCGCACCGGTCTGAAACCCGACTTCGCAATGCTCTTCGCGCCCTATCCGCCCGCCGGGGGGGCACCGCAGGCGGCGAACTTCTGGATGAAGAACACGCCGACCCCGCTCGACATCGTCTTCATCCGCGCCGACGGCACGATCGCGCACATCGCGGAGAACACCATCCCGTTCTCGGAGACGATGATTCCGTCCGGCGAGCCGATCGCAGCGGTCCTGGAACTGGTCGGTGGGCGCGCCGCGGAGACGGGGGTGAGCGAGGGCGACAAGGTGAGCTGGCCTGGGCGGTAGCGGCTCTCCACAGCTTGTGAGGAGGGCAGGATGCAGTTGGCTTGGTCGTCGATTGGCCCGTTGCTGATGTTGGCCGGTGTTTACGGGGTCAAATCGTTCGGATCGTGACAAGTAGCGCGGACCGGCAATACGTAACTTCCCGGCTCGTACCGGCCGTCTGCTCTCGTCAGTCCCATCCGCAAAGACGGGCGCGCCGCCGTTGAACCGTCGCCCCCGCCCCGCTAAGCATCTTCGCATGGGCATCAACCTCAATCCCTTTACCTGGTGGAACGGCGCGTCGTGGGGGACGATGCTGGGGCTGCGTGGCAAGACGCGGGTGGGGGAGGACGCGCTCGGCAACGCCTATTGGGAGGGCGGGCGCGATACCGCCGGCAACCCGCGGCGCTGGGTGATCTATCAGGGCGCGAATGACGGCAGCCGCGTGCCGCCCGACTGGTTCGCGTGGCTGCATCACCAGATCGACGCGGTGCCCGACCGCGCGCTGCCCGCGCCTAGGGCGTGGCAGAAGCCGGCGGTGCCGAACATGACGGGCACCGCACTCGCCTATCGGCCGTCCGGCGCGCTGGAAAAGGGCGGCAAGCGCGCGGCGGCGACGGGCGACTACGAGGCGTGGACGCCGGAAGGATGAGGTGGCGCTGGCTGGCCGCCGCGCTCGCCGCCGTGGCGCTGGCGGCGGGCGGATGGTTCGGCTGGCGTGCCTGGCAGGCGCGCGATGCGGGCCAGGCGGTGGCGGTGCAGGAACTGCCCGAGATCGCCGGGGCGCCCGAGACCGTCGAAACGGTGCAGGTCGATCAGCCGACGATCGCGATCGCCGGCACCACGCCGATGGCGCAGCGCGTGGCGGTGCTGGGGCTGCTCAACAAGCGCAACGGGCGGTCGCGCGACGTGACGCTGAAGCCCGGTCAGGCGATGGAGATCGGCGACGTGCGGCTGCGCCTGCGCGCCTGCGAGCGGACCGCGCCGTGGGAGCAGGAGCAGCTGACCGGCGCCTTCGTCCAGGTCGACATCCGGGGCATCGACGGCCAGTGGCGTCGGCCGTTCGCGGGGTGGCTCTACAAGGAGCGGCCGAACCTCAACGTCGTCCAGCATCCGATCTACGACGTCTGGACCAAGAGCTGTGCGATGTCCTTCCCCGCGACGGGCCCGGATACCGAGCGGGTGTCGCCGCGCGTCGCGCCCACCCGGTCGAGGGCGGCCCAGTCACCCGCCGCCGATGCGTCCCCGACCGCCCCCGCCAACGCGGCGGATAGCAGCGCCAGATAGTCGGCGCGGTCGATCTCCACCGCGCCCAGCGTGGCGAGATGGGTGGTCTGGAACTGGCAGTCGAGCAGGGTGAAGCCGCCCACCCGCAGCCGCGCGACCAGCCAGGCGAGCGCGACCTTCGAGGCGTCGGTGGCGCGGCTGACCATGCTCTCGCCGAAAAAGGCGCGGCCGAGTGCCAGGCCGTAGAGCCCGCCGACGAGGCGGTCGCCGTCCCAGCATTCGACCGAATGCGCGAAGCCGCGGGCGTGGAGGTCGACGAAGACCCGCTCGATCTCGCCGCTGATCCAGGTGTCGGGGCGGTCGGCGGCGGACTCGGCGCAGAGCTGGATGACGGCGGCGAACGCCTGGTCGGCGGTGACGCGGAAGCGGTCGGCGGCGACCGTACGGCGCAGCGACCGGCCGAGATGGAAGCCGTCGAGCGGCAGGATCGCGCGGCGCGGCGGCTCGACCCAATAGACCTCGTCGGCGTCGCGGGCGTCGGCCATCGGAAAGACCCCGACCGAATAGGCGCCGAGTACGAGGTCGAGGGAGAGGGGGGGCATGGGATCAGCCCCCTCTCGCGTTCGCGAGAGGGAGCCGACCATCGAGTTCAGCGCGAAACGCCACCGTCACCGGCAACGCCCGTGACGTCGACGATAGCTTCGCCGCCCCGGCCGGCCGGTCGCGTCGTTGCGCGACCGCCGCGCGGGCGCGCCTCGCTCCGGCTCAGACGTGGCAGGAAACCGCGCCCTTGCCGGGCCGGGTCAGCATGATCGCCTTCTCGTCGCCGGTCATCGACCAACCGCCGGTGGCGGTCAGCGGGTCGCCGGCCTTGGCGGCGGTGAGGACGGTGGCGGGGCCGTCCTGCTTGTCCTTGACCACCGCCTGCGTGTCGCCCTCGAAGAAGGTGACGAAGGCGAGGCTGTTGTCCTTGCAACGGAAGCTCTTGTCGGCGCGGACGACGGGGGGGAGCGGCGCGACGGCGGCGGCTTCGTTGGCGGCGACCGCTTCGTTCATGGCGGTGGCGTTGGCACGATCCTGGGCGGACGGCTGGTTGCAGGCGGCCAGCGGCAGCAGGGCGGCCGCGGCGACGATCAGGGAGAGGGTTTTCATGGCGGCCGAGCGCTTCGCGCATGCAGCATAGGTCGTCAAGGCCGTCATGTAGCCGTCATTCGTGGAACTCGCTCAGCTCCGGGATGCGTCCGAACGCGATCTTCGCGCCGACCCGGTCGAGCCGGCCGCCGTTCAGCGGCCCGACGCTGACCGCGTTGCGCCCGAACCGCTCGTTGATCCGGTCCATCGCGCGGCTGAGCTGGAGCCCTCGCGTCTCCCGCGCCAGGGGGTCTTCGGGATCAAGATGTGCCCACAGCGACGCCTGTTCGTGGTCGGCCGGCTCGATCTCGGCGAGTGTGACGCCGACCATCCGCAGACGGAAGCCGCCGGGTCGCGCCCGCCCCGCCTCGCGCAGTCTCGGGAACAGCGCGTCGAGGCGGGCGAGGATGACGAAGCTGTCCTGCGTCGCGGGCAGGCGGATCGACGCGCGCCAGCTCGACTTGTCGTCCTCGAACCGGCCGTGCAGCACCAGCAGCCGGGCGCGGTAACCCTTGCGGCGCAGGCGGCTGCCCGCCTTCAGCGCGAGGCGGCGGGCGGTGAGGCGGGCGGGCTCCGGCCCGCGCTTCGACGGCGAAAGGACATGGCTGTGGCCGATCGTGCGACTTTGGGTGGGCTTGTTCGGCAGGTCGACGCCGTGGAGCAGGAACCACAGCCGGTCGCCGTCGCGCCCACCCCAGGCGTGGCCCGCGTCGCGCGGGCGACGGGCGAGCAGCTGGCGGATGTCGTTGACGCCGTCGCGCGCCAGCCGGGCCTCCATCTTCGCGCCGATGCCCGCGATCTCCCGCAGCGCCAGCGGATAGAGCGCGTGGGGCAGGTCGTGCGCCTCGAACACCACCAGCCCGTCGGGCTTTTGCAGATCGCTGGCGAGCTTCGCGAGGAGCCGGTTGGGGGCGATCCCGACCGAACTGGTCAGCCGCTCGCCGACATGGGCCTGGATGCCGGCCTTGATGCGATGCGCGAGTGCGACGGCGGCGTCGCGATCGTTCTCGTTGTCGAGCAGCCGGCACGCCATCTCGTCGATCGAGCAGACCTGCGTCACCGGCACGTGGCGCCACACCTCCGCGACGATCGCCTCGTGGAACTCGACATAGCGGCCGTGGCGCGCGGGGGTGACGATCACGTCGCGGCATTTCTGCCGGGCCTCCCAGACGGGCGTGCCGGTCTTGATCCCATAGCGCTTCGCCTCGATTGAGGCGGCGATCGCGACGGTGGTGTCCGACCCGACCGGCGCGACGATCACCGGCTTGCCGCGCAGCGACGGCTGGAGCTGCTGCTCGACCGACGCGAAGTAGGAGTTGAGGTCGAGGAACAGCCAGCGGAGCGGGCGCGGCGGCAGGTCGAGCGGCGACTCGGGCGAATGCATACCGGAACATTAGCAGAACAAAAGCTGTAGCACAGCAGGTTGCGTGGGCGCCCGCAGCTTATGCCGAACCAGGTCGACGCGACGACTGGAGGACCGCCTGGGGCGGCTTGTCCTAACCCAGCCGCAGCCGCACGAAGGCCATGCCGCTGGTGCGGTCGCCGCCATACACCGGGTCGAGCCCGCCCGGCGTCAGCGAGCGCGCCACCAAGCCGCCGATGCCGATCCGCACCTCCGGCGTCAGGCGGAAGTCGCGGATCGCGCCGACCGACGCCTTGCCGACGGTGAAGACGGGGCCGTGGACGTCACCGGGCGCGGACAGCAGCTCGTCGGTGTCGATCCGCTCGGCGCGCGCGAAAACGGTCCAGCGGTCGTCGGGCCGAGCGGTCGCCTCCAGCAGATACGCGTCGAGGCCGGGGCCGCGATGGCCGTCCGCCTCGATCCCGGTCTTGCGGCCCCATGCCGCCGTCGCCGACAGATAGCCGCCGTACGCCCCGACCGGGCGCGTCCAGATCGCGCTGGCGGACCAGCGTTCCTGATCCTCGTCGGGCGACAGCGCCTCGGGGCTTTGGAGGCGCGCCCACGACGCCTGCAATGCCAGTGTCTGCGTCGGATTGAGGCTGGCGCGGACCGCGGTCGAATCGAGGCGGGGGGCTTCGATGTCATAGCGGTGCCGGTCGGGTTCGCGGCCCTTGAACCGCGACGCCTCAATTTTAGCGAAGCCGACGACGACACCGACGGTCACCACCCCGAAGGTGATGTGCGTCGAGTCGAACCAATGGTGCGTGATCGGTGCCTCGGGCGAGTCGATGATCGACAGGCGGTGCATGAACGACCCCGGCCCGAACGCCGGCTCACCCGGCAGGCCGGCATATATGAAGGCCGACGCGCGGTCGCCGAGACGCCGACTGTAGGAGGCGGACAGCTCCATGAAGAGGTCGTGCGGGTGCTGGCGGTCGATTAGCTGGGTGCGGCCGTCCGCGGTCTCGCCCGCCGCGAGCAGCAGCGGATACCCGCGCGGGCCCATCAGTGGGTCGGGGGCGAGCATCACCCGGAACGCGACCGTGTCGCGTGCGGTCAGTTGGCGCGTCGCCATGCCCATCACCATGCCCGATACGAACGCCTTGTCGGCGCCGCGCGGGCCGGACTGCCGGTCATAGACGCCGTTGAGGATCGCCTGACCCATCAGCGACCAGCCGCCTGTCATCCGCATCACGCCCTGCATGGGGCTGGCGTCGGGCTGCCACGCGGTGCCCGACGCCTCGCGGGTCATGGCGTAAGGGCCGAATGCGGCGGGCATGGTCATGCTACCCATGTCATCATGATCCATGCCGGGCATCGCCGCCATGTCGTGGCTTGGCATGTCGTGATTGGGCATGTCGTGATTGGGCATGTCGTGGCCGGCGTGGGGATCGGACGCGGGCTGCTGGGTCGGGGCGGGGGTGGCAGGCATCGACATACCGGGCATCGTCTGGGCGAGCGCGGCGGTGGGGCAGGCGGTGGCGAGGAGTAGCGACCATCGCATCCCGCCGAGTGCCTTGGTCATGTCGTTCATCTGCGCACGTCCGGTTTCGAGAGGCGGTGCTTGCTTATACGGGTGGGGGGTATATGCCAAGCGCATGAGCGACGCCTATCCAGCACCTGTCGACCATCCCGATCACCGCAAACGGCTCGGCCGTCTGCGCCGCGTCGAAGGACAGGTGCGCGGCATCGCGGCGATGATCGAGGATGGCCGCTATTGCATCGACATCCTGACGCAGTTGCAGGCGGCACGCGCGGCGCTGGCGGGGATCGAGCGCGACATCCTAGACGATCATGCCCATGCCTGCGTCGCCGCGGCGGCCTCCGACCCGGCGGCGCAGCAGGCCAAGATGGCGGAGCTGACCGAACTGCTGCGCCGCGCGCTGCGTTAGGTGGGTGTCGACACAGCCTCTATGTCGGTCTTGCTGAAGTCGTCGCCCTTGAACAGCAATGCCTCGCCGGTCGCCGAGGCGAGCGCATAGGAAAAGCAATCGCCGAAGTTGAGCTTGGCGGGATGGTGCCCTTTGCCGAACCGACGATATGCCTCGCGGGCCAGCCGAGCATGATGCGCGGACACGGCAACGAGCTCGATGTTCCAGTAATCGATCACCGAGTCGAGCCGCTCGCTGAGCAACTTGCTGTCGTTGTCATCGATCACAATGCCGGTTTCCACATAATTAACGACCGACATCTTCAGCCCGTCACGGGAGCGCGACATGGCCGGCACGAACCGCGTGCTTTCCGGCTCTTCCCGAAGCAGGCTGACCAGCACGGAGGTGTCGACGATCACCGGGGCAGACCGCACTCGTCGTAGAGCAGGTCGGCATGGTCGAGCGACAACATCGCGCCTTTCCAAAGATCACGAGATCCGGCAATCAGATCGTGGAACCCGTTCTCCCGCTCGGTCGCGTGCTCTGCGGTGGACCGGGCGTCACGCAACACACCGACTTCTCGCCGGAGCGCCAGCGTCACCGCTTCCGTGATGCTCACGCCGTGCAGCCTCGCCGCTTCTTCCGCCAGCGAGCGCGCCGTGTCGCTCTTGATATTAAGCTGGCTCGCCATTTCTACCTCCGACCCGATCCCTTCTACCATCAGCACGTCTTTGCCACAACGCAGCCAAGCTCGCTTCCCCCCGGCGCGCGACCATCCTACATCGCCGTCATGCCGACGATGTCCGACACGCTCGCCCTGATCGGCAACACGCCGCTGGTCCGCCTCAAGGGGCCGAGCGAGGCCGCGGGGGGCGATATCTTCGGGAAGTGCGAATTCACCAATCCGGGTGCCAGCGTAAAGGATCGCGCGGCGCTGGCGATCGTCGAGGATTACGAGGCGCGCGGGTCGTTGCAGCCGGGCGGGACGATCGTCGAGGGCACGGCGGGCAACACCGGGATCGGGCTGGCGCTGGTGTGCAACGCCAAGGGCTACAAGACCGTTATCGTCATGCCCGAAACCCAATCGCGCGAGAAGATGGACACGTTGCGCGCGCTCGGCGCCGAGCTGGTGCTGGTGCCGGCCGCGCCCTATTCGTCGCCCTGCCATTTCGTCCATCAGTCGCGCCGGATTGCGGAGGAGACACCCGGCGCGGTGTGGGCGAACCAGTTCGACAACGTCGCCAATCGCCGCGCGCACATCACCGGCACGGCGGAGGAGATCTGGGAGCAGATGGAGGGGCGGATCGATGGCTTCACCTGCGCGGTCGGGACCGGCGGCACGCTGGCGGGCGTCGGCCTGGGGCTGAAGGCGAAGGACGACCGGGTGACGATCGCGCTGAGCGACCCCGACGGCGCTGCGCTGTACGATTATTATGCGTGTGGCGAGCTACGCAGCGAGGGTTCGTCGGTGGCGGAGGGGATCGGGCAGGGGCGGATCACCGCCAATCTGGAGGGCGCGCCAATCGACACGCAGTTCCGGATCGGCGACGTGGAGGGCTGGCACTGGGTTGAGCGGCTGCTCGACGAGGAGGGGCTGTGCCTGGGCCTGTCGTCGGGGATCAACGTCGCGGGCGCGGTACGACTGGCGCAGCGGCTGGGCGCGGGCAGCCGGGTTGCGACGATCCTGTGCGACACCGGCTTCCGGTATCTCTCGACGCTCCACAACCCCGAATGGCGCGCGGCGAAGGGGCTGGCGTGAGGCGATTGGACAATACCGGAGCGGCCCTATAGGATGCGCGGCTTGCGGACAGTGAACCCTCCCGCCAATCCGGCCCAGGCAAGGCACCGCGCGATGGTCGGTGCGGTCGGATTAGGCCTCGTCCTGCTGCTGATCGCGCTCGCCAGCATCGTGTTGCGCTCCGTTACGCGTGAGGTCCCGGTGATGGCGCCGGGCGGGGCAAAGCCCGACATCGTCGCCAATATGGCGCTGGGCAACGAGGTCGCCGCCGACACCGCACCGCTGTCCGACATGGGCGTCACGCCGGGCGTCAAGAACGAGAGCGCTGCGCGCCGCTGAACGCTTGGCGCTCCTGCGCCCGACCGCGACAGCCGACTCGCCCGTCGGAGTCGAGCGAACCAACCCCAGATGCATCGCGAGCGCGGCACCCGGCCTTACCGCGTCACGGCGCAACGTAGTCCGTCGTAGTGGGTGCCGTGCTCCAGACTGTTACGACAGCAGCGCCGAAACCTCCTGTCCCACTCCGATCTGGGATCGGATCAATGTCCTACACCAATCTCCCGCCAGCGCTGCTCCACTTCCCGTGATTTCCCCAAAAATCCCGTTGCGTCCCCGAAAGCTGTGACGTAATGTCGATCAACATCAGGGGTATGATCTTCGTCGGCGTTGGTAGGCGCGACGGGAGGCGGTGAAGGTCGCCTTTCGTGACGGGGAGGCATGCGCCACTTTGGGGTGAGTGCAGGCGTGTCCAACCGGGGCTGGTATCAGGGGGACGGCATCGGTCTTGTCGACGACAAGGGCCGGGTCTCGATCCCTGCGGCACTCCGCCAGACGCTCAGCCTCAACTGGCCCAAGGCGAATGGCAAGGACGGCGGCACCGTCATCGTCGGCGCGCATCAGAAGCACCGTTGCCTCGTCGCCTATGATCCGGGCTATCTGGACGTGCTCGCCGGCAAGCTGGAAAGCCGGGAGGCCGCGCATCCCAACGAGGACGGCGAGACCGACTACAACATCAAGCGCCGTGCGGCGGTGGGCGAAGCGGTGCCGTTCGACGGCTCCGGCCGCTTCATCATGCCCGCCTTTTCGCGCTTCTACGCCGGCATCAAGGAGCATGCCTTTTTCTACGGCACGCTCGATTACATCGAGATCTGGAACCCTGCGAAGCTGGTCGAGACGGACGGGTATCCCGACGTCGTCAAGGACATGGCCCGCTTCTACATGGCCGAAAAAGGGGTGCAGCTGTGACCGCGCCCCATCACCTTCCTGTCCTCCTCGACGAGGTCGTGTCCGCACTCGCTCCTTCCCCCGGCGAGCTGATGGTGGACGCGACGTTCGGGGCGGGCGGGTACACGCGGGCGCTCCTTGCCGGGGGCGCCCGCGTGATCGCCTTCGATCGCGATCCCGATGCGATCGCCGCCGGCCGCGCTCTTGCCCATGACGATCTGACGCTCGTCGAGGGCGAGTTCTCGCGGCTGGAAGACTCGGTAGACTCGGACGTCGACGGGCTGACGATGGACGTCGGCGTGTCGTCGATGCAGCTCGACCGGGCAGAGCGCGGCTTTTCCTTCCAGGCCGACGGGCCGCTCGACATGCGGATGGCGCAGAGCGGCCCGAGTGCCGCGGACTTCCTCAACGAGGCCGACGAGGAGGACATCGCCGACGTCCTCTATCGTTATGGCGACGAGCCCAAGTCGCGCCGCATCGCCCGCGCGATCGTCGCCGCACGCCCGCTGACGCGCACGAGCGAGCTGGCGATGGTGGTGCGCCGCGCGCTCGGTCATCGTCCGCACGACAAGAAGGACCCCGCGACGCGGACCTTTCAGGCGATCCGCATCCACGTGAACCGCGAGCTGGACGAGCTGTCCGACGGGCTGGCGGCGGCGGAGCGGGTGCTGAAGCCCGGCGGGCGGCTGGCCGTGGTGACGTTCCACTCGCTGGAGGACCGGCTGGTCAAGCGCTTCCTGCGCGACCGGTCGGGCGCGGCGCCCGGCGGGTCGCGGCATCTGCCGGCGGCGAGCGATGCGCGCACGCCGAGCTTCGAGGGCGTCGGCAAGGCGGTACGCGCGGGCGAGGCGGAGCTGGCGCGCAACCCGCGTGCACGGTCGGCGACGTTGCGGACCGCGCGGCGCACGGGCGCGCCGGCGTGGGACCAAGCAGTTACGGTGGAGAGCTGAGATGGCGGCAACGCATCGTCTGAAGGGCATCGGCTGGTTCGCGGTCTTGGCCGGCGTGATCCTCGGCTTCTACCTTATCTCGCTGCAGGTCGCGGCCGAGCGCAAGAAGCTCGACGACGCGACGCTGCGGGTAGCAGGCGCGCAGAACGACCTCCGCGCACTGGAGACCGAGTTCGACACGCGCGCCAACCTGACCCAGCTGGAGCGCTGGAACGGCGACACGCTGGCGCTGGCCGCGCCGACCGCCGCGCAGTTCGTGACCGACGAGGCGGCGCTGGCGGCGCTCGATCCCAATGCGGCACCGGGCGCGCAGGTCCGCACCGCCGCGCTGGTCGTGCCGGCGCTCGGCCCGGTCGTCGCGCCGACGCCACAAGCGCCGACGCCGCAAGTGTCAGTCGCGCTCGCCAGCGCCGCGCCGGTCCGGATCGCACCGGTCGCTGCGACCACGATCGCGGTGCCGACCGGGCGCGCGGCACCCGCGATCGCCCGCGCGGTGGAGGCCGAGCGCGGTGTCGCCGCGGTGGCGCGGGTGCGGCCGCAGGCGGTGGCGATGCTGGACCGACAGCTGCTATCGGACACTACTTTTGGCGACATCATGAGCGGCGCCCGGCGCGAATCCCGGCGCTAGAGGTGGTGGGGACCGTCCTCGTCGCCCGCCCTGCGCCGTCGCGGCGCGCGCAGGCGCGCGGCCAGCTGGTCGCGCTGGCGCACATGCGGCTGATGATGCTGATGCTGCTGTTCGCGGCGGCGGTGACGCTGGTGATCGGCCGGCTGGCGATGCTCGCCGCGTTCGGCGGGGCGGAGGCGCGCGCGACCGTCGCGACGCTGGCGGCGCGCGGCGACATCGTCGACCGCAACGGCCAGCCGCTGGCGCGCACCATCGCCAGCTGGACGATCGCGGTTCACCCGCGCGCGCTGATGGGCGATAAGCAGGCGATCGCCGCGCGCCTCGCCGCGCTGATGCCCGAACGCGGCGAAGCGTGGTTCTATCAGCAGCTGACCAAGGACGTGTCGTTTACCTATCTGGAGCGGCGCGCCTCGCCGCAGCTGGTGGAGCAGGTCAACGCGCTGGGCGAGCCCGCGATCGTGTTCGCCCGCGAGACGCAGCGGCTGTACCCGCAATCGTCGCTGGCGGCGCACGCGCTGGGCTTCCTGTCGCCCGACGGGCATGGGATGAGCGGGATGGAGCGCGTGCTGGACACGCAGCTGCTCGATCCGCGCACCAACGGGCAGCCGGTCGCGCTGTCGATCGACACGCGCGTGCAGGCGGCGATGGAGTCCGAACTGAGCCGCGCCAAGACCACCTATCAGGCGCGTGCCGCCGCCGGGCTGGTGCTGGACGTCCACACCGGCGAAGTGATCGCGATGGTGTCGCTGCCGACGTTCAACCCCAACCGGGTCGGCATGTCGGGCGCCGACGAGCTGCGGAACGCGACGACGCAAAACGTCTATGAGCTGGGCTCGACGTTCAAGCCGATCACGATGGCGGCGGCGATCGAGACCGGCACGGTGACCGACATGAGCCGCCGCTTCGACGCGACCGCGCCACTGCATGTCGGCGGCTTCACGATCCACGACGCGGCGGGCGATCCCGCGCGCTGGCTCAACATTCCCGAGACGTTGATCTATTCGTCCAACGTCGCCACCGCCCGCATCGCCGACCTGATGGGCCGGGAGCGGCTGGAACCGATGTTCCGGAAGATGGGCTTCGACACCAAGCCCGACATCGAGCTGCGCGAGCGCGGGCGGCCGTTGTGGCCGCGATACTGGGCGCGGACCACGACGATGACGACGGCCTATGGCCACGGCATCGCAATTACGCCGCTGCAACTCGCCAACGCCTATGCGACGTTGGTCAACGGCGGCATGTGGCGGCCGACGACGCTGCTGAAGGTCGGGCCGGGGCATCAGGCGCCGGCCGGTCGCCGCGTCATCAGCGAGGCGACCAGCGCGCGGATGCGCCAGCTGCTGCGGCTGATCGTGTTGCGCGGCACCGGCCGGTCGGCGGAGGCACCGGGCTATCGGGTCGGCGGCAAGACCGGCAGCGCGGAGGCCGCATCGATGGGCGGCTATGACCGCAGCCGCAACGTCGCGACCTTCGTCGGCGTTTTTCCGATCGACCAGCCGCGCTATGTCGTGCTGTCGATGCTCGACTCGCCGATCGGCACCAAGGAGACGGGCGGGTGGAAGACCGCCGCCTGGAACGCCGCGCCGGTGGTCGGGCGCGTCGTCTCGCGCGTCGGCGCGATGCTGGGCGTTACCCCCGACGACAATCGCGACATCGACGAGAGCGACCTGATCCCGTTCCTGTGGGAGGAGCCGGGCGCGCGGCAGGCGGCGGCGCGATGAGGCTCGGCACGCTGACCGGCGGCGGCGAGGAGGCCACGGTCACCGGTTTCGCGATCGACCATCGCAAGGTCGCGCCCGGCACGGTGTTCGGCGCCTTCCCCGGTGCGCGCGTCAACGGCGAGGACTTCATCAAGGCCGCGATCCGCGCCGGTGCGGTGGCGGTGGTGGCGCGGCCGGCGGCGCACGTCGAGGGAGCGGCGCATCTAGCGGCGGACGAGCCGCGCCAGCTGTTCGCGTCGCTGGCGGCGCGGTTCTTCACGCCCTTTCCGGCGACCTGCGTCGCGGTCACAGGCACCAACGGCAAGACCTCCACCGTCGAGATGACGCGCCAGCTGTGGCGGATGGCGGGGCATCATGCCGCGTCGATCGGTACGCTGGGCGTGACCACGGCGGACGAGCGGGTGACGACCGGGCTGACCACGCCCGACGTCGTGACGTTCCTGTCCAACGCCGCCGGGCTGGCGCGCGAGGGCGTGACCCACCTCGCGTTCGAGGCGTCAAGCCACGGGCTGCACCAATATCGTACCGAGGGACTGGCGGTGGCGGCGGCGGCGTTCACCAACCTGTCGCGCGATCACCTCGACTATCACGGCGACATGGGCGCCTATCTGACCGCCAAGTTGCGGCTGTTCTCCGAGGTCCTGGGCGACGACGGCGCGGCGGTGGTGTGGGCGGACGATCCCGAGGCCGGGCGGGTGATCGACCTGGCGCGCGAGCGGGGCAACCGGCTGCTCACGGTGGGCACGCGCGGCGCGACGCTGACGCTGGTCGAGCGCGATCCGACGCTGTTGGGCCAGACGCTGACGATCGAGGCGGAGGGGCAGGTCCACCGCGTCCGCCTGCCGCTGATCGGCGGCTATCAGGCGGCGAACGCACTGGTCGCGGCGGGGCTGGTGATCGCGACCGGCGGCGAGGTCGCGGCGACGCTGGCGGACCTGGCGCGGTTGCAGCCGGTGCGCGGGCGGCTGGAGCGCGCCGCGATCGCGCAGTCGGGTGCGCCGGTCTATGTCGACTATGCCCACACCCCCGACGCGATCGAGGCGGCGGCGGCGGCGTTGAAGCCGCATGCCGGCGGGCAGCTGATCCTGGTGCTGGGCGCGGGCGGCGACCGCGATCCGGGCAAGCGCGAGGCGATGGGGCAGGTGGCCGCCGCCAATGCCGACCGCGTCATCGTCACCGACGACAACCCGCGCAGCGAGGACCCGGCGGCGATCCGCGCCGCGGTGCTGAAGGGGGCGGCGGGCGCCGTGGAGATCGGTGACCGGCGTGAAGCGATCGCGGCGGCGGTGGCGGGTGCCGGACCGGAGGACATCGTCTTGATCGCGGGCAAGGGACACGAGCAGGGCCAGGTGGTCGGCGACCTGGTGCTGCCGTTCGACGATGTCGCCGTAGCGCGGGAGTGCGCGGGATGAGGGGGACGCTGACATCTTCCCCGGTACGGGGAGGTGGCCCGCGCGAAACGCGTGACGAAGGGGGCTCGCCGCGAGCGAATCGCCTGCGGCCCGCCCCCTCCACCACCCGGCTGTGCCGGGCGGTCAACCTCCCCGTGCCGGGGAGGAGTTGATGAGCCTCTGGACCGCCGCGGAGATCGCGGCCGCGACGGGCGGGATTGCGTCAGGGGACTTTGCGGTCGACGGCGTCGCGTTCGACTCGCGGGAGGTCGGGCCGGGCGACCTCTTCCTAGCGCTGCGGGGAGAGGCGACCGACGGGCATCGTTTTGTCGCGCAGGCGTTCGCGCAAGGGGCGGCGGGCGCGGTCGTCTCCGCGCCGTGCGACCACCCGCACGTCCTCGTCGCCGATACCGCCGCCGCACTGGATGCGTTGGGCCGCGCGGCGCGGACGCGGACCGACGCGCGCGTGATCGGCGTCACCGGTTCGGTCGGTAAGACCAGCGCCAAGGAGGCGCTGTTCGCGGCGCTCGACCGGGCGTGTCCGGGCCAGGTGCATCGCTCCGTCAAGAGCTACAACAATCATATCGGCGTGCCGCTCAGCCTCGCCCGGATGCCGCGCGACAGCCGGTTCGCGGTGTTCGAGATGGGGATGAACCACGCGGGCGAGATCGCGGCGCTGACCCGCCTCGTCCGCCCGCACGTCGCGGTCGTCACCGCGGTCGCACCCGTCCATATCGAGTTCTTCGCCGACGAGGCGGGGATCGCCGACGCCAAGGCGGAGATCTTCGAGGGGCTGGAAACGGACGGGACCGCCGTCGTCCCCTTCGACAGCCCGCATCGCGATCGGCTCGCCGCCGCCGCCGCGCGCCATGGCGCAACCGTCGTGACGTTCGGCAGCGGCGAGGGTGCGGACGTTCGCGCGGTCGAGACGATGCGGACCGCTACCGGCGGCAGCTTCGTCCATGCCCGGCTGGGTGACCGCGAGCTGTCGTTCACGCTCGCCCAGCCCGGCGCGCACCATATGTCGAACGCGCTGGCGGTGCTGGCGGCGGTCGCGGCGGTGGACGGCGATGTCGGGCTGGCGGGGCTGGCGCTGGCCGAGCTGGGTGGGCTCGACGGGCGCGGCGCGCGGTTCGAGACGACGGTCGTGGGCGGCACGGCGCTGGTGCTCGACGAGAGCTACAACGCCAATCCGGCGTCGATGCGCGCGACGCTGGCGGTGCTCGCCGACGAGCCGGGCCGCCATGTTGCGGTGCTGGGACAGATGGGCGAATTGGGCGAGGACGGCCCCGCCTATCACGCCGACCTGGCCGGCCCGGTACTCGACGCGAAGGTCGAGGCGGTGCTGCTGGTCGGCGAGGCGATGGCGCCGCTCGTGCTTGCGCTCGAGGGGGCGCTTGAGCGAAAGGTTAACGTCGTGCATGTGCCGGATGCGGCGACGGCGGTCGCATCGCTGGACGCATTGGTCCGGCCGGGGGACGCGGTGCTGGTCAAGGGTTCCAATTCGGTCGGCCTTTCGCGCGTCGTCTCGGCGCTGCGGGGTTCCTGATGCTCTATTGGTTCGCCGAGCATCTGGGGTTCACGGGGCTCCTGAACCTGATCCGCTATCAGAGCTTCCGCACCGGTGCCGCGGTGGCGACGGCGCTGTTCATCGGGCTGGTGATCGGGCCGAAGTTCATCGGCTGGCTGCGCGTGCGGCAGGGGAAGGGCCAACCGATCCGCACCGACGGGCCGCAGAGCCACCTCGCCAAGCGCGGGACGCCGACGATGGGCGGGTTGATGATCCTGACCGCGATGACGCTGTCGATCCTGCTGTGGATGGACCTGTCCAACCCCTATGTCTGGGCATGCCTGTTCGTGACGCTGGGGTTCGGCGCGATCGGGTTCCTCGACGATTACGATAAGGTGCGCAAAGCGACCACGGCGGGCGTACCGGCGCGCGTGCGGTTGCTGCTGGAATTCGTCATCGCCGGGATCGCGGCGTGGATCATCATGGGCCAGAACGGCGCGCACCTGTACCTGCCGTTCACGTCGCGCGAATATTACGAGATCGGCTGGGTGTACCCGATCTTCGCCGCCTTTACGATCGTGGCGTTCGGCAATGCGGTGAACCTGACCGATGGGCTCGACGGGCTGGCGACGATGCCGGTCATCATCGCGTCGGTGGCGTTCATGGTCATCGTCTATCTCGTCGGCAATGCGCGTTTCGCGCACTACCTCGGCATCCCGCACGTGCCGCACGCGGGCGAGCTGGCGATCCTGTGCGGGGCGGTGGTGGGCGCCGGCCTCGCATTCCTGTGGTATAACGCGCCGCCGGCGGCGGTGTTCATGGGGGATACCGGCAGCCTTGCGTTGGGCGGCGCGCTGGGCACGATCTCGGTTGTCGCGCACCACGAGATCGTGCTCGGCATCATCGGCGGGCTGTTCGTGGTCGAGGCGCTGTCGGTGATCGTGCAGGTGTTCTGGTACAAGCGTACGGGCAGGCGCGTGTTCCGGATGGCGCCGATCCATCACCATTTCGAGCAGCTGGGCTGGAGCGAGCCGACGGTGGTGATCCGGTTCTGGATCGTGTCGCTGGTGTTGGCGCTGGCGGGGCTGTCGACGTTGAAGCTACGGTGATTACCTCGCGCACCTGGGCGAACAAGCGCTACGCGGTGCTGGGGCTGGCGCGGTCCGGGCTGGCGACGGTGCGCGCGCTGGCGGCGGTGGGCGCGCATGTCGTCGCGTGGGACGCGAGCCCGGCGGCGCGCGCCGAGGCCGAGCCGATCGACGGCGTGGTCGTCCACGATCCGGCGCAGCTGCGGCTGGGCGGCGCCGCCGGGCTGGTCGTGACACCGGGCGTGCCCCTCAACACGCATCCGCTGGCAGCGATGGCGCGCGACGCGGGCGTGCCGGTGATCGGCGACATCGAGCTGTTCGCGCAGGCGCGCGCCGAGCTGCCGGCGCACAAGGTCGTCGGCATCACCGGCACCAACGGCAAGTCGACCACGACCGCGCTGGTCCACCACATCCTCACGACAGCGGGTGTGCCGACGCTGATGGGCGGCAATATCGGGCTGCCGATCCTGGCGCAGAAGCCTTTGCTGGCGGGTGGCGTCTATGTGCTGGAGCTGTCCTCCTATCAGCTCGACCTGACGCAGAGCCTCGATTGTGAGGTCGCGGTGCTGCTCAACGTCACGCCCGATCATCTCGACCGCTATGACGGGTTCGAGGCGTATGCGGCGTCGAAGGCGCGGCTGTTCGCTATGCAGTCCGCCGGGCACGAGGCGGTGATCGGGATCGGTGACATCGCGTCCGCGAAGATCGCGCGCGGGCTCGCCGGCCGCGCCGAGCATCTGACCAAGATCGCGCCGGGCGTGTGCCTCGACCAGCGGAAATGGCCGGCGTTGCAGGGGCCGCACAACGCGCAGAACGCGCTTGCCGCGATCGCGGTCGCCAAGGCGTTGGGTGTGGCCGAGCAGGACATCGATCGCGGGCTGGCGAGCTTCGCCGGGCTGCCGCACCGGATGGAGCGTGTCGCGACGCGCCGCGGCGTGGCATTCGTCGACGACAGCAAAGCGACCAATCCGGAGAGCACCGCCCCGGCGCTCGCCGCGTTCGCCGAAGGCAATGGGCGGGTGCACTGGATCGTCGGCGGGCGCGCGAAGGGCGACGACCTGGACGCCTGCGCCCCGCATTTCGGCCGCATCGCGCGCGCCTATACGATCGGCGAGGCGGGGGCGGTGTTCGCCCGCGCGCTCGCCGGCAAGGTGCCGGTCGAGGAGGTGGGCACGCTCGACAACGCCGTCACCAGCGCCGTCGCGAACGCGACACAGGGAGATACGGTCCTGCTCAGCCCCGCCGCCGCCAGCTTCGACCAGTTCCGCGATTACGAGGAACGCGGCAACACTTTTCGCCGGCTGGTGGAGGCGCTGCCATGAGTGATACGGCGCGCGCGAGTTTCGTCGCCAAGGTGAAGCGGCGTGGCGGGCGGGGCGACCGGTCGCCGCTCGGCACCTGGTTCTGGGACATCGACCGGATGTTGCTCGGACTGGCGTTGTTCCTGATCCTGATCGGGCTGGTCGCGGTGGCGGCGGCGAGCCCGGCGACGGCGACGCGCTATTCGGGCGCCACGCATCATTTGGCGCCGCTGCATTATTTCTGGCGCCAGCTGATCTGGGTCGGCGTGTCGCTGCCGGTGCTGATCGGCGTCTCGATGCTGCCGGTGGCGACCGCGCGACGGCTGGCGCTGATCGGCGCGGCGGTGTTCCTGGCGCTCCTCGCGGTGACGCCGTTCATCGGCGCGGTGCATAACGGCGCGCGGCGCTGGATCGGCGTCGGCCTCGCCGAGTTCCAGCCGTCCGAGTTCCTCAAGCCCTTCTTCATCGTCGCGGTCGCCTGGTTGTTGTCGCTGCGGGGCCGGGACGAGGAGCTGCCGGTGGTGCCGATCACGCTGGCGCTGACCGGCACGGTCGCCGGGCTGCTGATGATGCAGCCCGATTTCGGGCAGACGATCATCTTCTGCGTCGTCTGGTTCGCGCTGCTCTGCATCGCCGGTACGCCGACGCGGGTGCTGGTCGGCCTCGCCGCCTGCGCGCCCGCCGGGCTGGTCGCGGCCTATCTGTTCTATTCGACCGCGCGGCAGCGGATCGACGCCTTTCTGTTTCCCGGCGTCGAGGGCGAGGGCGCTGCCGACCATTTCCAGACCGACGCCGCGCACGCGACGCTGACCGCGGGCGGCTGGACCGGTACGGGGCCGGGCGGCGGCCACGCCAAGTTCGGGCTGCCCGAGGCGCACACCGACTATATCTTCTCTGTCATCGGCGAGGAGTTCGGGCTGATCGCGTGCATGGTCGTCGCGATGGTGTTCCTGGCGATCGTGGTGCGCGTCTTCGTCAAGCTGCTGGACGAGCAGGACGAGTTCAAGCTGCTCGCCGCGTCCGGCCTGGCGGTGCAGTTCGGGGCGCAGGCGCTGGTCAGCATGGCGGTCAACACCGGGCTGGCACCGTCGAAGGGGATGACGCTGCCCTTCATCTCCTATGGCGGGTCGTCGATGATCGCGCTGTCGATCGGCATGGGGCTGTTGCTGGCGTTCACCCGGCGCAACCCGTTCCTGACGCGCAGCCCATACGTTGTGAAATGGGGGCAGGGGTGAGCAAGCACTACGTCCTCGCCGCCGGCGGGACCGGCGGGCACATGGTGCCGGCCGCCGCGCTCGCCGCCGAGCTGACCAGGCGCGGGCATCGCGTGGCGCTGATCTCCGATGCGCGCGGGGTGCGGTTTCCGGGGCTCTTCGAGGGCATCCAGACGCATGTCCTGCCGGCCGGGCGGTTTCAGGTGAAGCGGCCGCTCGGCTGGGCGCCCGCCGCGCGCGAGATGTGGCGCGGGCGGGCGATGGCGCGCGAGCTGTATCGGACGTTTCGGCCCGCCGCCGTGATCGGGTTCGGCGGCTATCCCGCGATGCCGGCGCTGCTCGCCGCATTCGCCGACGACATCCCGACCGCCGTCCACGAGCAGAACGCGGTGCTGGGGCGCGTCAACCGGCTGGTGGCGCGCCGGGTCGACGCGATCGCGACTTCCTATGACGCGACCACGCGGCTGTCGGCCAGGCTGGCAGGCAAGGTCCATGTCGTCGGCAATCCGGTACGTGAATCGGTGCTGGGGCTGCGCGCCAAGCCCTTCCCGCTGCTGGAGGAAGACGGCATCTTCCGCGTGCTCGTCACCGGCGGATCGCAGGGCGCGAGCGTGCTGTCGCAGGTCGTGCCCGACGGACTGGCGATGCTGCCCATCCAGTTCCGCCGCCGGTTGCAGGTCACGCATCAGGCGCGGATCGAGGATATCGACGCGGCGCGCGCCAGCTATGCCGCGCATCAGATCGCGGCCGACCTCGCCACCTATCTGCCCGACCTGCCCGAGCAGCTCGGCTGGGCGCATCTGGTGATCGCGCGCGCGGGTGCGTCGACGATCGCGGAACTGACCGCCGCCGGTCGCCCCGCGATCCTGGTGCCGCTGCCGGGTGCCACCGACGACCACCAGACCGCGAACGCGCGCGAGATCACGGCGGCGGGCGGCGCGCGGACGATCCCGCAGGATCGGTTCACCGCCGTCGAGCTGGCCAAGCAGATGCAGAAGCTGGGGCTGGACCCGGCGGCGCTGGAGAACGCGGCGGGACGGGCGAAGAGCGTCGGCAAGCCGAACGCGGTGGGCGACCTGGCCGATCTGGTCGAGAGCCTGGACGCACCGGTGTCGCGGCTGCCGGTGGTGGCGCCGGTCAAGGCGACGGAGGCTTGGGCGTGAGGGGGTTCGTTCCGATCCTCCCCGCTAGCGGGGAGGTGGCAGGCGCGAAGCGGCTGACGGAGGGGGCTCTCCTCGGGCGATATCGTGCGCGGCCCGCCCCCTCCACCACCGCGCAAGCGCGGCGGTCCCCCTCCCCGCAAGCGGGGAGGAATGTGCGATGAAATCGCTGCAGACCGATATCGGCACGATCCACTTCGTCGGCATCGGCGGCATAGGCATGTCCGGGATCGCGGAGGTGATGCACAATCTCGGCTATCGCGTGCAGGGCTCCGACGTGGCGGAGGGCTATGTCGTGCAGGGCTTGCGCGATCGGGGCATCGCGGTCGCGATCGGGCATGACGCCGCGAACCTCGGCGACGCGGCGGTGGTCGTCACCTCCACCGCGATCGTGCGGTCGAACCCGGAGGTGGAGAGCGCGCTGGAACGCCGCATCCCGGTCGTACGGCGCGCGGAGATGCTCGCCGAGCTGATGCGGCTCAAGTCCACCGTCGCGGTCGCGGGCACGCATGGCAAGACGACGACAACCAGCATGATCGCCGCCCTGCTCGACGCGGGCGGAGTCGATCCGACGGTCATCAACGGCGGCATCATCAACAGCTACGGCTCGAACGCTCGGCTGGGCGCCAGCGACTGGATGGTGGTCGAGGCGGACGAGAGCGACGGCAGCTTCCTGCGGCTGGACGGCACGGTCGCGGTGGTGACCAACATCGATCCCGAGCACCTCGACCATTACGGCTCGTTCGATGCGGTCAAGGATGCGTTCGTCGAGTTCGTCGAGAACGTGCCCTTCTATGGCGCGGCGTTGCTGTGTCTCGATCACCCGGAGGTGCAGGGCATCCTGCCGCGGCTGCGCGACCGGCGGATCGTCACCTATGGCTTTTCCGCGCAGGCGGACGTGCGTGGCGTCAACGTCCAGCCGAACGGCGGCGGCAACACGTTCGAGGTGATCGTGCGCGAGCGCGACGGGCGCACACGCTCGATCGAGGGCATCGAGCTGCCGATGCCCGGCCGCCACAACGTCCAGAACGCACTGGCCGCGATCGGCGTGGCGCTGGAGCTGGGCATCGACGACGCGACGATCCAGCGCGGCTTCCATGCGTTCGGGGGGGTCAAGCGGCGCTTCACCAAGGTCGGCGAGGTAGGTGGCGCGACGGTGATCGACGATTACGGGCACCATCCGGTCGAGATTCGCGCGGTGCTGGCGGCGGCGCGCGAGGGAGCGACTGGCCAGGTGATCGCGGTGGTGCAGCCGCATCGCTATTCGCGGCTCGGCAATCTGATGGAAGACTTTCAGACCGCGTTCAACGACGCCGACCGGGTGCTGGTGACGCCGGTCTATCCGGCGGGCGAGGCGCCGGTCGAGGGCGTGTCCGCCGACGCGCTGGTCGAGGGGCTGAAGCGGCGCGGGCATCGGCAGGCGACGACGGTGGCGGACGCCGACGCGCTGGCGGACATGCTGGCGGGGACGCTGGGTGCGGGCGATCAGGTGGTTTGCCTGGGTGCCGGCGACATCACGAAATGGGCGGCCGGGCTGGCGGACGCGATCGCCGCGCGGCAGGTGTCCGCGTGAGCAGCTTGGCCGTTCCATGTGCTCCCGCGAAGGCGGGAGCCCAGGCTGGGCTCCCGCCTTCGCGGGAGCACATGGCGGTCCGTGGCCGCCTAACGCCCGACGCGCCGCTCGCGCCGCTGGTCTGGTTCAAGTCGGGCGGTTCGGCCGAATGGCTGTTCGAGCCTGCCGATCGCGACGACCTCGTCGCGTTCCTCCGCGCGCTCGACCCCGCCGTTCCGATCTATCCGCTCGGGCTCGGCTCCAACCTGATCGTGCGCGACGGCGGCATGCCGGGCGTGGTGGTGCGGCTCGGCAAAGCATTCGCGATGGTCGAGCGGATCGACGCGACGACGCTGCGCTGCGGCGGCGGAGCGAGCGGCATCCTCGTCTCGTCCACCGCCCGCGATGCCGGCATTGCGGGTGTCGAGTTCCTCCGCTCGATCCCCGGCACGGTCGGCGGCTTCGTGCGAATGAACGGCGGCGCTTACGGGCGCGAGGTCGCCGACATGCTGCTCGAGGCGACGGTGGTGACGCGTGACGGCGCGGTCGAGACCTGGTCCGCCGCCAGGCTCGCCTACACCTATCGCCACTCCGCGTTGCCCGAGGGTGCGGTGGTCGTGGAGGCGGTGTTCCGTGGATCTCCCGGTGACCCCGAT
This sequence comes from Sphingomonas sp., assembly GCF_965200135.1. Classification (GTDB taxonomy): domain Bacteria; phylum Pseudomonadota; class Alphaproteobacteria; order Sphingomonadales; family Sphingomonadaceae; genus Sphingomonas. Next base: position 219,161 of record NZ_CBDATK010000013.1, read on the forward strand.
GCGATCGGCGCGGAGATGGACCGCATCGCCGCCGCGCGCGAGGCGTCGCAGCCGTTGCGGTCGAAGACGGGCGGATCGACCTTCAAGAACCCGCCGGGTGAGAAGGCCTGGTCGCTGGTCGATGCCGCCGGTTGTCGTAGCTTGCGGCGGGGCGGGGCGCAGGTGAGCGAGAAGCATTGCAACTTCCTGCTCAACCTGGGCGCGGCGACGAGCGCCGACATCGAGGGGTTGGGCGAGGAAGTGCGGGCGAAGGTGAAGGCCGCGAGCGGGATCGAATTGGAATGGGAGATACAGCGCGTGGGCAACCCTCTGCCTGCACCCCAGAGGGGAGAGGGAGCATGAGCCTCCACATCGTCGTCCTGATGGGCGGCTGGTCCGCCGAGCGCGAGGTGTCGTTGATGTCTGGGGCGGGCGTCGCCGATGCGCTCGAATCGCGCGGGCATCGCGTCACCCGGATCGACATGGCGCCCGACATCGCGGCGCTGCTTACCGAGGCGAAGCCCGACTTGGTGTTCAATGCGCTGCACGGGACGCCCGGCGAGGACGGCAGCATTCAGGGCATGATGGACCTGATGGGGCTGCGCTATACGCATAGCGGCATGGCGACCTCGGTGATCGCGGTCGACAAGCAGCTGACCAAGCAGGTGTTGGTGCCGCACGGCATCCCGATGCCGGGCGGGCGGATGGTGCGCTCGGCCGACCTGTTCGAGGGCGATCCGCTGGCGCGGCCCTATGTGCTCAAGCCCGTCAACGAGGGGTCGTCGGTCGGCGTCGCGATCGTCACCGCGGACGGCAATTACGGCGATCCGATCGGGCGCGACGTGGCGGGGCCGTGGCAGGATTTCGACGAGCTGCTGGCCGAGCCGTTCATCCGTGGGCGCGAGCTGACCACCGCGGTGCTCGGCGGACGCGCGTTCGGGGTTACCGAGTTGCGCCCGCGCTCAGGCTTCTACGACTACGACGCGAAATATACCGAGGGAATGACCGAGCATCTCTATCCCGCGCCGATCCCCGACGACGTCGCGCGCGCATGCGAGAACGTCGCGCTGGAGGCGCACCGCCTGCTCGGGTGCCGGGGTGCCAGCCGCGCCGACTTCCGCTGGGACGACGAGCGCGGCGTCGACGGGCTGTTCCTGCTGGAGGTCAACACGCAACCCGGCATGACGCCGCTCAGCCTCGTCCCGGAACAGGCGCGGCACAACGGTATCGACTATCCGACGCTGGTGCAGATGATCGTCGACGAAGCCCTGGACGGGGAGGCATCGCAATGACGACGCGGACGATCAAGCGTGGTCAGCCCGCCCGCCGCCCGACGGTGAAGCGCCGCACGGCACCCAAACAGTCGCGGCTCGACCGGCTGGTGCATCGCATCCCGGTCGAGGAGGCGACGCTCAAGCGCTGGGCGACGCGCGGCTTTCTCGCGATCGGCGGCGCGGCCGTGCTGTCGGCGGCGGCGTGGGCGGGCGTGCCCGCGATCGTCGGCACCGGGCTGGGCGAAGCGGCGGGGCGCGCGGGGTTCCGCGTCGACGAGGTGCAGGCACCCGGCCTCAACCACATGGACTTCATGACGGTGAACGCGGTGGTGCTGGAACAGCCCACCCGCGCGCTGCCGCTGATCGATCTGGATCGGATCCGTCAGCGGCTGATGGCGTATGGCTGGGTCAAGGACGCGGCGGTGTCGCGTCGCTATCCCAACAAGATCCTGGTCCGCATCACCGAACGCGCCGCCGCCGCGGTGTGGCAGAACAACGGCGAGCTGACGCTGATCGACGCCGACGGCGTGCTGCTCGACAATGTCAGCCGCGATGCGATGCCGGAGCTGCCGCTGGTGATCGGGCCGGGCGCGAACATGCAGGCGCCGGGCTATCAGCGGCTGCTCGCCGCCGCGCCCGCGCTGAAGCCGCGCGTGGTGGCGGCGACCTGGGTCGGCAATCGCCGCTGGGATCTGCGCTTCGATTCGGGCGAGACGCTGAAGCTGCCCGAGGAAGGCGCGGAGGCGGCGCTGCTCGATTTCGCCAAGCGCGACGGCGCGCACCCGTTGCTGGGGCGTGGCTGGCTCGGCTTCGACCTGCGCAATCCGGGGCGGATGGTGGTGCGAAAGCCTGAGACCGGCGCCGAGCGGCAGGTCGCCGATCCCGGCGATCCGCCCCGCGAACTACCCCGCGACCAGCCGGTTGGCGCGCGTAACGACAACCGTGGTTTGGAGGGCTGACATGGCCAAGGCGGCACCCGAGGGACTCATCACCGCGCTCGACATCGGCTCGTCCAAGGTGTCGGCGATGATCGCGCAGCCCGGCGACGGTGGCGAGCTGATCGTGCTCGGCACCGGCCAGCGCGAGAGCCGCGGCGTCAAGCGCGGCTACATCGCCGACATGGGCGCGACCGAAGCCGCCGTGCGCGAGGCGGTGGAGCAGGCGGAACGGATCGCGGGCCTCAACATCGAGAATGTCTGGGTAGGCTTCTCCGCCGGCGGGCTGGTCAGCGACGTCGCCGAGGTCGAGTTCGAGCTGGGCGGCCATCGCGTCGAACAGGGCGACATCGACGCGCTGCTGTCGGCGGGGCGCAACGCGATCGACCCGCAGGGGCGGATGGTGCTGCACGCGCAACCGGCGCTCTACACGCTGGACGGGCTGACCGGGGTCAAGAAGCCGCTCGGCCTCCATGCCGACCGGCTGGGCGTCCACATCCACGTCGTCGCCGCCGACGGCTCGCCGGTCCGCAACCTGGACCTGTGCGTCCGGTCGGCGCATCTGGAGGTGAAGTCGATCATCGCCGCGCCGGTCGCGACCGGGCTGGCGTGCCTGTCCGACGAGGAGCGCGAGCTGGGCGTGGCGCTGGTCGAGCTGGGCGCGGGCATCACCAACGTATCGCTGTTCGCGGGCGGGATGCTGGTCGGACTGACCTCTCTGCCGTTCGGCGCGGCGGACATCACCGACGACATCGCATCGGCGTTCGGCACGCGGCGTCAGCAGGCGGAGCGGATGAAGTGCTTCCACGGCTCCGCCAACGCGAGCCCCCGCGACAATCACGAGATGATCCCGCTCGCGAGCGTCGGCGAAGACGAGGCCGACGGCTCGCAGATCACCAAGGCGCAGCTGATCGGCGTGATCCGCCAACGGCTGGAGCATCAGATGGCGGAGGTCCGCAAGGCGCTGGCGCAGCTGAAGTTCGAGGGGCCGATCGGGCGGCAGGTGGTGCTGACCGGCGGCGGTGCGGAGCTGAAGGGCGTCGCCGACTATGCCCAGGCGGCGCTGGGCCGTTCGGTCCGGCTCGGCCGGCCGCGCGGGCTGACCGGCCTGCCGGAGGCGCATAGCGGGCCGGCGTTCGCCACTCTAGCGGGTCTCGCCTTCTATGCCGCGGCCGATCCGGTCGACCTGCGGACGGTGGCGCCGGTGCAGACGGTGCATCGGCCCAAGGGCGCGGGCCTGGTCCGCAAGCTGATCCAGGCGGCGCGCGCGAACTATTAATGCGGCGATTCGCTTTTCGGCTGGAATGACCGGAATCGATGGTGCAAAAAGGTTAATCAAGTCACTGCGGCGGTGACGTTCGGGGGCGGAGTTACAGCGTATGAGCATCGAGTTCCTGGCACCGGAAGTGGACGAGCTGACCCCGCGCATCGCGGTGATCGGCGTCGGCGGCGCGGGCGGCAACGCCATCGCCAACATGATGAACGCCGACGTGCAGGGGGTCGACTTCCTGGTCGCGAACACCGACGCGCAGTCGCTGAAACAGTCGACCGCGCCGACGCGCATCCAGCTGGGCGCCAAGATCACGCAGGGTCTGGGCGCGGGCGCGCGGCCGGAGATCGGGCGCGCGGCGGCCGAGGAGACGATCGACGACCTCGCCAAGCGGCTGGAGGGCGCGCACATGTGCTTCATCGCCGCCGGCATGGGCGGCGGCACCGGCACCGGCGCGGCCCCCGTCATCGCCAAGGCGGCGCGCGACATGGGCATCCTGACCGTCGGTGTCGTGACCAAGCCCTTCGCGTTCGAGGGCAACCGCCGCGCCAAGGCGGCGGATCAGGGCATCGAAGAGCTGCAGAAGTATGTCGATACGCTGATCGTCATTCCCCAACCAGAACCTGTTCCTGATCGCCAACGCCAACACCACCTTCCGCGAAGCGTTCCAGATGGCGGACGAGGTGCTGCAGCAGGGCGTACGCGGCATCACCGACCTGATGGTCATGCCCGGCCTCATCAACCTCGACTTCGCCGACGTCCGTTCGGTGATGCAGGAGATGGGCAAGGCGATGATGGGCACCGGCGAGGCGAGCGGTGACAACCGCGCGCTGGAGGCGGCGCAAAAGGCGATCGCCAACCCGCTGCTCGACGGCGTGTCGATGCAGGGCGCGAAGGGCGTCATCATCTCGATCACCGGCGGCGACGACATGCGCCTGCTGGAGGTCGACGAGGCGGCGAACCACATCCGCGACCTGGTCGATCCCGACGCCAACATCATCTGGGGCTCCGCGTTCAACCCGGACCTGGAGGGCAAGATCCGCGTGTCGGTGGTCGCCACCGGGATCGAGGCGCAGCCGCGCACCGGGCAGGCGCCGGTGCAGGCCGATGTCGGCGCGCGCGGTTTCTCCTTCGGCGGTGCTCGTCGCGAGGAAGCGCAGTCGTTCCGACCGAGCGACGCCAAGCCCGCCGTCGCGCCGGAGCCGGAACCGACCGTCGCATCCGAGGAGGAGCCGCTGGAGCTGGCGCAGGTCGCCGATGAGGCGCCCGAGACCGCCGATGCTGCCGACGAGGAACTGGTGCTCGGCGCCGAGGCGATCGTCGCGCAGCCGCCCAAGGTGTTCAACGACGACGCCTATGGCGCACCGCCTGCCGACTCGCCCTCGCGGTTCCGCCTCGCCACCGGCAACGAGGCCGAGGGCGGTCAGCCGACGCCCAAGGTGAAACTGGGCGGCACGCTGTTCGAGCGGATGTCCAACGCCGCGCGCGGCACGGCCCGCGAGGAGGCGGCGGCGGGTGAGGAAGCGGTCGATATCCCGCGGTTCCTGCATCGGCAGGGCAACCAGTAACGCGCAGCCGGCATGCCGCAGCGAAGCTGCGCGCGAGACCGGCTAGCGTGGCCGGCGGGTCGCCAGTGGCGAACCCGTCCGACGACGCGGGCTGCGCCCGTGTCGCGCGGGTCGGGTGGGACGGGCCGAGCCTGTATTGGGGTTCGGAGATTTTAAGCCGACCCCGCAAGTTCGTCTTCTCTGCGTGCCATCTTCTCAGTCGTGAAGCTCGGTGAGACGGGGACGCCCCACCCCCGGCCCCTCCCCTGAAGGGGAGGGGGGGCTAGATCATTTCCCGGCGAGTCCTTGTTCACGCACGACCACTCGCTCACCCGAGCAGCCTACTCCCGACGAGGCAGGTCTCTCGGCGCGCCACCCGCGTCGTTCCCTCACCCCGCCGATGCCTGTGGCGCCTCCCACCCTCTCTCGCGAAGGCGGTAGAGGGCTGTCGCTTTGTCCGTCATCCCCGCGAACGCGGGGACCCATCGCCTGAAGATCGAGCGTGTGCCATGCTTGCCCTGCGCCATAGCGCATGAGCCGGGTCTCCGCCTTCGCGGGATGATGAGGTCGAGCGTCGAGCCACTCCCCGACCGTTCATCGCCCCGCCGCCACCCCCCGCCGCGCCGGCCCCAGCGGCGGCTTGCCCCACCGGTGACCGCCGCCTTAACCCTTTCCGAACGCACCCCCGCGTCCTAACTGGGACCTTCATGCCGCTCCCCCGCGCCCTCGCTCTCGCCCTCATCCTCACGCCGCTTCCCGCCCTCGCCCAAGGCCCGGTGCTGCCGGTGGGCATGTCGGATGCCGACGGGCTGGCCGAGCAGGTGCGGCGGCTCGGCGCCAATCCGCTCGATCTGGAGGCGTTGCTGGCGGCGGGTGAGCTGTCGATCCGGCTGGAGGATTACAGCGCGGCGGGCGCGTTCTTCGCGCGGGCGCAGAAGATCGACCCGCGCAGCGGCCGCGCCAAGGCGGGTGAGGGCGCGATCCTGGTCCATGCCGAACGCCCGGCGGAATCGCTGCGCTATTTCGCCCAGGCCGAGCAGTTCGGCTTCGCGCCCGCGCGGTTCGCGGCCGAGCGCGGGCTCGCCTACGACCTGCTCGGCGACCCCGGCCGGGCGCAGCGCGACTATCGCGCGGCGTTGCAGTCGCGCGACGATGCCGAGACGCGGCGGCGCTATGCGCTGTCGCTCGCGATCGCCGGGCGGCAGGCGCAGGCGCTGGACCAGCTGGCACCGCTGATCCGGCAGAACGACCGTGCCGCCTGGCGGACGCGGGCGTTCGTGCTGGCGATGGGCGGCAATGCGACCGAGGCGCTCAAGATCGCCGAGACGATGATGCCGCCGGGCGCCGCCGCTTCGCTGCGCCAGTTCTTCACCGAGCTGCCGGGGCTGCCGCCGGTCGACCGTGCGTTCGCGGTCCATTTCGGCGAGGTCCGGCCGACGCCGCAACGGCTCGCCGACGCCCGCTTCGCGCCGCGCGACGCGCCGCTGGCGCTGGAGCCGCTGCCGCGGCCGGTCCAGGTCGCGAGCGTGCAGCCGCTAGACTCCCGCCGCGATCGCCGCGATCGCAAGCGCCGAGGCGAGACGCAGGTCGCCGCGCTCGTGCCGGTGCCTCAACCTGTATCGCAGCCGCAGCTTCAACCACCCGCCTATCAGGTCCCGATCAACGACCGGCCGTTGACCGGCGGCGAGCTGGCGAGCCTCGCGGCGGCGGGCAACCGCGCTTCGTCGCGCCGGACGGGACGCGGCCCCGCGACGACGATGGCGTCCCGCCCGCTGTCGCCGACGCAGCAGGCGAACCTCGCGGGGGCCGGCAGCGGCGCGTCGGCCACCTTCGCCGTGCCCACCCGTGCTCCAATCGTGGCGAACGTCGTGCCCGCGCGCGTGCCCCTCGCGTCGGTCCCTCCTGCATCGGTCCCCGGCGCGTCGGTCGTCCTGCCGGCGGCTGCGCGAGTGTCGGCACCCGTGGCGCCGAGCGTCACACCGACTCCGGCGCCGATCATCGCAAGCGTCATGGCGGCTCCGGTCCGGACGGCGCCGTTGCGTACGCCGAGCCGGCCGCTCACGTCGGATCCGACGCAGGGCCGGGCGCCGCTCATCGTCGCCTTGCCCGCCGCGAGTCGGCCGCGATCAGCCGTGAGCGGGGTCGCGACGCCGGCCGCGGTTACCGCGCCGGCTGTCGTGGCGAGTGCGTCCGGCGCGCCGGTGCCTCCCGCAACGGTCGCGGCGACCCCCACGTCCACGCTCGCGGCGGCGACCGCACCGGCGCCCACGCCGGGCTTCATCACGGCGTTGACCCCGGCGACGTCGGGCATCGACGACGCCCCATCTACTGTCGTCGAGCCGATCCCGACGCCACCCGGGCGCACCGAACTCGCCGCGGTGGCGGTCACGACGGAGCCGCTGTCTGCGAGCGTCACACCGCTGGCGTCGAGTTCGAACGAGGCCATCCCCACCCCCGCCCCGCCGGCGATCGCCATGTCCACGCCGCCCGCACCGCTGCTGGTCGCGCCGCTGACTAATGCGCGGTTGCCGATGCGGCGCGGGCGCTCGCAGACCGATGCGGTGCTTGCCCGCATCGTCGCGGGGCTGTCGATTCCGGCTTCCGAACTCGATGTCGGCGCAGCGCGGACCACGCCGGGTCAGGCGACTCCTACGGCGGCCGAGCGCCGCGCCGCGGAGCGTCGGGCGGCGGCGGACCGCAAGGCGATCGCCGACCGCAAGGCCGCCGCCGACGCCAAGGCGCAAGCCGCGCGTGACGCCGCGCGCGAAGCGGCCGAGGCCCGCCGCGTCGCCCGGTCCGAACCGGCACGCATCTGGGTGCAGGTCGCGGGCGGCGCCAACGAGGCGGGGCTGGCGCTCGCCTGGTCGACGATGCGCGGCCGCGCGCCGCAGCAGCTGACCGGTCGCCAGGCCTGGACGACGCCGCTGCGCGCCACCAACCGCGTCCTCACCGGACCGTTCAGGACCGATGCGGAGGCGCGCGCGCTGGTCAACCAGCTCGGCAAGGCGGGCGTGCCGGCGTTCGCCTTTACCAGCGAGGCGGGGCAGAAGGTCACCCGGCTGCCGACCCGATGATCTTCGGCAGGTGACGCCCGCTCCCTACGCGGCGGACCCGGCACACAGCCGCGGTCGCCGCCACGCCGAGCCCGCCGATACCGCGCGCGGCCCCCGCGATGCGTTCCAGCGCGACCGCGACCGCGTCATCCACTCGATCAGCTTTCGCCGCCTGCGCCACAAGACGCAGGTGTTCATGGCGCCCGACGGCGACCATTTCCGTGTCCGCCTGACCCACAGCCTGGAGGTCGCGCAGATCGGCCGTACCGTCGCGCGCACGCTGGGGCTGAACGAGGATTTGACGGAGGCGATCTGCCTAGCGCACGACATCGGCCATCCGCCGTTCGGCCATGCCGGCGAGGACGCGCTCAAGGCGGCACTGGCGGGGCAGGGCGGGTTCGACCACAACGGCCACACGCTGCGCGTGCTGACCGCGATCGAACGGCCCTATCCGCGCTTCGACGGGCTCAACCTCAGCTGGGAATGTCTGGAGGGGCTGGCCAAGCACAACGGTCCGGTGCGCCATCCCGGCTGGGCGATGCGGGCGGCGGATGCCGACTATCCGCTGGCGCTCGACAGCCGCCCGTCGCTGGAAGCGCAGGTCGCGGCGATGGCCGACGACATCGCCTATGACAATCACGACATCGACGACGGGCTGCGCGCCGGGTTGCTCAGCCTGGATCAGCTGATGGCGGTGCCGTTGGTCGCGCGTGGCTGGGCGGCGGTGCGCGCGCGATACCCCGATGTGGCGCCCGCGCGGCTGGCGCGCGAACTGGTGCGCGCGCAGATCGGCACCATGGTCAACGACCTGCTGGACGAGACGCGTGCCCGTATCGCCGAGGCCCAGGTCGACAGTGCCGACGCGGTACGCGCGACCGCCCACGCGCTCGTCGGCTTCACCGCCGGGATGCGTGACGAGGAACGCGCGCTCAAGCGCTTCATGTACGCCAACCTCTATCACCACCCGCATCAGCTCGCCGCTGCCGAGGCGGCGTGGACGATCGTCGCCGGGCTGTTCGAGGTCTATCACGCCGACCCCGCGCGGATGGGGGCGGAGTGGGGTGCGGTGCCCGCCGACGAGCCGTGGCGCAGCCGGCAGGTCGCCGACTATATCGCTGGCATGACCGACCGTTATGCGGTGTCGCAATACCGCAAGACGGTCGGCCCGGTGGAATTGCCGGAGGGATTCTAGCGCGCGGCGACCTGCGTCGCGCCCGCCGCGGGCAGGCGGAACGCTACCGGCTGACCGCCCGAGATGCCGTCGACCCGATCGCCGGTGACGACCAGCCGAAACGCGGAGCCGCTCGGCAGGCGACGGCCCGAGATCACGCGGCGACCGTCCTCGGTGCGCTTCTCCGTGTAGACGTACGTCTCGCCGTCGCGCGTGAAGCGCTGTCCGGCGTCACGCGCCAGCAGGGGGGCGGGAACGGCGGCGGTGGCCAGCAGGGCCAGAATGGTGAACAGCTTCGTCATGATCGAACTCCCGCGTGAAGATTATGTCACGCCGTTCAGATCCTCTCGCAGCGAGGTAGAACCCGACCGCAGATCAGTTGCAAATGCAAACCGATCGAACACGATTGCGCGCACTGCAACCGGCATACTCTTGCGACAAGTCGGGCGTAGACCAGCGTGCGAAGGGAGACGGCCGTGAGCGAAGTGACGATCGCACTGAACCGCTTCGGCCTGGGCGCGCGTTTCGATCAGGCGCTGGTCCCCGATCCGCGCCGCTGGCTTACCGAGCAGCTGGACCGGTTCGATCCGCGCCCGGCACCGCTTACCGAGACCGCAACCAGTACCACCGTCGCGATCGGGCTCGCCGCCTACTTCGCCGAGCAGCGCCAGCAGCGCCGCGCGTCGACCGGAGTGGCGACGGCGCCCGATCCGGCGATGGCGGACGCGCGCCGCCTCTTCCGGCAACAGGGGCAGGAGCAATACGGCACCGCCGTTGCTGCGCGCATGGGGGCCGCGCTGACGACGCCGACGCCGTTCGCGGAGCGGCTGGTCCATTTCTGGGCCAACCACTTCGCGGTTTCCGCCGACAAGCAGACGGTGGTCGGTCTGGCCCCGACGCTGGAGTTCGAAGCGATCCGTCCGCATCTGCTCGGTCGTTTCGGGGACATGCTGACGGCGGTCGAGCGCCACCCGGCGATGCTGCTCTACCTCGATCAGGCGCAGTCGGCCGGGCCGGGCAGCCCGCTCGGGCTGCGGGCGGCGGCGCGCGGCGTCAACCGCGTCGGGCTGAACGAGAACCTCGCACGCGAGATCATGGAGCTGCACACGCTGGGCGTCGGCTCCGGGTACACGCAGGCGGACGTGACCGAGTTCGCGCGCGCGCTGACCGGCTGGACCGTTGCGGGGCTTGGGCAAGGCGCGGCGGCACGGTTCGCCGACGGCCGGCCGGGGGCGTTCCTGTTTGCCCCGCCCCTGCACGAGCCAGGGGAGCGGACGATCATGGGCAAGCGCTACGCCCAGGCGGGCGACGCGCAGGCGCAAGCGGTGCTCGATGCGCTCGCGATCCATCCCGCCACCGCGCGCCACCTCGCGACCAAGCTGGCGAGGCATTTCGCAGGCGACGTACCGCCGCCTGCACTGGTCGCGCGGCTGGAGCGCGCGTTCCTGTCGTCCGGCGGCGACCTGCGGACCGTTTATCGCGCGCTGATCGCCGCGCCGGAGGCGTGGACTCCGTCGTCGGTCAAGTTCCGCACGCCGTGGGAGTGGTCCGTCGCCAGCCTGCGCGCGCTAGGTTATCGCGAGGTGCCGGGGCCGGCGATGGTGGGGTTGCTGGCGCAACTTGGGCAGCCCGCGTGGCGGCCGGGGTCGCCCGCGGGCTACGACGACATCGCCGCGAGCTGGGCGGGGCCGGACGCGGTGTTGCGGCGCGTCGAGGCGGCGGAGCGGCTGGCATCGCGTGCCGGACCGGTCGACGCGCGCGCGCTGGGTGAGGCGCTGTTCCCCGGCGCGCTGTCACCCGCCACCGCGCAGGGCGTCGCGCGCGCGGACAGTCCGGGGCAGGCGCTGGCGCTGTTGCTCGTGTCGCCTGAGATGATGCGGAGGTAAGCACATGATTACCCGTCGTACCCTGCTCGTTCGTGGCTCACTCGGCCTCGCCGCGAGCGGCTTCGCGCCGCGTCTGGCCTTTGCCCGCGCGGCATCGTCCAAACGGCTCGTGTTCGTGATACAGCGCGGTGCCGCCGATGGGCTGGGCACGATCGGCGCGGTCGGCGACCCCGCCTTCGCCGGTGCGCGGGGCCAGTTGGCGGCGGATTTCGCGACGGGCCTGAAGCTCGACCCGACCTTCACGCTGCACCCGGCGCTGGCGGCGGTCGGGAGCCTCTACGGCCAGGGTCAGGCGCTGTTCGCGCATGCCGTTGCCTCACCCTATCGCGACCGCTCGCATTTCGATGGACAGAACGTGCTCGAGACCGGCGGGGCGGGGGCGTACCAGGTCAAGGACGGGTGGCTCAACCGGCTGCTCGGCCTGCTGCCGCCCGACGAGGCGCGCGCGATCGCGGTGTCGGCGACGGTGCCGCTGGCATTGCGGGGGCCGCGCGAGGTGGCGTCCTATGCGCCGTCTGCGCTGCCCGCCGCGTCCGACGATCTGCTCGCCCGCGTCGGCCAACTCTATGGCGGCGACGCGCAGCTTCACGGGCTGTGGAACGAGGCGATGCAGACGCGCCAGCTCACCGGCGATCTGGCCGCCGACGATGGCCGCAACGCGGCGGCGACCGGGGCGCTGGCGGCGCGGCTGCTGGTGCCCGACAACGGCGCGCGCGTGCTGATGATCGAGACCGGCGGCTGGGACACGCATGCCGGGCAGCGCGGGCGGCTGGCGGTGCAGCTCAAGGGGCTGGACGCGCTGATCGGTGCGCTCCAGACCGGCATGGGGCCGCTATGGCGCGACACACTGGTGGTGGTCGCGACCGAGTTCGGGCGGACCGTCGCGGTCAACGGCACCGGCGGCACCGATCACGGCACCGCGTCGGCGGCGATGCTGTTCGGCGGCGGCGTGCGCGGTGGCCGGGTGCACGCCGACTGGCCGGGACTCGCGACCGCGCAGCTACACGAGGCGCGCGACCTGCGCCCCACTACCAGCCTCGACGGCCTGATCGCGGGCGCGGTGGCTGGCCACTTCGGTCTCGATGCGGCGCGCACGTTGCCAACGCTCTTTCCGGGCAGCGCTGGGGCGAGAGCCAGTGAGGGCCTATTGCGCGCCTGACGCCAATCGTTGGCGACATTGGCGCGAGTCCTTCGGGGTTGATTGCTATGACGATGGGCCGAAATGCTTGTTTTCAGTGCGTTACCTAACTGGCACACCTCCTGCACAGCTTCCGTCGCGAAGCTATCGGCCTCGCGCTCTCAGGGAGTAAGACCATGATCAAGCTGTGTTTCGCCGTCGCCACCGCCGTCTGCGCGCTGTTCCCCAACGTCGCGCTCGCCAAGGCGCAGCCCGCCGGGCGCGGCTATGTGGCGCAGGTGCGGTCGTCGGGCCATGTCTGCCTGCGCGCCACGACCGATGCCGAAGCCGTGCGGCTGGGCATGCCGGTGCGGGCGACGCGGTGCCACCTGCCCGCCGACTGGGCGGCACTGGGGCTGCGGATCGAGGTCAACGGCGTCCGCGTGGCGTGAAGCGAGCGCCGGGGGGGGGGTGCGACGCATCCGTCCCCGCCCGGTTTGAAGCCGCCGCGCGGGTCGGCTAGAGCCCCGCGCATCATGACACTCTATACCCGTTTCGCCGCGCACATCGACGCGGCGCTCGACACCCTGGTCGCGAGCGGCCAGCTGCCCGGCGGGCTCGACCGCGCCAACGTCACCGTCGAGCCGCCGCGCGACGCCGCGCATGGCGACCTCGCCACCAACGCCGCGATGGTGCTCGCCAAGCCGGCGGGCACCAATCCGCGCGCGCTGGCGACGGCGCTTTCGGCAGAGCTGGAGAAGCTGCCCGAGGTGACGGCGGTCGAGATCGCCGGCCCCGGCTTCATCAACCTGCGGTTGACCGACGCCGCCTGGCGCGACGAGCTGGCCGCGATCGCGGTCGCGGGCGCCGATTACGGACGCTCGGATCGCTATGCCGGGACGACGGTCAACGTCGAATATGTCTCCGCCAACCCGACCGGCCCGATGCACATGGGGCATTGCCGGGGCGCGGTGGTCGGCGATGCGCTCGCCAGCCTGTTGGAGTTCGCGGGCGCGCGGGTGATCCGGGAGTATTACGTCAACGACGCCGGCGGGCAGGTCGACGTGCTCGCCCGCTCGGTCCACCTGCGTTACCGCGAGGCGCTGGGCGCGACGGTGGAGATTCCGGAGGGGCTGTATCCCGGCGATTACCTGATCCCCGTCGGCCAAGCATTGGCGGCCGAGTTCGGCGACCGCTACGTCGACGCGGCCGAGGGAGAGTGGCTGGCGCTGTTCCGCACCCGCGCGGTGGCGGCGATGATGGACCTGATCCGCGCCGACCTGGCGCTGCTGGGCATCCATCATCAGGTGTTCGCGTCGGAGGCGGAAGTCCAGGCGGCGGGCAAGCCCGCCGCCGCGGAAGCCGAGCTGCGCGCGCGCGACCTCGTTTATGACGGCACGCTGCCGCCGCCCAAAGGCGAGACGCCGGACGATTGGGAGCCGGTCGAGCTGCCGCTGTTCCGCTCAACCGCGTTCGGCGACGATCAGGACCGGCCGATCCGCAAGTCGGACGGTAGCTGGACCTATTTCGGCGCCGACCTCGCCTATCATTTCCAGAAAAGTCAGGCCGCCGACCAGCTGATCGACATCTGGGGCGCAGACCATGCCGGCACCGTCAAGCGCATCGTCGCCGCCGTCGCCGCGCTGACCGGCGGGGAGAAGAAGCTGGACGTCAAGCTGGTGCAGATGGTGCGGCTGCTGCGGGCGGGCGAGCCGGTCAAGATGTCGAAGCGTTCGGGTAATTTCGTGACGCTCGCCGACGTCGTGACCGAGGTCGGCAAGGACGTGGTGCGCTTCACCATGCTGACCCGGCGCGCGGACGCGCAGATGGATTTCGACTTCGCCAAGGTGGTGGAGGCGTCGAAGGACAACCCCGTCTTCTACGTCCAGTATGCCCATGCCCGCATCGCCTCGCTCCATCGCCGCGCGGGCGAGGCTGGCGTGGTGGCGGGGGCGCGCGACCTGTCCCTTCTCGGGACCGAGCCGCTCGGTCTGGTGCGGCTGGCGGCGCAGTTTCCGCGCGTGGTCGAAACCGCGGCGGCGGCGCGCGAACCACACCGAATCGCCTTTTATCTCTATGACTTGGCGGCTGCGTTTCATGCCGAGTGGAACGCCGGCAACGACGATCCCGCGCGGCGCTTCCTACAGCCCGACGACCACGATGCGACGCGCGCGCGTCTCGCCTTGGCGGATGGGGTCGGACAGATTATCCGTAACGGGCTCGCGCTCATGGGCGTGGAGGCGGTGTCGGAGATGAGCTGATGAGCACGACGAGCGACTTCGAGCTGAGGAACGAGGACCGGTTGCCGTGGCTGGAGACGGTCGAGCCGGACGAGCCGGATGGTCCCGGCCTCGGTCGCGTCGTCGCCCTCGTCCTGATCGGCCTCGCCATGCTCGCCGCGATGGTGTTCGGCATCTACAAGCTCCAGCATCGCGAACCCGCCGCCGAGGGCGAGCTGATCGCGGCGCAGGAGGGCGACTACAAGATCAAGCCCGAGGACCCCGGCGGGTTGCGCGTCGACGGTGAGGGCAGCGCCGCGGTCGCGACCAGCGCCGGGCGCCCGCATACCGGCGCGATCGACCTGAACGCCGTGCCCGAGGCGCCGGTCGACGGTCGTCGCGCGCCACGGCCCGCGCCTTCCGCCCCCGCCGGCGGACGCAACGCGGTGTCCAGCGTTCCCCCCTCGGGCGGCAGGCTCGTCGCTCCCGCCCCGGTCGGTGCCGCCCGCGCCCCCGCGCCCGCGAGCGCGGCGGGCGGCTCGCTGGTCCAGCTCGGCGCCTATCCGACCGAGAGCACCGCCAACGCGGCGTGGACCGCTTTCACCAAGCGCTTCGCCTATCTCGCGCCGCTCGGCAAATCGGTGCAGCCGGTCGCGACGGAGGGCCGCACGCTCTACCGCCTGCGCGTCAACGCGGGCAGCGCCAACCAGGCCGCCGCCATCTGCGGGCGGTTGAAGGTCGCCGGCGAGGGCTGTTTCGTCGCGCCGTAGGGCGGGATGACTTCACCTTGCCCCGGTCGTGCTGAGCAAAGTCGAAGCACAGGTGGGTCTCATACCCGTCGATTTCGCTCAGGGCGAACGGTGAGCGATGGATCAGTGTACGTCACCACGCTCCAGGTGGTCGTGCTGAACTCGTTTCAGCATGACGAGCCGGCCGGGCGGGACTACACCTCCCGGCCATGAAGCCCGTCATCTACGGCCTCGCCGGCCCGACGCTCACCGCCGACGAGCGCGCCTTCTTCGCCGATGCCGCGCCGCTCGGCTTCATCCTGTTCAAGCGCAATATCCAGAACCGCGCGCAAGTGCTTGCGCTGACGGACTCGCTGCGTGCGCTGACCGGCCGCGACGACCTGCCGATCCTGATCGATCAGGAGGGCGGGCGCGTCGCGCGGATGGGACCGCCGGAATGGCCCGCGTTTCCCGCCGGACCCGCGTTCGACGCGCTCTATCGCCTCGCGCCGATGTCCGCGATCCAGGCGATGCGCGCCAACGGGCAGGCGCTGGGGGTGATGCTGAGCGAGGTCGGGATCACCGTCGACTGCGCTCCGATCCTCGACGTCGCGCGGCCCGACACCACCGACGCGATCGGCACCCGCACCTATGGCGCGGAGCCGATGCAGGTCGCCGCCCTGGGCCGCGCGATGCTGGAGGGGCTGGCGGCCGGCGGCGTCGTCGGCGTCGTCAAGCACATGCCGGGCCATGGCCTCGCCAAGGTCGACACCCACCACCTGCTGCCGACCGTCACCGCGACGGCCGACGAGTTGGAGGTCGACCTCGAGCCCTTCCGCTCGCTCGCGCATGCCGGCATGGGGATGACCTCGCATATCGTTTTCGACGCCTGGGACGCCGCGCGTCCCGCGACGCTGTCGCCGATCGTCGTCGAGCAGGTGATCCGTGGCGCGATCGGCTTCAACGGGCTGCTGATGACCGACGACATCGACATGAAGGCGCTGTCCGGCACGCCGGCGGACAAGGCGGCGGGCGCGATCGCGGCGGGGTGCGACGTGGTGCTCGACTGCTGGGGCCGGATGGACGAGATGGTCGCGATCGCCGACCGGCTCGGCGATGCGCCGTCCGTGACGATCGCGCGGCTCGACCGCGCGATGGCGATGCGCGACGCGCCCGCGGGCGAGCTGGCGGAGCTGATCGCGCGGCGGGATGCCTTCCTCGCGCTGGTGTGATGGACGACACGCTCATCCTCGACCTCGATCAGCGGGGGGGGGGGGCGCTCGACCTGCTGCTGGCACTCGCCCGCGCGCAGAAGATGGACTCCGGCAAATCTCGATCCTGCAGCCGGTCGACCAGTATCTGGGCGTCCTCGACCGCGCCGACGCGCTGCGGCTGAAGGTCGCGGCCGACTGGCTGG
Organism: Sphingomonas sp.; assembly: GCF_965200135.1. GTDB lineage: Bacteria > Pseudomonadota > Alphaproteobacteria > Sphingomonadales > Sphingomonadaceae > Sphingomonas. The sequence continues at coordinate 235,757 of NZ_CBDATK010000013.1, forward strand.
TGAAGGCGGCGTGGCTCGCCTACCTCCAGTCGGCGCTGCTGCTGCCCCGCGATCAGGCGGCGCAGTCCGATCCCGAAGAGTTGGCGCTGCGGCTGCAACTGCGGCTCGAACGGCTGAACGCGATGCGCGAGGCGGGCGTGCGGCTGCTCGCGCGCGACCGGATGGGCCGCGACGTCTGGCCGCGCGGTGCGCCGGAGGTCGAGGCGGTGCTGTTCGCCGCCGCCGAGCCGCTCAACCCCGACCGGACCCGTGCCCATGTCGGCGAAAGCGACGTCGACGTCGCGCTGGCCCGGCTTCAGGCGGACTATGCCGGGCGCGGCATCACGCTCGTCCGGCGCGGCGCGGCATGGCATTTCCAGACCGCGCCCGATCTCGCCACGCTGCTGCGCCGCAACCGCGAGGAGGTCCGCCGCCTCAGCCGCGCCGGGCAGGAGGCGCTGGCGGCATCGCCTATCACGAGCCGGTGACGCGCGCCGACATCGAGGCGATCCGCGGCGTGCAGATCGCGCGCGGGATGCTGGACGTGCTGATGGAACAGGGTTGGGTGCGTGCCGCCGGCTGCCCCGAGACCCCCGGCCGGCCGTTCACCCATGCCACCGCGCCCGCCTTTCTCGACCATTTTGGGCTCGATGGTCGCCGCGACCTGCCCGGGCTCGACGACCTGCGCGCCGCCGGGCTGCTCGGCCCGATCGACTTCGCATTCGCCGACGTGAACGGGGAGGTGGAAAAGGCGGGCAAAGACGACTAGATAGCGGAAGTAATTCCAGGAGTAAGCGCCATGGGTGGCCTCAGTCCCGTTCATCTCATCATCTTCGCGGTCATCGCCATCCTGTTGCTCGGCGGCGGCCGCTTCTCCAACCTGATGGGGGACGTCGCGAAGGGCGTGAAGAATTTCAAGAAGGGCATGGCCGAGGAAGATCACGACCCCAGCCGTCCTGCGTCGCGCATCGAGGGCAAGCGCACCGACGCGCAACAGGGTGCCGCGCCTGCGTTCGACCGCGACGGCAACCGGGTCCGCGACGACCGCTGAACAACTTCCTCCCGTTCGGCTGATCCGCTCGCATGTTCGACATCGCGCCGTCCGAGTTCCTGCTGGTCGCGATCGTCGCGCTGCTGGTGATCGGGCCAAAGGACCTTCCCAAGGCATTGCGCGTGCTCGGCTATTGGGTAGGCCGGGCGCGCGGGGTCGCGCGCCAGTTTCGCTCCGGGTTCGATTCAATGGTGCGCGAGGCCGAGCTGGCCGAGATGGAAAAGAAGTGGGCGGACGAGAATGCGCGCATCCTCGCCGAACATCCCGACACGCCCGCGACCGATGAGATGCCTGCCGTACCGCCGCCCGACGCAGCGACGCCCGCCGACGATCTGTCGACCGAGGCGGTGATGGTCGAGAAGCCCGTCGTCGAAGCGGCTCCGGTCGTTACGCCTGACGCTACGCCGCTCCCCGCCGACACCAAGGCTTCGTCGTGAGCGACGGCACCGAGGTCGACGCCAGCCGCGCGCCGCTGCTCGATCATCTGATCGAGTTGCGTCGCCGCCTGCTCTATTCGATCGGATCGATGGTGGTCGCGTTCGGCGCGTCGCTTTATTTCGCCCGCCCGATCCTGACCGTGCTGGTGGCACCTCTGCGGAAGGCCGGGCAGCTCGTGCTGGTCAACACCGACGTCTATGGCGGCTTCATGGTCGAGGTGAAGGTCGCCTTCTTCACCGCGGTCATGATCTCTTTCCCGATCACCGCGAACCAGATCTGGCGTTTCGTAGCGCCGGGGCTTTACAAGAATGAAAGGCGCGCGCTGCTGCCGTTCCTGCTCGCGACGCCGGTGCTGTTCGGGCTGGGCGCGGCGCTGGCCTATTTCTTCGTCATCCCGCCCGCGCTCAAGTTCCTGTTCGGCTTTCAGGGCGATCTCGGCGGGGTCACGCAAAAGGCGCTGCCCGATGTCGCCAGCTACCTGAAGGTCGTGATGCAGTTCCTGTTCGGGTTCGGCTTCGCGTTCCTGCTGCCCGTTTTCATGATGCTGCTGGAGCGCGCCGGGGTCGTCACGCGCGCCCAGCTGGTCAGTGCGCGACGGTACGCGATCGTCGGAAACTTCGCGATCGCAGCCGTGCTGACGCCACCCGATCCGTGGTCAATGCTGTTGTTGGCGCTGCCGCTTGTGATTCTCTACGAACTGGCTCTTGTCGGTATCCTGATCACCGAACGGCGCCGCAAGCGTGACGACCTGAAAACGCAGACCGTCGAGCCCTGACGAGCCGGCACCGCCCAGGGGCCGTGGGCCCCGAGGCGATGACGGTCCTTCTGTCGGATCAGTGAGAACCGTCGGCGGCGTTGCTGACCGCGGTGCCTGCCGAGCTGACGTCGCGTCCCATACCCGACACCGTGTTGCACGCGGTCACCGCCAGCATGCCGGCCAACATCGCGACGCCCAAGACCTTACGCATCTTCATTCTCCAACACGGACACCATGCCCTCGCGGATGAAATGACTGTCGACGGGCGCTGGTTCCATCAAGCCGATTGGCAGCGCACCGTAGACCGGGCACGTAAAAGGCCCGAAAGCGTCTCCGAGGGGGAGGGAGCGCTTCCGGGCCTGTGTCGTGGATAACGTAGCGGGGGGGGGTGCTTGGCCGCTATCCATAGAGCAAAACGTGGTTTTCGGATTGGGGTTCCGGCGCGCTCTCAATTTTTAGTGCAACCGACATAAGTCGGTGAGCGTTTGCCGCTACGCGCGACCGAGCACCGCGAACCCGATCTCATATGTCCCCGCTAGTGGATCGTGGTGCAACGGTGCCCGCAGCTGTCGCGCCAGCCCCTCCATCACCCGGCCGTAGCGGCTGCCAAGCAGCACGCGCAACGCGTCGCTCTCCACCAATGCGCGCGAGACAACGCGCAGGACGGCGCGGTCTGGCTGTTCGGCGGTACGGATCGCGATCCGGATCTGCGCGGCAGGGTCGACGTTCATCGCCAGTTCCGCCGTCTCGGTCACCAGAAACGCGATCGCCACCGCCACGTCCTGGTTCGCCATGAACGGCTCCACGTCCAGCGTCAGGCCCAGCCCAGCCGAGTTTTCGGGCGCCGTCGCGCGCAGGTTCGCCGCCACCTCGCCGATCATGGTCCGCAGGTTAAGCCCGCGCGTCTCCTCGTTCTCCGCGAAGTGGTTACGATGCACGACCGCCAGCGCGTCGACGCGGCGCTGGATGGAGGCATAGGCAGTGGTCGCGTCCGCGCTCGGCGCGCCGCGAGCGTGCAGGTTGATGAGGCTGGAGATGACCTGCAGGTTGTTCTTGACGCGATGGTGTACTTCGCGGGTCAGCTTGGTCTGCCGCACCAGCCCTTTCGCCAACCCTGCCTCGTGGATCGCGACGGTGCGGCTGATCGCGCGGAAGGTATCGCCCAGCTCGCGGATTTCCGCTGCCGGACCCGTCTGGGCCGCGTTGATGACCTCGCCCGGCGTAAAGGCGGCGACGCTGGTCCGCAGCCGGCGCAGCGGCTTGATGAGCAGGCGGTCGACCACGAACCAAGCGATGCTCGCCGCCGCCAGCCACATCAGCAACGGCAACAGCAGCGCGACGATCAACGAAGAACTGATCGGCGCCGCGCGGATCGCGGTGTCGAGCCGCAGCCCGGCAACGCCGAGGTCGGTTCGCATCGCCTCCACGCGATCGAGCGGGCCGATGTCGGCCGCCGTTTCCAGCGGCAGCATCGCGCCGTCAAGCTCCAGCGTGCTCGTGAATGTCGTCGCGCGACCGGTCGGTTGACTCAGCGCCGCCAGCGTCGCCGCGGGAAAGAACGCGCGGGCCGCATAGCCGCTGCGCGCGGTTCGTATCGAGAGCAACACGCCCGGCCCGCCAGCACCCTTCACGAATCGCCCTGCGACGGCCGCCTCGCGGAGCGGCCGGCGGTCTGCGCCGGCCAGCGGCTCGCCGCAGACGACGTGTCCGGCACGATCGACGATACCGAACCGGGTTCCCGCCGACGATTGCTGCGCGAAGACCCCCTGCGCCCGCGCGCAGCTCAGCGCGTCGTTGGGGGCGTCGTTCGCATTGGCCCCGAGTGCGGTCGCAGCGGCGTGAAGCGCGGTCATGTCGCCGACCAGTTCGATCGCGATCGCCCGCGCGCTTTCGGTACTGGCGATGCGAAGCCGGCCACGCGCCTCCGCATCGGTCAGCCGGGTGGTCTGCAACGTCGCCGCCATCGCGATCAACGCCAGCGGCAACAGGCAGATGCTGAGGATCAGGAACAGCTTGCCGCCGGTGGGCAGTCGCGCGATCCACGAAAATCCCATCAGGTCGACGCGCGTCGATGGGGTCGGCGGCATCGCCGCGCCGACCAAGCGGACGACTTCATCACCCAAGCTTGGAAAGGAGGGCGAGCATCTCGTCAGGCACGTCTTCCTCGACCGCCTTCTGATAGACGGACCGAAGCGCCGCGCCGACCTGCGGATCTTCAGGTAGCTTGTCGCTGGTGCGACGGGAAGGCCCACGAGGGCCGCCGCCGGGCTGAGATATCTTGTCGGTGCGGTCGGCCAAGCTCAATCAACCCCCAAACGGCCTACCGTTATGCCTCGGGGACGGCATCAGCGGTAACCTGAACAGCACCACCCCGTAGTTTCGCAGGGAGCCGCATTATTGAATTGTCGGGACTTGGAAACCAAAGATGCCGATGTTGGTTCCACCCCTTGCGCGAAATATCCGGTCAGCCCAGGGGGCCACGGGTGTCGACCGAAACGACGTAACGAACGCCGCGCCGCCCGATCGGGTCGCGGGCATCAGGGAGTATCGCATACCCATGTCGCTTGGACAGCAGCTCGCCCCGCACCTCCCCTTCCTGCGGCGTTATGGTCGGGCGCTCACCGGCAGCCAGCAGCAGGGCGATAAATACGTTCGCGCGACGTTGGAGGCGATCGTCGCCGCGCCCGATCAGTTTCCGAGCGACGTCGATCCGAGGCTCGGACTGTATCGCATGTTCCAGGGCATCTGGAACTCGGCCAATTTCGATGAGACCGGCGCGGAGCCGGTCGGCGATACCGGCACCGGCAACCACGAAGCGACTGCGCGTGCGCGCCTGTCGAAGATCACGCCGCTGTCGCGCCAGGCGCTGCTGCTGACCGCGATGGAAGGCTTCACGCCCGAAGACGCGGCGTACCTGGTCGAGGTCGACAGCGACGAGCTGGAAACGCTGGTCAGCGACGCGCTGAAGGAAATCGAGCAACAGACCCATGCGCGCGTCCTCATCATCGAGGACGAGCCGATCATCGCGATGGATATCGAGACGATCGTCCGCGATCTGGGGCATGACGTCACGGGCGTGGCGGTTACCCGCGACGAGGCGGTGGCGTTGGCGATGGAGGACCGGCCCGGCTTGGTGCTCGCCGACATCCAGCTTGCCGACGATTCGTCGGGCATCGATGCGGTCAAGGATATCCTCGCCGAGTTCGCGGTGCCGGTGATCTTCATCACCGCCTTTCCCGAGCGCCTGCTCACCGGCGAGCGGCCGGAGCCGACCTTTCTCATCACCAAGCCGTTCCAGCGTTCCACCGTCAAGGCGGCGATCGCGCAGGCGCTGTTCTTCGACCAGAACACGCTGCCGGCGGATGCGTGAGCGGTCACGGACCCAAAACGTTACTGGAGGGTTGAGGGCACATGGCTGACCCGAACGAACAGATCCACCTCACCACCACCGAAGCACGCGGTGGGTCCACGCCCGGCATGACGCGCTACGTGCTGGCGGCCTCGTTGATCCTGGTCGTCGTCGCCTTTCTGGCGATCTACCTGATCGGATAATCGCGTCTTGGCCGCTAAGCGCTTCTGACGCAGGTTGTTTGTTGCGCGTGCGTTCCTAAATATGCGCCTCGTTCAGCGATTTCGATCGGACCCGTGTGACTTCCACCATTCTTCATGGCGAAGACGATGGCGATGCGCCCGAAGCGGCTCCCGTCGAGCATGTCTCGCTGTCCGACGACGAGTTCAAGAAGCAGCTGGCGCAGGTCATTCCCCACCTGCGCGCGTTCGGCAGGTCGCTTTCCGGCAGCCGCGACTTGGCCGACGATCTGGTGCAGGAGACGCTGCTCAAGGCATGGGCGGCGCGGCTGCGGTTTCAGGCCGGCACGAACATGCGCGCGTGGACCTTCATCATCCTTCGCAATCTTTATCTGAGCCAGATGCGCCGCGCGCGGTTCAAGGGCGAGTGGGACGATCTGGTCGCCGATCGCATCCTTGCGGCGCCGGCCAGCCAGGACCGCCATGTCGAATTGGGCGACATGCAACGCGCGCTGATGCACCTGCCGCAGCCGCAGCGCGAGGCGCTCATCCTCGTCGGAGCCGGCGGCTTTGCCTATGAGGAAGCGGCCGAAATCTGTCAGGTAGCGGTCGGCACCATCAAAAGCCGCGTGGCGCGCGGCCGGGTCGCACTGGAAGCGCTGCTGACCGAGGGCGTGCTGCCGTCGCGGCGCGATCACGAAACCGACACGTCGAGGACCGCGCTGGAAACGATCATGGGCGACGTGGAAACGTTGAGCCGGGGACGGTAGGTCGTCCGACGGGCGACTTTGACCTTGCCCATATAGTCGGTTCGCGGCAGTGCTTCTCCTCTTCGAGTGAGGCGCGAGTAGGCGTCTCGACTGCTAACGCGCAGCGTGATCCTGACGAAAAGGTCGGTTGCCAATTTGAGCCGGATCACCGCCCGGATGGGTCGCGCACGACGGTGTGGTCGTCACCCGATAACGGAGTGACCACCGGCAACCCGTATAATCGGCCTATCGCATCCGATCCAACTGCCGCAACAGCGCCGCCATCTCGTCGCCCGGCTGCGGCAATGCAAACGCCCCACGCAGCGCCGTGCCGAGCGCATCGGTCGAGCGAGGACGTTGAACCACTTCGGCATCGCGGGCCATTGGCGGTGGAAGCGAGGACATCGCGCGATCAACGGCCCGACCCGGTCATGGTTTCACGCCGATTGACATGAAAGCGTCGAAATGGCCGAAGGCGTGACATGAGGATCACGCTCGAAGGGGCCGCGCTCGCCGGGGCCGCCGCCCGTGCCCGCGCGCATTCACCGTTCCTCGCCATGCTGCTCGACCGCGATCCGGCGCTCGCCGCCGCTGCCGCCGCCGGCCGCATCGACCTCGATGTCGACACGGTCGCTGCCGACGCTCCGACCGCTGCCCGCCTGCGCCGCCGCCGCCGCGCGCTGGCGTTGACGGCGGCGCTCGGCGACCTGGCGGGACTGCTCGACCTCACGGCCGTCACCGGCCACCTCACCCGCTTCGCCGACGCGGCGCTGGACGACGCGATCGCGACCGCGATCCGGGAGCGCACCCCCGCCGCGCCCGTCATCGGCTTCGTTGCCATTGCGCTCGGTAAACAGGGTAGCCGCGAGCTAAATTACTCGTCCGACATCGACCCGATCCTGCTCTATGACCCGGCGACGCTGCCGCGACGTCCGCGCGAGGAACCCGCCGACGCCGCCATCCGCATCGGTCGCCGCGTCGTCGAGTTGCTCCAGGCGCGCGACGCCGACGGTTACGTGTTGCGCGTCGACCTCCGGCTGCGGCCGTCGCCGGAGGTGACGCCGATCGCGCTGCCGGTCGACGCCGCGATCGGCTATTACGAAAGCCAGGCGTTGCCGTGGGAGCGGGCCGCGTTCATCCGCGCCCGCGCGGCGGCGGGCGACATCGCGTTGGGCGAGCGCTTCCTCGCCGCGATCCGGCCATTCGTTTGGCGCCGCGCGCTCGATTTCGGCGCGGTCGGTGAGATCCGCGCGCTGACCGGCCGTATCCGCGACCATTATGCGAGCGGTCAGGCGTTCGGCCCCGGCTACGACCTCAAGCGCGGGCGCGGCGGCATCCGCGAGATCGAGTTCTTCGCGCAGGTACATCAGCTCGTCCACGGTGGCCGCGATGCGACGCTGCGCGCGCCCGCCACCCGCGACGCGCTGGCGGCGCTGGCGCGGGCGGGGTGGATCGGCGACGACGACGCAGCTGCGCTGGCCGACGCCTACACGCTGCTCCGCACGATCGAGCATCGCGTCCAGATGGTCGACGACCGCCAGACCCACACGCTCCCGACCGGCGCCGCGCTGGATAACGTCGCGCGGCTGCACGGCCTGCCCGCCGCCGACGACCTGCTCGCCTTGCTGCGCCCGCATGTCGCCGCGGTCGGCCGCCGCTACGACGCGCTGGAGGGTGAGGCGCGGGCGTCGGTGTCGCGCGACGCCACCGCGCTGGAAACGCTGGTCGGAGAAGGAGGCGCGCAGCGTATCGCGGCGTGGCGCGCGGGGACCTATCGCGCGACCCGGTCGGCGGAGGCGCAGGCGGCGCTGGAGGCGGTGCTGCCGATGCTGATCCCCGCGCTCGGCGACGCGCCTGACCCGCACGCGGCACTGCTGCGCTTCGACGCGATGTTGGAACGCCTGCCCAGCGCGCTCAACATCTTTCGCCTGCTGGAGGCGCGGCCCGGCCTCTTGCAGCTGCTCGTCCAGATCCTCAGCCACGCCGCCCCGCTCGCCGACGAACTCGGCCGTCGCCCCGCGCTGCTCGACGGGCTGGTCGACGCCAGCGCGTTCGCGGGCGTCGGCACCATCGCCGAACTCGCGGTCGAGATGCGCGGCGGCGATGCGGCCGACTATGGCGCGCGGCTAGATCATGTCCGTCGCGTCGTCGGCGAGCGCCGCTTCGCGCTGGGGGCGCAGATCGTCGCCGGACGCGCCGATCCGCTCGACGTAGCCGCCGGCTATGGCCGCGTCGCCGAGACGGCGACCGAGGTGCTCACCGCCGCCACCGTCGCCGCGTTCGAGGAGGCGCACGGCCGCGTCCACGCCAGCGAGCTGGTCATCCTCGCGCTCGGGCGTTTCGGCGGCGGCGTGCTGACCCACGCCAGCGACCTCGACCTCGTCTATCTCTTCACCGGCGATTTCGCGGCCACGTCGGACGGTGCCAAGCCGCTCGGCGCGACGCTTTATTACAACCGCCTGGCGCAGCGCGTGACCGCCGCGCTGTCGGTCGCCACCGCCGCCGGCCCGCTCTATCAGGTCGACACGCGCCTCCGCCCGCAGGGCGCGCAGGGGCCGCTCGTCGTCAGCCTCGACAGCTTCGCGCGCTACCAGCGCGAGGACGCCTGGACGTGGGAGCACATGGCCCTGACCCGCGCCCGTCCGGTGTTCGGCTCCGCCACGGCACGCGCGGAGGTCCAGGCGGTGATCGACGCGGTGCTCGCCGGCGACCGCGCCACGCACCCGGTGATCGCCGACGCGGTGAAGATGCGCGACGAGATGGCCGCGCATAAACCGCCGCAGGGTGCGCTCGACGCCAAGCTGCTGCCGGGCGGGCTGGTCGACCTGGAGTTCGCGGTACACGCCGTCCAGCTGACGAGCGGCCGGGGCTACGACCCCAACCTTGCCGCCGCGATCGACGCGCTCGCCGCCGCCGGCCTCGCACCCGCGACGCTGCGTCCTGCACACGATTTCCTCACCCGCCTGCTCGTCACGCTCCGCCTGGTCGCGACCGACGCCGCCGCGCCGCCCGCGGTGACGCAGGCGCTGATCGCCCGCGCGGTCGGGGCGGACGACTGGGCGGGCGTGGTTGCCACGCTCGACGCGACGCGGCAGGAGGTGCGGCGCTATTGGGCGGAGGTGACGGATGGAGCCGGGAACGACGCTGCCTGAGGTGACGGTGACGCTCGCCGACGGTACGCCGCTGACGCTGTCGACGCTCGCGGGCAAGCCGGTGGTGATCTATTTCTACCCCAAGGCCGACACGCCGGGCTGCACGCGCGAGGCGCAGGATTTCTCCGCGCTCGGCGACGAGTTCGCCGCCGCTGGGGCGACCGTGATCGGCGTCTCGAAGGACCCGCCCGCCAAGCTCGGGCGCTTCGCCGCCAAGCACGGGCTCACCGTCCGCCTCGCGGGCGACGAGAGCGGTGCTGCGTGCGAGGCGTTTGGCGTCTGGGGCGAAAAGCAGCTCTACGGCCGCATCTATATGGGCGTCGAGCGCGCCACCTTCCTGTTCGGCGCCGACGGTCGCCTCGTGCGTGAATGGCGCAAGGTGCGCGTGCCGGGCCACGCCGCCGCCGTCCTCGCCGCGCTCGGCTGAGGTGGCACTCAAGGTATATCGCACGCCGATCGGCTTCCACGACGCCTATGTCGCCGCGCCCAGTCAGAAGGCGGCGCTGGCCGCCTGGGGCAGCGACGCCGATCTGTTCGCGCGCGGCGTCGCCGAGGTCGTCACTGACGAAGCGCTCACCGCCGAGCCGCTCGCCCGCCCCGGCGAGGTCGTCAAGCGCCTGCGCGGCACCGCCGACGAACAGCTCGCCGCGGCCCCGCCGAGGAAGAAGGAGCGGCCGCCGAGGGTAGCGAGGGTAGCGAGGGTAGCTGTCAAGTCCCCCGTCAAAGCCGGGAAGGCATCACCACGTCCGAAACGCGATGCGGTCGACGAGGCCGATGCCGCGCTCGCCGCCGCGGCATCCGTGCATCGCAACGCCGACCAGGCGCTCGCCGTCGAAGAACAGGCGCTGGCCGATCGCCGCCGCCGCCTTCGCACGGACTGGCTGACCGAACGCGATCGGCTGGAGGGCAAGCGAGACGAGGCGGAGGCGCGCTACGCGGCGGCACTCAAGACGTGGCAGGCGGACCAGCCCTGAGCTCAGTGTAGCGCCCGCGTCAGGTCGCGCATCAGTTGCCGCGCGATCGGCGCGTCGAAGCGGCAGCCGAGCCGCCCGGCCGCTGCCCACACCACCGTCGCTTCGATAGGCGCGCCGCCGTCGAAACGCAGCCACAGCCGCTCGCCGACGTCACGCACCTCCGCCGCCAACCGGCAGCCATAGATCGACAGGTCGAGCAGCCGGGCATCGGGTGGTCCGCCGCCGTCGGCGATCCGCGCCGCACCGACCGCCAGCGCGCGGCGGTCGAGACGCCGCTCGCCAGCATCCGTCTCCACCAGCTGCGATACATCGGTCGCCATCCTGTTTGAGTATCATGTGCGTGTTGAAAGATGGTTAACGGAGCAACTGCGGGCGGTCGGCGTTGAATGTCGAAAGGAGTTTCGACCATGCCCGACAGCCAGCCTTCCAGCGCCCCGACCGGGTCCACGCCCGAGCCCAGGGAGGACTTGACCGCCGCCACTTTGCTGCGCGACGACGCGCTCGAGCGTCCGGCGGGTGGAGGCGGCCTCGGCAGCGGCGCGGCGCTGGCCGGCGACGGCGCGGGCCAGAGCGGCGCGGCCAGTCCGAACAGCCCGATCGACGTAGCCGTCTCCCACGAGGGCAACGACGCACAGGCGGCCGCCGAGGCGCGACGCCAGGCGGTCGTCAACGACGCGCGCGAGCTCGGCCACTTGTCCAGGTAAATCGACAGCCCGTAGCGGATCGAAACCTTGTTGACTGCCGAAGCAATCATTGCCAAAGCAACGACATGGGCTTCTACTCCGATGCCGATTTCCAACCCGACGTCTCGCTTGGCTATCTCAGCAAGCGTATCCACCAGCTCGCGCAAGCAGGACTGGAGCCGATGTTCGCGCGCGAGGGACTCAGCTATGTCCAGTGGCACGCGCTCATCTCGATTTTCTTTGGGCGCGGACTCACCAGCGCGGCGCTCGCCCGGGATCTCGCCTATGACAAGGGCGCGACCACCCGGCTGATCGACTCGCTGGAAAAGCGCGGCTGGGTCGTTCGCGCGCGTGAGCATGACGATCGCCGCCTCATCGCGCTAAAACTGACCGACGACGGTCAGCGACTCGCGCATCGCTGCCGCGATATGGTGATCGCGGCGTGGAACGACTGGCTCGGCGATTGGCCCGATGCGGATATCGATGCGGCGGTGGCATTGCTCCAGCGGCTGCGCGCGACGCTTGAAAGGAAGACCGCATGAAGCGCGCCGCACTCCTGACCGCTGCGCTGCTGGCGGGATGCGCCGCGCCCGCGACGCGTCAGGCGGTGACGCCCGTGTCTGCGACCGCACTCGGGCTGACCGGCGCGCCCGCGCCGGTCGTCGACGCGCAATGGTGGCGCGCGTTCGGCGATCCGCAGCTCGATCGCGTCGTCGCTGACGCGCTGGCGGGCAGCCCGACGCTCGATCAGGCGCTGGCCCGGATCGCGCAGGCACAGGCGCAGGTCGGGGTGCGGCAGGCGGATACCGGGCTCCAAGCGACGCTCGACGGGCAGGTACAGGCGGCGCGACTGTCGGGCCGCTACACGATCCCGCCGCCGTTCGCCGGCTCGGTCCGCACGGTGGGCAACATCGGCGTGAACCTCGGCTACAACCTCGACCTGTTCGGGCGTCAGCGCGCCGCCATCGCCGGCGCGCGCGCGACGGCCGAGGCGGCGGCGCTGGACCTCGCGGCGGCGCGGTTGGCGCTCGCCGGGTCGGTGACGCAATCCTATCTCGATCTCGCGCGCGCCGAGCTGCAGGGCGCCGTCGCCCGGCGCACGATCGCCACCCGCCAGGAGTCGCTGCGCCTCGTTCGCGTCCAGATCCGCAACCGCCTCGCCAGCAAGGTACAGGAGAGCGCCGCGCTGACGCTGCTCGCGCAGGCGCAGGGCGCGCTGACGCGAGCGGCGGGCGAGCGTGCGCTGGCGGCGAACGCACTTGCGGCACTGGCCGGGCGCGGACCCGATTACGCCGCCGCCCTTCTTCCTGCCGCGCTCCGGCTCGATGCGGGGCTGCCGATGGCGGCGGTCGTGCCTGCCGACCTGCTCGCGCGCCGCGCCGACATCGCCGCCGCGCTGGTGCGGGTCGAGGCGGCGCAGGCGGGGCAGCAGGTCGCGCGACGCGCCTTCTATCCCAATATCAACCTCAATGCGGCGATCGGTCTGCAAGCGATCGGGCTGGGCAACCTGCTGTCGCTCGACGCGGGTCAGGTCGGGGTCGGCCCGGCACTCAGCCTGCCGCTGTTCGACGGTGGTCGCCGCCGTGCCGACCTTGCCGGCGCCACGGCGGGGGTCGATCTCGCCGTCGCCCAGTATAACGCCGACGTGATCGGCGCGATGCGCGAGGCCGCCGATGCGATCGCGCTGGCCGGTAATCTGCGCCAGCAACAGGCCGACGCCGCCGCCGTCACGCGTGGCTTCGCGGAAACCGACCGGCTCAACGGCGTCCGCGTCCGCGCCGGTCTCGATTCGAAGCTCGGGCTGGTCGACACCGACGTCCGCCTGCTCGACGCCGAGCTCACCCAAGCCGATCTCGCCACCGAGGCCGCGCGTGCGCGCGTCCAGCTGCTGCTCGCGCTCGGCGGCGGCTGGGACGGCACCGTGCCCCAGAGGACTATCCGATGACCGATACCCGCGACCCGTCCTCAGAGGTCCACCGGCCGGACGCCCGACCGGATCGCCCGCCGGCCGAGCAGCCGGCGCAGCAGCAGGCGACCCGAGAGCAGCCTGCTCAAGAACAGGCGGCCCAAGAGCAGCCTCCCGTCGGTCCGCCGCCCGTCAAGGGTAACCCGCGCGGACGCCGTCGCGGCTTCATCATCCTCGGTGTCATCGTCGCGATCGCGGCGATCGTGTGGGCGGTGATGCATTTCCTCCTCGCCAAGCCCGAGCAGGAGACCGACGACGCCTATGTCGCGGGCGACGTCGTCGCGATCACCGCGCGCGATCCCGGCGTCGTGCTCGCGATCCACGCCGACAACACGCAGACGGTCAGGGCGGGGCAGTCGCTGATCGACCTGGACGCCGCGACCGCCGATGTCGGCCTCGCCACCGCCGCCGCCGACCTCGCCCGCGCGGTGCGTACGACGCGCGGCGCGATCACCGGCATCGGCGCCACCGACGCGCAGGTGGTGCTGGCGCGTGCGCAGCTCGCCCGCGCGGTGGACGATTACCGCCGCCGCCGCGGTGCCGCCGCCGAGGGCGCGATCTCCGGCGAGGAGCTGAGCCACGCCGCCGACGAGGTGAAGGTCGCGCGCGCGCAGCTCAACGCCGCCGTCGCGGAGCGGGGGCAGAGCGTCGCCGCCGTGCAGGGCACCGATGCGTCGACCAATCCGCAGGTGCTGGCCGCCGCCGCCGCCTATCGCCGCGCCGCGATCATTCGCGGGCACATGCGGCTGGTGTCGCCGATCGACGGCGTGATCGCGCAACGCCAGGTACAGCTGGGGCAGCAGGTCGCGGCCGGCGCGCCGCTGATGGCGGTGGTGCCGCTCGATCGCGTCTGGGTCGACGCCAACTTCCGCGAGACGCAGCTCAAGGACATCCGGCTGGGCCAGCCGGTGCGGGTGATCGCGGACGTCTATGGCGACGACGTCGTCTATCATGGCCGCGTGATCGGCGTCGGCGCGGGCAGCGGTGCCGCCTTCGCGCTGTTGCCGGCGCAGAATGCCAGCGGCAACTGGATCAAGGTCGTCCAGCGCGTCCCCGTCCGCATCGCGCTCTCGCCCGACGAGCTCCGCCGCAATCCGCTGCGCGTCGGCCTGTCGGTGAAGACGACGGTGGACACCGCCGACCTGTCCGGCGCGCGTCTGGGCGCGCCCGCGCAGCAGGCCTATCGCGGCGTTGCGACCGACGCGGGCGATCCGGCGGTCGAAGCGAAGATCCGCCAGATCATCGCGAGCAACCGGTGAGGGGCGGGCCTCAAATCCTCGCCACTCGCGGGGAGGTGCCAGCGCGAAGCGCTGACGGAGGGGGTGTGCCGCGAGCGCACCGCCTGCGGGCAACTCCCTTCGTCACGCGCTCCGCGCGCGCCACCGCCCCGTGCCGGGGAGGAATGTAAGCATGGCCGCTCCCGCCGCCGCCGGACCCGCGCCCCTCGCGGGCGCGAAGCTCGGCGTCATCGCGCTGGCGCTGGCGATCGGCACCTTCATGGTCGTGCTCGACTCGACCATCGCCAACGTTTCGCTGCCGACCATCGCCGGCAACATCGGCGTCGCGTCGGACCAGTCGACCTGGGTCATCACCGCCTTTGCCGTGGCGCAGGGTATCGCGGTGCCGTTGACCGGCTGGCTGATGGGCCGGTTCGGCGTCGTCCGCACGTTCTGCACGGCCGTGTTCCTGTTCACGATCGCGTCGTTCCTGTGCGGCATCGCCTGGAACCTGCAATCGCTGATCGTCTTCCGCGTCATGCAAGGCGCGGTGTCGGGGCCGATGATGCCGGGCAGCCAGGCGCTGCTGATTTCCATCTTTCCGCCGCAACGCCGCGCCGCCGCGCTCGGCATCTGGTCGATGACGACGCTGGTCGCTCCGATCATGGGGCCGGTGCTCGGCGGCTATATATCCGACAATTACCACTGGAGCCTGATCTTCCTCATCAACGTGCCGGTCGGCCTGCTGTGTGCCGCCGTCTGCTGGACGGGGCTGAAGGATCGCGAGACGCCGACGCGCAAGCTGCCGATCGATACGGTCGGGTTGATCCTGCTGGTGGTTTGGGTCGGCTCGCTTCAGGTCATGCTCGACCTCGGCAAGAACGCCGATTGGTTCGCCTCGACGCAGATCACCGTGCTGGCGGTGGTCGCCGTGATCGGCTTCGTCGCCTGGATGATCTGGGAGCTGACGGACGCCAATCCGACCGTCGACCTGCGCCTGTTCACGCGCCGTAACTTCGTCTTCGGCAATATCGCCTTCGCCGTGGGGTATGCGGTCTTCTTCGCCAACATCCTCATCATGCCTCTCTGGCTGCAAACGCAGATGGGCTATACCGCGAGCTGGGCGGGGCTGATCGCCGCGCCGGGCGGGGCGATCGCGGTGATCCTGACGCCGTTCATCGCGCGCGCGTCGGGTCGGATCGACGTGCGCTGGCTGGGCACGATCGCGTTCGTCGCGTTCGGGATCTCCTATTGGATGCGCGCCGGGCTGACGACGCAGACCGATCTGTGGCACCTGATCGCGCCACAGTTGGTGATGGGGGTCGCCACCGGATGCTTCTTCCTCGGCATGGTCACGATCTGCCTCGACCGCATCCCGCCGGAAAAACTGCCGTCGGCGACCGGTCTGTCGAACTTCACTCGCATCACCGCAGGCGCCTTCGCCGCGTCGATCGTGACCACCGCGTGGGACCGGCGCGAAACGCTGCACCAGAGCCGCATTTCGGAAAGCGTCGGTCACGGCGTGCCCGTGCAGATGGCGATGGAGCAGATGGAGCGGATGGGCATGAGCGCCACGCAGGCGGCGGGCGCGGTGACGCGACAGATGGTCGGCCAGGCCTATCTGCTCGCGTCCACCGACCTGTTCTGGCTTTCTGCGGTGCTGTGCGTCGGCGGTCTGGTGCTGGTGTGGCTTTGTCGCCGACCCGCGGCACCGACGGGGCCGGTAGCGGCGGACTGAGCCCTCCGTCGTCGGGCGGGGGATTGCGGCACCACCGTGGCTATGGTCCACTCGCGCCCGAGAGGATCTGCCGATGCCCGCCGACCGGTTTCCTGCGCCCAAGGGGCTGCCCGTCGTCGGCCACCTGCACCAGATCGCCCGCGCCGGCCTGGTCGGCCACCTGCTCGCCGTCGCGCGTGAGTTCCCCGGCGGCGTCTTCCAGCTGAAGTTCGGCAGTCGCGTCGGCATCTTCGTCACCGATCCCGACGTGGTCGCCGCGCTGTCGGACGAGCGCCGCTTCCGCAAGATGCCGGGTCCCGGGCTGCGCGTCGTCCGGCGCTTCGCCGGCGACGGCCTGTTCACCGCGTTCAGCGACGAGCCCAACTGGGGCAAGGCGCACCGCATCCTGCTCCCGGCGTTCAGCCAGCGGGCGATGCGGGGTATTTGCTGAACGCCCGCGTCGACGACCCGTTGGCAAAGGCGCTGGGCGTCACGCTGGCCTGATCGCCGTCCCGCGTGCCGCCAAGGCGTTAGGCTCGCTGGTGCAGGGTGCTCCGCGGCGGCATTCGGCGCGTTGCAACGGGCGTTGCTGAAAGACGTTGTCACGTCCAACATGGGTTCGCGTCCGTCAGAGGCGTCGACCCTGAGGAGAGAGCGATGCAGCAATTATCCGCGCAGGATGCGTCCTTCGTCTATCTGGAGACGCCGCACACGCCGATGCACATCGGCTCGGTCGGCATCTACGATCCGTCCACCGCGCCCGGCGGCTTCGTCCGGTTCAAGGACATTCTGCGCTTCGTCGGCGAGCGGCTGGGCGGGGCGCGCTCGTTCCGGCAGCGGCTGGTGCGCGTGCCGTTCGACCTCGACCATCCCTATTGGATCGAGGACCCCGAGTTCGACATCGAATATCACGTCCGCCACATCGCGCTGCCCAAGCCCGGCGACTGGCGTCAGCTCTGCATCCAGGTTGCGCGTCTCCATTCGCGGCCGATGGACCTGACCAAGCCGCTCTGGGAGTTCACGATCATCGAGGGGCTGGACAACATCGACGGCCTGCCGCCCGGCTGCTTCGCGCTGATGAGCAAGGTCCACCATGCCGCGATCGACGGCATGTCGGGGGTCGAGATGTCCGCCGCGGTCCACGATCTCGACGCGGCGATGACCACGCCGGAAAAGCAGGACGGGTGGAAGCCGGACGACATGCCCAAGGTCGCCGATCTGCTGGCGCGCTCCTATGTCAACAATCTGATTCAGCCGATGCGGATCATGGAGACGATCGGCCGCTCGCTGCCCGGCATGGGGCGGCTGGCGACGTCGGTCGGCAAGGGCGACGTGTCGATCCGCAACGCGCGCCCTGCGCCCAAGACGCCGTTCAACGGCAAGGTCTCCGCGCATCGGGTGTGGGACGCGGTGCCGTTCAAGCTCGCCGACATCCGCGCGATCAAGGATCAGGTCGAAGGCGCCACCGTCAACGACGTCATCCTCGCCATCGTCGGCGGTGGCCTGCGCCAGTATCTCAAGGCCAAGGACCTGTTGCCCAAGGAGACGCTGACCGCGATGGCGCCGATCTCGGTGCGGGGCGAGGGCGAGAAGGCGGCACTCGGCAACCTCGTCTCCGCCATGGTGGTGGGCCTCGGCACCACCGTCGAGGATCCGCTGGAACGGCTGCGCTTCGTGCATGACGAGGCGGTCAATTCCAAGGCGCTGACCGGCGCGGTCGGGGCGCGAACGCTGACCGACTATTCGCAATTGATGCCCAGCGCGCTCGCCGGGCTGGCGGCGCGGCTCTATACCCGCGTCGGCGCCGCCAACGCGCACGCGCCCGCCTTCAATTGCGTCGTCACCAACGTGCCGGGCAGCCGGGTGCCGCTCTATTTCGCGGGCGCGCGGATGGTCGCGATGTACGGCACCGGGCCGGTGTTCGACGGCATGGGCCTCATCAACACGATCTACAGCTATGGCCCGACGATCGCGATTTCCTTCACGTCGGATCGCGACGCGATGCCCGACCCTGGCGCCTATGCCGACGCGCTGCGTGGCTCGTTCAACGCGCTGAAGGCAATCACGGAACGCCTCACCCCGCCACCGGTTGAGCAGAATGACAACAAGCCCGCCGCCAAGGCCGGCAGCAGGAGGAAGAACAATGGCTGAGGACACCGGTAACGTCGCGGATACCGCCGCCGACGAGACGAAGAAGACCGCCGACTTCGCGGCCAATCAAGCGAAATCGGGCGCGGATCAGGCCGCGAACTTCGCCAAGGACGCCGCCGATCGGATGCGCGATGCCGGCGGTCAGGCACAGACCGCCTTTCAGGAACGCATCGTCGAACCGGCGAAACGCGCCGGCGAAGCGCTGCGGCAGGGTGGACAGAAGGTCGCGGAGAATAACCAGCAGATCGGCGTCAAGATGATCGATCAGGCCGAACAGAACACGCGCGAGGCGTTCGCTGCGATGCGTAACGCCGCGCAGGCCAAGGACCTGTCGGAGGTGATGCGCGTCCAGGGCGACTATCTTCGCGAACAAAGCCAGCGCTCGATGGCGCAGGCCCGCGAGATCGGCGAGCTGATCGTCAGCTTCGGCCGCGACGCGGTCGGCGCGATGCGCGGCGAGGGCGGTCAGCGCACCGGCGGCGAGTAAGCAGGCGATCGATGGTCTGGCGCGCCCGACATTGAAATGAACGGGCGGCCGGATCATCGGAGCATTCGATGTCGCGACGCTCGACGGCCTTGTCTTCTGCTCTCAGCCTGCCCCTGCACCGACATGCCATCATACCGCTCGGCGAGGGCCTGAGCTAATCCGGCTTCAGGTAAAGTCCCGCGGTCCGCCCAACGCGGTAGTCGATACCACCGAAGCCGAGCAGGTCGAGATCACATCACCGATACCTACGGGCTCACCAGTGACAAGAACGCGTAACCTTATGCCCGCGACTATCAGGCGAGCGTGAACTGCCGATGCTGACATTGGAGCGGTGCCAGCGGGAGACGGCGGCCGGGCGAGCGGATTGGGTAAGGAGATGACGATGCCAAGATCGTGGTTTTCGGCGAGTGCGGCGGTGATGGTGGTCGTCCTTCAAACCGGTGTCACCCGGAGCGTCGCGGCACAAGCAAGCGCGGTGACGGCGCCGCAGACCGGTAATGATGTTCTGGTGACCGGCACTCGCACGCGGCCCAGCGGCTGGCGTGAGGCGGAGACCAGCCACGTCGTGATCCTGTCGGACGGGCCGCAAGCCGAGCTTGTGCGCCTCGCGCGCAACGTCGAGCGGCTGCACTTCCTGCTGTCGGGCTTGACGGGACGGGTCGACGCGCCTGACGACACGGTCAAGCTGAGAGTGACGCTGATCGGCGACGTGCCCGAGTTCCAGGCGCTCGATCTGCGTAATATCCGCTGGCAGCAGGGGCCGTTCAACGAGCTGTTCACGCTGACCCGGTTCTACGATCCGCGCGGCAACGGCGCGGTGATGGCGACGACCAGGGTGGATCAGCAAATCGCGATCGCACGCACCACCGCTACCGCGGCGCAGGTATTGGGCACCTTGCAAGCGCAGGGTCTGAACACGGGCGGCGGCGCGCCGGCGCCGGGCAGTGCGGCGGGCGGCAATCCGGCGGACAGCGCGGCGTTGCAGAGCGCGTTGATCGGCAATTTCGCCGGCGGGCTGCGCGGGCCGCGCGACCTGGTAGTGGGGACCGGCGAGCGGACGATCCCGGTTTCTGCGGAAAGTCTGCTGTACGCGGGCTATGCCCAGCATTTTCTGCTGACCTATTTTCCCGCCGCCTATCCCCGCTGGTATCTCGACGGCTTCGCACAGATCTTCGCCTCGATGGTGGTGCGTGGCGATAATGTCATCGAGTTCGGCCGCAGCCCCAGGGGCACCTCGGCGGTGCTCAACGAGTTCGGCCCATTTCCGCTCGCCGCCGTCCTCGACGACACCTATCTGACCGAACGACAGCACAAGACCGGGTGGACTCCGATCCACGCCTGGCTGCTAACGCACTTCCTGTTCTTCTCGGACACGAGACGGCCTCAACTGCGGCGGTATCTCGCGTTGCGTGCCAACGGAGCGGATGCGGCGACCGCGGCGGCGGTGTTCGGCGACCAGCGCCAGCTCGCCCGTGAGCTGCGTGCCTATTTCGGGGCGCGCAAACCCTATGAGCGGGTGACGTACCCGCCGACGCGCAACGAAGAGCCGGTGGTCCGGCGGCTGACCGAGGGCGAGGCGGCGTTCGTCAAGGGCAGGCTGGAACTGGACGCGCGGGTGACGATCCCGCCGGCGGCTTCCGCGGGGGCGGACGCAACGCAGGCGCGGGTGCTCGACCGCGTGCACAGCGACGCGCTGGCCCGGCGCGATCGCTGGTTGGCCGGGCTGCACCGCGATGCCGAACGGTTCACCGCCGATCCTGAGGCGCAGCTGCTGCTCGCCGAGGCGGAGTGCCGCAGCGATCATCCGGCGGCCTGCCTCGCCGCCGCGCAACGCGCGGAGGCGTTGACGCCGAGCGACGGCCGCGCCTCGACCTGGCGGGGGCTGGCGCTCGCGCTGGCCGCCGTCGAAGCGCAGGGCGCGGATCGCGAGACCGGGCTGGCGGCGGCGCGCAGTGTGATCGCCGACGCCAACCGCCGCAACCCGGAGGCGATCGATCCGCTGCTCGCCTATCACCAGAGCTTCGTGGCGGCGGGGCAGATGCCGCCGGTTGCAGCGACTGACGGCCTGCAAAAAGCGATGCAGGCAGTACCGGCCGCATCGACGACGCGACTTGCGCTCGCGAACGATCTTGCCGCGAGGGGCCAAACCGACGCCGCGCGCGCGGTCGCGCTGCCTGTCGCAGTCGGAGCCTATGATAGCCCGGAACGCGACGGCGCACGCGCGCTGCTCGCCGCCCCGTCACCCTGAGCGGCCGGACGGAAAGAGCTTTCGCCCAAGGCCCGCTTCTGACAAGCTGGCGATGATAGCGTTAACAGGGAGAGGCAGGATGGATCGGCGCGCGTTTATCGGGGCAAGCGTTGCGGCAGGGGCCGGTGCCGTCGCTGCCGGTCCATTCGGTTCGGTCGCAGATGCAGCGGTGCGGCCGATGGATCTGGGCTTTCCAAGGGACTTCCTGTGGGGTTGCGCCACCGCATCCTATCAGATCGAAGGCGCGGTGAAGGAGGACGGTCGCGGCGACACCAACTGGGACGTGTTCAGCCGTACGCCGGGCAAGATCGCCAACGGCGACACCGGCGCCGTCGCGTGCGACAGCTATCATCGCTACGCACAGGACACCGCGTTGCTCAAGGATCTGGGCGTCGGCACCTATCGTATGTCGCTCGCCTGGTCGCGCATCTTTCCCGAGGGGCGCGGCCGGCCGAACCATAAGGGCGTGGACTATTACAACAGGGTGGTCGACGGGCTGCTCGCCGCCGGCATCACGCCTTATGTCACCATGTTCCATTGGGACCTGCCGCAGGCTTTGCCGGGCGGTTGGCAGAACCGGGACACCGCGCTGGCGTTCGCCGACTATGCGGGGTTCATGGCGGGCAAGCTGTCCGACCGCGTCAGGCATTTCATGACGGTCAACGAATTGCGCTGCTTCACCGATCTCGGTCATCAGCAGGGCATCCACGCGCCGGGGCTGAAGCTCGCACCGGCGGCGGTGAACCAGGTGCGCCATCACGGCGTGCTCGCGCACGGCCTCGGCGTGCAGGCGATCCGTGCCCATGCGAAGGCGGGCACGCAGGTCGGGATCGCCGACAACACGGCCATCTTCACGCCGGTCATCGAGACGGCGGAGCATATCGCCGCCGCAAAGAAGGCGACCCGCGAACAGAACGCCATGTTCCTGACCGCGATCATGGAAGGGCGCTACATCGACGAGTATCTGTCCGAACAGGGTGCCGCCGCGCCGAAGGTGCAGAGCGGCGACATGGCCGCAATTGGCAGCCCGCTCGATTTCGTCGCGCTTAACATCTACACGCCGGAATGGGTTCGCGCGGATACCGGACCGAAGGGGTACGCGACCATCCCGCACATCGCCTCGTCGCCGCGCATGGCGTCACCCTGGCTCGTGATGGGGCCGGAGGTCGCCTATTGGGGGGTGCGGACGGTAAGCGAACTGTGGCAGCCCAAGACGCTCTTCATCTCGGAGAACGGCGCATCGGCGGACGACCCGGTCGCGAACGGCCGGATCGACGACGCCGATCGCGTCATGTACCTGCGCAACTACCTGACCCAGTTCCGGCGCGCCGCCGTCGAGGGTTATCCGCTCAAGGGCTATTTCCTGTGGAGCCTGATGGACAATTTCGAGTGGGCGGACGGCTATACCAAGCGATTCGGCATTCATTACGTCGATTTCGCCACCCAACGGCGCATCCCCAAGCTCAGCGCCGCCTGGTACAAGGAGGTGATCCGGCGCAACGCGCTGGTCTGACCGATTGGGAGCCTGACCGGTCAGGGCGCGCCGATCAGCGCCCGGCGGATCGGCTCGACCCAGCGGTCATGGGCGATGTCGTAGACGACGAAGTCGCTGTCGAACTGCCAATATGCCCAGGGGAAGCCGCGCGCTGCGGCGGCGCGACTGATCGTGGCGGCGTAGCGCGCGCGATCCGCCACGGGCGTGCCGCTGCCGTCATAGGCGCCGAATTCGCCGAGCATGACGGGGCGATGATGGGTGTCGCGCCATGCCGCCGCCGTGTCGAAATCCGTGGCGATCCGAGCCGCATCGTCGGCGGTGAACGGGACGCCCCGCAGCTGCGCCGTTTCCGGCGTCCAGGACGCACCCTGATGCGTAAAGCGGAACGGCTCGTAATAGTGGAACGTCACCAGGATATTGCGGTCGTCCGCCGGCAACGCGAGGTCCGGCAGGCGCGCGAGATTGTTCCAGTCGGTCGGCCCGATCACGAGGGTGCGGTCCGGATTGGTCGCGCGGACGATCGGGATCAGCCGCGCCAGCATCGCATTCCAGCGGGCGGCGTCGAGCTTGCCATGCGGTTCGTTGAGTAGCTCGAAGAGCACGGTCGCGGGCTGGTTGCGGTAACGCGCGCCGATCTGGCGCCAGAACGCCTGCAGCTTCGGCTCGCAGGTGTCGGGATCGTCCGAGCAGATGTCGAAATCATGCTCATCGACGATCACCGACAAGCCCGCGGCGGTGGCCTGGCCGATCAGCCGGTCGAGCGTCGCCAGCCATGTCGGATCGAGCCGGTTACGCCCGTCCATATGCGCGAACGACTGGAGGACGATCCGAACGAAATCGAAGCCGCCACGGCGGATGACGGCGAAATGGCGCGGCTGGAAACGCGCGCGGCGAGCGTCGGTCCAGATCGGATCATAGCCCAGCACGTTGACCCCGCGATGGAGGCGGGCGGCGGTGGTCGCGGCGCGATCGGAGGCTGGCGCGGCGGTCGCCGGCGTTGCGGTCGCGCATGTCATCGCGCCGTACAGCGTCGCGAGAATCGTCCCCAAGCGAGTCGTCATCGTCGTCCTCCCGTCAGTATCGCCGTCGCTCTGCCCAAAGCTTTGCCCAAAGCTTTGCCCAAAGCTTTGCATCGCCTTGCGGCTGGATGATAACGCTACCTCGTGGTGCGACCGCCGTCGACATCGGCGCGGCGCCTATGGGGAGAGGGGAAGATGCGCCGTCAATTGCTCCTGTGGGCCGCGATCGCATCGCTGCTGGTCGCGGCGGCGCCGGTTCCGGCCCGGCCGGCGCCGGTGCGCTTCGCATGGTTCAGCTATGAGGGGCATGACGCGACCTCGGCGCGGCCGCGACCGGGTGAGTATGCGAACCCGATCCTGCCCGGCTTCTATCCCGACCCCAGCGTCATTCGGGTGGGTGCCGACTATTACCTGGTCAACTCGACCTTCTCCTATTTCCCCGGTCTGCCGGTCTTCCACAGCCGCGACCTCGTCCACTGGACGCAGATCGCCAACGCGATCGACCGGCCCGGCCAGATCGACCTTACCGCACGCAAGCTGTCGGAAGGGCTGTTCGCCCCGTCGCTACACCACGCGAACGGTCGGTTTTACATCGTCAACACCTGCGTCGAATGCGGCGGTACGTTCGTCTTGACCGCGCGCGACCCGGCCGGCCCCTGGTCGGACCCGGTCTGGGTGCGCGACGTCGGCGGCATCGACCCTTCCCTGTTTACCGACGCGGACGGCAGCACCTGGCTGGTCAACAACGACGCCCCCGTCGAGGCACCGCGCTATGACGGCCATCGTGCGATCTGGATCCGCCGCTTCGATCTCGCCACGCTGAAGACGCGCGGCCCGGCCCGAATGATCGTCGACGGCGGCATCGATCTCGCCGCCAGGCCGGTCTGGGTGGAGGGCCCGCATCTCTTTCGGCACGACGGGCGCTATTACCTGATCGCCGCCGAGGGCGGGACGTCGGAGAGACATTCCGAGACCGTCTATCGCGCCGACCGCCCCGACGGCCCGTTCACGCCCTTTCCGCACGCGATCCTGACGCAGCGCGACCTGCCGGCCGGTCGAGCCGATCCGATCACTTCGGCCGGGCACGCCCAGTTCGTCGACACGCCTGTGGGCGACTGGTGGGCCGTGTTCCTGGCGACCAGGCCCTACACCGGCGATCTCTACAATACCGGGCGAGAGACCTTTCTGCGGCGGGTGACCTGGCGCGACGGCTGGCCGATCGTCACCGATCCCGGCGAGGTCATTCCCTATGCCGCGCGGCGCCCGGCGCTGCCGGCGACGCCTTCGGGCAGCTTTCCGCTAGCGGGTAATTTCACGCTGCGCGACGCCTTCGCCCGGCCGACGCTCGCGCGTTATTGGCTGATGGTGCGGACGCCGAAGACGCGCTGGTGGCACGCGGGAGCGGGCGGGCTGGCGCTCGACGCGCGCGCAGAGCCGATCGGCGGGCTCGGACAGCCCAGCTTCGTCGCGCGTCGGCAGCAGCATCTCGACGCCACCGCCTCGACCGAGGTGAGGGCCGACCTCGACCGCGTCGGCGCGAAGGCGGGACTCGTCGCCTATCAGAACGAGGCGCATTATTACTTCGTCGGGCTGGTCAACGACGGCGGCCGGCGGCTGGTGCGGGTCGAACGGCGCAGCGGGAAGGGCGATCCGGTCGACGGCGTCGTGCTCGCCAGCCGCGCGCTGCCCGTCGCCGCCGCGCCCGTCCGGTTGCGCATCGTGGCGCGCGGCGGGCTTTACGCGTTCGACTATGCGGTCGGCGGCGGCGGATGGACGCGGCTGCTCAATGGTGCGGACGGGACGATACTTAGCACCGCCAAGGGCGGCGGCTTCGTCGGCACGACGATCGGGATGTACGCCTATGCGCCCTGACCGCTCCAGTCGAGCGTCCGCCCGTCCGCCGCGCTGCGCCGTGCCAGCGCGAGCAGGCGGAGGCCCGCCAGCGCGTCGGCGGCGGTGACCGGCGGCGGTGCGCCGTCGCCGACCGCGGCGGCGACGCCGGCGTAGAAGCGTCGCCAATCGCCGCGCTCGCTCATCACCGGCCGCTCGCGATCGGGGGTGACCAGCCGACCCCACGCCGTTGCCGGCTCGATGCCATAGCCCGTGTCGCCCGGCGCGCCGCCGGCGCGTAGCCACGCCTCCTGCGGGTCGATGCCGTGCTTGACGTAACTCGCCAGCGTTCCGTGGAGCGCGAACCGGGGGCGGGGCGCGGCCGTCATCGTCGAGGCGGCGAGGAGCACGCGGCGCTCGCCATAGTGGAGCGTGATCGCGAACCAGTCGTCGACCCGCGCGTCGTCGCGCTGGATCGCGAGATCGCCGGTAACGCGGTCGGGCGGCCCGAACAGCGCCAGCGCCTGATCGGCGAGGTGGGGGCCGAGATCGGCCATCAGTCCGGCACCCGGCCCCGGCTCCTCACGCCACCCCGGCTTGATCGCGGGGCGGAAACGATCCCAGGCGAGGACGGCGTCACGCACATCGCCCAGCGTGCCGCGATCGAGCAGCGCGCGGACGGTAAGGAAATCCGCGTCCCAGCGCCGGTTGTGGAAGACGGCGAGCGTCAGCGCCCGCTCCCGCGCGGTCGCGGCGAGCGCGTCGCCGTCCGCCGGATCGAGCACGAAGGGCTTGTCGACGACGACATGCTTGCCGGCCGCCAGCGCCGCGCGGGCGAGCGGCGCGTGCAGGGCGTTGGGAACGGCGACGACCACCAGCGCGACCGCCGGATCGGCGATCAGCCCTAGCGCGTCGGCATGTACGGCGGCGGCGGGATACGCCGCCGCCACTTCCGCCGCGCGCGAGGTCGCGACGGCGGTGAGGCGCAGCCGGGGCTCGGCCGCGATCAGCGGCGCGTGGAAGCAGCGGCCGGCGACCCCGAAGCCGATCAGCCCTACGCCCAACGGCGCAGCGGTCATGCGGTCGACCTCGCCATCCCGATCAGAACCGGTTCAGGAGGTTCTCCAGCCATTCCTGCCGACCGGAACGCGGCTGTGGATCGAGGTTGCGCGCGATCGCGAGGTCGGCGATGTCGGCGAGGCCGGTGCCCTCGGTGTGGATCGTCCGCCCCAGTTCGCCGTCCCAGCCGGCGTATCGTTGCGCCCTGAACGCGTCGATGCGGCCGTCCTCTATGATGGCGGCGGCGTTGAGCAGGCTCTTCGCCACCGTGTCGATGCCGCCGATATGGCCGTGGAACAGATCCGCCGCGTCGATCGACTGGCGCCGCACCTTGGCGTCGAAGTTGAAGCCGCCGGTGGTGAAGCCGCCGGCCCGGACGATCTCCAGCGTCGCGCGGGTCAGCTCCTCGACCGAGTTGGGGAATTGATCGGTGTCCCAGCCATTCTGGTAGTCGCCGCGATTGGCGTCGATCGAGCC
This sequence comes from Sphingomonas sp., assembly GCF_965200135.1. Classification (GTDB taxonomy): domain Bacteria; phylum Pseudomonadota; class Alphaproteobacteria; order Sphingomonadales; family Sphingomonadaceae; genus Sphingomonas. Next base: position 262,734 of record NZ_CBDATK010000013.1, read on the forward strand.
GAAGATGCCGAGCGCCGAGGCGGTCGCGATCTCGTGCTCGAAGGTATGGCTGGCGAGCGTCGCGTGGTTCGCCTCGATGTTGACCCGGACCTCGTCCTCCAGGCCGTAGCGCTTGAGGAAGCCGTACACCGTCGCGGTGTCGAAGTCGTACTGATGCTTGGTCGGTTCGAACGGCTTGGGCTCGATCAGGATCGCGCCGGTGTAGCCGATCTTGTGCTTGTGTTCGACGACGAGCGCGAGGAAGCGGCCGAGATTGTCGAGCTCGCGCTTCATGTCGGTGTTGACGAGCGTCTCATACCCTTCGCGCCCGCCCCACAGCACATAGTTCGCACCGCCCAGCCGATGCGTCGCCTCCAGCGCGGCGCGGACCTGCATCGCGCCCCAGGCGAACACCTCCGGATCGGGATTGGTCGCCCCGCCGGCGGCGTAGCGAGGATCGCTGAACAGGTTGGCGGTGCCCCACAGCAGCGCGATGCCGCTGTCGGCCTGAAGCTGTTCCAGATGAGCGACCGCCTCGCCGAAGAAGCGGCCACAGTCCGCGACGTTGGTCGCGTGCGCCGAGACATCGACGTCATGCCAGCAATAAAAGGGTACATCGAGCCGGCGGATGAAGTCGAAGGCTGCGTCACGCTTCATCGCCGCGCCTTCGGGCGTGTGCGCGTGCGCCGCCCACGGCCGCTGGAAGGTGCCCGGCCCGAACACGTCGCTGCCCGGCCAGCAGAAGGTGTGCCACATGCAGACAGCGAAGCGCAGGTGCTCGGCCATCGTCTTGCCCAGCACGACGCGGTCCTTGTCGTACCAGCGATATGCGAACTCGTCGTCGGTTTCCGGTCCGCGATAGGTGATCGTGGGAATATCCGCGAAATAGTCGGTCGCCATCGGAGTCACTGGCCTTTCGGGGTTGGCGCGATCCGCGGATATGCGGCGCGGAAGAGCTGTTGTTTGTCGCCGAGCCGTTCGACGAACGAGGGATCGGGGTCGATGCTGTGGCTGATCGGCGGCGCGGCGCAGACGGTGGCGGGGTCGCCGCCGTCGACGGCGATCTGGGCGAGCCGCGCGGCACCGAGCGCGGGACCGACCTCGCCGCCCTCGAAATAGACCAGCGGCGTCGCCAGCGCGGCAGCGATGATCCGCCCCCAATAGGAAGAGCGCGCGCCGCCGCCGATGACGCCCAGCCGCTCGACGCGGGTGCCCGCCTGGGTCAGCGCGTCGAGCCCGTCGGCGAGCGCGAAGGCGACGCCTTCCAGCACCGCCTGGGCGAGGCGGTTCGCGTCGGTTTCGTTGTCGAGGTGGAGAAAGGCGCCGCGCACGGCCACGTCGTTGTGCGGCGTCCGTTCGCCGGAAAGATACGGGAGGAACAGCTCCGGTCCCGCCGCCGGACCGGCGGCTTCGGCGCGCCCGAACAGTTCGGCGGCGCCGCTCGCGCCGGTCAGCCGTGCGACCCAGTCGATGCAGCTGCCCGCCGACAGGTGGACGCTCATCTGATGCCAGAGGTCCGGCACGCAATGGCAGAATGCGTGGACTGCACGGGCAGGGTTGGGGCGGTAGGCGTCGGTGGCGACGAAGATCACGCCGGACGTGCCGAGCGACAACAGCGCATCGCCGTCCGCGACCACGCCGACGCCGGCCGCGCCCGCGGCGTTGTCGCCGCCGCCGCCGGTGACCGGGACCGTGCCCATGCCCCACAGTTCGGCCACCTCGGCGCGCAATCGCCCGGTCACCTCGGTGCCCTCGAACAGCCGCGGCATCTGTGCCGTGGTGAGGTCGCAGGCGGCGAGCACGGCCTCGCTCCAGCGCCGGTGCGCGACGTCGAGCCATAGCGTGCCGGCGCTGTCCGACACGTCGGATGCCTTGTCGCCGGTCATGCGCAGGCGGACGTAATCCTTGGGCAGCAGTACCGTCGCGACGCGCGCGAACACGTCCGGCTCGTGCGCCTTGACCCAGAGCAGCTTGGGCGCGGTGAAGCCCGGCATCGCGATGTTGCCGGTGATCGCCGCGAGATCGGGCAGGGCGGCTTCGAGCGCGGCGCACTCGGCGGCGCTGCGCCCGTCGTTCCACAGGATCGCGGGGCGCAGGGGTCGATCGTCGGCATCGAGCAGCGTTGCGCCGTGCATCTGCCCGGCGAGGCCGACCCCGCGAACGGCGCGCCGGACCGTGGGGTCGATCGCCTGTACCGCGGCGGTGGTTGCTCGCCACCATGCCTCCGGATCCTGCTCCGACCAGGCCGCGTGCGGACGCTGGACGGTCAGCGCGGCGATGCCCTGGCCGGCGACCGCGCCGCGCTCGTCGAGCACGACCGCCTTGATCCCCGAAGTGCCGATGTCGATGCCGAGGAACATCGGCCTACTCCACGAACGGATCGATCGTCGGGATCGAACCGTCGGTGCCGAACCGGAGTTCGGTCACCTTGACGTTGCGGAGGTGATTGCGGTTCGACATCTGCGTGTCCGCATAGAACAGCCACCAGCGACCATCCCATTCGATGATCGAATGGTGGCTGGTCCAGCCCTGCACCGGCTTCAGGATGTGGCCGCGATAGGTGAACGGGCCATAAGGCGAGGTGCCTGTCGCATAGTTCAGCCAGTGCGTGTCGCCGGTCGAATAGGTGTAGTAATAGGTGCCGCCGCGCCGGAACATCCACGACGCCTCGAAGAAGCGGCGGTCGTGATCGCCGCCGAGCACCGGCCTGCCGGTCGCTGGATCGAGGATGACCGCGTCGCGCACCGGCTCGGCGAAGCTGGTCATGTCGTCGTTCATCCGCACGACCTTGCCGGACAGCGCCGGCTGATCGTCGCGGTGCAGGTCGGTGTCGCTGCCGTTCGGGTCGTAGCGGCCGTCGCGCCAGCGCTGGAGCTGGCCGCCCCAGATGCCGCCGAAATACATATATGTTTTGCCGTCGGTGTCGGTGAACACCGCCGGGTCCATCGAAAAGCTGCCCGCGATCGGCCGCGGCATCGCCTTGAACGGTCCCATCGGGTTGCGCGCGGTCGCGACCCCGATGCGAAAGGCGCCGAGGCCGTTCTTGTCGACCGTGCGGTCGCGGGCGGGGAAGTAGAGGAAATAGGTGCCGTTGCGATAGGCGGCGTCGGGCGCCCACATCTGCCTTGATGCCCACGGCACGTCCCTGACGTCGAGCGCGACCGGCCCGACCGTCGCCGGGCCGCCGATTCGGTCGAGGCGCAGCACGCGATAGTCGTGCATGGCGTATTCGTTGCCGAGATCGTCGTCGGCCGTTGCGGTCGGCACGTCGTGGCTGGGATAGACGTAGATCTTCCCGCCGAAGACGTGCGCGGAAGGGTCGGCGGTGTAGATCGCCGTGGTGAGCGGCTGCGACAGATAGTGCCGGCCATCGGGCGCGGCCGTCGGCAGCGGCGTGCCGGCCGGAGTCGTTCGGCCGGCGCGGCCCTGTGCGAGGATGCCGCCGGCCGCCAGCGCGGCAAGCGCGAGCGCGGCCGGGATGAGTGGAAATCGGCGCATCATGTTCCTCTCCGAACGACGGCTCCCGCGGAGTCCTTGTGGTAGCGCTATCACAGCTTGGCGACGCTGCAACCCCTGTGATGCAGGTTACGGCAATGTTGCCTTGGATGCGGTGATCGGCTTAACGGCCGGAAGCATTCCTACCATCGGAGAGACGACCTGGCAGTGAACCGAACCAGCCGGCGCCAGCTCGGCGCTCCGACGATCAGCGACGTCGCCCGGCGGGCCGGCGTGTCGCCGATGACCGTGTCGCGCGTCATCAATGCCGAGGGCAATGTCCGGCCGGCGACGCGCGAGCTGGTCAACGATGCCATCGCCGCGCTCAACTATGCGCCGAACCAGTCCGCCCGCAACCTTGCGGGCGCGGCGCAGGTCCGGATCGGCCTGCTCTATGGCAACCCCAGCGCGGGTTTCGTCGGCGAGTTCCTGGTCGGCAGCCTCGACGAGGCGACGCGACGCAACGTGCAACTGGTGTTCGAGCGCTGCGCGCCCGGCGAGCGCGACGTGCAGGCCGCCGCCCGGCTGGTCGACGATGGCGTCGATGGCGTCGTGCTGACGCCGCCGCTGTGCGAATCCACCGCCGTGCTCGACCTGTTCGCCGCGGCGGGGATCCCGACGATGCTGCTTGCAACGACGCAGCGCCACCGCGATCAGCTGGCGGTGGCGATCGACGATCGCCGCGCGGCGCATGAGATGGTGCGCCATCTCGTCTTGCTCGGGCATCGCCGCATCGGCTTCGTGATCGGCGACCCCAACCTGTCGGCATCGGCGCACCGGCTGCAAGGCTATCGCGACGCGCTGGTCGAGGCCGGGCTGCCGGAAGAAGCGACGCTGATCGTGCCGGGGCTCTTCACCTATCGCTCCGGGCTGGACGCCGCCGAGCTGCTGCTGGGGCTAGGTGAGCCGCCGACCGCGATCTTCGCGTCCAACGACGACATGGCGGCGGCGACCGTCGCGGTCGCACATCGCCACGCGATGGACGTGCCGGGCGATCTGACGGTCGTGGGGTTCGACGACACGACGCTCGCCACCGCGATCTGGCCGGAACTTACCACCATCCGTCAGCCGATCGCCGACATGGCGCGGTGCGCGGTCAACATGCTCACCGACGCCATCCGCGGACCGGGGGCGGGTGCGACCGCCACGGTCGAGCTGCTCGACTTCGTGCTCGTCCGCCGCGAGTCGGACGCATCACCGCGGCGACCGCACGGCGCTTGACACGTGAATGGCGCGTGATAGCGCTAACACTCGACGAGCACGGATCGAACCGCGCCGTCCGACACTGTGGAGAGGGACGATCACATGGCCACAAGCGCCGATCCGGCATCGAACACCGCCAACCTCGGATTTATCGCCGCGATCGTCTCGGTAGCGACGATCGGCGGGTTGCTGTTCGGTTATGACAGTGGCGCGGTGAACGGTACGCAGGACGGCCTGCGTGCCGCGTTCGGGCTGTCCGACGCGAGCCTCGGCTTCACGGTCGGCTCGCTGCTGATCGGCTGCTTCATCGGGGCCTTCATCGCGGGTCGCTTCGCCGATCTGTTCGGCCGCCGTAATGTAATGATAGTCGCAGCCGCCCTGTTTCTGGTCGGCGCGATCGTTCAGGGGCTGGCGCACGACCATCTGATCTTCATCATCGCGCGACTGTGCGGCGGGATGGCCGTAGGCACGGCCAGCGTGCTGTCGCCCGCCTATATCGCCGAGGTCGCGCCCGCGAATATTCGCGGGCGCATGACGACCGTGCAGCAGGTCATGATCATCAGCGGGCTGACGCTCGCCTTTGTGGTAAATTACTTCCTCGCCGCCGCCGCGGGCAAGTCGACCAACCTGTTCTGGGGCGGGATCGAAGCGTGGCGCTGGATGTATCTTTGCCAGGCGCTGCCGGCGGCGGTGTTCCTGTTTGCTTTGTTCTTCATTCCGGAAAGCCCTCGCTATCTGGTTTCTCGGGGCCGCCACGAAAGTGCTGCGGGCGTGCTGGCACGGTTGTTCGGCGCGACGGTCGCTCAGGCGAAGCTGGAGGAAATCCGCGCGAGTTTCGGCACCGATCACCGGCCGCGACTGTCCGACGTACTCGCGCCCGGCACCGGGCTGCGCCCGATCGTCTGGGCAGGTCTGGTCATCGCCGTGTTCCAGCAGCTCGTCGGCATCAACGTCATCTTCTATTACGGCGAGACGCTGTGGAAGCTGGCGGGGGCGAGCGAGGACACCGCACTCCAGCGCAACATCATTTCGGGCCTGGTGTCGATCGGCGCCTGCTTCGTCACGATCGCACTGGTCGACCGGATCGGGCGCAAGCCGCTGCTGCTGATCGGCTCGGCGGGAATGACGGTGGCGCTGTTCGTGATGACCTATGTCTTCCACAACGGTACGCTCGACGCGGCGGGGGCGCTACAGCTATCTCCTCACGACGGGTTCGTCGCGGTGGTCGCGGCCAACGTCTACGTGATCTTCTTCAATCTCAGCTGGGGCCCGATCATGTGGGTCATGTTGGGAGAAATGTTTCCCAACCAGATACGCGGATCGGCATTGGCGGTGTGCGGGTTCGCGCAGTGGTTCGCCAATTACCTGATCGCGCAAAGCTTCCCGATCATGGCGGCCAAGCTTGGGTTGGCGGCGACGTACAGCTTCTATGCGGTGTCGGCGCTCATCAGCTTCTTCCTGGTCCAGCGCTTCATCGGCGAGACCAAGGGGCGCGAGCTGGAGGATATGGTCGGTTGAGCCACCACGTCAGGTGCAGACGGTCGGGCCCGGCAATGGAGCGTTCGCCGGAATGGCGAGGCCTTTCGCGGACGCTGCGGCTTCCAGTGTCGGGCTGGAGCCGGGCAGCGCCAGATCGACCGCCGCCGCATAGAACGGATCGCTTTCTGCCTTCGGCAGCGTCGTGAAGGCGAAGCCCATCTCTTCGTAGAGCGAAAGCAGTCGCGGCAGCATGTGCGCGTCGAACGCGCCGAGGTGCATCAGCAGAACATAGGGGATGTCGCGCCCGAGCGCTTGGCGCGCGATCAGGCGCGATCGCAGCGCCTGTGCCTTGGCGGCGGCGAGGAAGCTTGCTTCCAGCGCGGTGATTTCGGAACCGTCGTGCCTGGCCACGCAGCGGGCATAGGCGTCGTTCCAGGCGTAATCGCCGAAACTCATGGTCACCGCCGCGACACGATACGCGCTGCGACGCAGGTCGGCGCGCACGGCGTCGCGGACGGCGGGTCCGCTGCCCTCGAGCAGGAAAGGATAGCGGAACCAGCGCCCGTCGTCGGGACCCGCGATCGCCGCCAGCGACGATTCATTGCGATGCGCGTCGGCGAGGAAGGCAGCGGCACCGACCATGTCGAGGTTGAGGTGCGAGAAGGTATGATTGCCGATCGGCAGCCCGGCCGCGCGCCATGCTGCGAGAACCGCCGGCGCCCGCGGCTCCCCGGTCGCGAAGCCCTGATTCAGGAACCCGAAGGCGGGCGCGTCATGCGATCGCAACGCGGCGATGATGGCCTGCGCGACCGCCAGTCGGTCGCCGCCCGGCGGCAGCGGTCCGTGCGCGGGTAGGTCGTCGAAGGTGATCGCGATCTGCGGGCGTCGGGCGGCGACGGCGGACGCGCGGGCGTCGCCGAACAACGACAGTGGGATCGCGTCCGCCATTGCGCGGTAGCCCGCCTCACTGGGATGGAGGTGGTCGCCGGAATCATAGGCGGCGAGGAGACGGTCGGGATGCGCCGGGTCGCGGAGCGCGCGGTCGAAATCGACCACGCCGTCGAACGCTCCCGCCGAGCGAATGAAGGTGTTGATCGCCTGCCGATCGCTCTCGCTGTCGGGACCCGCGTGGTAATAGTCATTGCCGACGAATGGCATGATCGTGCCGCCGATCACCCTGACTCCGTGCGCGTGCGCCCGGACGACGACCTGCCGATAGGCTGCGATGATCGCCGCGACCAGCGCGCTATGCTGGGCGGGGGTCGCCGGCTGGTCTCGAGTGAGGGTGCCGAGGTCGTTCACGCCTTCCAGCACGATCGCGTAACGCACCGCAGCCCGCGCGATCACGTCGCGGTCGAAGCGCGCGAGCAGGCTCGGTCCGACGCCGTCGAGCAGCACGCGGTTGCCGCCGATCCCGGCATTGACCACCGACAAGGTGCGCGTCGCCGGGTCGGTTGCTAAACGACGCGCGAGCAGATCGGGCCAGCGCGCGTTGCCGTCGTCACGGACTCCGTAGCCGTCAGTGATCGAGTCGCCGATCGCGACGATCGCGCCGGACTGCGGACCGCCGTCGACCTCGACATCGGCAAGGCTCCACCAGCCGCCGATCCGCTGTGCCGCCGGCAGATCGGCGGCCCCGGTGACGTCGCCGCTGGCCAAGAAAGCCGTTGCGCGGGCGCCCGGATGACCGGTGCGATGTGGCACGGAATCGGGCAGGTAGAGGCTGATCGCAATATCGTCGCCGGGCGCGACGCGCACCATCGTCACCGGGTCGGCGTAGATCTCCGCACCGGCCGGGATCACGACCGATGTCGCACCGTCGAAGGTCAGTGGCCGGAGATCGGTCACGGCGGCGCGGCCGGCCGCGCCACGCGCGAGTGACACGGCGCCGATGTGCAGCGGCGTGTCACTCGCGACGTTCGACAGCCGCACGCGCAGGATGCGGCCGCCGGCGGCGAGATGAACGATCTGGCGGATGGTCGAAGGGCCGGCGCTCGCGAGGCGATCGGCATCGGCCCCCTCGCTACGCATCTGCGCCGCGCCCCAGGCCGGAACCCATTGCGCGGCGCGCGCGATCGCACCGGTCGCCGTGCCGGCCAGCGCGACCGCGACCAGCAACCGCGTCAGCGCCATCCGGCGTCGACCCAGTAGTCATGCCCCGTGCACAGCCGTGCGTCGTCGGACGCGAGGAACAGCGCCATCGCCGCGATGTCGTGCGGCAGGACGCGTGCTTTCAGACACTGCGCGGCGACGATCTCGGCCTCTCCTTCGGGCGTGTACCATTGCTGCTGCCGTGGCGTCTGGACATTGCCGGGCACGATCGTGTTGACCCGGATGCCGGCCGGGCCCAGTTCGCGGGCGAGCGCGCGGGTCATGCCCTCGATACCGGCCTTGGCGGTCTGATAGGCGACCAGCTCCTCCAGCCCCAGATGCCAGCTGATCGAACCGAGATTCAGGATCACGCCGCCGCCGCGCGCGGTCATGCCGGGGATCACCGCCTGCGCGCAAAAGAACAGGTGGCGCAGATTGACCGCCATCCGCTCGTCCCAATAGGCGGGCGTCACGTCGGCGGGGCGGTGGCGGTCGTCGTTGCCGGCATTGTTGACGAGCACGTCGACGCCGCCGAGCGCGGAGTCGATCGCGCGCATCGTCGAGGCGACCGCATCGAGGTCGGTGAGATCGAGGCGGTGGAACACGGGCGCATGCGCCGCGCCGGGCGTCAGCGCGGCGACCAGCGCCCGTGACGGCTCCTCCGCCAGATCGACGAAGGCGACGCGCGCGCCCTGCCGGACGAACGCCTCGACCAGCCCGGCGCCGATGCCCGATCCGCCGCCGGTGACGACGACACGCCGGTCGCGCAGGCTGGGGTATATGGCGCGATCGTCGGCGCCGATCATGACCTGATCATCCCCCGCGCCACCAGATCGCGCATCGTCGCGCCGATGCCCACCGTCCAGGGTGCGGCGTCGCGCGAATGGACGACGCGATTGACGAGTGTACCCAGCCTGTCGCTGGCGATCGTCACCACGTCGCCGACCTTGTGCGTAAAGCCGCGCCCCGGCTCATCGCGATCCTGCGTCGGTGCGAACAGCGTGCCGAGGAACAGCGCGAACCCGTCGGGATATTGATGCTCCGACAGCGTCTGGCCGATCAGGTCGAGCGGATCGCGGCTGATTTCGCGCATCGAGCTCGCACCGTCGAGCCGATACCCGTCCTCGCCCTCGATCAGCAGTGACAGCTGCGCGTCGCGGACGTCGTCCATCGTGAATTCGGCGTCGAACAACCGGATCAGCGGGCCGAGCGCGCATGACGCGTTGTTGTCCTTCGCCTTGCCGAGCAGCAGCGCCGAGCGCCCTTCGAAATCGCGCAGATTGACGTCGTTGCCCAGCGTCGCGCCGATCGGCGCGCCATCGGGCGCGACGATCAGCACGATCTCGGGCTCGGGGTTGTTCCAGCTCGAGTCGGAGCGGACGCCGATCTCCGCGCCCCAGCCTACCGTCGACAGGACCGGCGCCTTGGTGAAAACCTCCGCGTCCGGGCCGATCGCGACTTCGAGATATTGCGACCAGACGCCCTCCTCGATCAGCGCGGCCTTGAGGTCGGCGGCATCGGCCGAGCCGGGCACGACCGCGCGGATCGAGCCGCCGATCCGCTCCTCCAGCCGCGCGCGAAACGCGACCGCCGCACCGGCGTCGCCGCGCGCACGCTCCTCGATGACGCGCTCGACGGCGGAGGTGGCGAAGGTGACGCCGCAAGCCTTGACGCACTGAAGGTCGATCGGGCTGAGCGGGCGCGCGCCGGCGCCGAGCACCGCGTCGAGCGCTCCGAGCGCACGGCCGCCGGCGAACGCGCCGGCCTCGACCAGTAGCGACACGGTCGGCGCGACCATGCTCATGTCGTGGACGACGCCTTGCGCGACGAGCACCGGAATCACGGCGCCGTCGTGCTCCAACCGTCCCAGAAACCGGCCCACGCGCCAGTCGCGGGGCAGGTCGGTGGCGGCCGTGAAGGCGAGATGCCCGGTCATTTCCCTCTCCGCGTGATAGCGCTAACAGTGTCGTCGCGACCGGACGACGTCAAGGGTCGCCCTATGCCGATTGCCGTGCGGCGACTGGTAGCGGTATCAGAGCGGTCGGGCGGCGGACGTCTCGCCGCCGTTATGAGAGAGGCATGATCTTGCACCGCCTGTTGCCGCTGCTCCTGCTGTCGTTGCCGACACCGGCGCTGGCGCAGGACTGTGCCGGACCGGTCGCCGCCTGCGCCAAGCCCGTCGCGGGCGCGCTGGCGCTGATCATGCCCCGCCGGGTCGCGACGGTGGTCGTCGATCCGGCCGACGCGCCGGGGGTCCGGCGCGCGGCAGGCGATCTGGTCGCTGACCTGAAGGCGGTGGGCGCTGGCGAGGCGCGACTGGCGGACGATGCGCGCGGCGGCGCAACGGTGATCGCGGGCACGTTGGGACATGGCGGCGTCGTCGACGCGCTGGTGCGTGCGGGCAAGGTCGATGTGCACGGCCTCGCCGGCCAGTGGGAAGGCTATGTCGAACAGGTGGTCGACCACCCCGTGCCCGGCGTCGACCGCGCGCTGGTGATCGTCGGCGCGGACCGGCGCGGGACGATCTTCGGCCTCTACGACATCAGCGCCAAGGCCGGCGTCAGCCCGTGGACCTGGTGGGCGGACGTGCCGGCGATCCGTCACCGTACGCTGTACCTGACCGGCGGGCGCGTCGCCGATCATCCGATGGTGAAGTATCGTGGCATCTTCATCAACGATGAGGAGCCGGCGTTCGGCGGCTGGGCGAAGGCGCGGTTCGGCGGGGTCGACCACGCGGTGTACGAGCGGCTGTTCACGCTGCTGCTCCGGTCGAAGGCCAATTTCTTGTGGCCCGCGATGTGGGGCAAGTCGCTGTGGCAGGACGATCCTGCCTCGGCGCCACTGGCGCGCGAGATGGGGATCATTCTCGGCACCTCGCATCACGAGCCGATGGCGCGCGCGAATGTAGAATGGCGGCGACAGGGCGGCGGCGCGTGGGACTATGCCGCCAACGCCGGGGCGTTGCGGGCGTTCTGGCGCGCCGGCATCGAGCGGCGCGGAGCGGCCGAGGATCTGGTGACGATCGGGATGCGCGGCGACGGCGACGAGCCGATGACGGAGGGCACCGCGACGGCGGTACTGGAGCGCATCGTCGCCGACCAGCGGCGGATTATCGCCGACACGACCGGCCGCCCGGCCGGTGCGACGCCGCAGGTCTGGGCGCTCTACAAGGAGGTGCAGGACTATTACGACCAAGGCATGCGCATCCCCGACGATGTGACGCTGCTCTTCTCTGACGACAATTGGGGCAATATCCGCCGGCTGCCCGCGCCCGGCGACCGGCGCGCGGGCGGTTCGGGGGTCTATTACCACTTCGATTACGTCGGCGATCCGCGCAACTACAAGTGGCTCGATACCAATGCGATCCCGCGGGTGTGGCAGCAGATGACGCTGGCGCACGAACATGGCGCCGACCGGTTGTGGATCGTCAATGTCGGCGACCTGAAACCGATGGAATACGCCACCAGCTTCTTCCTCGACATGGCCTGGAACCCCGACCGGATGACGGTGGCGGCGATGGCCGCCTATCCCCGCGATTGGGCGGGGCGACAGTTCGGTCCGGCGCAGGGACCCGCGGTCGGTGCGCTGATCGCGCGCTATGGCCAGCTCGCGAGCCGCCGTAAGCCCGAGCTGGTCGATGCCGACAGCTATGCTTTCCCCGGCGAGTGGCGGCGGGTGCTCGCCGAGTGGGAGGCGCTCGCCGTTGCCGCTCACCGGGAGACGGCGAACATCCCCGGCGACCGTCTGGATGCCTATGACGAGCTGGTACGCCATCGCATCGACGCGATGACCAATCTGCACCGGCTATACGCGGCCGTCGCCGCGAACCGCGCCGCCGCGCGCCTCGGCGATGCCGCCGCAGTCACGCGATGGGCCGCTGCGGCGCGCGGCTATTTCGCGCAGGATGACGCGCTTCGTCGCCGCTACGATCGCCTCGCCGACGGCAAATGGACCGGCATGATGGCGCAGACGCATATCGGCTATACCGGGTGGCAGCAGCCGCCGGCCGATGTGATGCCGACGCTCGCCACCGTTTCGACGCCGCTGCCCGCCATCGCCGCCGAACCGCCGCCGCCGCTGGTGGTGCTGACCGCCGACGCCGGCCGGGTGGTGGACGGCGCGGGCATGCGCTGGCAGCGCGTGCCGGGCCTCACCGCGGAAGGTGCGGCGATGATCGCGCGGCCGGCGACGATCGCGCCGATCGAGGAGCCTGGCGGTGCGAGTCCGCAGCTCGCCTGGCCGCTGACGCTGGCGCGCGCCGGTGCGATCACCGTCGATGTCGTCGCCGCTCCGGGACTCGACGTACGCGGCACCGGACGGCAGCGGCTTGCGCTGTCGCTGGACGGGCGAGCGCCGGTAATCGTCGATCTGCTCGCCGGTGAGGACGAGGCGCGCTGGCGCCGGGCGGTAATCGCCAACCGGCGCGTGGCACGCGTGACGATGGCCGACGTGACGGCAGGGCGGCATGTGCTTCACCTCTGGCTGGTCGATCCGCAGATCGTGGTCGAACGGATCGAGGTGCGGCGGCCGACGCGGCGCGCTATGAGCGGATCATGATCCGGTTCGATCCGCCCGCCGCGACCGAGCGGCGCGTCGCCGAGCGTGCGGCGGTCGACGCCGAGACGTTCGCGCGCGAGATCGTCACGGCCTATCGCCCGGTCGTGCTGCGCGGCCAGGTCGCGCACTGGGCGGCGGTGGCGGCGGGGCGCGGCGGCGACCGGGCGATGGCTGAGTATCTTGCGGCGTTCGGCGGTGCGAAGCCGCTGGAGGTGCTGATCGGCCCCCCGGCGATCGAGGGCCGGTTCTTCTACGCCGACGACACGCTGACCGACTTCAACTTTCATCGCCAGCAGGTGCCGATCGGCGCGCTGGTCGCCGAACTGCTGCGCTATGCGGAGAGCGGCGAGGCGCGGCCGCACGCGCTTTACGCCAATGCCGCGACGGCGCCAGAACACCTACCCGGCTGGGAGGCGGCGAATCCGCTGGCGCTGGGCATCGAGGCGCCCGCGCGCCTGTGGATCGGCAACGCGACGCGGGTGGCGACGCATTACGACACGTCGATCAACATCGCCTGCGTGGTCGCCGGCCGACGCCGCTTCACGTTGTTCCCGCCCGACCAGCTCGCCAACCTCTATGTCGGGCCGCTCGATCATACGCTGGCGGGGCCGCCGTCGAGCATGGTCGACCCCGACGCGCCGGACCTCGTGCGCTATCCCCGCTTCGCCGACGCGCTGGCCGAAGCGCTGGTGGCGGAGCTGGAGCCTGGCGACGCGATTTTCATACCGCCGATCTGGTGGCATCACGTCCGCGCGTTCGCCCCGCTCAACGTGCTGGTGAATTACTGGTGGGAGCACCGGTCCGGCGACGCCTTCCTCGCGATGGTGCACGCGATCGGCGCAGTGCGCGACCTGCCGGCGGCGGAGAAGGCGGCGTGGCGAAGCTGGTTCGACCATCTCGTGTTCGCAGCCGACGCCGATCGCACCGCCGATCATCTCCCCGCCGCGGCGCGCGGGATCATGGGGCCACCGAGCGCCTCGCGGAGCGCGAAGATCAGGCAGTTCCTGATCGGCATGCTCCAGCGCTCCTGACGCCTATCGGCGCGGCATGGCGAGATCGGTCGCGACCCACAGCAGCGGCGCGTTCCAGTTGATGGCGACCTCGTTCAACGCATAGGCGCGGCCGTCGTCGCGCCAGCAGCGCATGGCGGCGCAGGTCCCGCGCATCGTCGCTGCGATGGTGTCGGCGAACGCCGTGTTGTTGGGGCCGCCGCCGATCACGCCGGGCGGCGGGCCGGGCAGGCGGGGGTCGAACTGATGCGCCCAGAACCGGTGATGCGGGCGCGTCATCGGCATCCAGCCGAATCCGGAGACATAGCTTTGCCCGAGCGGGTTGCGGCCGAGCACATAGTCGGCCGTATCGACCTCCGCGTCGCGATACCGTTCCTCGCCGGTGAAGCGCGCGGCGAGCGCCAGGACGATACCGCGGTTGAGGATCGCGCCGTTCGATCCCCACGGATAGCGCGTCGTCGCATAGGGCAGACCATAGCCCGACTGCGCCTTCTCGGCGATAAATTGGTCGGCGAGCGCCACCAGCTTCGCGCGCGCCGCCTGGCGCTCGGGGGCGGGCACGCCCGTGGCCGTGGCGAGCGTGATCGTACCCAATGCGGCCGTGCTGCTCCAGCCCGGCTCGCCGCGGAGTGGCGCGTCGTGGAGCGCCATCGCGTGCAGCGCCCGTGCCAGCTCGGGCAACAAGGTCGCGGCGTAAAGCTCGGCGGTCGCCCAATAGAACTCGTCGGCGACATCGTCGTCGCCATAGCCGCCGCTGCCGGTGAACGCCTGCGCCGCCGAAATCTGCGGATTGCGCAACGCCGCGGCATAGGCGCGGGCCGCAGCGGCGAGGCAGCGCTGCGCGAATGCATCGTCGCTGCCCTTCCAGACGCGGGCGCATTGCGCCGCGGTGGCGGCCAGATTGAGCGTCGCGGCGGTGCTCGGCGGATAGAGTAGCCGCTCCTCCCGATCCTCGGCCGGAATGGTGGGGAGCGCCGTCCAGTTGCGGTCGGCGACTTTCTGGTGCGCCATGCCGCCCGCGTCGACCGTGGTGAGCCGGAGCGGCCCCGATGCTTGCCGCCCGACCGGCAGCGCCAGCCGCTGCCCATCGGGAACCTGCATTGCGAGCAGGAAGCGCATCTCCCAGCGCGCCTCGTCGAGCAGGTCGTTGCGGCCGTTCCCCGCCTCGGGCAGCGCGGCGCTTCCATCGGCGAACGGTGGTGTGGCGCGATTTGCTTCGTAGAGGTTCTGTAGCGTCCACAGCGCAATACCGCCGTTGACGACATATTTGCCTTGATCGCCGGCATCGTACCAGCCGCCGGTGACGTCGAGCGTGTAGGGGCAGCCCGGCCAGACCGTGCCGCGTTCGTCGGAACCCGCGAAACAACCCGCCACCTCGTGCGGATGCCCGGCAGCACGCGCCCATTGCCGGCCGCCGGCGTAGCGCGCTTCGATCGCGATACCGGCGCGGGTCTGATAGAAGTAATTGAGCGCTGCGCCGGCGAGCGGCCGATAAAGTCCGGCCACGATCTCGAACGGGCGGCTGGTCACGCCGGCCACCTCCAGCCGATAGACGCCCGGCGTCCGTACCGCGTCGAACGCCAGTTGATGGACATGATCTTCCGATGCCGCATCGTTGCCGAAGACGGTCGTCCGGCCCGCCGCGACCACTTGTCCGGCAGCGTCGATCACGCGCCACGGCAACGGCGCGGCGGCCGGATCGGCGACGATCGCCCGCTTCGCGGTATCGGGTAGGAAGCCGAGCTGATTGAAGTGGACCGTCGCCGGCGCGGCTGCGCCCAGCGTCAGCACCGCGGCCAGCAGGCCGATGGCGCGCCTCATCCCGCGCTCAGCGACTGGAGCAACGTCGCGCGCATCCGCTCTAGCCCGTCGGGACCGGCGGGGCCGAGCACGCCCTGCACGGCTGCCGGCAGGTGCGCGACCGGATCGCCGTCGCGCTGGAAGACGAGATGGTCGAACATCGTGCGCCAGACCGCGCGTTGATCCTCCGGTAGCGTTCGCAGCGAGAACAGCGCGAGCAGCAGTGCGTCGTATGGGCTCGCCATCCCGGCGGGCGCCGGGTTCCACCAATAGTTGCACAGGACGTTGACCGGCGCGAGGCTGGCGACCGCGTGCCACCAGTGGAACGGGATATAAAGCGCGTCGCCCGGTTCCAGCATCGCCTGCTGCGCGTGCGCCAGCGCTTCGGCAAAGCGCGGATAGCGGTCGAGATCGGGCGCGTCCGGATCGACCAGGCTAACCGGCGTCCCGGCCGGGGTCAGCTCGTAAGGACCCATGTAGAGGTTGCCGACCTGATCGGGCGGGAACAGCGTGAAGCGGCGGCGGCCAGCGACGACGACGCCGATATTCTCCATCAGGTCGTAATGTGTCGCGACGCGGATCGCATTGCCCAGCCACAGCCGGGGCACGACCGTTGCGTCCACCAGATCGATGCCGTTTTCGCCGGTGAAACCGGGCAGGAGGTCGGGCGCGGGGATCGACTGGACCGCGATCGCAAAGGGTCGTGCCGCGCCGCGATCGCGCAGCAGGCGGTCGAGAAACGGGGCGAGCGGCGATCGGCCGCGCGTGAAGTTGAGCGCGCTCAGATCGGGCGTGTAGAAGAAGCGCCCCTCGATCTCCGGCGCGCCGACGATGGCGTTGACGGGCTCGGCATGGCTGAAGCGCTTCAGATAGTCGACCAGCGCCTCGTCTGAGTCGCGCGCGGCGCACACCACCGGCCAGTCCGCGGCGAGTCCGCGCAGCACCACCGGCTGGCCGGCGGCGCGGATCTCCGCGTCGAAGCGGGCGCGGTCGATACCGTGCACCTCGCGGATCGGGGTCATGCGACGCGCCGGACCGGGGTCAGGTCGCAGCCGACCTGGCGCAGATAATCGTCCTGCAGCGGCAGCGCGTCTGCGGTCTCGGCGATGATCGCGCGGATGTCCGCCAGCCGCGCGAGTGTTTCCGTGTCCGGCAGCGTGTCGGCGACGGGGTGGTAACCGGCGGGCCGGATTCCCTTGCCGGCCATGACCGCGAGCCAGCTGGTCTCGGTGAACACCTCGTTATGCTCGCGGAAGACGCGGCCGTTCTCGCGATACATCGCGACCTTGTAGACCATTCCATCCGGCGGCGTCAGCGCGCGGATATCGCGCCAGAAGGCCGAGTCCTCGCGGCCGCTGGCGTGATAATGCAGGATCAGGAAGTCGCGGATGTCACGATACTCTTGCGCCAGCTCCGCGTTGAAGCGCTCCGTCTCCAGTGTGGAAAATCCGCGATGCGGGAACAACGTCAGGAGCCGGGCGATGGCGGTCTGGACGAGGTGGATGCTGGTCGACTCAAGCGGTTCGAGGAAGCCGCCCGCCAGGCCCAGTGCGACCACGTTGCCGATCCAGGCGCGGCGGCGGTGCCCGGCAGTGAAGCGCAGCTGCTTCGGATCGGCGATCGGCGCGCCGTCGAGGTTGACGAGCAGCGTCGCCGCCGCCTCGTCGTCCGAAACATGCGCCGAGGAATAGACATAGCCGTTGCCGGTGCGGTGCTGGAGCGGGATGCGCCACTGCCACCCGGCGGCGCGCGCAGTGGCGCGGGTCAGCGGCAGCCTGCCCCCGCCCGGCTCGCAGGGCACCGCCCAGGCGCGGTCGCACGGCAGCAGCGCGGACCAGTCCTCGAAACCCGCGCCGAGCTTCTCCTCGATCAGCAGACCGCGAAAACCCGAGCAGTCGATGAACAGGTCGCCCTCGACGCGGCGGCCGTCCGCCAGACGGACGGCGCTAACATGGCCGGTCTCGCCGTCCTGCTCGATGTCGACGACCCGGCCCTCGCGGCGGCGGACACCCCAGCTCTCCGCGAGCCGGCGGAGCAGGCGCGCATACAGACCGGCGTCGAACTGGAAGGCATAGCCCATCTTTGACAGCGGTGAATTGGGCAGGTCGTGGCGCGGATGACCGAAGCGCCCGCGCAGCCCGGTCATGATGTTCAGCGAATAGTCCTGCAGCGGCGTCTCGTCGCCGAGACTGCGCGCCTTGAGCCAGTGGTGGTGGAATTCCACCCCCTGCATGTCGAGGCCGTAGAAGCCGAACGGGTGGATGAAACGTTCGCCGATGTGCGTCCAGTCGACGAACTCGATGCCCAATTTGTAGGTGGCGTTGGTGGCGCGCAGGAACTCGCCCTCGTCAATCCCCAGCAACGCGTTGAACAGCACGATCTGAGGAATGGTCGATTCGCCGACGCCGACCGTGCCGATCTCGTCCGACTCGACGAGCTCGAAGGTCAACGTCGGGTCGCCGCCGAGCACGCGCGATAGCGCCGCGGCGGCCATCCACCCGGCGGTGCCGCCGCCGACGATGACGACGCGGCGGATGCCGTTCGGCCTCACAGCGGCGAGCCGCCGCCGGAGCCGACATCGAACGGCGATTCGGCGGTGAACGCGAAGAACGGGACGTCCTCGGCGGGGCGCGGCGCGACCGGTGCCAACGACGGCGCCGCGCCGGCGAGCGGCGACGCCGCGGTCATGCGCAGGAACTGGCCGTGCGTCGGCAGCCGCTGCGCGGTATCGAGATAGCCGCGCCTGATCTGATCGAGCGCCTGGGCGACCCTCTCCTCGTCGAGCGCGTCCGCCGCGGGTTCCCAGCTTGCGGGCACGATGCCCTGGCCCAGACACACCGCGACCCAGCTCGGGTTGCTGAACAGGTCGTAGCCCTCGCGGAACAGGCGACCCTTGCCGGCGAACAGGTCGATGTTGCGTTGCAGGCTGTCCGGCACGTTCATCGTCCGGACGCGATCCCAGAACGGCGAGTCGTCCCGTCGCGTCGCCTTGTAATGGAGGATGATGAAGTCACGGATGTCCTCGTAGAGGTCCTTCATCTGGCGGTTGAACTCGTCCCGCTCGCGCGGGTCGAACCGCTTGTCGGGGAACAGCGCGACCAGCCGCTGGATACCGGCCTGCACGAGGTGGATGCTGGTCGATTCGAGTGGTTCGATGAACCCGCCCGACAGGCCCAGCGCCACGACGTTGCGGTTCCAGCACTCACGTCGTCGTCCCGCGGTGAAGGTCAGCCGGCGGGCGTCGGCGAGCTGCTCGCGCTCCAGACTGGCGAGCAGCTGGGCTTCGGCGTCGTCGTCGTCCAGGAACTCGCTGGAATAGACCAGGCCGTTACCCATCCGGTGCTGGAGCGGGATGCGCCACTGCCAGCCCGCGCGGCGCGCGGTGGAGCGGGTGAAGGGGTCGGGTTCGCCGGGGGTCGGCAGCGCACACGGCACGGCGACGGCGCGATCGCACGGCAGCCATTGCGCGTAGCTCTCGTATCCGGTTTCGAGCGCTTCTTCGATCAGCAGACCGCGAAAGCCGGAACAATCGATGAAAAGGTCGCCCTCGATCCGCCGGCCGTCGGCCAGCGTCACCGCCTCCACATAGCCGTCGGTCGGTCGGAGGTTGACCTCGGCGATACGGCCCTCGACGCGAGAGATGCCGGCGCGCTCGGCATAGGCGCGCAGGTAGCGAGCATAGAGGGAGGCGTCAAAATGGAAGGCGTAGAACAGCTCGCGGATCGGCGAGCGGGCGTCGCCGGTGGCGCGCCCGAACTTGCCGTTCGCCGCCGCGACCGCGCTCATCGACCAGGCGGCGATGTCCGGCATCGTTCGGCGCGCGCGCTCGCGCAGCCAAAGCTGGTGGAAATGTACGCCCTGCAGGTCATGGCCGTAATTGCCGAACGGGTGGAAATAGCGCTCGCCCAGCGCGCCCCAGTCGACGAACTCGATGCCCAGCTTGAAGGTGCCGGCGGTCGCCTTCAGGAATTCGTTCTCGTCCAGCCCCAACATCTGGTTGAAGTTGAGCAGCGGCGGGATCGTCGCCTCGCCGACGCCGACGGTGCCGATTTCCTCCGATTCCACCAGCGTCACCTCGGTGTAGCCGTTGTTGAGGAAGCGGGCGAAGGCGGCGGCGGCCATCCAGCCGGCGGTGCCGCCGCCGACGATCACGACGCGGCGGATCGAATGTTCGTTCATGTGGAGAGGCGTTTCGCTTGCGCCGCGCGATAGTCGGCGTGGGTGGGGGCGTGGAGCAGGGCCGCGACGATGCCCGCGCGCAGCCCCGCCATCGCGGCGCTCGCGTCCGCCGGAGAAACCGCGTCGACCAGCGGGTCCAGTCGGCGCGGCAGGAAGCCCTGACCCAGCAGCACTGAGATCCAGCTGTCGCGTGAGAAGGTCTCTTCTTCATAGAAGGGCAGGCGGCCGCGCTCGGCGAATTGGGCGAGCGTGTGAGACAGGCTGGCCGGCAGCTCGGCGGCGGCGACCTCGCGCCACATCGGATCGTCGCGGCGTGCGGTGCGATAGTGCATCGCGAGGAAGTCGCGCACCCGCTCCGCCTCTGCCAGGGTCTGGCGGTTGAAGTCGGCGGCTTCGACCGCGCTTGGCTCGCGACCGGGCAGCATCGTCACCAGCCGGTCGATCGCGCTAAGTGCGAGGTGGAGATTGCACCATTCGAGCGGTTCGACTTCGGTTGCGGCGTCGCCGATGGCGATGCAGTTGCCGCGCCACGGTGCGCGCCGGGTGCCGGCGCGCACCCGGATCGGCTTGCCCGGCTCCGCACCCGCCGCATTGCGCAGTGTCCGTTCGGCCTTGCCGTCGCTCAGTCGGGCGGCGGCATAGGCGAGACCATTCTGCGCGCCGCTGCGCCAGTGCCACCCGGCGGCATGCGCGGTCACCGGCGTGAGCACGGGCGGATCGGTCGCATCGCCCTGCGCGAGCAACACCCGGTCGCACGGCAGACAGCCGCTCCAGTCGTCGCGGTCGCCGTCGATCGCGCCGCGCAGCCGCGCTTCCGGGCCGGTCGCGTCGACGAACAGGTCGGCTGCGACCGTCCGACCGTCGTCCAGCGTGACGGTGCGGATCAAGCCGCGCTCGTCGATCGTCACCTCGCCGACGCCGGCTGCTACCTCGCGAACCCCGACATGCAGCGCGAACGCTCGCATCATCGTCAGGTAGCGCGCAGGATCGAGCGTCAAGCCGTATTCGTGATCGGCGAACGCGGTGTCGGCCCGCGGCCGGACGAAGCGGTCGGCGCGCGCGAGCGCGGCAGCGGGGGAATAGGCGTCGAACGCCTCCACCGCGCCGTCGCGCCGGGCACGAAGCCAGTGCAGGTGGAACGAGGTCGGTCCGAAGGCGCGGCCATAGCGGCCATAGGCATGGACGTAGTCGGGGAGGCCCGCCGCCCAGCCGGAGAAGGCGGTGCCCAGCCGATAACCTGCGCCGGTGCGCGCGACACCGTCGTCCTCGCCAATGCCGAGGTCCCCTTGAAAGCCGAGCAGCGAGGGCAGGGTGCAGGCGATCCGGTCGGCGAGCGCGTCCGGCGAGGGCGGACAGGCCAGCATCGTCACGTCGAGAAACGGCGCACGCCGCTTCAGTGCGGCGGCGGCGCACCAGCCGGTCAGCCCGCCTCCGGCCACCAGCACCGACCCGAGCGCGCTGGACCGCATCAGGCGGCCTCCGCCATCGCGCAATACCGGTCGATGAACGCGCGGTGGTCCGGCCGTGCGGCGACATTTTCCGCGATCTCGCCGCGCAATGCGTCGAGTCCGCGGACGAGATCGGCGGCGGTCATGGCATCGGCCCGGGGGTCCCAGCCGTCGGGAACGATGCCTTGCCCTAGATAGACCGAGACCCAACTCGCATCGAGGAACACGCCTTCGCGATATTTCACGATGCGGGCGCTGCGCCGCCACAGTTCCATCTTCTCGCCCAGGCTGTCGGGGATCGCCATCGTGCGGACGTAGTCCCAAAACGGCGAGTCGCTGCGTGTGGTGGCGTGATAATGCAGGATCAGGAAGTCGCGGATGCGATCGTATTCGAGATCGACGAGCCGGTTGAACTCGTCGCGATCGACGTCGCCGATATGGCGTTCGGGGAACAACTCGATGAGCGCGGTGATCGCCTGCTGGACCAGATAGATGCTGGTCGATTCAAGCGGTTCGAGGAAGCCGCTGGCGAGCCCGATCGCCACGCAGTTATGCACCCAGCTGCGCCGCCGCCTTCCGGCGGTGAAGCGCAGCACGCGCGGCGCGGCGATCGCCTCGCCCTCGACGGCGCGTTCCAGCGCCAGACGGGCGTCGTCGTCGGAGACGAAGCCGCTCGCATAGACATATCCGTTGCCGGTCCGGTGCTGCAGCGGGATGCGCCAGCGCCAGCCCGCCGGCATCGCGATCGCGCTGGTATAGGGCGTGACCGCGGTGCGCGTGCGGCACGGCATCGCGACCGCGCGATCGGTCGGCAGCCAGCGTGACCAGTCCTCGAACGGCTCGTCGAGCGTCCCGCCCAGCAGCAGCGACCTAAAACCCGAACAATCGACGAACAGGTCGCCCTCGATCCGCTCGCCGTCGGCCAGCACGATCGCCGCGATGTCGCCGCTCCCGCCGTCGCGCTCGACGCCCGTGAGAATGCCTTCGGTCCGCGTCGCGCCCATCGCCTCCGCCAGGCTGCGTAGATACGGCGCGAACAGCAGCGCATCGAACTGATAGGCATAGCCGAACGTGCCGGCGAGGTGGCGCCGGTCCGTCGCCGGATGATCGAAGCGGCCCTGCCGGGCGAGCGAGCAGGCAAAGGAGAACTGGTCGAGCGATGGCAGCGTCGCGCCCTCACGCAGCAGTCGCGTCCAATAATGGTGGAACTCGATCGCGCCCGTGCCTCGCCCGAACGTGCCGAACGGGTGAATATAGCTGTCGCCGATCCGACCCCAGTCGCGGAATTCGATGCCGAGTTTGAATGTCGCCCGCGTGCGCGCCATGAACTCGGCCTCGGCGATGCCGAGCCGCTCGTTGAAGGCGCGGATGTGCGGCAGCGTCGCCTCGCCGACGCCGACCACGCCGATCGCCTCCGACTCCACGAGCCGAACGGTGCAGCGCCCCGGCAACAGCTTGACCAGCGCGGTCGCGGTCATCCAGCCGGCGGTGCCGCCGCCGACCACGACGATCCTGGTCCTCTCCTCCGGGCGCATCATCGCCTTTTGACCTTCTTTCTCTGACCGCCTTCCCGATCCGGCTCGTCGCGTCAATCACGTCGAGTCTTGTCCGGGTCAGCGTTGCACGAACGCAACACCGATCGATCAAACGGTATTGCAACCTGCAAATTGTTAGCGCAACCATTGTCCCTCATCCCGGCTCTGCATTAGATCGGGATCGAACACGGTCAGGTGCGACGACAGCACCGGCCAAGGGAGGGGATTTCAAGAATGCGCCTTATCGCTTCTTCGCACGCCACCAAAACACGGTTCGTGCGGCTGCTGCGCGGTACGTCCGCCTCGGCGCTCTGCATCGCCGCCCTGTCGACCGCGGCGCAGGTGCAGGCACAGGCTGCCGATCAGCAGGTTCCCGCGACCGGCGCGAACCAGTCGTCGCCGACCGGCGCGAGGTCCGGGCCGGGCACGGCGGGCCGGGCGACCGTCAACAGCGCCCCGTCGGCTACCGACTCGGCGCAGAGCCCGATCGGCGAGGCCCAGACTCCCGACGCCAGCGCGGCCGATGCCCAGGACGCAGGCACCAACGGCGCCAATGAGGTGATCGTCACCGGTATCCGCCAGAGCCTCGCGAACGCGCAGAACATCAAGCGCAACTCCGATACGGTCGTGGACGCGATCACGGCGTCGGACATCGGTGCGCTGCCCGATCGGTCCGTTACCGAAGCGTTGCAGCGCGTGCCGGGCGTCGCGATCAGCCGCTTTGCGGGCACCAACGACCCGGATCACTTCTCGGTAGAGGGTTCGGGCGTCAACGTCCGCGGCCTGAACTTCGTCCGGTCCGAATTCAACGGCCGCGACACCTTCGCCGCCGGTATCGGTGGGCAGGCGATCAACTTTGCCGACGTGCCGGCCGAGCTGCTCGGCTCGGTCGAGGTTTACAAGAACTCGACCGCCGAGCTGATCGAGGGCGGCCTCGCCGGAACCGTCAACCTCAACACGCGACGACCGTTCGATAATAACGGCCTGCACATCGGCGTCGACGCCGAGGCGAACTACGGCGACTTCGAGCGGCGATGGTCGCCGACAGGGTCGATCCTGGTAAGCGACACTTGGCAGACGGGGATCGGCAAATTCGGATTGTTGGCCGACGTGTCCTACTCGCGCATCCGCAGCCGCGCCGACGGGATTCAGGTCACCAACTTCCAGACCCGCGACAACATGCTGGCGATCGCCGCCAACTCAACGACGACGACGGTCTGCCGCAACCCCCTGCCTGCCGGCACCGACGTCATGACCCTGCCGCCGGCAGGCGCGGCTTGCGGCGCGGCGGGCGCGGCGGGCGCAGACGGCTTCGCGGATTATGCGGGCACGCGCTACGCGCCGATCGGCGGCCAGTTCCGCAGCCAGGACTTCGACCGCAAGCGTGACGGCCAGGCCTTTGCCGCGCAATGGCAGAGCAACGATGAAAACACCGTGCTTACCGCCCAGTTTCTACGTACCCACACCACGAATAGCTGGGGTGAACATACGTTCGAGACCGCGCCCGATCTCTCCGAGTACAACACCTTTCCCTACGGCTGTCAGCAGAACGGCGACGGCCCGGCGTCGAACGGCAACGGCACGACTCGCGCGCAATGCCCGACGAGCGCGCTGCGCAACTACACTTACGATGCTAACGGGCTGTTCCAGTCGGGTTACATAACGCAGCCCGGCAGCGGTTACCGGTCGGCGTGCAGTGGTTCGGCGGACTGCTTCGTGCCCACGGGCGGCACCCAGCAGTCGCTCTCGCGGCGCCAGGTCTATGAAGAGAACACCAACCGGGATTTCGGCGTCAACCTGAAAACCCAGCTGAGCGATCATCTGTCGATCAACCTCGACGGAGACTATACGCGGTCCGAGCACAACAACCTCGATTTCAGCGTGTTCAGCTCGACCTTCGCCGACTCCGAACTGGATATCAGCGGCAATCTGCCGGTGGTCGTTCCGCACAAGCCGGTCACGCTGGCGGCCGCCTGGGCGACACCGAACCCCGCGCTGGTGTCGGCGACGGACTCCCAGTATTTTTCTGACCGCCGCGTCGAATATTGGCGCGCCGCGATGGATCATATCGAACAGAGCGAAGGACGCGAGTATGCGTTCAGGGGCGATGTCGACTACAAATTCGACGACGGTGCGTTTTTTACGCACGCCAAGTTCGGTGCGCGCTATGCCGATCGCAGCGAGGACGTGCGCTATAGCACGTACAACTGGGGCGTGCTGAGCGAGACCTGGGCAGGAACCAACCCGGTTTCGTACGCACAGTCGCCCGCCAACTCCGCGTTCTACAGCTTCCCTAACTTCTTCCGCGGCGCGACGGCCGGTCCGCCCGGCGGCTATTTCTATACCGGCGACTTGATCGGGAATTACGCCGATTCGGTCAACTATTTCAAATCGATCGGCAACCTCTGGAATACCGCGAACGGGGCCGGCGCGACCACCTGGGTGCCGGCGGGCGAGCGGGCTGGTGTGGTCAGTGGTACGTCATATCTGCCGTCCGAAATCCAGCGGGTCACTCAGCAGGACAAGAACGCCTACGCCCAGGTCAACTTCGCGACTCCGGGCACACTGTTCGGTAACGTACGGTTGAGCGGCAACATCGGCGTGCGTTATGTCGCAACCGACGTCACGTCCGCAGGATCGATCGGCGCGCCGACGCAGCAGCAAACGGGCACGCAGGATCCGTTCTCCGTCCGCTGCGTCACGACGACGACAACGCGCCCCGACGGAACGGTGGTGACGACGCAGCCGACCGGGGCATGTACGCTGGGCGAGGCGGGGTACAACGCGTTGCGCCAGTTTTCGACGGGCCTCACCAATCCCGAGGTCGCGCGGACGCACTATGATTACTGGTTGCCTAGTGTGAACCTGAAATTCGGGCTGAGCCGTGATGTGATCGTCCGCCTCGCCGCGTCAAAGGTGCTGACGCGCCCCGATTTGGCGAATATTCGCGATTTCCTTCAAGTCGGATTCGATACGACCAGTGGCCAGCCGACCGCGACGGCCGGAAATCCGTATCTGCGGCCGGCCACGGCTTGGCAGTTTGACGCGACCGTGGAGTGGTATTTCGGCCATGTCGGCCAGTTGTCGATCGACGGTTTCTACAAGTCTATCCATAATTTCTTCTACCAGTCGCTGCTGAACCGCACGATCAACAGTAACGGCATTACTCAGACGGTGCAGGTGCGTGGTCCTGCCAATTACGACGGGTACGGCAAGGTCAAGGGTGTGGAAGTCACTTACCAGCAGACCTTTGACTTTCTGCCATGGGTATTCAGTGGCCTCGGCACCAGCCTGAATTACTCGTATATCGATAGTTCAGGTCTTCCGAATTCGTTCCTGAATGGTGGATCGCCTCAGGCGACATCGAATATCACGCCCGGCACGCTGCCGTTGGAAGGATTGTCGAAGCATAACTTCAACGCGACGGTCTTTTACGAGAAGGGTCCGGTTTCGATCCGGGCGGCCTATAATTGGCGGTCTAGGTATCTCTTGACTGCGGCCGACGTGATCTTCCCGTACACGTCGATCTATCAGTCGGCCGGCGGTCAGCTGGACGCTTCCGCATTCCTCAATCTGAACAAATACATCAAGGTAGGCGTACAGGGCGTAAATCTCGCCAACCAGGTCATTAGAACCGAGCAGGCCTATATCAGCGGCTCGAATGCAACGGCGCCGCGATCGTATTTCGTCAATGATCGCCGCTTCTCGTTTATCCTCCGCGGCAACTTCTAGGCCGCAAGAGTTTCAGAGCAGGGGAGCGTCGGTAACGGCGCTCCCCTTTTTTTTGGAATACTGCGACCGCTTCGCTCAGCGCTCGGAGGCACCGGCGAGAGCGGCGGCGACCGCTTCGCGCATGGGTTTCGCGTGGAATCGAGAGTCGTAGAGTGTCGGCCGCCGACGGGCACCGTCCGGACGCGGCTCAAATCCCTCGATCCAGCTGTAGCGATCGCAAAGACCCCATGCCAGGACGTTGCGCACCTCGCGATAGGACAATGTCACGTCGAGATAGCCGCGGGTGTAATCGGCGACGGCGCGATCGCGAATCGTGATGTCGGCGGGAAGATTGTTGTCCCGCGTGTCCAACTCCGTGACGAGCAGCCGATAGCCCATCGCCACGACGGCATCCAGAAAGTGCCGCCACTCGCCCTGTAGCCTCAGCACGTGACCACCGACGCCGGTGCCTTGCGTGATGAGGTGCGACTGAATACCGAGGGCATCGACGGGAACGCCGCGCCGCTTGAACCCTTCGAGGAGTTTTAGGACGCCCGCGCGGTGCGCGCCGTTGCCCGGCTCCCAACTCATGTAATCGTTATAGACGAGTTGCGCCTGCGGTGCGCTTTCGCGCGCGGTGCGAAAGGCCAGGTCGAGTGCCGGCTCCGCTCCCCCGATCGCGCGCGACAGCGACGTCGTGTACAGCACGCCGTCCTCGGGCCGGACCGCTTCGTTGACGACGTCATAGCTTCCGATCCGAGTGCCGTAGCGATTGACGACGGTGCGGATATGCGTGGTCAGCAACCGCTCCGCCTCCGCTTGAGGACGGGCGCCGAAATCATAGTCGTTGAGCCAGCCGGGCAGCCATTTGGGCTGATGCCACAGCAGGTTGTGGCCGCGTACCGCCAAGCCATGCCGCGCCGCCCACGCGACGATCGCATCGCACCGATCGAAGGCGAAGGTGGTGGGCGTCGGTCGCAGCCACTGCCACTTCATTTCGTTTTCGGGCACGATGATTCCACACTGCGCCTCGACCAGCCGAGCATAGGCGGGTTCGGCAGGCGAACCGCCGCCGACCCCCAATTGGCTCCAGGCGACTGCCGAGCCGAACCGCAGGCCTTTTTGGGCAGCGATACCCTGAAGAGAGGCGTTCGGCGGCACCGCGCCGACCGCCTGATCCACCAACAGCATGGCGGCGGCGCCGACCAGCGCATCGCGGCGCGTCACTTCGATCATCTCAGCTCTCCCCATTCATTGTTAACGCTATCATTTCTGCGGTCGGAACTTCCGTCAAGGGATGCGGGAGAGTGTGACGCGCAGCATCGTCGGGTGCGTCAGGTTGAGGCCGTAGTCGGTCTGATCGCCGTTCCACACCCGCTCGGACACCCACGATCCGTCGGCGGCAAGCTGGCCCTGCTCGACCCGCAGCATTTCACCGGCGCCGCCGTCGGCGCGGGCGAAGCGGAGGCGCACGTCGGCGCCGGCGACGATGAAGCGATCCGGGGCGATCTGCACGACCGCGACGCCGCCGACCGGCCGGCCGGCGGTGGGGGCGGGATCGGTCCTGATCCACGTCCAGTCGCGCTCGCCGAACGACCAGAGGCCATATTGCGCGGTGATCCGCCAGTCGCCCAGCGTCCCGCTTTGGTCCGCGTCGTCGCGACCGCGCGCGGTGCCCCATGTCGCATGCTCGGCGGCGATCTTCGCCCAGCCCTCGACCATCGGGGCGAGCAGGCCATAAGGCTCGGCAAAGGCGGCGATCGTCGCGTCGTCGAGCGCCTTCGCGCCGAGCGGATAATTGACATAGCCGGTGTCATCCATGCCGAACGGCGCGAAGCCGATCGCGCCGCGCCCGAGCGCCGCCCAGAAGAAGCGGGCATAGTCGGCCGCGTTGCCGATCTCGGGCACCATCAGCGGATTGTCCGGACGGGCATAGCGATCGAGCGTTGCGGCGACCGCCGGGCCGTCGCGATTGTAGATGTCGGGTGCGACCAGCGCCAGATGCGGCGCCGCCGTCTTCCAGATGTCGATGACCGGCAGGTCGGGACCGCCGCTCGCCCCGCCGCCCGTGCCCGGCGCGGCGAAGGGGTCGCTCAGCGCCGCATTGGCGTACATCGGCAGCGCCAGTTCGCGCTGCCCGGCGGCGGCGACCTGATCGACGTAGCGCGCCACGTGCCAGGCATTGAACGCGGTTTCCGCAAGCGGCCCGTACACCGCAGTCCAGTCGCCCCGGCGGCCGGTCGCTCTGGCGAGCGGTTCGGGCACGGGCGCGCGGAACAGGCGGGTGGCCGCGGCGGAGAGATCGCGCTTCTGGCCATAGACGCCGCTCTCGTTCTCGACCTGCACCATCACGACGCGATGATCCGGATCGGCGGCGGCGAGGTGGTGCATCAGCGCGGCGAAGGCGCGGCTGTCGGCGGCCAGCGTCGCTGCACCGTGCGGCGACAGCGTGACGCTGGGCCGGCCGTCGGCGGTCGTCATGCGGGGAAAGCGCGCCCGGTCCGTGCGCACCCAGGCGGGGGCATAGCTGGAACTGGTGTTCTTCCAGGTGCCGAACCACAGTAGGACGAGGCGCAGCCGATGCGCACGCGCGCCGGCGAGCAGCGCGTCGACATACGCGAATTCGAACCGGCCTTCCTCTGGCTCGATCTGCTCCCACGCGACCGGGATCTCCAGTGTATTGGCGTGCAGCCGTGCGAGCATCGGCCAGACCTGCGGCAGCACCGCCGGATAGTTGCTGGAATTGTTCGCCTGCGCCGCCAGCATCAGGAACGGGCGCCCATCGACCAGCAGACGGTGGCGGCCATGATCGCTCGCAATGCGGGGCAGGGGTGCCTGCGCAAGGCCGGGTGCTGCGAAGGCCAGCGCGACCACGGCGGACCAGAGCTTCGAAATCATCCCTATCGTAACCTCTCCGCGCGACCGTAGCACCCGTGCGATGGTTGCGCTATCATCGCACCGCCATGGACCGCCGCCAGTTCCTCGCCGCCGCCGCCGTCGCCGCCACCGCCGCGCCGACGCGCGCCGCAAACCCGCGAGTAGAGGCGAGCTGGCCGGGCCTCGCCGCCGCATGGCGCTGCCCGGACTGGTTCCGCGACGCCAAGTTCGGCATCTGGGCGCATTGGTCGGCGCAGTGCGTGCCCGAGCAGGGCGACTGGTACGGGCGACTGATGTACGTCCAGGGCCACCCGATGTACGCCCATCACCTGAAGACCTACGGCCATCCCGCCGACACGGGCTTCATGGAGATCGAGAACCGCTGGCGCGCCGAGGCATGGGACCCGGCCGATCTCATCCGCCGCTACAAGGCGGCCGGCGCACGCTATTTCGTGGCGCTCGCCTGTCATCACGACAATCTCGATACCTACGCCAGCCGCCATCACGCCTGGAACACGACGCGGGTCGGACCGAAGCGCGACATCGTTGGCACCTGGGCTACCATCGCGCGCGGCGCCGGCCTGCGCTTCGGCGTCAGCAACCATGCCAGCCACGCCTGGCATTGGTGGCAGACCGCCTATGGCTATGACGCGGAGGGGCCGCGCGCCGGCGAGCGCTACGATGCCTTTCGCCTGACCCGCGCGCAGGGTCGGGGGAAATGGTGGCAGGGTCTCGATCCGCAGGAACTCTATACCGGGCCGAGCATGGTCGCACCCGCCGGGCTATCGACCGTCGCGGCGATGAACGCGTGGCATGACGCGCATGACGGTCAGTGGCTGGAATCAGCGCCGCCGAACAACCCCGCCTTTGTCGCCAAGTGGCTGCTCCGCCAGAACGATCTGGTCGACCGCTACCGGCCCGACCTTGTCTATCTCGACGGCTTCGGGTTGCCGTTCGGACAGACCGGACTCGAAGCGGTGGCGCACTACTATTCCGGCGCGATTGCCGCGCGCGGGACCGCGGACGTGGTGGTGACCGCCAAGCAGCTCGACGACGCGCAGCGTCTCGGGGTGACGGAAGACATCGAACGCGGCTGGAGCGACGGGTTGCGCGCCGAGCCGTGGCAGACCTGCACCTGCATCGGCGACTGGCACTACAACCACGCCCGGTTCGAGCAGAAGAGCTATGTCCCGGCCAAGCAGGTGATCCAGCGGCTGGTCGACGTCGTCGCGAAGAACGGCAATCTCCTCCTCTCGATCCCCCTGCGCGGCGACGGTACGATCGACAGCGAGGAGGAGCGCGTGCTCGACGGCATCACCGCCTGGATGCGCGTGAACGGCGACGTGGCGATCGGCGGATCGCGGCCGTGGACGCGCTATGGCGAGGGCCCGACCAGGCTGGCGTCGGGGATGTTCACCGAGGGCCATGTCGCCTTCACGCCGAAGGACGTGCGCTTCACCGTCAAGGACGGCACGCTCAACGCGATCCTGCTCGAATGGCCCGACGCGCCGGTGCGCGTCGCATCGCTCGGCGGCCGCCGGGTGGAGCGCGCGACGCTGGCGGACGGCCGGCCGGTCACGGCGCGCGCGGTCGACGGCGCGATCGAGCTGACGCTGCCCCGCGCGCGCGCCGGCGACATGGTGCCGGTGGTGCGGCTACACGGCGACGCGTCGATCTAGCGCCCGACCACCCGTACCAATGGCGCGAGCGCTTGGCCGGTCGGCAGCCGGCCGCTGGCGGTCAGTCGCCCGCTCGCGTCGTCCCACATCAGCGTCGCCGCCCGGCCGCCGCCGGTGCGATAGGCGTTGGTCATGCCGTCGTCGTCATAGAGCGTAAAGCGCGTGTCGCGACCCGGATAGACGCGGATGGTCTCCAGCGGCTGCGCGGTCGCGGTGCTCCGCACCGCCGCCCCGAGCGGCACGATCGAACCGGCACGGACGAACAGCGGTATATGCTCGATCGGCGCGGCGGCGATGACCCACTGACCGCCGGAATAGCGCCGGTCGGTCCACCAGTCGTACCAGTCGGTCCCTGCCGGCAGCCACACCCGCCGCGTCGTCGCCCCCTGTTCGGTGACCGGCGCGACCAGAAACGCGGGCCCGAGCATGTACTCGTCACCCAGCGTCTTCGCCGTCGCATCGTCGGGAAAATCCATGAAGAGCGCACGCATGAACGGCGCGCCGCTCTGCCAGGTGTCGTGACCGAGCGCGTAGAGATAGGGGATCAGCCGATAGCGCAGCCGCAGCAGGTCGGCGAGGACCGGCTCGGCCGCCGCGCCATAGTCCCAGATCGCGGTCGCAGGCCGCTGACCGTGAATCCGCAGCGTCGGCGTGAAGGCGTTGTACTGGAACCAGCGCACGAACAGTTCGGGATAGTCGCGATAGGACGGCGCCATCGCGGTCGCGCCCGCCGGGTCGATCAGCACCGGGCGGCGCGCGGCGGGGCCGTTGGGCCATTGCCAGCCGCCGGTATCGCTCGACCAATAGGCGATGCCGCTCGCGGTCATGCCGAGTCCCGCCGGCACCTGACGCCGCAGCGCCTCCCAGCTCGACTGGACGTCCGACGACCAGAACAGGCAGCCATTCGCCTGCGCGCCCAGATAGGCGGCGCGGCAGAGGATCAGGTTGCGCAAGGTCGGGCGATCGCGCGCCGAGCCCTCGGCGACGCCGGCGGTGTGCAGGAGCGGGAAGACATTGTGATAGCGATCGCCCGACCCGATCGCATAGAAATTGCCGTCCGGCACCAGGTCCGGCTCGGTCTCGTCGAGCCACGCGAAGTCGAAGCCCTGAGAAAAGATGTTGTCGCGGATCCGATCCCAGAACCAGGCGCGGGCGGCGGGATTGGTCGAATCGATCAGCGCGCCGGCCCGATCCGAGCGGATCGCCAGGCCGTCGACCGGGTTGCCGTTCCGGTCGTTCAGCAGCCAGCCTCTCGCCGCAAGCAGGTCGTGATAGCGGCTCTCGCGTTCGAACCGGGGCCAGATACTGACGATACTGCGCATTCCCGCCGCCTTCAGCTGCGCGTTCATCGCGACAGGATCGGGAAAGGCGGTGCGATCGATGTCCAGCTGGCCCATCCGCGTCCAGTGGAACCAGTCCAGCACCATCACGTCGAGCGGCAGGCCGCGTCGACGATAGCCATCGGCAACGGCGAGCAACTCCGCCTGCGTCTCGTAGCGCGCCTTGCTCTGGATCAGCCCGAAAGCCGCCTTCGGAGGCAATGGCGTGCGGCCGGTCAGGCGGGCGTAGCCGGCATAGAGTTCGTCGGCGGTCCGGCCGGCGATGACGAAGAACGAGACGCGCTCGCCGACGTTCGACTGGAAATGGGTCGCGTCGAGCAGGCCGGGTGAGACGGTGGTCGCGGATGGGTTGTCCCACAGGATCGCATAGCCCTGATCGGTCACCATGAACGGCACGCAGACCGCCTCGCCGCCCGGCCGATCGTAATCGTGACGGCAGTCGATCGTGCGGCCGCGCAGATCGAGCACGCCGTCCTGATACTGGCCGAGCCCGTAATAATGCGTGTCGGGCGTGTCGGAAAAGGTCGCGCCGACGCGGAACGTGTGTTCGCCGGCGACATCGTGGGGTGCCATCTCCCAGCCGGTCAGGCGGGTGAGCGCGCGCCCGTCGGGCAGCGCGATGTCGATCGCGACGGGCGGCAGCGATGGCGCGAAATAACGCTCCATCTGGCTCGGCGGCCGAGGCCAAGGCTGGGCGGCGACGGTCAACGTCAGGCCGGCCGAGACGAAATGCGCGCCCGCTGCGTCCGTGCTGTGCGTCCAGCCGGTGGCGTCGGGTCGGGCGGTAATGCCATAGCCCGGCGCGGCGGCGACCTGCTCGCGATCGACCGCGATCGTCACGCGGACGATGCCGGGGCCATAGGGCTCCACCGCAACCAGCGCGCCGTTGCGGTCGATCGTCGCGAGCGGATCGGCGGTCGCGGCCAGCGGCGCGGCGCCGAGTAGCGCGAAGGCGGCGAGCAGCCTCAAGGCGCGATCACCAACATGGCGACGCCGTGCGGCGCGACGGTCGCCGCCACCAAGCCGGTCGCTCGCGGCAGGTCGCGATGCGCCCACAGGTCGCGCACCCGCGCGGTGAGGGTCGGGGGATAGCCGAGCTGATCCCAGCTCGCCACGATGCGGGCGGACCGGGCGCCGCGATTGAACAGCAGTACCGCGCGACGGCCACCCGACAGCGGCTTCACCCAGGTCTCGCGGTCGCCGTCGCGTGCAACGCGGTGGCCCTGCTGGCCGAGCGCGTCCTGATCGACCGCGATCACCTCTCGGTTGGTCAGGATTTCCCGCGTCGCCGCATTCATCGCCGCGAGGTCGTTGCCCGCGATCAGCGGCGCCGCCATCATCGCCCAGAGCGAGAAATGCGCGCGATATTCGGTGTCGCTGAGGCCGCCATTGCCCACCTCCAGCATATCGGGATCGTTCCAGTGACCGCGCCCGGCGAACGGCCAGAGCGGCTCGTTGAGGTCGACGATCGCCGTCACGCCATAGGCATAATCGTGCTTGCCGTCCCATTTGTCGGTGATGTCGCCGGTGGTGCGCCACATCTGTCCGACGGTCGGCGTCCACAGCCACGGCCGGGCGGTGCCCCATTCGCACAGCGACAGCAGGATCGGCCGCGCGGTCGCGGCGATCGCGCGCTCGATCAGGCGGTACGCTTCCTCGGCGTTGCGGGGGCCGGTCTCGCACCAGTCGTATTTCAGATAGTCGACTCCCCAGCGCGCATAGGTGAGCGCGTCCTGGTACTCATGCCCCTGGCTGCCGGGGCGTCCGCCGCAGGTCTTTGCGCCGGCGTCCGAGTAGATTCCGAACAGCAGGCCGCGGGCATGGACATAGTCGGCCAGCGCCTTGATCCCGGCGGGAAACCTGGCGGCATCGGCGGTGATGAACCCGTCGGCGTCGCGCGCACCCTGCCAGCAATCGTCGACGACGACATAGCGATAGCCCGCATCGCGCATCCCGGACGCGACCATCGCATCGGCGACGGCGCGAACCTTGGCCTCGTCGATGTTGCACTGGAACCGGTTCCAGCTGTTCCACCCCATCGGCGGCGTCGCCGCGAGCATCGGTGCCGCAGCGGGGAGGGGTGCGGCGGCGGCAACGGATGTCGGCCCGCCGAGCAGCGCCACCGCCACCGCGCCGCACGCCACGCGCCCGACCATCGTCCGTGCCCACCGCCTCATCATCCGCTCCCCCCATCCGCTTGTCGCGATGTGAGCGCTACCGTAACGTGCGTCGATCGTTTTCGGAATAGGTGCATTGCCGTGATAAGCCGTCGTACCGTGCTCAAGGCCGCCGCCGCCACCGTGTCGGTCGCCGCCGCGCCGCTCGCCGGGCGCGCGGCCCCCGATCGTTTCGTGCGCCGGGTCGGGATGGGCCTCGTGCGCGACGGCAAGCGCTATCGCTACGTCGGCGCCAACATGTGGCATGCCGCCTATCTGGGCGCGGCGGCACCGGTCGGCGACGGCGACCGGCTGCGTCGCGAGCTGGACGCTCTCGCGGGGATGGGGGTGCGCAACCTGCGCCTGCTCGCCTCGTCGGAGCTGTCGCCGCTGACCAATTCGGTGCGGCCGACCTTTCGTGACCGCGGATCGCACTACAACGAGGCGCTGCTGCGCGGGCTCGACGTGGCGCTCGCTGAAATGGGCAGGCGGGACATCACCGGCGTCCTCTACCTGACCAATT
Source organism: Sphingomonas sp. (assembly GCF_965200135.1). Lineage (GTDB taxonomy): Bacteria > Pseudomonadota > Alphaproteobacteria > Sphingomonadales > Sphingomonadaceae > Sphingomonas. The sequence continues at coordinate 297,796 of NZ_CBDATK010000013.1, forward strand.
TCTGGGAGTGGTCGGGCGGCATGATGACCTATCTGTCATGGGTCAACGGCGGCAGCTACATCAACAACAACGACCCTGCGCACCCGTGGCCCGAATTCGCCAATCGCGCGTCCGACTTCTACGCCAACGCCGATGCGGTGCGCCTGTATCACGACTATGTCCGCGCGATCGTCGGTCGCACCAACAGCGTCACCGGCGTGCGCTATGCCGACGACCCGACGATCATGGCGTGGCAGCTCGCCAACGAGCCGCGTCCGGGCGGCGGCGAGGCGGTGGCGCGCGCCAACATGGCCGCGTTCGACGGCTGGATCACGGCAACGGCGCGGCTCATCAAGTCGATCGACCGCAACCATCTGGTCTCGACCGGCAGCGAAGGGCTGAAAGGCTGTGTCGAGGACGAGGGCTGCGTGGTCGCCGAGCATCGCGGGCCGGAGATCGATTATCTTACCGCGCATGTCTGGCCGCTCAATTGGAGCTGGGTCGACGATCATGATCTGGCCGGCACCTGGGCGGCGGGGGCGGCGAAGTCGCGCGCTTACGTCGACGCGCATGTCGCGATGGCGCGGCGGCTGGGCAAGCCGCTGGTGATCGAGGAGTTCGGCTTCCCCCGCGACGCCGGTTACGACCCCGCCGCGTCGACGCAGTGGAAGGACCGCTTCTACGGCCTGATCTACGACGCCGTGCTCGCCGGCGCGGCGGCGGGCGGGCCGGTCGCCGGGTCGAACTTTTGGGGCTGGGGCGGGGAGGGGCGCAGCACGCGGGCCGACCATCGCTTCACGGCGGGACCGGCCGCCTATGTCGCCGATCCACCCCACGAGCCGCAGGGCTGGTACAGCGTGTTCGACACGGACGCCTCGACCCGCGCCGTGATCCGCGCGCACGCAACGGCGCTCGCCCGGATCTAGGGCGTGACCGGCCATTGAAGGCGATTATATACCTTGCAAACACGGTGGTGATCGGGCATAAGGATCAGGCAAGGAGCTACCCCGATGTCCGCACTGTCCCGCCCCGAGTTCCACAACGAAGAAGCCGCCTTCGCCCATCTCGAAAAGATGATCTGGGACGGCAAGCCGGTGTGTGTTCACTGCGGCGGCTTCGACCGGATCACGAAGGTGAAGGCTAACCCCGAGAAGCGCATCCGCCTCGGTCTGCACCGCTGCGGTCAGTGCAAGCTCCAGTTCACCGTCAAAATCGGCACCGTGTTCGAGCATGCCCGCATACCGCTCCACAAGATGCTCCAGGCCGTCTATTTGATGACGTCGAGCAAGAAGGGCGTCTCGGCTCACCAACTGCACCGAATGCTGGAGGTGACGTACAAGACGGCGTGGTTTCTCGCTCACCGCATTCGCGAGGCGATGCGCTCTGGCGACCTCGCGCCGTTCGGCGTTGGCGGCGGCATCATGGAGGTGGACGAGACCTTCATCGGTCACGACACGGCCATCAAGCCGAAGGGCGAGAAGAAGGGTCGCGGCTACGCGCACAAGCACAAGGTGCTGTCACTGGTCGATCGCGACACCGGCCGTCAGCGCTCGATGGTGGTGGACAGTCTCAAGGCTGCCGACCTGACGCTGATCCTCAAGGCGAACATCGCGGCGGAAGCCTTCGTGATGACCGATGAAGCGAGCCAATATCGCGCGTTGGCCGATCACTTCGCCGGCCACGGCTTCACGTGCCACGGCGCCGACCAGTACGTCGATTATGAGAACCCGACGATCCACACGAACACGATCGAAGGCGCGTTCTCGATCTTCAAGCGCGGGATGAAAGGCGTGTACCAGCATTGCGCGAAAACCATCTGCACCGCTACGTCGCGGAGTTCGAGTTCCGCTACACCAACCGAGAAGCAACGGGCTTCAACGACGGCGCCCGCAACGATGCCGCGTTGAAGGGCATTGTGGGCAAGCGCATCACCTATCGGCGGGCTAACGAAGCCATTGCCGGCGCGTAAGCCGTTGAAAACGACTCACAATCAGCAGCTTAGCTTTAAGTTCATGGAATCTTACAGATTCTTGATATAAAGCTTGCTTTATGCGATACCGAAGCTGGTGGTGCGCCGGTTGCCGGGTCGTCGGTATTTGTATTCCGGCGGCATCGACCGACACGCTTGATGCGACGATAGTCGGGCTCAATGGTCAGTCGCTAAACGCCTCCGGGCACCACCACTGGCTGGGGTAGCCATAGTGCTTGAAGATCGCCGCTTGATCGGTGTCGAGCTTCGCCCTCCGCATGCTCGGCATCAGCTTAACCCCGAAACCTGAAATCTGGCCGCGAACCTTATTCGGTTCGCGAGCCATCCTGTTGCGGAGGGCCTTGGCGAACCCGGGATCACATGCCCCCGTGTCGTGCTTGTCACATGCTTTAAAGAACGCGCTCGCCACTACGTCCGCCAGTTGCAACCCCTCTCGGTCAAGATGCGGGTACACATGCAGTTGATCCGGGCTCATCACCTCCCAGTATATCTTGCCCCATGGCAGATATGGGTTGTGCTTCTTCAGTCTCATCCATTCATAATATGCCGACATTTGCGAGTAGCTTAACCCACCGCGCGCGCTGTACTCGATACGCAGCGGGCGGGGCTCCCCATGCTCTTTAATCCCACGATCGTAGACAAACTTCGTGACCCGTTCTAGCAGCAGGCGCGTCATCCAACAGTAAAACCAGTTGGAGGATGGTATCTTTCCGGCAAAGGGGTTTGTATAACCTTCCATATTCTTCTTGTTAGACGCAACTACAAAATAGCGAGCATCAAGTTCTGCCATCATCTGACACGCTTTGAGCCGCTTGGCGGGGTTGAACCCAGAAAAGTGAATGTCAGGTCTCTGATGATTGCGAAACTCAGCCTTGATCGCGTCAACTCATTCTGGGACCTTCACTTGGTTCTCAGCGCGCACTACAACGGCTGATAGGATCAGCCGTTCACTTGAGCCGGGGCGGGAGAGTGGTTTAACTGCGCGTAGGCCGTCATCGCCAGCTTCATCGATATATGCTACGTAACCGTAGTCTGCTTGATCCGAGGTCATAATGCCCAACGCAACATCAGAGCGCCCCGAGAGTCAACTCGACAAGTTCAAAGCCCTTGCCCGCGAGCTAGAAGCAGACGAGGACGAGGCCCGCTGGGATGAGCGGTTGGAGAAAGTGGTGAAGCACAAGCCTGCGCCGGAAGAGACTGGTGACCAAGCCTAAGCGCTCCCGACAGGAGCGGCTTGGTGACGAACTTGCCTCGTTCGTCCGATCGGCAGGCCGGAAGGCACAACCGCGCCGCGATCCGAATGACCGGGATTACAGCGTTGAGCTTCAACGCGCCCTTCGCCGCAGGCCGCCTGACCAGATTGATGCACTGTTGAACGGCGATCCGGAGCCGGAGAAGACGGAGTGAAATGGCGGGCGGCGCTGTTTGGCATCGTCGTCTTCGTGCTACCGCTAGTCGCAATGTTCTACACAAGCATGTTCATGAACGGCGACCCTCGCTAGCCGTTGCGTTTGCAAACTACATAATGGCCCTTTTATTCGAGCGCGATTGCTGTTCGGCGCGGAGAAAGTTGGAGTAAATCCCGCTGGAGCCAGCCCTTCGCGTCGACGCTTCCTCGCCGAACCGCGGCTACAGTTCACGACGCTGGGATTTCCCCGCGAAAAGTCATGGGCAGCGAAGCGTCCTACGCTGCAGCAACTGGTGAATCTAGATGCCTTCGCGCGCGCCGTAATTGACGGCGAAGAGAAAGAGGCGGTGCGACTTAGGGCGGCACATCTCATTGCACTATTCCGCTACCTGCCGGCCATGGTGATGCAAGCCGAGAAAGTCTCGTCGCCGTTTCAGGACGAGGCGGATGTCATTGAAGCACTCGACGCGGCACCAAGACGCTCACGGAAGGATCTCGCCAATCATCCTAGCTTGGCTCTCACGGAAGCATTCCGGCTTATAGAGGATCGGCCGGACCTCTTCCGGTGTCATGGCTTGGTCTGACAATATACCAACACAAAATCTTATCCGTCGAATGGCAACAAAGTTTTCCAATGATCGTAGCGCCTATCTTCGCTATGCCGAGCGCGCCGAAGCCGCATGACAATGATTGGGAGGGCTATGATGCCGCCGTCCTCACGCAGCTTCGCCGAGGGCGGTTGTATCATCAATACAACGGTACGCGACTATCGCGTTCGCTCAGGGGCAGCCAACGTCGCCACTTTCGTTCGACCTTCTATGGACTTGCGTTACCCACCCGACCTTAATGGACGCTTCGAATCGAAGGCGGGGCAGAATGGCGACCAATCCAGAACAACATGTTGCTGGCGAGCAGACCTCGATCTTCCAGAGCAACCTGCCGCTTCGTGAAAAGCTGGACCGCGCACGAACCGAGCTACTCGACCTATCGGCCAGAAATCGCCTTCTCAACATGCCACGCCCGGCCAAGGGCGCGCGGGCGGTGGAGATCGTGGACGAGAAGACCGCCGAGATCTTCCACCTCTTGGTGCGGGACGGTCGCCCCTTCACCTTCGTCGCTGGAAAGGCGGCCCGCGCCGGCGACGAAGCAGAACCGGCAGACGACGTTGACGAGATCGACGACCTTGCCCAGCCGGATGACGACGAGACCGACGAGCGCGGCATCAGCGCGCGGCACAGCGACACCCGCCTCCAGACACGCTTCACGCCGAAAGGGTTGCAAAAGCGTCTGCTGGAACTCTATCACGATGCGCGTACGCTGGAGGAAGAGCAGGGCGTCAACATCCTGTTCCTCGCGCTCGGAGCGTTGAAGTGGATCGATCCGCAGAACGCTGCTAACATTCGCCATGCTCCGCTGATCCTAGTGCCCGTAAGTCTTGAACGCGGTAACGCGGGAGAGAAGTTCAAGCTGCGGGTGCGTCCGGACGACTATGCCTCGAACCTGTCGCTGGAGATATTCCTCGACCGGCTTCACGGCATCGGTCTGCCGATGTTTGAGGCTGGCGATGCTTTCGAACCCACGGCCTATCTGGCCGAGGTCGCCGAGGCCGTGTCCGCGAAACGGGGCTGGGAAGTCATCGCAGACCAGATGGTGCTCGGTTTTTTTCGTTCGCGAAGTTCCTGATGTACCGCGATCTCGACCCGGAGAACTGGCCCGCAGCGGGCAGGATCACCGAGCGACCACTGATCCGCGGCCTGCTGTCCGAGGGTTTCGAGCCGGACGCGGCGATGATCCCGGAAGACAGCCACATCGACGCGCATATCTCTCCGGCGGATATGCTGCACATTCTGGACAGCGACAGTTCGCAGGCGCTGACCGTCCACGAGGTCCGCCGGGGCCGCGATATGGTCATCCAGGGGCCGCCGGGCACGGGCAAGAGCCAGACGATCGCCAACATCATCGCGTCCGCAGTTGCCGACGGAAAACGCGTGCTGTTCGTCGCCGAAAAGATGGCCGCGCTGGAGGTCGTGAAGCGCCGGCTCGACGCGACCGGGGTCGGCGATGCCTGCCTCGAACTGCACAGCAACAAGGCGAACAAGAAGGCGTTGCTGGAGGAATTGCGCCGCAGTTGGGAGCTGGGCGCGCCGAAAGGTCGCGATCCGGGGACGCTGCATGCCCGACTGACCGAAGCACGCGACGGGCTGAACGCCCATGCCGACCGGATGCATCACGCGCATTCCGCGTCCGGGCTGACACCCTATCAGGTCACCGGCCAATTGACGCGGTTGCGTCAGGACGGCCAGCGGCCGGGCGATATCGCGCTGGATGATCCGCAAAGCTGGTCGCCCGATGCCTTTGCCGAGCGCCATGGCGTAATCGGCGAACTGGTCGAACGCATCGTCGCGATCGGGCGGGCGGACGACCATGTCTGGCGGGGGGTGGGATTGTCCTCAATCCTCCCGACCGACGGCGAGCGGTTGCGGGATAGGATCGAGGCACTGGTGACGCGGGTGGACCAGTGCATCGACGATCTGGCGACGCTCGCGCTGAGTATCGGGCAGCCCGCGCCCGAGCAACTTCGCGGGTTGGATCTTCTGGTGACGTTGGCTGCGCGGATCGCGGGTGCGCCCGATGTGTCGAATAGGGCGATCGGTCATCCCGCCTGGGATATGGAACGCGCCGAGATCGACGCGCTGATAGTCATTGGCGATCGGCATGCGGCGATCCGCGCGGAACTCACCGACGCGATTACAGATGAAGCTTGGGCGGCCGACCTCGCCGAGCCGATCGCTGCGCTTGCTTTGCTACCGTCGGGCTTCTCCGGCGACGCGCTGGCACGTCTCGCCGAGGCACAGTCCCTCCTACCGCGGGTATTGGAAGAGAGCGGTGCCCTAGCACGGATGATCGGTTACGATCCACCGACGACGCTGGCCGAGGCGCGACGCCAGACGAGCGTTGGTGAACGCGTCGCTGCGGTGCCGGACGCGGACCCGGCGGCATTGACGGCCAGTTGCTGGGAAACTGAGACCGAACGCGCCGCCGATGTCGCCAACGCCGTCGCGACGCTCGAAGCCGCCCGCGCCGCGATCGATGGTGGCCTGACCCACGCTGCCTGGACGATGGATATGTCGGCGACGCGGGCAACGCTCGCGGCACACGGCTCCGGCTTCTTCAAGCTGTTCAGCGGGGAGTGGCGGCAGGCCAACCGGCTGGCGCGGTCGGTGTTGACACGACCGGATGCGCTGTTGGAGGCGACGCTCGCGATCCTCGACGCGCTGGCCCGCGGGCAGGCCGCGCTTGCCGTTGTGAAGGAAGAGCATGACTTCGGGCGGACGGCCTTTGGTCGGGACTGGCGCGGCGATCGATCGACATCGGAGTCGTTGATCCGGCTGGTCGACTGGATGCGTTCGCTGAAAGACACCGGGGCCGCACCGCGTCAGATTGCGGCACGGCAGCCTGATCGTAATGCGGTCGGTGTCGCAACGACCCGTGCCGGAGCAAGCGTCGAGGCAGCGGCGACGCTCTTGTCGGCGATCCACGACGACCTCTGGAAAGCGAGCGTTGTCGCCTTCGGCCAGGCCGACGACGTGCGCGTGGCGGACCTGGTGGCCACCTCGGCATCGGTAACCCGGCTACATCATGCCGACAGGGTATCCGCTGAATGGATGCGCGATGTTCGACTCGACCTCGATCTGCGTCGCTCACGCCTGGCGACACTCGCGGAAGGCCAGCATGCCGCCGCCGCCATCGCCGAGGCGGAGTCGCTTGGGAGCGCGGTCCTCGGCGACAGCTGGCGGTCGGCACGCAGTGATTGGACCACGCTTCGTGGCATAGCGGAGTGGATCGGCACGAATGCGGACATCCGGCTGCTGGTCAGCGGCATCGACGATCATGCCGGACCCAAGCGCATCGCGACTGCCATGGTATCGACCACGACCGCGTTGGAAGCCGACGTGTCGGCGCTGTTCGATTATCTTCGGCTCGATCGGCAATACGCAATCGGTGTCGCCGAGACCGTTGCGATCCCACTCACGCTGCTGCGATCGCGGCTTGCCGAATGGGCGGCGAGCGGTGAACAACTCTTCCAATGGGTGGCCTCGCTACCGCGCCGGGCGTGCGACGTCGCTCGGTTGTGCGGATATCGTCCGTCGTCTCGCCGATGGTCGGCTGACGTCCGAGGATGCGATCCCTGCGTTCGAAATGGCCTATTACGAAGCGGTCTACGCCGATCAGGTTGCGACCGACCCGGCGCTCGGCAGTTTCGACGGCACGCTGCACGGTCGCCTCGCTCGTGACTTCGCCGAGATGGACCGTCAGCGGATCGCATCGGCCAGCCTGGAGGTCGTCCGCGCCCACCACGCACGTGTACCGGCGCGTGACGGCGGTGCCGTCGGCCCACTCGGCGTGTTGCGCGCGGAAATTGCTCGCAGGCGCGGCCACATGCCGATCCGCAAGCTAATGGAACAGGCCGGACCCGCGATCCAGGCGCTGAAACCCGTCTTCATGATGAGTCCGCTTTCGGTCGCACAATTCTTGGCGCCTGGCGTGCTCGAGTTCGACCTGCTGGTGATGGACGAGGCCAGCCAGATTCAGCCGGTCGATGCGCTGGGTGCGGTCGCTCGCGCGAAACAGGTGGTCGTTGTCGGCGATCCCAAGCAACTGCCGCCGACCGCCTTCTTCTCGAAGATGACCAGCGGTGGTGACAGCGACGATGATGGCGACGACGCCGTCGGTCGCGTTGCCGACATCGAAAGTATCCTCGGCCTGTTCACCGCGCGTGGCCTGCCGATGCGGATGCTGCGCTGGCATTATCGCAGCAAGCACCAGTCGCTGATCGCGGTCAGCAACCGGCAGTTCTACGAGAACAAGCTGTTCATCGTGCCAAGCCCCTACACCGCCGAGGCGGGCATGGGTCTGCGCTTCCACCACATCCCCAACGGCATCTTCGATACCGGCACGACGCGGACCAACATGGTCGAGGCGAAGATCGTCGCGCAGGCGATCATCGCGCATGCCCGCGACCATCCCGATCTGTCGCTTGGCGTCGCCGCATTCTCGTCGGCGCAGCGCCGGGCGATCGTCGATCAACTGGAGCTACTTCGCCGCGCACTGCCGCCGGAGGTCGAACGCTTTTTCCAGGCGCATCACGCAGAGCCGTTCTTCGTCAAGAATCTGGAGAACGTTCAGGGCGACGAACGCGACGTCATCTTCATCTCGGTCGGCTACGGTCCGACCGTGCCGGGCGGGCGGGTGCCGATGCGGTTCGGACCACTCGGCACCGATGGTGGCGAGCGCCGTCTGAACGTGCTCATCAGCCGCGCCAAACAGCGGTGCGAGGTGTTCGCATCGATGACCGACGAGGACATCGACCCCGACTTCGCCAGCACGCGCAAGGGCGTGTTCGCCTTCCGCCTGTTCCTCCACTTCGCCCGGACTGGCCGGATGACGCTCGCCGAAAGCACCGGGCGCGATCACGACAGCGTCTTCGAGGAACAGGTCGCCAAAGCGCTGCAGGCCCGCGGGCTGCAGGTCCACCGCCAGGTCGGCCTGGCCGGCTTCTATATCGATCTCGCGGTCGCCGATCCGGATCGGCCCGGCCGCTATCTGCTCGGCATCGAATGCGACGGCGCATCCTATCATAGTGCGAAGTCGGCGCGTGACCGGGATCGGCTGCGCCAGTCGGTCCTCGAAAGCCATGGCTGGTCGATCCACCGGGTGTGGAGCACCGACTGTTCCAGCGACCGGCTGAACAGCTCGACCTGATCCTCGCCCGTGTAGAGGCCGCCAAGGCCGAGCATGACGCACAGGCAACGGGAGCCGCTGCTAGACGCGCAGTCCCCTTCGAGATCGTGAAGATCGAGCGCGAGGACGTGACCGAGATCGGCCTCGTCGCCAGCGACGATCCGACGTCCGGTGTGCTTCCCTACGTTGAGGCGACGATCACACGCCCCATACACATCATCAGCGAACTGCACGACGCGCCACGGGGCATTCTTTCCGGGCTGGCTGAACAGGTCGTTGACGTCGAAGGCCCGGTCCACATCGACGAGATTGTCGCCAGGATCCGCAGCGCTTGGGCGCTTAAGCGGGCGGGCGGACGGATTCAGACAGCGATCGAGCAGGCCGTGGACGTGTCGGCGCGGACGGGGCGTCTGGCACGTGACGGCGACTTTCTCTCGATCCCCGGTCGGGAGCCGAAGGTCCGGGATCGTGGCGACGTAATCTCGACCACCTTGCGCCGCTGCGAGGCGTTGCCGCCCGCCGAACTCGAACGCGGCGTGCTGGATATCGTCAGCACCCACTTCGGCGCTACCGACGACCAGATTGCCCTCGCCGTGTCGCGCGCGATCGGCTTTAAATCGACCAGCAGCCAGCTGCGAACGCTCATCGCCGATGTCGTCACCGCGGCGATCAGTAAAGGGTGGATCGACCGCAAGAACGGCGTGCTGGTGACAGGGGCCGAGGCACCCGTCGCCCCGGCTCCTGCCATCTCCCCATCGCCGCTGGTCGCGCTGATTGCCGAGGGCGAGCACGAGCGACTGGAGTTCAAGGAGACGCTGCGGTGGGACGTGTTGGCCGCCACCCAGAACAAGAAGCTGGAGGATGTCGCGGTCAAGACGCTCGCCGGATTCGCCAACCGTGTCGGCGGCACACTGCTGATCGGCGTCGCGGACGATGGCACCATCCGCGGGCTGGATCGCGACTATGGCTGCCTCGGGGGCAACCGCGACAAGATGCAACTCCACCTGACCAATCTGGTGACCAATCATTTCGGACAGGCCTATCGGGCCGCGCGTATACGGATCGGCTTTCCCGAGCATGAAGGCACCGAGGTCTGCCGGATCGATATCGATCGATCGCCATCGCCGATGTTCGTAACGACCAAGGACGCCCGCGACGTGTCGGCCGAACGGTTCTTCGTGCGCTCAGGCAACTCCACGCAGGAGTTAACCCCAGCCAGACCGCGACGTATATCCGCGATGACTTCGCAGGATAACGAGCTGAACTAAGCCAACGCCAAGCGCATTTCCCAATGATCTCGGTGCCTGTCTTCGCTATGCCGGGCGCGCCAACTTTTTGCTCTTCAACTGCATGGATGCCCCCCGCCCTGTGATGTTCATCTGACAACGTCAGCATGCCCCCCACCGGCTCGCTTCTCCGGGTCGTGGCCGAAGGTCGGCGAAGCAGGCCACGCCATGCGCTGATCGGCGGGTCGGACTCGTCGCGATTGCCGGCCTTGCCTTTTACGCGTGCGACTATCATCCAGGTTCGTCCGACGATCAGAAGTTCGCGGATGCTCGGTTTGCCGACCTCGACCTGCGTGCCGGTATCCGGGACGCGCCGAGCGCGGCGAAAAGCTAGGGAGAGGAACCGATGAGAACTCAACTGCTCGCGGCCGGATCGGTGGCGCTGCTTGCCGCGGCTGGCCCGGACCAGACCACCACCCCGCCCGCGTCCGCTGCCGTCGTGCAGGCTCCCGCCGCCGGCACGGGCAGGCTTGCCGACAAGCTCGTCAACGATCCGCGCACGGCGATGTGGACCGTTTACGGAACCGGCCAGACCAGCGAGGTGCTGCCCACTGGCGGTCCGCAGAACTACCCTGCCACGCGAGTCACGGTGAGAAACAGGGGCGCCCATGCCTGGGACGTGGGTGCGGGGTCGCCGCTGACGAAGCCGATCGCGGCCGGGGATACGGTGTTGATGGCGGCGTATCTGCGCGCGCCGCTGCTGCGCGACGGCGTCACCACCACCGTATCGTATTTCGGGGTCAATCAGGGTGCGCCGCCATACGACATGGTTGCCCAATCGACGGCGACCGTCACCAATCAGTGGAAGCTTTTCTATGCGTCCGGCAGGGCTTCGAAAGCCTATGCGGCCGATGCGATATCGGCGAGCATCCACCTCGCCTCGGAAGGCCATGTAATCGATCTTGGACCGGTGCGCGTGTTCGATCTGGGACACGACGTCGACCCTGCCTCGCTGCCGAAGAACGACTGAGGGCCGCTGCTCGGGTGGGGCAGGCTGAGGCTTCGCTGACTGACCGTCCGACCGAATGATGATCGTCCCGAAAGGAAACCGCATGCTGGCGTCGTTGCTGTTCTTGAGCATGGCAAGTTCGACGGCGACGGCCGCCCCGCCGTCCCCACCCTTGTTAGCGCGGATCTTCAATGACCACGCAGTGTTGCAGCGTGATCGCCCGATCCGGCTTTGGGGCACCGCCGAAGCCGGCAGCATCGTCTCCGCCTCACTCAACGGTCAGACCGCCACAGGCCGGACAGATCCGCAGGGGCGATGGCGCATCGTGCTGCCGGCGATGCCGGCCGGCGGCCCTTACACGCTGTCGGTCAAGGCGGGCCGGGGATCGCAGCAGGTGTCGGACGTCCTGATCGGCGACGTCTATCTGTGCGGCGGCCAGTCGAACATGGAGTTCCCCGCGCGCCTGTCGACCGGCGCCTGGGGCGGACTGGCGGCGCATCCCGAGCCGCAGCTCCGCTTCGCGCATATCGAAAAGGAGAGCGCGGCCGCGCCGCTCGAAGACCTGCGGCAACCGGCGCCGTGGCGGATCGTCGATGCGACCAGCGCCGGTGATGCGTCCGCCGTGTGTTTCTACATGGCGCGCTCGCTGCAACGCAGCCTGAAGGTGCCGGTCGGCTTCATCGACGCCGACTGGGGCGGCACGACGATCCAGAGCTGGATCAGCCCAGCCGCACTCGCCACCCAGCCTGCCTACGCCGAAGGCGTGCGCAGCGTGGCGACCCTGGCGCGAGATCCCGGCGCCGCGCGGGAGAACGAAGACCGACGCAGTACCGCCTGGTGGCGCGCGACCGATCCGGGCTGGAAGGCGACGATGCGCTGGGCCGATCCCGCCTTCGACGACGCGGCATGGCCGCGGATCGACCTCGCCGGCTCATGGAAGGAGGCGGGCATTCCCGCGCTCGCCGGCTTCGAGGGTGTGGTCTGGCTACGCAAGACGGTGACGATGACCGCCGATCAGGCTGCCGCCGCCGACCGGCTGCTGCTTGGACCCGTCGACAGCCACGACACAGTGTGGATCAACGGACGCTGGATCGGCAGCAACGGCATCGGCTGGTTCTGGCGTGACTATGCCATCCCGCGGGGCACCTTCCACGCCGGCCGCAACGTGATCGCGATGCGGGTGCTGGGCGCCGGCGGGCCGATCGGCCAGCCTGCCGATCGCTCGATCAAGCTGACCGACGGCGGCGCCGTGTCGCTCGCCGGACCATGGTCCTATCAGGTCGGCGCACCGCTGAAGGGCATGACGCCGCCGAGCCCGCCATGGGAAGTGCCGACCAGCCTGACCACGCTCTATAACGGCATGATCGCCCCGATCGCCGGCTACGGCTTCAAGCTCGCCGCCTGGTATCAGGGCGAGGCGAACGTCGGTGATGCCGCCGGATATGCAACGCTGCTGCCGCTGATGATGAGCGACTGGCGACGACAGACGGACACGCCGACGCTGCCGTTCCTGGTCGCGCAGCTCGCGACCATCGGCACGCCGGCCTCCAGTCCGGCCGAGTCGAGCTGGGCCGAGCTGCGCGATGCACAGGCACGGACGGTGCGCGCCGATCCGCATGCCGGGCTGGTCGTGACGCTCGATCTCGGCGACCGCTACGATATCCATCCCACCCAGAAACTTCTGGTGGGCGAGCGGCTCGCGCGGGCAGCGCGCGCGGTCGCCTATGGCGGGACTGATGCTCCCGGCGGGCCAGAGGTCGCGTCGGTCACCCGCGCGAACGGTGATCTGGTAATCGGCTTCCGCAACGCCACCGGTGGGCTGCGCGCCTACAGCGCCGGCACTGCGATCGGGTTCGAGGCGTGTGCGGCTGCCGTGTGCCGCTTCATCGCCGGAACGATCGACGGCGAGCGTATCGTCCTGCACGGTGCGGCGAGGCCCGGTATCGACCGGGTTCGCTACGCCTGGGCCGACGCGCCCTATGTCAATCTCTACAATGCCGACGATCTGCCGGCGGTGCCCTTTCAATGGGCCATTATGTAGTTTGCAAACGCAACGGCTAGCGAGGGTCGCCGTTCATGAACATGCTTGTGTAGAACATTGCGACTAGCGGTAGCACGAAGACGACGATGCCAAACAGCGCCGCCCGCCATTTCACTCCGTCTTCTCCGGCTCCGGATCGCCGTTCAACAGTGCATCAATCTGGTCAGGCGGCCTGCGGCGAAGGGCGCGTTGAAGCTCAACGCTGTAATCCCGGTCATTCGGATCGCGGCGCGGTTGTGCCTTCCGGCCTGCCGATCGGACGAACGAGGCAAGTTCGTCACCAAGCCGCTCCTGTCGGGAGCGCTTAGGCTTGGTCACCAGTCTCTTCCGGCGCAGGCTTGTGCTTCACCACTTTCTCCAACCGCTCATCCCAGCGGGCCTCGTCCTCGTCTGCTTCTAGCTCGCGGGCAAGGGCTTTGAACTTGTCGAGTTGACTCTCGGGGCGCTCTGATGTTGCGTTGGGCATTATGACCTCGGATCAAGCAGACTACGGTTACGTAGCATATATCGATGAAGCTGGCGATGACGGCCTACGCGCAGTTAAACCACTCTCCCGCCCCGGCTCAAGTGAACGGCTGATCCTATCAGCCGTTGTAGTGCGCGCTGAGAACCAAGTGAAGGTCCCAGAATGAGTTGACGCGATCAAGGCTGAGTTTCGCAATCATCAGAGACCTGACATTCACTTTTCTGGGTTCAACCCCGCCAAGCGGCTCAAAGCGTGTCAGATGATGGCAGAACTTGATGCTCGCTATTTTGTAGTTGCGTCTAACAAGAAGAATATGGAAGGTTATACAAACCCCTTTGCCGGAAAGATACCATCCTCCAACTGGTTTTACTGTTGGATGACGCGCCTGCTGCTAGGTGTTTGATCCCACGGTTTGATGGTGCGATCCTTTCGTTGGAATGGAAGGAAGCCGCATGGGACAGGTACGTCACGGGAGCGCCACGACCACGCACGCCGTCCGAGCAGCAATACAGCGATCGCAAGCTTCGCTCGCGACGCTGAGCCGGGAGCTGGGGATCAACCCCAAGACGGTGGCGAAGTGGCGCAAGCGGGCGACGGTCGAGGATCTGAAGACCCGGCCGAAGGCCCCTCATTCAACGACCCTGTCCGAGGCCGAGGAGGCGATGGTTGTGGCGTTCCGGCGCCAAACGCTGCTGCCGCTCGACGATTGCCTCTACGCCCTGCAGCCATCGATCCCGCATCTGACCCGGTCAGCGCTGCATCGATGCCTCCAGCGGCACGGCATCTCACGGTTGCCGGATGTCGAGGGCGACAAGCCGAAGCGTCAGCGCTTCAAGCGCTACCCGATCGGGTTCTTCCATATCGATATCGCCGAGGTGCAGACCGCCGAAGGCAAGCTCTACCTGTTCGTCGGCATCGACCGCACCAGCAAGTTCGCGGTCACGCAGCTGGTCGACAAGGCGGATCGACGAACGGCGTGGGAGTTCCTCGAACACCTGCTGGAAGCCGTGCCTTACCGGATCCACACGATCCTGACCGACAACGGCATCCAGTTCGCCGAGCAGCCCCGCAACCGTAACACCGCCTGGTCGCGTCAGATGCGCTTCGACATGATCTGCAAGGCGAACGACATCGAGCACCGGCTCACCAGGCCGAACCATCCCTGGACCAACGGTCAGGTCGAGCGGATGAACCGCACCATCAAGGAAGCCACCGTCAAACGCTTCCAGTATGAGAGCCACGACCAGCTCCGGACGCA
Source organism: Sphingomonas sp. (assembly GCF_965200135.1). Classification (GTDB taxonomy): domain Bacteria; phylum Pseudomonadota; class Alphaproteobacteria; order Sphingomonadales; family Sphingomonadaceae; genus Sphingomonas. Next base: position 312,915 of record NZ_CBDATK010000013.1, read on the forward strand.
CCTCGCCGACTTCATGGCCGCCTACAACTTTGCCCGTCGGCTCAAGACGCTCAGCGCCCTCACGCCCTACGAATACCTAGCCAAGATCTGGGCGTCAGGGCCAAACCGCTTCATCGTCAGTCCGATCCACCAGATGCCGGGACTAAACACCTAGCTGCAACTTCGTCGCTGGCGCGTGACCTGCTCCCCGGAAATCATGCCATTGGTAAGTTAGCTCGTCAGATGGAGACGAGCGATGCGGCGAAGCCGATTTACCGAGGATCAGATCATTGGCGTGCTGCGCGAGCACGAGGCTGGCGTGAAGACGGCGGACCTGTGCCGCAAGCACGGGATCAGCGATGCGACGTTCTACAATTGGAAGTCGAAGTACGGCGGGCTGACGGTGTCCGACGCGGCGCGGTTGCGGGCGCTCGAGGATGAGAACCGACGCCTGAAGAAGCTGCTGGCGGAGTCGATGCTGGACGTGTCGGCGCTTAAGGATCTGCTGGGAAAAAACTGACCCGGTCTGCAGAGCGCTATGCTGCGGTGGAGAAGCTGATGGCCGATCACGGCTTCTCCGAGCGTCGCGCCTGCAGGCTGATCGGGGTCAATCGGTCGGCATGGCAATATGAGCCGCTTCGCGGGAAGGACGATGCTGTCCGCGAGCGGATGCGTGAGATCGCGAACGAGCGTCGTCGGTTCGGCTACCGGCGGCTGGCGATCCTGCTGCAGCGTGAGGGCAAGGGCATGAACCTGAAGAAGGTGTATCGGCTGTATCGCGAGGAGCGGCTGACGATACGCAAGCGTGGCGGGCGCAAGCGCGCGCTGGGCACGCGGGCGCCGATGGCAATCCCGCAGGAGCCCAACCAGCGCTGGTCGCTCGACTTCGTATCGGATGCATTGGCCTGCGGCCGGCGGTTCCGCTTGCTCAACGTCATCGACGATTACAGCCGGGAATGCCTGGCCTGCATCGTCGATACGTCGCTGTCCGGTCGGCGGGTCGTTCGTGAGCTGAGCGCTATCGCCGAACGTCGCGGGCTGCCGTGCATGGTGGTCAGCGACAATGGCACCGAGCTGACCAGTCACGCCGTTCTTGCCTGGTGCCAGGATACCGGGGTCGACTGGCATTACATCGCGCCGGGCAAGCCGCAGCAGAACGGCTTCGTCGAAAGCTTTAATGGTCGCTTGCGCGACGAGTGCCTGAACGAGCACCTGTTCCCATCGCTGGCCGCGGCAAGACGGATCATCGAGGCATGGCGGACGGACTACAACACCGTGCGTCCGCACAGCAGCCTTGGCGGGTTGGCACCCGCCGAGTTCACCAACTGCCCCCGCCAGGGGCATATGGACACTGAAGCTAAGTTATCAGCGGCCTGAAAACGGGGAGCAGGTCACGCGGCGAGCGGCGCACTTATGGAAGCGCACGGCAGGATCGTTCGCGCCACCAAAAGTCTTGTTTTCGTCCAAGCTAACGTGACTGCAGATGCCCAGCCCGTGCTAAATTTAGCGGGATCACTAAAAAACGGAGAACCGGGCCGGGCAATGCGTCTAGCCGCGTCCTGATTTAGCCACCTGCAGTTACTGATATAAGCAGTCTCGAAGATGGATTGATCACCTCAGATGCGCGACCACCTGGACTCCGTACGTTCCAGGGTCGTTATAGTTCAGCTGATCCTGAGTGACGGCGGGTGAGCGATAGGTAAGAAACCGCTTCTGTGTAATGTTACGCCCAAACAGGGCGAACTCATAGCTTTTGTCGGGGGTTAAACAAGAGATTCGTGCGTTTAAGAGGGCGTAAGGTGCAACCTGATAGGAGCTGATGTTGTCTGGCGATAGGTACGTACGCGACTGATAGGACCCATCTATTCGTGCCCGAAGTAAACCAGCGTTTCTCACCGAGGTTTCGTATGTGACGCCGCCCGCCGCGGAAATGGCCGGAGCGTTAATGAGGTGGTTGCCGGTGTAGCTGGCCGAGACCAGCGCCGTGAACTGGACATATTCGGTGTGCATCGCGCTAGCAGCCACGTTGAAGGTCAACCCGGTGATCGGTTGCGCGGTCACTTCCGCCTCGACACCGTAGATACGTGCACTACCGGCATTCAGTTTGCGCTGCACCGGGATCGGCCCCGACACGTCGAAGACGAATACCTGCAAGTCCTTATAGTCGTAAAGGAAGGCGGCGGTGTTGAAGCGGACGTGACGGTCGAACAGATCGGTCTTCAGGCCGGCTTCGTACGAATATAGCCGCTCGGAACGGAACGGCTTCAGCTGGTCGGCGTCGGTCGAGGCGCCGCCCGCGAATCCGCCGCTGTTATACCCCTTTGACGCGGAAGCATAAACCAGCGTGCGGCCGACCTTGTAGTTCAGCGCCGCGCGATAGGACAAATCCGGGAACGTCTGCGACTGATCATCCGTCAATACGGGGAAATGGCCCACCGGCTCCGGCTCGTCGTAGAAGCTGGAGAACTTCAACCGGATGTCGTCGCTGGAATAACGGAGGCCCAGCGTCGCGGTCACTCGATCCGTCAGCCGATAGTCCGCCTGGCCAAACGCGGCGAGGCTGCGCGTATATTGCGTATAGCGGAAGCGCAGCAGGCCGACACCGCTGACGGGATCGAACGAGGCCAGCGGATCCGCCGAGTCGCGAAGACCACGAAGGATGTCATATGCACTGTCGACCTTCAGCGTATCGTTGAAGTAGTAACCACCCACGACCCAGGTGAGCCGACCACCGGCGTCCGACGCCAGGCGTATTTCCTGCGTGAGCTGACGCGGCCGGTCGCGATAATCGGCAGTAATCATGTTGTTCGGGCTGGCGTCGGTATCTTCCAGCGTGGCGTGATTGACCTGTTCGTATGCGGTGATCGACGTGAGCGATACGCCACCCAGATGATATTGCACGTTCATCGACGCGCCGAATACGTCCAGAAGCTCGCGTCCCTCAATATTGTACGATCCGGCATCGATATCATTGTCGGTATCGGCATAGCCGAATCCGTCGAGCGGGACGCCGGTAGGCGAGAAGTTGGGCTTTCCGTCCAGCGTGATGCCCTGGCCCACGTGCTGGAACTGACGTGCGCCGCCGGTATTCCTTCCGGTGTGGGCGCTGAAACGGATCAGCAGGTCGTTGCTGGGCGTCAGGTCGGCGATGACGCGGGTCGCCCACAGGTTCACGTTGTTCACGTAATGGCCGGTGTACCGGTTGAACGTGAAGCCGTCGCGGCGCTGATACAGGCCCGAAACGCGGACCTTGAGCAGATCGTCGATGATCGGGCCGCCGATGCCGCCCTCCAGCCGAACCTCGTTGAAGCGGCCATATAGCGCGGACACGTCCGCCTCAAGTGTGTCGGTGGGCTTGCGCGAGGAAAAGCGGACTGCGCCCGCCGTCGTATTGCGACCGTACAGCGTGCCTTGCGGGCCCTTCAGGACTTCCACCCCGTCGCCGTCGAATACGTTGAACAACTTGCCTGAATTCGCACCCAGGAACACGTCGTCCACGTACACGCCGACCGCGCCGGTGCTGTTGGCGTTGAAATCGCCGATGCCGACGCCGCGAATGAACAGCGAGGTGCTGGCGACGGAAAAGGCGGACTGGGCGCTGAAGTTGGGGATCAACCGGCCGAGATCGCGCGGATCCTGGATACCGGCAGCCACCATCTCATCGCCGCTGACGGCGGTGATACTGATCGGCACGTCCTGAAGGTTCTGCGCGCGACGCTGCGCAGTCACCACGATATCCCCCAGCGGGGCGGCGGCGTCACGGTCCTGCGTCGCTGCGGGCGCCGTCGCCGTGGCGGGCACGACCTGTGTCTGGGCCGTGGCGGGAAGCGTCGTCAGCGCCACGATCGGAACCGACAGATTGCACCACACGCGCATATGCTTTGCCCCCAAATGATAGAATGTCGGAGCGTCACCCGCACTTTGGTGCACGGGGACGCGGAGATCGCATTTGTTCACGTCCCGCTAGTGCCCGCTTCGGGCATCTTCGTTCTTGCCAGCTCTCGCCTTGGCAAAACTTCATAGTTCTACAATAGTCGGCATAAGATGCCTTTCACGCGAATGTGTCAATAGAAGGCCGGTAAAAAATCCTTCTCAAGGCGACATTTATCGGGACAAGTGCACATTGACTTGCGTCGATGCCCGTCGCAGCGTCCGGGATGGCTAGAAAGAAAGAGACGAGCAGCACCGAAATCCGGCGTCCGACACAGCAACGAAGCCGAGATCGCTTCGACGCGATCCTCGATGCTGCGGAGAGGCTGCTGGAAACGCAAGACCCGGCAGAGGTGGGGATTCATCAGATCGCGGCCACGCTGGGGATTGCCGCTGCCTCGATCTATCATTTCTTCCCGGAGCCGGGATTGGTGTTCCGCGCCCTGGCCGAACGCTACATTCAGCAGATCGAGGTGCTGGACGAGGGAGAACCTCGCGTCGTCTCGCCGAACTGGCAGGAATCGCAGACGCGCAGCTTCCGGCGGTCGCGTGAGTATTTCAACGGCCATGTCGCGGCGCGAAAAGTGATCCTGGGATCCGCGCTTTCCTACGATATCCGCAGCCGTGATTTCGAAAGCGATCGCGTCCTTGCCGAGCGCGGGGTCGAGCGGATGAATCAGGAGTTCACGCTTCCCGACACTCCGGGAATGGTCGATCGCTTTCTCGAGGTTATCGTGATCAGCGATGCGCTGTGGTCCCTGTCGATCCATCGCAGCGGCCTCATCACCGAGGAGATGGAGGAGCAGGCCCGGCGCGCGCGGATTGGCTACACCCGCACATTCCTGCCCGAATATCTGCCCAGGCGGGACGCAGCGTCACGCTAGCGTCACGCCGGACGTGTTGCGCCGCCGGTGGGTTATCGCCAGAAGGACGGCGGTGCCGCTCAATATCGTTGCCGCGAGCATCATGGCCCCTATCACACCGGACCATGCCACCGCCGAACCTGCGACGAGGGGCAACGCGGCGGCACCGATCAATTGCGCCGCGGGAAGAAACAATACGGCACGACGTCGCGGATCCACCTCGATCAGAAGTCCGGTGAACGACGGTGCTGCAAACTGCCAGATGAACCCGAACGCGGCACTGAACAGGTAAACGGTCGATATTCGACCAGAATCAAGCAGCAACGCAATGACTAGCCCGGCTTCGCCCAATGCCGCGGCCAGCAGTACGGCGCGATTCGACAGCCGGTCGCTCCATCGCGCTGCCGCCAGCGCACCGATGATCTGGAAGCCCAGGGATATACCGATCGCGGTGGGTTCAACGGTGGCCGGCGTGCCCAGATGATGCAGCCACAGGCCGAAATAACTCCACACCACGATTATCGCACCCAGATAACCGCCGGCCGCGATCAACGCTGGCAGGGCGCCGGGCGTGAGCGTGCCATGCGTTGATTCTTCCGTCGGGGCTGGCCGCAGCACGCGCGGCGTTCCGATGGCAAACATAGCCGCGATCGCGCCGCCTGCCGCCATCGTCGCCAATACCCCGTCACCGGGCGATCCGCGCACGACGATCAGCGGCAGGCTGGTCGCCACCGCAAGTTGCAACAGCGTCTGAGCAACCAGGAAAATCGCGCTAGCGCGTTCGGGGCGGCGGGCCTGCGCGATGGCGACAGCCGGGATCGAAACGAGAATGCCCTCCGCCAGCCCCGCCGCGGCGCGCATCCCCAGCAATGTCGGCAGGCCGTGACGTTGCAGCATCGCGGCGTTCACCAGTGCAAACGCAATCGCAGCCAGCGCGGCCACCATGCGTGGCGATGCGGTACGCAATATGCGCGCGCCGATCACCGATCCGATCGCCATGCTCAACAATTCGGCCGTCACGATCGCGCCCACCCCGGCTTCGGGGCTGCGCCCTTCGACGACGAACGCGCCAAGCATCGCGGGCTGAACGCCGAAGATCAAAAGGCCGACAGAGCCCAGCACCATGCTGTTTGCCAGCACGGCGACACTGGTGGGCCGCGGTGTTCCTTGATCCATCGTGCCTCCAGATATCCTGCGGGTATCGCGCCCCAGCCCGACAAATGGATCGAAAACGACAAGGATAGTCAACAATTATCTATTATAAATTAATGAATCTGCGAACATACTTGACAGACACATGGTTTGTGCGGATTGAATTCGACACAAGTCGGCTTGAGACGATGGAGGCGGTGTGATGGGTCGTTCGGACGAGCTGTTGATCCAGCGACGGGACAAGGCGTTCGGTCGCGGCGCGGCGCTTTTCTACGACACGCCTCTGCATCTGGTGCGTGGAGAAGGTGTCCACCTGTTCGATGCCGAGGGGCGACGCTATGTTGATCTATACAATAACGTGCCGTGTGTGGGGCACAGCCATCCACATGTCGTCGAGGCGATCGCCCGGCAGGTGGGCACGTACAATTGTCATAGCCGGTATCTGCACGAAGCAGCGATAGAACTGGCGGAGCGTATCGCCGGACTGCATGGCAACCAGATCGAAAGCGTGCTGTTTAGTTGCACGGGGACCGAGGCAAACGAGGCCGCGATCCGTATGGCTCGCTTCGCGACGGGCCGTACCGGCATCGTCTGCACCGATAAGACGTACCACGGCAACAGCGAGCTTGTGAGCAAGCTAAGCCTGGTCGGCACCGTGCAACCCGAGTCGGAAGGGGTGCACGCCTTTCCATTCCCGCAAACCTATCGCCCGCTGGTGCCGGGGGCCGATGAGGACGCCTTATGCGACGCATACCTCGCGGCGCTTGAGGATTCGATCCGTCGATTCGAAAAGACTGGCGTCGGGTTCGCTGCGCTCATCATGTGCTCGATCTTCGCTAACGAGGGTCTACCCGATATCCCGCGCGGGTTCATGGCACGGGCGACCGAACTCGTGCATCGCGCCGGCGGACTGGTGATCGCCGACGAGGTACAGGCCGGTTATGCACGCACCGGCAGATGGTGGGGTTATGAAACCAGCGGTTTTGTGCCGGACATCGTCGTAACCGGGAAGCCGATGGGCAACGGCGTACCGCTCGCCGCCACCGCCACCAGCGCGGCGATTCTGGAAGGGTTCCGCGCGCGCATCCGCTACTTCAACACCTTTGCCTCCAGCCCATTGCAGGCCGCCGCAGGACTTGCGGTGATCGACGTGATCGAAAACGAGGATTTGTTGACCAATGCCCGGACGATGGGCGCACGGCTTTTCGGCGGACTAACGGCGCTCCGACAAGATAACGAGCGGATCGGCGACATTCGCGCACGCGGGCTGTTCCTTGGGGTAGAAATCGTGCACCCGGGTGCTGATCGCCTGCCGGACCCGCCGCGTGCCAGTCACCTGGCCAACAAGCTCAAGGACCTCGGCTTCCTTACCACTGCGGCGGGGGCTCTGCACAACATGATAAAAATTCGCCCGCCGATGGTGTTCACCGCAGCCGACGCCGATGCGTTTCTGGCGGCGTGGGCCGAAGCGACCGCGGCGGTTCTTCATGACTGAGACGTCGTGGCAGGACTATTATGCGGTCCCGATCGTTTCCGCGCTATCTCAATTTGGAATCGTGCCGCAAAACGTGACGTTCGTCCATCTCAGCGAGAATGCGACGTTCCGGGTGGAGGAGGCTTCCACCGGGCGGGAGTTCGCACTGCGCTTTCACCGCCCGGGATATCACGACTTAGACGAACTGCGTTCCGAGCAGGTATGGACCGCCGCGCTCGCCGCCGCCGGAATAGCTGTGCCTGAGCCCGTTTTGGCATCCGACGGACGTGGTTACGTCGATGTGGAAATCGCCGCTCTGGGCGAGCGGCGGTGGGTGTCGCTTTCCCGCTGGCTGAACGGACGGATGATGCGCGAGGTTCTGGAAAGTGGCGATACAGCAACCGCCACTGACCTGTTTTCCCAGCTTGGCGGTCTGATAGCGCGCGCACATAATCAAGCTACGAGATGGAGCCCGCCGCCCCTTTTCCGCCGCCATCGGTTGGATGCGGAAGGCCTTATGGGCGAGTTCCCGATATGGGGGGCATTTTGGAAGTACTCCGAATTCGACGAACACGAACAAACGCTCATGCTTGCCTGTCGCGACGCGATACGGCGTGAGCTTAAACGCTATGGCGTATCGAACGAGACGTTCAGCGTCATTCACGCCGATCCCCACCCCGGGAATATCATCGTTCATACAGCCGGGGTCGCTATGATCGACTTCGATGATACCGCTTTCGGCTGGCACATTTACGATCTAGCGGTTGCTCTGATTTGGTTACGGGATCATCCGGCCTATCCGATCCTGCGTGACGCGTGCGTTGTCGGCTATCGCGCGTACCGTTCGCTTGGTGATCACGATCTTGCGATGCTACCGACATTCATGCTGGCGCGCGGCATGGGGCAGCTCGGATGGTTTCATGAACGCCCGGAGGTGATCGTACCGCCAGAAATTGACGCATTGTGCAAATGGGTCCGCGATCAGGCGGCATTTTACATGGCTGATGCATCATCAGAAAGACTCTAAGTCATGATCCGCTCAGTTCGCGGACCCTCAGAGGGCTCGGTGAGAGGCTGCTTGACCCGTATGCTAAAGCCCTAGCGACAACTCGCCTCCGGCCAGGAATGACAAAAAGTGGTGCCTTGCGGTCCCGCGGGGTTCGGGAACGGTATGGTCGAAAGGCGCCCTTTGCTCGGTGTCAAAACCGTTCGGGACTGTTGAAAAACACCGGACACGTTGATCTCTTCCCTTTGTTTCGCTTTCAAAGAAAGTAGGAGCGGCGCCCTGATGGGCACGGCTTGCGATAACGGACGGTCCGGGCCGGGCTCCCGAACCATAGATGGCATGTTGCCGCGCGACCACCTTCTTCGCCGTGTCGACCGGCTGCTCGAAATGGGCGAGCTGAAGGCCGCGTCGGCCCAGCATTATAGTCAGCGCGATCGCCCCTCGGTCGATCCCGAGCTGCTGATCCGGATGGCGCTGATCGGTCGCATCTACGCTATCAGGTCGGAGAGTCGACTATGCGAGGAGCTGCGCTACAATCTCGCTTACCGCTGGTTCTGTCGCCTTTCGGCAGAGGCATCCGTCCCGCATCATTCTACCTTCAGCAAGAACCGGCATGGCCGCTTTCGCGATGCCGGAGTGTTCCGTTTGCTGTTCGAGAACACGGTCCGGCGCTGCATTACGAAGGGACTGGTCGCCGGCAAGGACGCCGCGATCGACGCCTCGCTCATCGCCGCGGATGCGAGCTGTCAGCGCAAGGTACTCCCAGTCAACCTGCCGGACGCGAGTTGCGCAACCCGGCCGGTGCGCGAATGGCTGGCCGATCAGGCGAGGGCTTCGGCTCAGCTGTCCGGCACGACCAAGGGGTTTGCGGGTGTATCGCATCGCTGACGAACCGATTGCGAGCGAGTTCGAGCGCAAAGTGCTGCGCCGCCTGCTCAGCCTTGCCAAGCCCGTCACATTGTTCGCCGGTAGCGAGCGCGGCCACAATATCAGGTGGGAAGCCGACCCGCTCTGCGACCACACGGTGTGCGTAGGTTTCATACGCGATGCCCATAGACCATGTTTCCTGGCGTGTACTCGTTGAAGAACTGGTCCCAGGTGTCTTCTGGAGAAGACGTGAGCGACAACAATCCATCGGGGGACTTCCTCAGGTGGCGCCGAAACAAGCTCGACCCCACCGCGCTCGGCATCAGGCCCGTCAAGCGGCGGCGAACGCTTGGTCTGCGACGCGAGGAGATTGCCGAGCGCGCGGGGATCAGCTGCGAATGGTACGTGAAACTCGAACAGGGTCGTGCGATTTCGGCGTCGCACGAGACCATCGCCGCGCTTGCGCGGGCGCTGGTCCTCGACGCCAGCGAGACGGCTCACCTGCGCAGGCTGGCCGTCCGGGGAGCCGCGCCTTTTTTCGTTCGCGAGACGGTGTCAGACATCGTCCGCACCATCGTGCAGAGTCTGCCCGAGCCCGCCTATGTAACGGGCGAGCGCTGGAATGCTCTTTGCTGGAATGGCTCGGCCGATCGGCTCTTCGGATTCTCTGAGATGCCCGGGGCCGACCGAAACATCCTGTGCTACATGCTGACTAGCCATGCCGCGCGTGACCTCTTCGGAGAGAGCTGGGCAAAGGAGGCTCAGCGCATGATCGCGTTGTTCCGGGTGACATATGACCAGCGCCGTGGCGATCCTCTGTTCGAGGCGATCGTGTCAGCTCTCGTCACGGCCTCTGCCGAGTTCCCGGCCTGATGGTCCTCCTACCGGGTGGCAACACCATCGTGGGTAGGAAAACGCTCCGGCTGGAAGGACAAGACGGGACAGTCTTCGACTACGCCACTTTTCAGGCCAACGACGACCCAACCCTCAAGCTGGCTCTCTACGCGCGCGTAACTTGAACGGACCGAAGAGCCATACAGAAGACGCGATACGCGAATTTTGGCAAGCTATTCGCATTCTCGATCCACAATCAGTTCCGAGAACGCCCCCCAATTGCCCTACCCAATCGGGAATGCTGGGTAGCGGATGGTCATGCAAACTGCTCCCCCGCGACAGAATGGGGCGGTAGGACGTGGCGCCGGTGAGCGGCGATGCAGGTCAGGACGCTTGCCGCGACCAGGACGAAGGCCGCAACCTCAAGCAGCACCGGCAGGCGCCGTTCCCACAAGAAGCCGTAAAGCAGCGCGAACAGCGTCTCGAACAAGATCATCTGGCCAACCATGGTCAGCGGCAACAGGCGGCTCATGCGGTTCCACAACGCGTTGCCGAGGATCGAAGCAGCGACCGCGACGGCGATCGACACGGCGCCGAATTGCATCCAGGCACCGGCTGCGTGCCGGATCGGCTCGACGGCCGCACTGACCGGGAGCAGTGCCACGGCCTGCGCGCCGGTGACGACGCCGGTCAGCAGGTTCCAATCGTGAACGGACACACGATCGAGGCGATTGAGTGCGCGGGTGTTCCCGACCGCATAGGCTGTCCAGGCGACAAGCGCTCCGATCGCGCAAGCGAAGCCGATCAACTCGCGGGCGGCATCACCGGTGGCGGGGCGGCCGAGCGCCTGCCACCCGATGCACACCGCACCGGCAGCGCAGAGTAGCAGCGAGGGCACGAGGCGGGCGAGCGGCACAGCGTCGCGGTCGCGGCTGCCGATGATCGTCACGGCAACCGGAAGGAAGCCGATGACGAGCGAGGTCGTGGCGATCCCGGCGTTCTGCACCGCAGTTGATAGCAGGATGTAGTAGAGCGTATTGCCGGCGAGCGACAGCCAGACGAGCGCCAGCCAGTCACGCCTCGCCAGCGTGCCGACGAGCGCGGGCCAGCGGGGCGCGATCAGCACGGCCGAGATGATGCCGTAGGCGAGATAGCGACCAATCGCGAGCTGGAGCGGGGTGAAGTCACGCACCAGCTCCGGGGCGAGGAATACAAGACCCCACAACGCGCCGGCCCCCATGCCGCAGGCGATCCCAAGCGTGGCTCGATTGGTGCCGGCCTGGTCGGGAGGCGATATGATCACGGCTGAACCTCGCTGCTGATGCCGGATCGTATCATCGACGGTGCGAGCGGTGCGCGCTTGCTTGGCCGGCCAAATGCAACAATTACTCGCTTATGCCCCGAACGCTATCAGCCCGCCGTCCATCTCTGGACGCCTTCGATCGCGCAATCCTGCGCATCGTTCAGCGCGACAACAAGACGCCGCAGAGGACGATTGCAGAGGCGGTGAACCTCTCCGCCGCAGCGGTTCAGCGTCGGATCGCCGCTATGGAGGATGCCGGCGTTATCGTGCGCAACGTCGCAATCGTCGACACGGCAGCCTTGGGGATGGCAATTACATCCATCGTCGAGGTCCATCTAACCGACGAGCGATCAGCCACGGTGGACGCTGCCAAAACGCTGTTTCGTGACGCACCGGAGGTCCAGCAGTGTTACTACGTCACCGGCGGGATCAGTTTTGTGCTGGTGATCGTTACGTTTGAAATGGCTGCCTATGAAGCAATCACCCGACGCCTGTTCGCGCAGAACGATGCGGTGGCGAGCTTTCGTAGCCTCATCGCACTCGATCGTGTCAAGGCTGGTGGCGAACTCATGATCCCGCCTGATTGTAACCGGGCCTGAGCGAGCGAGGTTTCCCGTCAGACCATCCCATTCGGGACGATCAGGGCAGGCGTAAGGCCTTTTTCAACAGTCCCGTTCGGTTGTGACACTACGTGCTGAACGCCGACAGTGGCGATCATAATTCACGTCATGCCGCCAGGCGTATACCAATTGTACCTCCGCAATCAGGAAGCGGCCGATCGCGTCCGATATCAAGCGGGTACCGAACCATCTTACCGATGACACTGCGCACAATGAGAGGAGGCTCGGTTCATTTGAACAGCTCGGCGCGATTGCTAAGTGGAGCGTCCGCCGGTTTCATGCCGCTGCGAGAAGCGGCCGGTTGAAGTAGGCGTGACCAGGCGTCCTGCGGTCAAGCGACGAGTGCGGGCGTCGGCCATTGTAGAAGGCCAGATAGCAACCGATCGAGGCGCGGGCCTCGCTGACCGAGCCATAGGCTCGCAGGTAGACCTCCTCGTATTTCACGGAGCGCCACAGGCGCTCGACGAACACGTTGTCCCGCCAGGCGCCGCGGCCGTCCATGCTGATCGCGATCTTCTCGCGGTGCAGGACGGCGGTGAACGCCATACTGGTAAATTGGCTGCCCTGATCCGTGTTGAAGAATTCCGGCGCCCCGAAGCGCGTCAGCGCTTCCCCCAGGGCCTCGATGCAAAAATCCGTCTCGAGCGTGATCGACAGCCGCCACGCCAACACTCGCCGGCTGAACCAGTCGATGATGGCGACCAGGTAGACGAAGCCGCGTGCCATCGGGATGTAGGTGATGTCGGTCGCCCATACCTGGTTCGGCCGCGTGATCTCCGGCTTGCGCAGCAGGTAAGGGTAGATCTTGTGCCCGGGCGCCGGCTTGGACGTGTTCGGCCGTCGATAGATCGCCTCGATCGCCATCTTCTTCATCAGCGTCGACGCGTGCAGCCGGCCGACCCGGACGCCTTCGGCGGCAAGCAGGTAGCGCAACATCCCGCTGCCCGCAAAGGGCAAGTCCATGTGCAACGCGTCGATCCACCGCACGATGGCAAGGTCGGCAGCCGAGGTCGGCCTGGGCAGATAATACACGCTGCCCCGGCTGATCCCCAGTTCCCGCGCCTGCCTCGTCACCGGCAACGCGTGCGAACGGTCGATCATCGTTTTGCGCTCGGCAACAGTCCCGCCTTACCGAGCGCCCCGGACAAAAGATCGTTCACCAGCGTCAACTCGCCGATCTTGGCGTGCAGCGTCTTCACGTCGATCGCAGGCTCGGCCGGCTCGCTATGGCCCTCCGATCCAAAAACCCCCGCCGCCCCTTCCAGCAGCTGGCCGCGCCACGTCGTGATCTGGTTCGGGTGAACGTTGAACTGCTGTGCCAGCTCGGCCAGCGTCTTCTCGCCCTTCACGGCAGCCAAGGCCACCTTCGCCTTGAAGGCCGGGCTGTGGTTCCGGCGTGTTCGCTTCGTCATCTGATCTCCTGTTCGGCGCCATGGCGGTCGCCTTCAGGCAGAAACTCCACTTACCAGCCTGTGCAGATTTGCCGAGCCACCTCTCACCGCTATCGGATGATGACGCCGGAATAGGTTATCATTGCGGCACCTTCCACTTCAGCGTTCAGGTGCCGATTGATGGACGATCGGCGTCAGTAGGCAACGGCAGCCATGTTGCGTTCGCAGTTGAGGATCGGACAATGGTGGACCGCTTCTACAAAGCCGCACTAGCGCATGGAGGCAGCGATGACGGTCCTATGGGACTCCGACAGGATTGCGATGCACATTACTATGGCGCTTTCGTGCGCGATCCAGACGGCCACAAGATCGAAGCCGTGACTTACAATTCGAAATAGAAGAAGTCTGAAGTGCGGTAAGCCTACACCTTCCCGATTGGGAACGACCAATGGGAAAGCTGTCCCTACATCGGCTGACGACTGCCCCTGCGTCGCCCCTTCCCAAAACGTATTCCCAATCGGATTGTCCCAAAAATCGGCAATTATGCACTTAACTACACAGAATAAGCGGATGTCGGAACTGCTAGTGATTGAAGCCATGATGACGGCGGGTCGAAAGGCGGTCGCGAAGTCGGCCTAAAGCTATATCGGACACTTGGACGCCAACCCGCCGCGCCTGCCGCAAGGGTGGCATGATGGACGGCAACATTATTTGCGGGCGTTCAAGTGTGTTTCCGTGGATGCTGAGGCCGACATTAACGCCCCCTGCCGCGCCAAGGCGAGGATTGAGGTGGCCGCGCTTGAGGGGGCTACCGCAACGTCATATCAGCGCAGTCCGAACCGTCGATGGGGCGGGTCACATCGAGGGTTTACGAATGCCAACTAAGGTACTTGCTGTTGCGGCGCTGCTTGTGATCTCCTGCTCCGCTGAAGCACAAGTAGCACAGGTCAGCCCTGTCCAGCTTGGCAGCGACATCCCGAAGGATTGGCAAGAACCCACCAGCAATCAGGATTTCGTCAAGCGCGAGGTGATGATCCCGATGCGCGACGGCGTGAAGCTGCATACGGTGATCGTGCTTCCGCGTGGCTCGGCCAGCGCGCCCATGTTGCTCGAACGAACACCGTATGACGCGAGTTCTTTTCTGTCGGGCAACAGCCCCAGACTCCGCGATCGGCTATTGCCGGGGGATCGCATATGGGCGGACAACGCGTACATCATGGTCGCCCAGGACATGCGCGGCAAATACGGATCTGAAGGCACGTACGTGATGACGCGGCCTCCGATCGGTCCGCTTAATCCGACAAAGACCGACGACACGACCGACGCCTATGATACGATCGATTGGCTGGTGAAGCACGTCCCCGAAAGCAATGGTCGTGTCGGCATGATTGGCTCGTCCTACGACGGCTGGGCGGTGGTGATGGCACTGCTGCATCCGCATCCGGCGCTGAAGGTAGCGGCGCCCGAAAGCCCGATGATCGATGGCTGGATGGGAGACGATTGGTTTCAGTACGGCGCATTCCGACAGAAGATGTTCGACTATTTTGCCGAACAAACCAGCGCGAAGGGAGCAGGCAGCGCCGTTTCCCGGGCGGGGCGCGATGATTATCAGGAAATGCTCGATGCTGGCTCGGCTGGAGCCTATGCTAAGGCTCACGGCATCGACCGGCTGCCCTGGTGGCAACGCCTGTCGACCCATCCCGCCTATGATGCGCTTTGGCAGGGACAGGCACTCGACAAGATCCTCGCCGCACATCCCTCCTCCGTTCCGACGATGTGGCTGCAAGGACTATGGGATCAAGAGGACATATATGGGGCTGTCCATAGCTGGGAGGCCTTGAAGGCAAAGGGCATGGCGGCAACCAATCACCTCGCCATGGGGCCTTGGTATCATAGCCAGGTCAACGGACGCGGCGATGTCCTTGGTCCGCTGAAATGGAGCGGCGACACCGCAGCCTGGTTTCGCCGCGAGGTGCTGGCGCCGTTCTTCGACACCTATCTGCGCGATCGAAAATCCGCGCAGCCTACGCCCCATGTGATCCTCTACAATCCGGCCGAGGATAGATGGGACAAATTCGCAGACTGGCCCGGTGCAGGCCCCGACGCGCTCACGCCGATGTACCTCCAGCCGGGGGGCGGCTTGGCGCGAAACCGCCCGGCTATGGGTCGCGACAGCTACGTATCCGATCCCAGCAAGCCGGTGCCGTTCGAGCAGCTGCCGGTAAGGATGGGCGACCACGCAAGCTGGTCAACGTGGCTAGTGCAGGATCAGCGCTTCGTTTCCACTCGGCCCGACGTGCTGAGCTACCAAACGCCTATCCTCAAAGCGACCGTGCGCGTCCAAGGCGCGCCGTTCGCCGAGATCTTTTTGAGCACCACCGGGAGCGACACCGATGTCATAGTTAAGATCATCGATGTGTATCCGGCAAGCAACGCCGACGCGCCCGAACTCGCTGGTTACCAGCTTCCCGTAAGTCTTGCCATCTTCAGGGGCCGGTATCGACAGAGCCTCGAACATCCGACCGCAATTCCCCAAGGTTTAATACAGAAATATAAATTCAGACTGCCAACGCTGAATTACACCTTTAAACCGGGTCATCGCATGATGGTACAGGTCCAGTCCTCGCTGTTTCCGCTGTATGATCGCAACCCGCAGACTTATGTTCCTAATATATTCTTTGCCAAGCCGAGTGACTATCGGTCCGCGACCGTGACGATCGAGCATGGGACGAACGGGGCGAGTGCTGTTCTCTTGCCGATCGTGCCATCATCAACCGCTATCGGCCCGTAACGCTATGTCTATCATGCGATCTAGCTCGATCGAAAGCTGATGCGCCACAATGCACCAACCCGACCGTTCGCTGCCAATTATCGCTGACAGCCGCGTGCCAATCAGCGCTGACATCTACACTTCAACGGCTGGGCAACGTCAGCTTTCCCGAAACTCGATCGTTTGTGGGACAGTTTTACCCGTCCTGAGACCTGTAGCTTCGGAAAGGTTTAGGTCGCGAGTCGGCTGATTGGGTTTCCCGCGAGTGCGCGGCGCATGGTGCGTCTGCGGCTCGCGGGAGACCTGTCATGGCTGCGAGCAACAAGAATGAACTGCCCCTCGAGAACCCGAGCGAGGACGAGAGCGGCACCGACGCCGAGGCGACCGTGTCGGTGGAAGCCGGTGACGAACCCCAGGCCGACAATGCAGCGTCGGTCGAACCGGTCGCCGACGATGTGGCCACCGGCGAAGAAGATACTGACACGCCGGAGGACGCCGACACCGACGACGATCACGACGTCAGTGAAGATCCCGATGCCGGCGGGAACTTTCAGCCCATCCCGATGTGCGCCGATGAGTTCGTCGTGCCGCTCAGTTGGCTCGGCGAATGGCAGCACCGTCCTCGGCGCGGCTCCCGTTTCTTCGGCGCGCATGAGGCGGACGATCGCCGACGCCTGTGCGCAGCCGAAGCGCTACGATGCCGTGTTCGTCTACAACTTCAGCCGCTTCTTCCGCGACGAATATGAGTGCGAGGGCTATCGCGGAAGCTGGAGAAGGCCGGCGTCAAGCTGATCTCGGCGACGCAGGACGTCGGCGAAGGTCCGCACGACCGGCTGATCCGCAGTATCTTCGCTTCGCTCGATGCGGCGTCGAGCGAGATCAACGCCGAGCAGGTCAAGGTTGTGATGAGTGCCAACGCCGAGGCGAGGTTCCACAACGGCTCGATACCGCCGCTGAACTATCGCACCTATGTCGCCGAGCGGCGTGGCAAGAAGGATAAGAAGAAGCTGGAGATCGATCCGGCTGAACGGCCGCTCGTCGAACTAATCTTCCGTCTGTACATGGAAGGCGACGGCACGAGCGAGCCGCTCGGCATCGACGCCACTACCAAGTGGCTGCGGCGCAATGGCTACACTCATCGCAGCCAGTATTTTCATACTGGACTGATCTACGCGATCCTGACCCGCGAGACGTATGCGGGCCGGCACTACTACGGCTGCCGCAACAGCCGCACCAACGAGATGCGCCCGCGCGAGGAATGGATTGAGGTCGAGGTGCCCGCGATCCTGACCGAGGAACGGTTCCAGGCGGTCCAGCAGCGGCTCAAGGCGCGCAACCCATTCGTCTCGGCGCCGCGTTCGCACGCGTTGCCGGTGACGCTGTCCGGCCTCGGTCGTTGCGGCTGCAACGGCTGCGCCGCGACCATGATGCTGATGACCGGCAAGGGCGGGAAATATCGTTACTACGCCTGCTCCAACCGTCGGAAGAAGGGCGACCTCAGCTGCGGCGGCAACAACGTCCCGATGGACAAGGTCGACGATGCGGTCGTGTCCGCGCTGGAGACGCACCTGTTCCAGCCCGAGCGGCTCAAGGCATTGCTGGGCGAGATGCTCGATGCGTCAGATGCTGCCGACACCGACCGCCGCAAGCGGCTTGCCGTGCTTCGCACCGAGGAGACCGAGGTCAATACCTCGATCCGCCCGCTGTTCATGATGGTGGAAAGCGGTCTGACCGCGCCGGACGACCCGTTCCTCAAGGAACGGCTGGCGACGCTCAAGCTGCGGCTCACCTCGCTTGGTGAGGAGATGGTCGCGATCGAACGCCAGATCGGTGCCAAGAGCGGCCGGATCACTCCCGAGACGGTCGAGCGGTTCGCGGCCGCCATGCGCGCCAGACTGCGTGACGCCGCCGACCCGCAGGTCCGCCGCCGCTACGTCCGCGTCTTCGTGGGCGAGGTCGTGATGAGCCGCGAGAAGCTCATCATCCGCGGCCCGAACCGCGCCCTCGAACTCGCTGCCGGGGGCGACATGCCCGCCGACGACACGGTTCGTCCTTTCATGGGTAGGTAATTGGCGCGCCCGGGTGGATTCGAACCACCGACCACGAGCTTAGAAGGCACGTGCTCTATCCAACTGAGCTACGGGCGCGCACCGGGGATGCGTAGCGCCGATTGCGCGGCGACGGAACCACCCGCATAGTCGCGGGCATGGACGAGCGGGTGGTCGAGACGGACGCAGTCGGAATGCCGCGCGGGCAGTTCCGTTATTTCGACTATGTCATGGCCGCCTTCGTCGCGATCCTGTTGCTGTCGAACGTGATCGGCGCGGGCAAGCGGGCGGTGGTCGATTTGCCGCTGGTCGGGCCGTGGCCGTTCGGGGCGGGCATCCTGTTCTTCCCGGTCAGCTACGTGCTCGGCGACGTGCTGACCGAGGTCTACGGCTACGCCCGCGCCAGAAGGTGCATCTGGGCGGGCTTCGCGGCGCTGCTGTTCATGGTGTTTATGAGTTGGGTCGTCGTCGCCCTCCCGCCCGATGCGGGCTGGACGGGGCAGGCGGCGTACGAGGCGGTGTTCGGGCAGGTGCCGCGCATCGTGTTCGCTTCGATCTGCGCGTTCTGGGCGGGCGAGTTCGTCAACAGCTACGTCCTGGCGCGGATGAAGATCTGGACCGAGGGCCGGTGGCTGTGGACCCGGCTGGTGGGATCGACGGTGGTCGGGCAGGCGGTCGACAGCCTGATCTTCTACCCGCTGGCGTTTCTCGGCGCGCCGGGGTGGACGGCGGCGCAGGTCGGCTGGGTGCTCGTCACGCAATGGGTGCTCAAGGTGGGCTGGGAAGTGGTGCTGACGCCGGTGACCTACGCGGTCGTGGGGTGGCTCAAGCGCCGCGAGGGCGTGGACGTGTTCGACCGGGACACGAACTTCACGCCGTTCCGGGCCCGCGTCTAGGCGACCGCTGCCAGCAGCCCCTCGAACAGGCGTCGCCCGTCCGACCCGCCATGTGCGGCTTCGACCTTGCGCTCGGGATGGGGCATCATGCCGAGCACGTTGCCCGCGTCGTTGAGGATGCCAGCGATCCCGCGCGCGGAGCCGTTGATCGGCTCGGCATAGCGAAACGCGACGCGGCCTTCGCCTTCGAGTCGGTCCAGCGTGTCGGCATCGGCGACGTAGTTGCCGTCGTGATGCGCCACCGGCACCTTGATCGTCTCGCCGGCATCGTAGCGGGCGGTAAAGGCGGACTGCGCGTTGGCGACGGTCAGCGCCACGTCGCGGCAGACGAAGTTCAGCCCCTCGTTCCGCATCAGCGCGCCCGGCAGCAGCCCCGCCTCGGTCAGCACCTGAAACCCGTTGCAGACGCCGAGCACCGCGATGCCTCGGCCCCCCGCGTCGATCACCGCGCGCATCACCGGCGACCGCGCCGCGATGGCACCGGAGCGGAGGTAGTCGCCATAGGAGAAGCCGCCCGGCACCGCGATCAGCCCGATGCCGTCCGGAAGCTCGGTGTCGCGATGCCAGACCATCGTTGGGGCCGTCCCCGTCACCTGCTCCAGCGCGACGGCCAGGTCGCGGTCGCAGTTGGAGCCGGGAAAGACGATGACCGCGGTCTTCACGCCTTTT
This sequence comes from Sphingomonas sp., assembly GCF_965200135.1. Taxonomy (GTDB): domain Bacteria; phylum Pseudomonadota; class Alphaproteobacteria; order Sphingomonadales; family Sphingomonadaceae; genus Sphingomonas. Next base: position 332,717 of record NZ_CBDATK010000013.1, read on the forward strand.
CGATCCGATAGTTCTCGATCACCGTGTTGGCGAGCAGCCGGCGGCACATGGCATCGATCGTCGCGTCGTCGGTCCCGTCGGCGACGTCGAGTTCCAGCAGCTTGCCCGCGCGGACGTCGTTGACGCCGTCGAAGCCCAGCCCCGCCAGCGCATGCTGGATCGCGCGGCCCTGCGGGTCGAGCACGCCGGGCTTGAGCGTCACGACGATGCGGAGCTTCACTTGCCCCTCCGCTTGCGGTGCGATTCGAGGTCGAGCACGGCATTGTCGCCGCCCTCCGGCAGCAGGCCGAGCCGGCGGGCGACCTCCTGATACGCCTCGACCTCGCCGCCCAGGTCGCGGCGGAAGCGGTCCTTGTCGAGCTTCTCGTTGCTGGTCATGTCCCACAGCCGGCAGCAATCGGGGCTGATCTCGTCGGCCAGGATGATGCGCGACCAGTCGTTCTCCCAGATGCGGCCGAACTCCAGCTTGAAATCGACCAGCCGGATGCCGACGCCGGCGAACAGCCCGCACATGAAGTCGTTCACGCGGATCGCCAGATCGGCGATATCGGCCATTTCGTCCTGCGAGGCCCAGCCGAACGCGGCGATATGCTCGTCGGTGACCATCGGGTCGCCGAGCGCGTCGTCCTTCAGCGCATATTCGATGATCGTCCGGGGCAGCTTGGTGCCCTCCTCGATCCCCAGCCGCTTGGACAGCGTACCGGCGGCGACGTTGCGGACCATCACCTCGATCGGCACGATCTCCACCTGCCGGATCAGCTGCTCGCGCATGTTGAGGCGGCGGATGAAATGGGTGGGCACGCCGATCGTGTCGAGCAGCGTGAAGATGTGCTCGGAGATACGGTTGTTGAGGACGCCCTTGCCGTTGATCGTGCCCTTCTTCTGGTTGTTGAAGGCGGTGGCGTCGTCCTTGAAATACTGGATCAGCGTGCCGGGCTCAGGCCCCTCGTAGAGGATCTTGGCCTTGCCCTCGTAGATCTGCCGGCGGCGCGCCATGTGCTTCCCCTGAAACGGTGCGCCCCGGCGGCACGGCAGCCGGGGCGGTGAAGGGGCGCGCTATACGGGCCCGGCTCCGCTCAATCAACGGCCGCCCGCCGCCGCCACGGCCAGCGCGGCCGCCAGCGCAACCGGCGCATTACCCAGATCAGCCCGCCGAGCAGCAGCACCCAGGGCAGGGCGGCGACCACGAACGTCACCAGCGCGGCGATGCTGCTCGCGAGCGTCTCGCCGACCGTGGCGAGGCTGCGGCGGACCGGCGCCCAGTTGCCGGTCGTGGCGGTGCTGCCATAGCTGATGTCGACCGAGGACATGCGGACGCGCTGGCTGAGCGTCGCCTGCAGGCTCCGCGCGGCATCCAGTTCCTCCTGCGCGTCGGAGAAGGCCTTTTCCGCCGCGACGAGGTCGCCGACCGGCGCGTTGGCGCTGTTGATGAGCTGGAGCAGGTGGTCGGCCAGCACCTGCTTGGCCCTGACGCGCGCGCCGACGTCGATCACCTGCTTGGTGACGTCCTCGGCGGTGACGGTGCGGCTGGCGACGCTGCCGCCCGCGTCGGTGGTGGCCGCGTCGAGACGGCTGCCGAACGCCCCGGCGATACGGGCGTCGACGAGCAGTTCGGTTGCCGCGGTGGTGTCGTAGAGGCTGGACGTGGCACGCTGGAGACTGGTCTTGACCAGGCGGCAGCGGTTGGGGCCGAGCTGACGGCAGAGCGCGATGTGGCTGGCCTGGACGGTGCCGATCGTGTCGGCGGGCAACGAATAGCCGAGCGCGTAGCTATAGGCGATCTGCGGTGCCGTGTTGTCGGCCGCTGACGGCGCCGCCGCCTCGGCGAGCACCGGGCTGCCGCTCGATCCGCGCTCCATGGTGCGCGACCCGTCCGAGCAGCCGGCGACGAACGGTAGCAGCATCGCCGTTGCGAGCGTGAGCCGTCGCATCGTCACTCGCCTCCTGTCGGGGTCACGATCGCCGGTCGCCGCCGGCGCAACGCGGCTCGTGCGCGCAGGACGCCGAACACGATCAGTGCGATCACCAGTGCCGGCGGGCCGAAGATGGCGAGCAGGGCCAGCACCGCCGTCAGCGTGAACTGGACCGAGGCGACGGCAGTGTCGAGCGCGCTGGTGAGCGGGGCGGAGGTGTCGAACCCGCGCACCGCCGGGCCGGAGCCGTAGTCGAAGGTGACGGGCGTCGTGGCGAGGCTGTCGCGTGCGTCGGCGGCGGCGCTGGTCGCGGTGGCGACGCGGTTTGCGATGTCGGCGCGCTGCGCTTGCAGCTCCGCGCGTTCGGTGCCGGTGGTGGCCTTCGCGATCGCGGCGTCGAGGCGTTGAAGTTCGTCGGCGGCGCGGGCGCGATCGGTGCTGGCGCTGCTGATCTGCGCGGCGGCGTCGGTGCCGGCGATGCTGACGTCCACCGTCTTGCCGCCGGCCCGCTCGACGCCGGTGATTCCCTGTTTGCCGAAGCCGCGCGCGAGAGCGGGGTCGAGCTTGAAGTCCATCTCGCCCTCGATGTTGTTCTCCCCGATCAGGCGATAACGCATGCCGGTGATCCGGCAGCGGGCGATGCCGAGCTTCTCGCAAGCCTGCGCGTGCGCCTCCTGCACCTGCGCGATGCGGTCCGAGGGCAGGCGGAAACCGTAGCGATAGGTGAAGGCGACGCCGGGCGCGGCGGTGACGTTGATGCCGGGGGCGTCGGCTTCGGACGCGGCGGCGTCGGTGGATTGAGAGGGCGATCCTTGTTGAGGAGCCTGCGAACATGCCGCCAGCGCCAACCCCGCAACCCCGACCAGCAGCCACCGCATCGCGTCTCTCCCCTGAACCCCTAATATCTACTCAGCCGATGGAGATTAAGTCAAGACACATTCTTGCCACAATCTGCCTTATTTCATGTGACGGCGTGTCGCATAGTGAATCGTTCCTCGGTCCACGGCTCGCTCGCGAGCACCTCACCGAGTATCTCGCCCGCACGCGCCACGTCCTGTTGACTGAGATACAGGGGGGTGAGGCCGAGGCGCAGGATGTCGGGAGCGCGGAAGTCGCCGATGACGCCGCGGTCGATCAGGGCCTGGGCCAGCGCGTAGGCGTGGGGATGGCGGAAGCTGATATGGCTGCCACGTCGCGCCGGGTCGCGAGGGCTGACGCAATCGAGCCCGAGCGCATCGCCCGCCGCCGCCATGATGTCGAACAGTCGGGCGCTCTTGGCCCAGACCCGATCGCGATCGATCGCCGTCCAGATGTCCAAGCCCGTCTCCAGCGCGGCGAGGCCGAGGATCGCGGGCGTGCCGGAAAGCCAGCGCTTCATGCCCGGCGCGGGCGCATAGGCGTCGGCGAAACCGAACGGCTCGGCATGGCCCATCCAGCCCGATATGGGATTGTGGAGCCGGCCTTGCAGATGCTCCGCGACATAGAGGAAGGCGGGGGCGCCGGGGCCGCCGTTCAGGTATTTGTAGCCGCAGCCGACCGCGAGATCGGCGCCGCAGCCGTCGAGATCGAGCGCGACGGCGCCGGCGGAGTGGCTGAGGTCCCACAGCACCAGCGCGCCGGCGGCGTGGGCGGCGGCGGTGAGCGCGGCCATGTCCCAGCGTTCGGCGGTCTTGTAGTGAACGTGGGTAAGCAGCAGGACGGCGGTGTCGGGGCCGAGCGCCGCCGCCACGTCGCCGCGCGGCACGGCGTGGAGCCGGCCGTCGGGGACGGCGGCGGCGGCACCCTGCGCGATGTGGAGGTCGGTCGGGAAATTGCCGAGTTCGCTGACGATCGTGCGCCGGGCTGGGTCCAAGTCCGCCTGATAGCGCAGCGCGGCCGCGAGGAGCTTGTAGAGGTTGGCGGAAGTCGAGTCGCCGACGATCACCTCGTGCGGCTGCGCGCCAAGGAGCGGGGCGAGAAGGGCGCCGACCCGCAGCGGGGCGTCGATCCAGCCCTCGTTCCAGCTGCGGATCAGGCGGTCGCCCCATTGCTGTTCGACCGCGTGGGTGAGCGCGGCGGGGGTGGCGCGGGGGAGGGGGCCGAGCGAGTTGCCGTCGAGATAGATGGTGTCGGCGGGCAGTACGAAGCGCTCGCGGAGTGGAGCGAGCGGGTCGGCGGCGTCGAGGGCGCGGGCGTCGGCGGGGGTCATCGGTACACCCCCCTCATCCCTGCGAACGCGGGGATGACCGACATTGGGGAAGTCACTATTCTCGATGAGCTGATCTTCACTTTTTCAGCACCTCCAGAATCAGCCGCTTCGCCTGCGCCCATGCCGCGGTTTCCGGTGCGATCAGCTCGACGTGGCCGGTGGCGGGGATCATGTGCAGCGCGACGCGGTCGCCCTTCGCCTTTGCCTGCACGACATAGCCGGTGGCGAGGCGGGCGGGGATGATCTTGTCGTCGGTCCCGTTGACGAGGTCCTGCGGCACCCCGAGCGGGAGCAGGCGGGGGACGCTGGTGTCCGCGAAATGCCCGCCGGTGAGCTGCTGGATCACCTCGGTCCCGCAGCCATTGTCTGGCGCGGCGGCGGTGGCCTCCAGGTCTGGCAGGCCGCCGAGGCTGACGACATGCGCGATCGGCAGCGGGTGCGGCGTGCGGAGCGGGCTGGCGGCGGGCAGCTTCGGCCGGGCGGCGAGCCAGAGCGCGAGGTGGCCGCCGGCGGAATGACCGACCGCGACGACGCGGGTGAGGTCCAGGCGAAAGCGCGCCGCGTTGGCCCTCAGTGCGTCGGCGGCCGTCGAGACGTCCCGGAAAGTGCCGGGATAGCCGCCGCCTGGCCGATCGACGCCGCGATAGTCGACGTTCCACACCGCGACGCCGCTCGCGCGCAGGTCGGCGGCGATCCAGTCCATCAGCGTGCGGTCGGCGATGCTCGTCGTCCAGCAGCCGCCATGGACCATCAGCACGACGGGGTGCCTGCCGGCTCCGGCGGGGAGCCAGACGTCGACCTTCTGATGCGGATCGGTGCCGTAGCTGACCGTCGCGTCGGCATGGGGGCGGGGGCGGGAGACGAGGTCGGGCCAGGTGAGGAGCTTGGGCGGGGTCATGGCGGCCAGCGGCAGGAGGAGCAGTGCCAGGGCGAGTCGGCGCCGTGGAATTTCACTAACCTTACGGTACGTGGGACGCGAAAACGCCGCCGCGTTTCTATGGCAAGAGCTCACGGTGCGGGAGAAAAGGCGAGGGACAGGCATGGTGGGTTCAGCGTGGCAGATTGCGGCCGTGCAGGACAGCGGTCGTCCGTCCACATTCGAAGGACTCGGGGTCGAGGCACAGGGGAACGGTTGTGGAACGATCGCTCGCTCTGCTAGCGACCGGCGCGCATGGTGACCGACACAACCGACCCGTTCGATGCGATCGTGGATGCGCCGTTCGATAGCGCGTTGAGCGAGCGCTACCTCGTCTATGCGCTGTCGACGATCACCGCGCGATCGCTGCCCGATCTGCGCGATGGGCTGAAGCCCGTGCATCGGCGGCTGTTATGGGCGATGCGGCTGCTCAAGCTCGATCCGGCGTCGGGCTACAAGAAGTGCGCTCGCGTCGTCGGCGACGTCATCGGCAAATACCATCCGCACGGCGACGCCTCGGTCTATGACGCGATGGTCCGGCTCGCGCAGGACTTCTCGCTGCGCTATCCGCTGGTCGACGGGCAGGGTAATTTCGGCAACATCGACGGCGATAATCCCGCCGCCTATCGCTACACCGAGGCACGGCTGACGCAGGTCGCGATCGACCTGATGGCGGGGCTGGACGAGAACGCGGTCGATTTCCGCGCGACCTATAACAATGAGGAAGAAGAGCCGGAGCTGTTCCCCGGCCTGTTCCCCAACCTGCTCGCCAACGGCGCGGCGGGGATCGCGGTCGGCATGGCGACCAGCATCCCGCCGCACAATGCGGCCGAGCTGCTCGATGCGGCGATGCTGCTGGTCGACGACCGCGCCGCCAACGACGCGCAGGTGCTGGCGCATGTGAAGGGACCGGATTTCCCGACTGGCGGCATCGTCGTCGATTCGCCCGCCGCGATCGCGGAAGCCTATGCCACCGGGCGCGGCTCGTTCCGCATCCGGGCGCGCTGGGGGTTCGAGCGCGAGAAGGGCGGCGGCTGGAAGATCGTCGTCACGCAAATCCCCTATGGCGTGACCAAGGGCAAGCTGATCGCGGAGATCGCCGGCCTGATCGAGGACAAGAAGCTGCCCATTCTGGGCGACGTCCGTGACGAATCGGATGCCGACATCCGCATCGTCATCGAGCCGCGCAGCCGGACGGTCGACGCCGGCATCCTGATGGATTCGCTGTTCCGGCTGACCGAGCTGGAGTCGCGGTTCAGCCTCAACCTCAACGTCCTCGACGCGCAGCGGACGCCGCGCGTGCTGTCGCTGCGCGAGACGCTGGCGCAGTGGGTCGATCATCAGTTCGTGGTGCTCAAGCGGCGCAGCGAGCATCGGTTGCAACGGATCGCCGACCGGCTGGAGCTGCTCGGCGGCTATCTGATCGCGTATCTCAACCTCGATCGCGTTATCGAGATCATCCGCACCGAGGACGAGCCCAAGCCGGTGATGATGGCCGAGTTCGACCTGTCCGACCGGCAGGCGGAGGCGATCCTCAACATGCGGCTGCGATCGTTGCGGCGGCTGGAGGAGATGGCGCTGGTCAAGGAGCGCGACCAGCTCAGCAAGGAAGCGGGTGAGCTGGAGCAGCTGTTGGCGTCGGAAACGCGGCAGAAGGCGCGGCTGAAGCGCGACATGAAGCGCTTGCGCGATCGCTATGGTCCCGACACCGTGCTGGGCAAGCGGCGGACCTTGGTCGAGGAAGCGGCGCCGGCGCGCGAGATCCCGCTGGAAGCGATGATCGAGCGCGAGCCGATCACGGTGGTGCTGTCGCAGCGCGGCTGGATCAGAGCGATGCGCGGGCATCTCGATCTCGGCTCGGCGGAAACGCTGAAGTTCAAGGAGGGCGACGGGCCGGCCTTCGCGTTCCACGCGCAGACCACCGACAAGCTGCTGCTGGCGGCGGAGAACGGCCGGTTCTTTACGCTCGCATCGGACAAGCTGCCGGGCGGGCGCGGCTTCGGCGAACCGGTGCGCGCGCTGATCGATCTGGACGGCAGCGTCGGGGTGCTGTCGCTGCTGGCCGCCAGACGCGATGCCAGGCTGCTGGTGGTGGCGTCGGACGGGCGCGGGTTCGTGGTGCCGGTCGCGGACGTGCTGGCGGAGACGCGCAAGGGCAAGACGGTGGTGACGCCGCGCAATGGGCAGAAGCTGAAGATCGTCAGGCCGGTCGGCGTCGATCACGATTATGTCGCCGCGATCGGCGACAATCGCAAGCTGCTGGTATTTCCGCTCGCCGAGCTGGCTGAGATGAGCCGCGGGCAGGGTATGCAGTTGCAGCGCTATCGCGACGGCGGGCTGTCCGACGCGATCACCTTTGCACTTGCGCGCGGGCTCAGCTGGCCGATGGGCGGTGACAGCGGGCGCATGCGGAGCGAGGCCGACATGGGGCCTTGGCGCGCGGCGCGTGGGGCGGCCGGGCGGATGCCGCCGACCGGTTTCCCGCGAGATAACCGCTTCGCAAAGCTCAATTAAATTTAAGGGTGCCGTAACCAACGCCGGCCTAGAGCCGAGCGCATGGCATCGGCTGCTTATCATATCACGCCGGAGCTGCTGGAAGCCGGGGTCGAGCTGGTGCCGGTGCCCGCCGCGCACCTGATCCGGCGCGACGAGGGCTGGCGCTTCGAGGCGATCAATCGAGCCTATCGGCTGACGGGTCTGGGCGTCGTCGCCGAGCGCTCGCAGGTGCTGCTCTCGCTGTCGGCGACGTTCGACCGGTTCATGGCCGGCGAACAGCGCAATATCGAGTTCGACTGGTCGACCGGAGAGACGATCGGCAGCCGTCACTATCGCGTCGGGCTGGGGCGGGTCGCGCTGGGCGGGCGGCGCTGCACGATCACGCTGCTCGACCAGACCGCGCGACTGGAATCGGAACGCAGCCTGCGCCGCGAGATGACCACCGACAGCCTGACCGGGCTGCTCAACCGCGAAGGCTTCGGCGACATGCTGGAGGCGGCGGCGGAGCGGGGGCGTTTTGCGGTGCTGGTGGTCGACCTGGTACGCTTCGGCCGCGTCAACGCCTGCATGGGCTCGCTGGTCGGCGACGAACTGCTGATTACCGTCGCGCGTCGCATCAAGGGCGCGTTGCGCGCGCGCGACGTACTGGCGCGGATCGGCGGCGACGAGTTCGGCGTGTTGATGACGATCGACGATGATGCCGACGAAGCGGAGGTGCTGGCCAACCGCATCTCGACGGCGTTGCAGGCCCCGTTCCGGCTCACCGATTTCGAGGTCGCGGTGGAATGCCGGATCGGCATCGCGATGGATACCGACGGCGAGCAGGACAGCGCCGAGCTGGTTCGTCACGCGCAGTTCGCGGTGAAGCGCGCCAAGGCGACCGGCCGCACGGAGACCTATCAGCCTCAGGCATTTTCGGTGGCCCGCGCGCAGTTCGCGATGGAGACCGCGCTGCGCCGCGCGATCGAAGATCGCCGGTTGCGGCTGAACTACCAGCCGATCTGCCACCTCGGCACCAACCGCATCGTCGCCTTCGAGGCGCTGGCGCGGTGGACGGACGAGGACGGGCGCGAGCACCTGCCCAACGACTTCATCCCGGTTGCGGAGGAGTCGGGGCTGATCGTGCCGCTGGGCCGCTGGGCGATCGACGAGGCGGCGCGGACGCTCGCCGCCTGGGACGCGATGGCGGGCGGGTGCTGCGAGGTGAAGCTGGCGGTCAACCTGTCGGCGATCCAGTTGCAGCGCGACACCATCGCGCCGGTGGTGCAGGCGGCGCTCGACGCGACCGGGCTGACCGGCGACCGCTTCACGCTGGAGCTGACGGAAAGTGCGATCGTCGGCGATCCGCAGCGGATCGCGGAGACGCTACAGCAGCTCAAGGCGCTGGGTACGACGCTGGCGATGGACGACTTCGGGACGGGTTATTCCAACCTCGCCTATCTCCAGCAGCTGCCGATCGACATCCTGAAGATCGACCGCAGCTTCGTGACGGGAATGTTGGCGGATCGCGACAAGGTGGCGATCGTGCGCGCGGTGCTGAGCCTGGCGCAGGCGCTGGGCAAGCAGACCACCGCGGAGGGGGTGGAGACGAACGCGCTGGCGCAGACGCTGGCGGCGCTGGGATGTACCTACGGTCAGGGCTATTACTATGCGCGACCGCTGGAGGCGGCGGACGCATTTGCGATGATCGCGGCCACCACCGTATCGGCGATCCCCTCGACCTGCGCCTGAGCGGGAAAGCCCGCTGCGATCCAGCGGTCCTCGACCTGCCGGAGCGCGGCCGCCACGGTCGGGCCGGCCAAGAGACCGCGCGCGACCAGCGCGCCGCCGCCGAGCGGCAGGCGCGGGGCGGACCAGTCGAGCAGGTCGCTCACATCGCCGTCCGTCAGAAGCGCGCGATCGACCGCGGCGTAATGGCCGTTCCGATAGGCGTCCTCGCGCGGCGGCATCGAGCGCGGCGTGGCGGCGAGGGTCAGGCGCAACCGCTGCGCCTTCGACAGGCGCAGGCGGCCGGCGACCGCTTCAGCTAGGGCCGGGTCGGCAGGCAGGAGCGCGGCGAGGCGCCGGACGGGATCGGGGGCGATGCCGGCGTCGGCTTCGGCAAGGGCGAGCGCACGCAGGCGATCGGCGCTCGCGATCTCCGGCAGCACCGGGCGGAGCACGCCGTGCGCGAGCATCAATTCCACGGTCGCCACCGCGCCGGGCGCGACCAGCAGCTTGAGCAGCTCGGCGGCGACCCGCTCGCGCGACAGCGCCATCAGGTCGTTGGCCCGCGCGACGCAGGCGGCGAGGCCGGGTTCGTCCACCGATTCGCCGAACCGCGCGTGAAAACGAAAGAAGCGCAGGATTCGGAGGTGGTCCTCGGCGATGCGGCGTAGCGGATCGCTGATGAAGCGGACGCGGCGGGCGGCAAGGTCGTCCATGCCGCCGAAGAAGTCCGTCACCGCGCCGGTCGCCGGATCGGCGTAGAGCGCGTTGATCGTGAAGTCGCGGCGCGCGGCATCCTCGTGCCAGCTATCGGTATAGGCCACGACGGCATGGCGGCCGTCGGTCGCGACGTCGCGGCGCAGCGTGGTCACCTCCACCACGGTGCCCTGCGACACGGCGGTGACGGTGCCGTGGGCGATGCCGGTGGGGATCGCCTTGATCCGCGCGTCCTCCAGCCGGCGGACGACCTCTTGCGGTTCGACCGGCGTGGCGAGGTCGATGTCGGCGACGGGTAGCCCGAGCAGCGTGTCGCGCACCGCACCGCCGACGTAGCGCGCATCTTCCAGCGCGGTCACCAGTTCGGCAAGCCCCGGCCGCTCGCGCCACGGCGAGGGCGGCAGGCTCACGACCATCTGAGCCGCCGCGACAGGTTGACGATCATCGCCGCCGTCGCGCCCCAGATGCGGCGGTCCTGCCAGCGGATTTCCCAATAGCGTCGATCGACCCCGCGCCAGACGGTGTCCTGCTCGATCTGGTTGGCGGGATCGAGCAGATGGTCGAGCGGCACCTCGAACACGGCGGCGACCTCGTGCTCGCTCGGCACGAAGACGAGGTCGGCGGGGATTGCCGCGAGGACGGGCGTGACGGTGAAGCCGGTGACGGTGCGATAGCGGTCGACGGGGCCGATCACCGTCGCGAGAGCTGGGTCGAGCCCGATCTCCTCCTCCGCCTCGCGCAGCGCGGCCTCGACGATCGTCTCGCCGGGATCGAGTCGCCCGCCGGGAAAGGCGACCTGGCCGGCGTGGCGGCGCAGCGTGTCGGCGCGCTGAGTGAGGATGACGCCGGGGCGCGGACGGTCGGTAACCGCGACCAGCACCGCCGCCGGGGTGAGCGCGTCGTCCGGCCCGGCATCGAGCCCGACCTGATCGCCGGTCAGCAGTTCGGGCGCTTCGTCATGTCCGCGCGCGAGTGCGGCGGCGAGCCGCTCGGCGAGCGTCATGCCGGTTGAAGGGGGAAGCAGGCGCCGTCGCTCCATACGCCCGGCGGGTCGTCGCCGTCCGCCAGCGCACGCTCGGCGAGATCGTAGTAGAGCGCGCGCGACACCAGCGCCTCCAGCCCGCCGCGCACATGGAGATAGGGCCGGGGCTCGTCGGCGGTGCCGGCAAAGCGCAGCGGGTGCTCCGCGCCTGCGGTGACGAGATCGCCGGTGTTGAGCCGGAAGGCGAGGCGCGCGTCGCGGCCCTCGCCCTCGGCCTTCATCTCGACCGCGGTGAACGGCGCGTCCTCGACCTCGATGTCGAGCTTCTCGACGGGGGTGACGAGGACGAAGCCGCCGTCGGGCTCGCGCCGCAGGATGGTGGAGAAGAGCCGCACCATCGCCGGACGGCCGATCGGCGACCCCTGATGAAACCAGGTGCCGTCGCGCGCAATTCGCATCTCGCTATCGCCGCAATGGGTCGGGTTCCAACGCTCGACGGGTGGGAGCTTGCGCTCCTCGACGAGCTGCGCGACCTCGGCGAGGCTCAGCGCAGATAGGTCGGGAAGAGGATCGGACGGCATGGGGGCGGAGGTAGGGTGGGGGACGGGAGGGGGCAACCGCCATCCTGAACCGACGATGCGTGGGCTGGTGAGTAGTCTTTAATCGCCTGCCGTTCCGATCCCGGCAGGACAAGGCACTAAGGGCCCAGCTCGCCTGGTCCGGCGGGCACGCGCGCGCCCCTTGCCAACAGACGGTGGCGGTCGACCGGGCCGGGGAGGCGCCATTCACCCGTGCGATCGGAAGTGAAGCCGAAGAAGCGGCCATAGTATTCCGGGTCGCCGATCAGGACGAGGCCGTCGTCCCGCCTGGAAGCGGCGGCGGCGGCGAGGGCATGATCCATCAATCGCCGACCTAGCCCCGAGCGCTGGTGTGCGGGGTCGACCGCGACGGGTCCGACCATAACCAGCGGCACCGATATGTCGCGATCCGGGACGAAGCGGACGGGCCAGCACTGGATGCTGCCGACAAGCCCGTCGCCGTCGATTGCGGCGAAGCTGAGTTCTGGGACTTCGCGGGCGTCGCCGCGCACCTTGTAGGCGGTGCGCCTGCGCCGTTCGGGTTCGAACGCACGATCGAGCAACATCTCGATCACGGCGGGGTCGACGGCGGAAAGGGGAACTAGGTTGGGCAAGGCTGGCTCGGGATTGCGGAGGGCGGGCGCTGTAGCGTCGCGGGCAGTCAGCGCAACCGCCTGCGTGGGGTGCTGGGGAGCGGGCGCAACTTCAGCATGACGAATCCGAGGCGTTGTTCTATTACCAGATCATGGACGACCGGCTGACCCTGAACGTGCGCGATCTGGAAGTGCAGGTCCTGACCGGCATCTATTCGGAGGAGACGCGGCTGCCGCAGCCACTTCGAATCTCGCTGGCGGTGGAGCTCGACTGCGCGGCATCGTTTAAGCCCGACACCAAGCTGTCGGCGTCGAAGAATTACCTCGACCTGAAACATGCGGCGACCGCCGCGCTGCCGCCGGGGGTGCACTTCACCCTGATCGAAGGGGTGGCGGACCACATCTGCGAGACGCTGTTCCTGCAGGATCGACGGGTGCGGCGCGTGACGGTCGATATCGTCAAGCTGGCGATCGCGGAGGCGGGCGAATCGATCGGCATCACGTTGGTGCGCCACCGGCGCTAGCGTCAGCGCGTCGGCCTCGTCCGGCCACACGCGCCGAGCTGGGCCAGCACGAAGCCGTAATCCGCTTGCGCCCTGGCCGCATCGTCGGGCGCCAGGTCGGCGATCGCGCGCGCGGGAAGTTGAGGCGGCAGCGTGCAGGCCAAGCGATACCAGAGCAGCGTGTCGCGCGGCGGGGGTGCGGCGGCATCGTCGACGATCTCCGACAACGCCACCGCCCAGCGCGGACGTTCGCCGGGCCGCCGGAGCACCGACAGCGAGACCGGGCGGCTGTCGGCGGTCTGCAGGAACACCTGCGTCTCGCCCTCGCCCGGCAGCGCGCCGGCGACGTGGAATGCCTGGCCGACGCCGGTGATGCGCGGCGGCGCGTCGGGGGCGAGCACCGCGCGGGCGATATCGCGAACGCGGCCGTCGATAGCGGGAGTCCAGCCGAGCTGCGCGTCCGGCGCGATCAGCTGGAGTTGGCCCGGCACGGGAACGGGGCGGGCGAACAGGAGCACGCGCGTCTTCTTCAACGGTGGCGTCCGGCCGCGCGCGTCGGTCGCGACATCGAGCAGATAGCCGATCTGCGGCGGCAGGCCGCCGGCACCGCGGATCAACGCCGTTACGTCGGCCTCGATATAAAGGCGCTCGATACCGGCGGGAACGCCGACGATGTCGGCCCCCTTCAACCGGGTCGTCGAACGGATCGTCGCGTCCGCAATTACGGGTGCCGCGAGCACCAGGTCGATCATGTCGGCGTAACTAGGTCCGGCAGGCGCGGACGCGGCAGCGGTCGGGACGACGATTTGCGCCCCGCCCGCTGGCGAAAGGGCAAGCACGGCGAAGGTCGACAGCAGAAAACGTGGCGTCATGGCGGCGTCGGTATCGCCTTTCGGCTGAACCGCCAAGGAACGACTTGGGCGTCGAGGCAATGGCTGGTTCGGTCGGGAGTCTCGCAGGTGTAACCGGAAAGCGTTTGCGTGCGGCCCACGGCGGCGATACACGAATCGGGTTTGCCGGGATACAACATCCCAGCCGACCGTTTTCATGCCACGGGCTCCACCCCCGTTCGACACGGAGGCGAGCGTTCCAAGGAGATCAAGAGCCGCATGGCATACGCTGATCGTGACACAACCGGCAGCCGCATGGTGGCGATCTTCGTCGTCTGCCTGATTGTCGCGGGAGTCGGTTACGCATTCGTGACCGGACTCGCGATGGACTTCGCGAAGAAGGTTAACAAGAACCTCAACGTGTTCGACGTCGCGCCGCCGCCGCCGCCGCCGCCGCCCGAGGAGCCGCCACCCCCGCCGCCGGAGCAGAACCTGCCGCCGCCGCCCGTGGTGTCGCCGCCGCCGATCGTTCAGACGAACAATCCGCCGCCGGTCATCATCAACACGGTGCCGACGCCGCCGCCGGTCTACATTCCGACGCCGACCGCCCCGCCACCGTCTCCGCCCGCACCCGTGATTGCGCCGCGCGTTTCGCAAGCGGCCGGTCTGAAGGGTGATCCCGGTCGCTTCTTCGGGCCCGACGCTTATCCGCCGGCGGCACAGCGCGCCGGAGCACAGGGTCGCGTCGTCGCGAGACTGACCGTGGGTGTCGATGGCCGGGTCACTGGTTGCACTGTCTCCGCGTCGAGCGGCAATTCCGACCTTGACGACACCACGTGCCGAATCGCCCGAAGCAGGGTTCGATTCTCGCCGGCCAAGGACGATAGCGGCAACGCGATGACGTCGAGTTACACTCTGCCGGTCCGTTGGGTTCTCCCGCAAGACTAGCCTGCTGTTCAAACCGGCAGGCTCCGGCCCGCCACCAACTTTTGCTGAAGGACCGACCCTATCATGCCCATCACCTTCCTCTCCGCTGCGGGCAACGCAGCCAGCGCCGCCGCCGCCGAGCAGTACGGCCTCGTCCCCGCGCTCAAGGCCGGCGGCGCGATCTCGTGGACGACGTTTGGTATCCTGGTGTTGTTTCTAGTCGTTTCGTTGTACATTCTCTTCACCAAGCTGTTCGAGCAGCAGAAGATTCGCGGCCAGGCGAAGCGCGTCCGGCAGGGCTTCTGGAACTCGGCTAACCTGCGCGAGGGCGCGGCCAAGCTGGAGAAGAACTCCGCCTACCGCCAGATCGTCGATGACGGACTCGCGGCGCAGGAGCAGCACGGCAAGCTGACCGATCCGGTCGAGGCGCATGATTGGCTGCACGGTTCGCTGGCTCGTTCGGAAGCGTCGATCAACTCGCAGCTCAATGCGGGCCTGGCGTTCCTCGGCACCGTCGGCGCGACCGCGCCGTTCATCGGGCTGTTCGGCACTGTGGTGGGTATCTACCGCGCCCTGCTCAGCATCGGCGCGGCGGGTCAGGCATCGATCGACAAGGTGGCAGGTCCGGTCGGTGAGGCGCTCATCATGACCGCGCTCGGCCTGGTCGTCGCGGTGCCGGCAGTGCTCAGCTACAACTGGCTGCAGCGTCGCAACAAGTCGATCCAGGAGGACCTCTCGGCCTTTTCGAACGACGTGCTGGGCTTCCTCGCTTCTAATGGCGCGGTGAAGCCGACGATCCGCACCGCCGCTCCTGCGACCGCGACTGGCTCCAACAAGCCTGCCGCCGCTGCGCCGGCGCGCGCCACCAGCGGTTCGTCGACGTTCGGCGCCACGGGCAGCACGCCGAACAACAGCTAAGCGACTGGCCCGGTGTCGCCGGTCGCGGCACCGGGCTGATATGGCGGAGGCTCGCTCCTGCCGAACCAGAGTAAGGTGATTTTGCAATGGCAATGAGCGTTGGCGGCGACAACGATACGACAATGTCGGACATCAACACGACGCCGCTCGTGGACGTGATGCTGGTGCTGCTGATCATCTTTCTGATCGCGGTGCCGGTCGTGGTCCAGTCGGTGAAGCTGAAGCTTCCCGACGTACGCTTCGATCCGACCACGACGAAGCCGGAGAACGTCTCGCTATCCGTGCTGCAGGGCTCGGACGGACAGTGCGCGGTATTCTGGGGCCAGACCCGCGTCGGCCATGACGAGCTGCTCTCTCGTGCGGTCGCCAAGCTGAGGGCCGAGATTGCGCGGCAGGGTGGCGTCGGCAACCCCGATCTCGAGTTGCCGGAGGCGCACATCCGCGCCGACGTTAATGTGCCGTGGAACTGCGTAGGCGGGGCGATCTACAACATGCAGATGGCCGGCTTCGCCAAGGTCGGGTTCATTTCCGAGCCGACCGCCGTGGAAAACTCGCCGCGCCTGTAACGGCGGCCGGCTTACAGCAATCGTATTCAGGAGTTAGTTCGTCATGGCCATGAGCAGCGGCAAAGACGATGGCGAGCCGATGATGGATCTCAACATGACGCCGTTGATCGACGTTCTGTTGGTGCTCATCATCATGTTCATCATCACCATCCCGGTTCAGACCCACGCGGTGAAGGTGGATTTGCCGGTCCAGAATCCCAATCAGCCCAAGCCGCCTGTCGACCCGCAGAAGAACAAGATTGCGATCGACGCCGCCGGGACCGTGACGTGGAACGGCGTCCCAGTGAACGAGCCGACGCTGGCGAGTTATCTCGATCAGAGCGCTCAGCTCAATCCCGAGCCGGAGCTGCACTTCCAGCCGGACGCAAACGCGCGTTACGAGATCGTCGACAAGACGCTGGCGATCGTCAAGCGCTCCGCGATCACAAAGCTCGGATTCATCGGCAACGAGCAGTATTACAATCGTTTTTGATCCGGTCGTATCGAGTGGCGGAAATGGGCGGTCCCTCGGGGCTGCCCTTTTTTGTTGAGACAGATGCGCTGTCCGCACCGCTGCGGGAAGTGACTGGAGCTCTCCTGTGAGCGAAGGACGATGCTCGACGATCCTGAGCATGGCAGTAGCTGCCCGGCATGAAACTCGCGTGCCAGTACATCGCACCGCTCAAGCGTACCGTTGCATTTTGAGGCGCGCTGGAGATGCCGGCCAAGGACGATTGTCGCTGCCTATTCGTGATCGGCTGGCGTCCGCACGTATGCGGCCCCTTGAGTTTGATTGGTTCTCTATCGGAAATGGCGGCGTTCTCAGCCGGTCGGTGCCGGCGTGTCGAGACCGCCTCGATGTGTATAGGTCGATCGACTGCGATAGACGCAACCATGCTTCGACTCGCGGTCTGACACGGATTGAAACGAGCCGGTCGCCACCACCGCGTGCCTTCCTGATCTCCGCGCGAAGCGGTCGGCGTTCATCTTTTGCAGGAACTCGCCGACTTCAGGCCGATCGGCTCCGTTGAGCTTACGGTGGCGGCGAAGCGCGGAGGAGGAGCAGCGCTTCTATGCAGTAAGTCTCCATCCCGCATAGCTGAAGGCCGGAAGCCGACGACCTCACGCGGCTGACGCCTCTACATCGATGTCAAAGGGGTCGTCCGTTCGCGGCCGAACGGTCGCGCGATATCGGTTCAATGATCCGACTGGCTAATGGAGTGAAACAACGTGTCGACGTCGACGTGCGGCAGGGTTGCCCGCTGCGGCCGCCTGACGAGGATCGATACTCTCCGCTGCCCTTGGCGACCGCTACGGATGAGGATCGCACGGCCAAGGTGATTGATAACCCGAGCGATCGACCGCGTCGCTGCTCGTCAGAATGCTGCCGCCGACGTCGACCGCTAAGATCACGCCGGTCCACGGATCGGCACCGGCACGGAAAACATCGTGCCGCCGCAGCGGATGATCGCCGACCGCTGGCCGCGGCTATGACTGGCACGAAGTTTTGATCGGAGGCGGTGGCCGGGCGGGCCCCTTATGCTGGTCCCCTCCGTGCGCCGGCGGCATCTTGGGTCTACGACGTTGGCGATGACCTGGCGTCCTGAAGAGTGGTGGGCGAGTGCGGTCGTCGAGTCTCATTTCAATTCACGCGACGTGGGCGGCGCGAGGCTGGCCGCGAGAAGCTAGGCGCGGGGGCGACGCTCGCGAGCATTGGTGAAGGAGCGGTGCGGCGCCCGTCCGGGTGAAGACTTCGATTCTTGGCGGAGCTTCGCAGCGGTTAAGGCCACGATTGCGGCGGCAGTGACGAGCTTGCGGTTCTTGTCTCGCAAGTCCCTGCGCGCCGAGGCGGACAGTCTGGTACGTCCCTGTCACAATGACGTTGGGTCAGCACGGCCTAAAGCCGAGGCAACGTCACACCGCGCTGGCCCATATACTTGCCGGCACGGTCGGCATAGCTGATCTCGCAGGGCTCGTTCCCTTGCAGGAACAGGAACTGGCACGCGCCTTCGTTCGCATAGACCTTCGCCGGCAGCGGGGTCGTGTTGGAGAATTCCAGCGTGACGTGGCCTTCCCAACCGGGTTCGAGCGGGGTTACATTCACGATGATCCCACACCGCGCATAGGTGGACTTACCCAGGCAAATGACGAGCACGTCACGGGGCACACGAAAATACTCGACGGTGCGAGCGAGCGCGAACGAGTTGGGCGGGATGATGCAACAATCGGTCTTGCGATCGACGAAGCTGTTCTGCGCGAAATCCTTGGGATCGACGGTCGCGGAATCCACGTTGGTGAAGATCTTGAACTCGTCCGCGACGCGCGCGTCGTAGCCGTAGGAGGAGAGGCCATAGGAGATGCAGCCTTCGCGCCGCTGCGCTTCGACGAAGGGCTCGATCATCGCGTCGGCAAGCGCGCGCTCGCGGATCCAGCGGTCGGATTGAATGGCCATGCCGCGCGTGATGCGGTCAAAGCGTGGGCGGGGCAAGCGGGATGGCGCTGATACGGTCCGGAGCGCGTAGGCACGGCGGTTCTCTGGCGGCGGTGGGTGAAGCGAGGCAGCGGTGCCGCCGCCATCCCACGGGTGTCGTCCACGAGGCCCTTGTTTCCCGATCGGCCCGCTCGCGGGGCAGGAAGCAGGGAATAACTAAGACGCCGCCGCTTTCGCCGCGGCGCTGGCGAGCTTGTCGACGCGCTCGTTGTCGGGATGGCCGGCATGGCCCTTCACCCACAGCCATTCGATGCGATGGCGCGCGCTCGCCTCGATCAGCGCCTGCCACAGCTCGGCGTTCTTGACCGGCTTGCGATCGGCCGTCCGCCAGCCGTTCCTGCGCCAGCCATGAATCCACTTGGTCAGCCCGTCCATGACATAGCGGCTGTCGGTCGACAGCTTCACGCGGCACGGGCGCTTCAGCGCGTTCAGCCCCTCGATCGCGGCGGTCAGTTCCATGCGGTTGTTGGTGGTGTCGCGTGCGCCGCCCGACAACTCCTTCTCGCGCGTACCCGAACGGATCAGCGCGCCCCAGCCGCCGGGGCCGGGATTGCCCTTGCAGGCGCCGTCGGTGGCGATCTCGACGAAGGGGAGCTCCCCCTCCAACTCTGCGTCGCTCATGCGATCAGCTCCGGCGCGTAGACCGCGAGGCGGCGCCAATAGGCGAGCGGATCCTTGCGCGTCACCATCGCGTCGGCGGGCGTGTTGAGCCAGTCCCACGCACGCGACAGCGTGAAGCGCAGGCAGGCGCCCGCCGCCAGCGTTGGGAACGCCTTGCGTTCGTAGCCGCTCAGCGCCGATCCCTCGCCATAGCCCGCGAGCAGCGCGTCGCCGACGCCCGAGTCGTAATGCGTGCCGGTGACGTCGAAGCTCCACGCAGTGTGCGCGACGGCCAGATCGTAGGCGCGCAGGTCGGTGCAGGCGAAATAGAAGTCGATCAGCCCCGTCACCTCGTCGCCGCGCATCAGCACGTTGTCGGGGAAAAGGTCGGCATGGACGATCGTGCGCTGGCCGTAGCGGTCGGGCCAGGCGGCGAGCACGACGTCGAGCGCATGGCCGATCGCGTCGTGGAGGCCGGGCTGGATGCGGTCGAGGCTGCGTCCGCAGCACTCGAACAGCGGTCGCCAGTGGCCCGCGCCCATCGAATTCTCGCGCTGGAGCGGGAAGCCGATCACGGCGCGGTGCAGGTCGCTCATCGCACGCCCGACCCCGCGTGCCTGCGCCACGGTCGGCTGTGAGACGGACACGCCGGGCAGGAACTGGATGAGGCAGGCAGGGCGGCCCTCCAGCTGCTGAATCGCGACGCCGGCGCGGTCCTTGATCGCGGGCGGCACGGCCAGCCCGCGCGCGGCGAGGTGATCGAGCAGTGCCAGGAAGAAGGGCAGGTCATTCGCATCCGTGCGCTTCTCGTAGAGCGTCAGGAAGTAACGGCCACCCGTCGTGTCGATCATGTAATTGGAGTTTTCCACACCTTCGGCGATGCCCTTCGCCGACACCAGCTCGCCGACATCGTAGCGGGCGAGGAAGCGCGCGAGCGATTCGGCGGACACATGGGTGTAGACGGCCATCAGCGGGCCTGCCGAACGATGTCGAAGATCACTGAGAATACGCAACGGTTCCGACGAACCGCCGATGCGAGGCGATGAGCGGAGACGCGGTGGCGACAGGGCAGGTCGATCGGCATCCCGGCGCGCTTAGCGAGGGGTGGGCGTGTAGGACAGGGTTCGTTTGGCTCTGACGGCGCGAAGCTCGCGTTTGCCGCCTTGTCGCTATCGATCAGACGAGCGCCATCCCGTCGCGGCCTCGCTCATGCACATCGCCGACGACGGCAAGCGTCCGCGACGCGTGGCCGGACGAACGAGGCTATCGGCCGCTGGCTTGTTCCGCGACACTCAGGTCCGCAACGACCGTGTCGCCTGCCCGATAGGTCCCGACGAATACGTCGTAACGTCCGCTTGCCGGCGCGCCGAAGCGGACCAGGGGATTGTTGCCGTCGCCACCGTCATCGTCGCAATACCAGCGGCCATCCGGGCCGTTGATGACCAGCATGGTGTCTGCGTCCGATCGCACGGTGAAGATCAACGGTAGCGCGCTGCCGACCTTTCCGCCGGTCGCCTGCGCTTGATACACGACCTTGTAGTCCGGTCGGGCACCGACGAAGCCGGTGCATTGCTGGCTGACGATGCGCGCATCGATATCGCCACCCGCCCGGACCCTGACCTGTCGGGCGCCGCCGAACCCGGTCGCCAGCGTGACCGAGCCGTTATAGGACGGCGTGTCAGGATTTGGCCGCGTGCCAGCCGAGCCGGCGCTCGCGGCGACGGTGCCGCCACCGTTGAAGATGGCCGCCGAGGGAACCGAGCTGGTAAGCTCCGAAATCCGGAGCTGCGCGCGGGCGTTGCCACCGGAATCATATGTTCCGACAAAGATCGAATACCCGCCGCCGCGCGGATTGTTGAACCGGATCGCGGGATTGCTCCCCTCACCGCTGTCGTCGTCGCAGTACCAGGCACCGTCGGGCGCCCTGATCGCCAGCATCGTGTCGCTATCCGAGACCACGGAAAAGATCAGCGGCAGCGAGCCGGAGCGCGGCTGATAGGTGATCTTGTAGTCCGGCTGATCGGCGATGAAGCCGGTGCACTGCGTGCCGACCGTTCGGGCTCGGTTGACGCCCCCTGCGCGGACCTCGACGACGCGCGGATCGGACGGGAAGCCTGCCTGCAACGCCGCCTCGCCGTTGAGAGAAGCGGCGTTCGGATCGGGATCGAGGGCACTCGCGGCTGTCGAACAGGGCAGAGCGGTAACGAGTGTGGCAGCGGCAAGAACGCGAAACGACATGCAATGACCCTCTGTTTCGTGAGGCCATTGCGAGCGACGAGAAGCGTGACCATCCCGGATTGTATGGTGGCCCCCGTGCAGGCGCCGTTTCGGGGTCACGCCACGAGGGAAGTATCGATCTCGGCTCGACGGCGGCCGCGAGGCCCGATCCTTTTCCCTTACGCCGCCTCCAATTCGCGCGGCAACTTGAAGGCGATCGTTTCGCGGGTCGTCTCGACCTCGCGTTCGGTCAGGTCGAAGCGTTCGCCCAGCCGTGCGACGAGTTCGCGGACCAGCAGCTCCGGGGCGGACGCGCCGGCGGTGATGCCGAGCACGGCGACGCCGTCCAGGAACGCCCAATCGAGTTCGGCGGCGCGCTGAATCAGCCGTGCGGGCGTGCCTTCGCGGACCGCCACCTCGACCAGGCGCAGCGAGTTGGAGGAGTTCGGCGCGCCGATCACCAGCATCGCGTCGCACCGCGCGGCGATCGCCTTGACCGCCGCCTGGCGGTTGGAGGTAGCGTAGCAGATGTCCTCGCCTTTGGGGGCCTGGATCGACGGGAAGCGGCGCAGAAGCACGGCGACCACCGCCGCCGTGTCGTCGACCGACAGGGTCGTCTGCGTCAGGAAGGCGACGTTGTCGGGATCGGCGGCCACCAGCGCCTCCGCGTCGGCGACCGTTTCGACCAGCGTCATCGAGCCCGCGGGCACCTGACCGAAGGTGCCGATCACCTCCGGATGACCGGCATGGCCGATAAAGACGATGTGCCGCCCGGCCGCGACCAGCCGCTCCGCCTGGCGATGGACCTTGCTGACCAGCGGGCAGGTCGCGTCGAGATAGGCGAGGCCGCGATCCTGCGCCGCCGCCGGCACCGATTTGGGCACGCCATGCGCGGAAAACACCACGGGCGCGCCGTCGGGCACCGTATCCAGCTCCTCGACGAACACCGCGCCCTGCGCCTTCAGGCCGTCGACGACGAACTTGTTATGGACGATCTCGTGCCGGACATAGACGGGTGCGCCGTGCTTCTCGATGGCGAGTTCGACGATGCGGATGGCACGGTCGACGCCGGCGCAGAAGCCGCGTGGGGCGGCGATCAGCAGTTCGAGCGCGGGTTTGGCGGGAAGATCGGTCACAGGCATCCACCTACGCCATTGCTTGCGCGCGCGAAAGGCGGTTCCTATGGCGCTGCCATGGTCAAGGAGTGCAGTAGCGTGGGCGTAAAGGCATTCGGGACGGCCCTGGTCGGATTGGGGCTGGTCGGCCTGGCGGGGTGCGCCGGGCGAGGCGAGCTGGACGAGACGGGCGGCGTCACCGCCGTGCGCTCGGCCTGCCCGACCGTGGCGGTGCCGGCGGGAACGGGCGACGTGACGCTGTTCGATCCGGCGACCAGCCAGGACGCGAGCGCGATCGACATGACGGCGGTGCTGACCAACGTCCGGTCGACGTGCAACGACGCGGGCGAGCAGATCGGCACGGCGGTGACCTTCGACATCGACGCGCGGCGGATGCGGACGACGGGGCCGCGTGACGTCGACCTGCGCTATTTCATCACGGTGGTGCGCGGCGGCAGCGCGGTGGTGGCGAAGCGCATCGGCACGGTGCGGGTCCACTTCGACGCGGGTCAGGGCCGGGCGGTGACACGCGGCCAGGCGTCGGCCACGGTGTCGCGCGCGGCAGCGACACTGCCCGCCGACATCCGCGCGCAGCTCACCCGGCGCCGCAAGGCCGGCGAGGAGGACGCGGCGACCGACCCGCTGACGCAGCCGCAGGTCCGCCAGGCGGTACTGCGCGCGAGCTTCGAGGCGCTGGTGGGGTTTCAGCTGACCGATGTGCAGCTGCGGTACAACGCGACGCGGTAAGGTCCGCGCAGCGCTTGCAGCCTTACGTCTGTCCGCGTGCCTTCTTGCGTGCTTCCTCCGCCTTGTCTTCCAGCTTCTCGATGACCGCAAGTGCGCTTTCGGCGTTGCCGGCGTCGATCGCCGCCAGGATGTCGGCAGCTTCCTTGCTACGGCCATCACCGCTGTAGGCTACGGGCGCGAAGGCGATGCGTGCCTGCGCCACCTTGCCTTGGCGCAGCAGTATCTTCGTGGCGTCTATCCGTGCACCCTCATAATGTGGTGCCAGCGCATAGGCGTAGAGCGCCCCGCCCTCGGCACCGGCGGTGGGAGCTTGATGCGCGCGCCCGAAGCTGTCGTAGAAGTGAAGCAGCGGATCGGCATCTTCCGTGTCCGCGCGATTGGCGGCGATGTACCAGCGCCGAACCGCCGCCCAGATCGCGGCATCCGTCTTGCCGGTGTCTACCGCAAGCTCCTCCAGCGCCATGCCCTTATAGATTAGCGCGTGGACCGACTTCGGATCGGCGGCGAGCGCACGATCGCAAGCGGCGATGACGCGGGCATAGCCGGCGGCCGAGTCGGCCGGGCGACCTAGTCCGGCGGCGTCGAACTCGGCCTCCGCCAGCTCGTTCTGGACGGCGGAATCGTTCGGGAACTGCGTCGCGATTCGCCGCGCCAGCGACACGACCTCCGGTGCCGTCTGCCGGTTCACGCCCGAGCGCGAGCGAATCAGCGCCGGCATCACCGTCGCCTCTCCCGGCGTCAGCCGGCGGACATCGACGGTGCCGATCGTCAGGTCACTCATCGGAATGGTGATCGACTGGAAGGTCGGTTGGCGGACATAGCTGTCAAGCTTCAGGTCCGAGACGCCGCCCAGCAGCGGTGCCGCTTGCTCGATCGTCTTGCCCGAGTTGATCGCGGCGATATAGGTCGCCAGTTGCCGTCGCCGATCGGCATTCATGGTCATATAGTGGGTGAGCAGCCAGCCGCGGCCATACAGCGCCTCGCTCTGCAGGTCTTCCAGTCGACCGGGCACCGCGCGCAGCAGCGCCGAGACGGGCATCTGGTTGCGGAACGTGTCGACTCCATACTGACGGTAGGCCGGTGGCGCGCCGAAGATGATGCCGTCGGGGCGGATCATGGCGGTGGCGTGGAATTCAGCCGCGCCTTCGGTGTACCAGGCCGGCAGCGCGGCGTCGGACCACGTCGTCAGCATCCAGTGGTGGGTATATTCGTGGAACATCACCGCCTGTGCCGTGAAGCCGTGCGTGCTGCCGCCGCCTGTGTTGCGCGGCATGACCACGACCGGCGTGACCTGCGGCACCCAAAATCCCGCCGCACGCGGACGCAGCCGCTGCACGTCGTCGACGGACGGAACGACATAGACGACCACACGTCCGGCCTTGCCGCGATCCGGATCGCGGAGGTCGTTATGCAGAACGCGGATCGCCTTGTCGAACCGCTCCAGCCGCTCGGTATATCGCTTCACGTTGTCCAGGCTGTCGTCCGAGTAGACGACGAAATGCTTGGAACTCGCCTCATACCACTCCGCCTGCGCGGCGGTGGTGGCGAGGAGCGTGGCGGCCGTGGCGGCAAGCAGGCGGCGGAACATGCGGCAATCCCCCATTATTTTGCCGCAAGCTAACGCGGACAAGGCAGGTGCCGCAAGGCCCCTACAAGAAGCTGTAGGGGTCGACGTCGACCGTCACCCGCACCCTGGCGGGCCAGTCCACGCCGCCGAGCCAGTCGCGGATCACGTCCTGCACGTCGAGCGCGCGTCTGGCGTGGACCAGCAGGCGGAAGCGGTGGCGACCGCGCAGCATCGCGAGCGGCGCGGGGGCGGGGCCGTAGGCGTGCATGCCGTCCACCTCCGGCGCGGCGCGGCCGATCGCCCGTGCCGTCTCGTGCGCGGTGGCCTGATCCTCCGACGACACGACGATCGCGGCATAGCGGCCGAAGGGCGGCGCGCCGGCTTCCGCCCGCGCGTCGGTTTCGGCGGCGTAGAAGGCGGCGGCGTCGCCGGTGACGAGCGCCTGCATCACCGCCGCCTTGGGCGAGTGGGTCTGGATGAAGACGCGGCCCGGTTTCTCGCCACGTCCGGCCCGCCCCGAGACCTGGCGGATCTGCTGGAACGTGCGCTCCGCCGCGCGCAGGTCGCCGCCTTCCAGCCCCAGGTCGGCATCGACGCAGCCGACCAGCGTCAGGTTGGGGAAGTGATAGCCCTTGGTGACGAGCTGCGTGCCCACCACCACGTCGATGTCGCCGGCCTCCATCCGCGCTACAAATTCGGCTGCCCTGGCGGGCGACCAGATCGTGTCGGAGGTCACCACCGCGACCTTCGCCTCGGGCATCAACGCGGCGACCTCGTCGGCGATCCGCTCGACGCCGGGACCGCAGGCGACCAGCGTGTCCTCCTCCTTGCATTCGGGGCAGACGCGCGGGGTCGGTTCGGCATGGCCGCAATGGTGGCAGGCGAGGCGGCGGATCAGCCGGTGCTCGACCATCCACGCGGTGCAGTTGGGACACTGGAAACGATGCCCGCAGGTCCGGCACAGCGTCAGCGGCGCATAGCCACGACGGTTGAGGAACAGCAGCGCCTGTTCGCCACGCGCGCGCGTCTCGATCATCGCCTTGACCAGGCGGGGGCTCAGCCAGCGGCCGCGTTCCGGCGGCTCGGCGATCAGGTCGATCGCCTCGATATGCGGCATCTGCGCCGCGCCGTGACGCTCGGGCAATTGCAGCTCGGCATAGCGACCCAGCGCCACCTGATGGCGGGTCTCGATCGCCGGCGTGGCGGAGGCGAGGACGATCGCGCAGCCTTCGAATTTGCCGCGCATTACCGCGACATCGCGGGCGTGGTAGTGGACGCCCTCCTCCTGCTTGAACGAGGTCTCGTGCGCCTCGTCGACGACGATCACCCCGAGATCGGCATAGGGCAGGAACAGTGCCGAGCGCGCACCGACGACGACGCGCGCCTCGCCGGCCGCGATCGCGCGCCAGGCCCGGCGGCGCTGGGTCGAGCGCAGCCCGGAGTGCCAGGCGACGGGCTCGCAGCCGAAGCGGGCGTGGAAGCGCTGAAGAAAGGGTTCGGTCAGCGCGATCTCGGGCAGCAGGACCAGCGCTTGCCGGCCGTCGCGCAGCGCCTGCGCCACGGCCTCGAAATATACCTCGGTCTTGCCCGAGCCGGTGACGCCGTCCAGCAGGGTCGGCTGGAACGTGCGTGCGGCGACGTCGGCGGCGAGTGTGGCGGCGGCGGCGTGTTGATCCGCCGACAGTTCGGGCGGGGCGTGGTCGGGATCGGGGACGGGGTAGGGACTGTCGATGTCGACCTCGACCGCCTCCAGCGCGCCGCACTTCACCAGCCCCCGGACGACGCCGTCCGACACGCCGGCGATCGTGGCGAGCTCGCGGATCAGCCCCTGACGGTCGCCGATCCGCGCCAGCGCCTGTTCGCGTTGCGGCGTGAGGCGCTCGGGCGCGGTGCCGGTGGCGCGGTATTCGATCGCCAGCCGCGCGCCCTCCAGCGCGCTGGTCGAGGCGAGCGTCATCCGCAACACGGCGGCGGGTGGTGCCAAATAATAGGCAGCGGTCCACTCGATCAGGCGGCGCAGGGGCTCGCGGATCGGCGGCACGTCGGCGGCGGCGAGCAGCGGGCGCAGGCGGTTGTCGCCGACCTCCGCGTCCGACGGCATCCGCTCGGGTTCCCAGACGCAGCCGAGCAATTGGCGCGGGCCGAGCGGCGCGACGATCACGGAGCCGGGCTCGACCGTCATGCCGTGGGGGACGCGGTAGTCGAGCGGCCCGAGTGCGGCATTGAGGAGGACGACGCGGGCGCGGGACATGGAGGGCATATGGAGTCTGCCCCGCGTCGCGTCACCCCGGGCTTGACCCAGGGTCCGGCTTCTTCTTGAACCGCGGGCAGCAGCCGGACCCCAGGGTGACGAAGGAATGCCGTGACCGACCTTCCCGCGCTCTACGGCCAGCATCTCGCCCGCGACCGGCGGCGGTCGGCGCATACCGTGCGCGCGTATCAGGCGACGGCCGAGCGATTGCTCACGTTCCTGCAGCGGCATTGGGGTGGCCCGGCGACCGACCTGACCCGCGTCACCACCGCCGACCTGCGCGCGTTCCTGGCGGCGCGGCGTGGCGAGGGGCTGGCCAATGCGTCGGCGGCGCGCGAGCTGTCGGCGGTACGCGGCTTTCTCGCTTTTGCCGGGGCCGACGCGCCGCGCCTGCGTGGCCCGCGCGTCAGGAAGGGCATTCCCCGCCCGGTGTCGCCGGCGGACGCGGTGGCGCTGGCCGAAGAGGTGGCGGACGACGCCGCCGCGCCGTGGATCGGCGCGCGCGACTGGGCGGTGCTGTTGCTGCTATATGGCGCGGGCCTGCGGATCGGTGAGGCGATGGCGCTGCCGGCGCGGGTGCTGCCGCTGGGCGAGACGCTGAGCGTCACCGGCAAGCGCGCCAAGACCCGCGTCGTGCCGCTGTTGCCGCAGGTGCGTGGCGCGATCGAGGCCTATGCGGCGACGACGCCGTGGCCGGTGCGCGGCGACGAGCCGCTGTTCAGGGGCGCGAAGGGCGGGCCGCTCTCAGCCGGCATGGTGCGCCGTGCGGTGCGGGCGGCGCGCGGGCGGCTGGGGCTGGGCGAGCGGACGACTCCGCATGCGCTGCGCCACTCGTTCGCGACGCACCTGCTGGGGCGCGGCGCGGACCTGCGTGCGTTGCAGGAGTTGCTGGGCCATGCGAGCCTGGGGTCGACACAGATCTACACGGCAGTCGACGCGGCGTATCTGATGGACGTCTATCGGAGCGCACACCCGCGCGCGTGAGGCTAGTCCGGCTTCCACGTCGCGACGCGCCAGGCGTAGCCGACCGCCATCGCCACGAAGACGGCGATCGTCGCGGGGCCGACATAGCGGTGCAGGTCCTGGAAGCGGCTGCCCAGCAGCACGCCCGCTTCGGCCAGTACCGTGTTCCAGATCAGGCTGCCCGCGAACGTCCAGACTAGAAACCGGAACAGCGGCATCCGCGTCATGCCGGCCGGCAGCGAGACGATCGTGCGGAAGGCGGGCATGAAGCGGAACACGAAGATCACCCAGCCGCCATGCCTGACGAAGAAGGCGTGGAGCCGCTCGACGCCCGACCAGTCGAGCGTCAGCCAGCGGCCGTGGCGCTCGACGAACGGCCGAAAGCGCTCGTAGCCGAAGCGCACACCCAGCCAGTACCAGAAGCAGTTCCCCGCCGTCGTCCCGGCGGTGCCGACCAGCACCAGCGGCACCAGCGCCATGTCGCCGCGCGCGACCGCCATGCCGGCCAGCCCCATGATGACCTCCGAAGGGATCGGCGGGACGATGTTCTCCAGCGCCATGAGGAGGAAGATGCCGAGATAGCCGGCCTGGGTGATGGCATCGAGGATGAAGTCGGTCATGTGCGACGATCGCTTCCCGCCCTTCGACTTCGTTCAGGGCGAACGGAGTCCGGGCGGGCGCATCCAAGCGTCCGTTCGTGCTGAGCGAAGTCGAAGCACATGATCGTCCGCTCGCCTATAGGGGGGCTCGCTGACCCACCTTCGCCTCCACCGCCTCCCAGATCATCGCCGCCACGTCGGTCCCGTCGAACCGCTCGATCGCGACGATGCCCGTCGGCGAGGTGACGTTGATCTCGGTCAGCCACTTGCCGCCGATCACGTCAATGCCGACGAACAGCAGCCCGCGCCGCTTCAGCTCGGGTGCGAGCGCGGCGCAGATCTCGCGCTCGCGATCGGTCAGCTCGGTCTTCACCGCCGAGCCGCCGACCGCGAGGTTGCTCCTGATCTCGCCCTCGCCCGGCAGGCGATTGATCGCGCCCGCGACCTCGCCGTCGACCAACACGATGCGCTTGTCGCCGGCCGCGACCTCGGGAAGGAACGCCTGCACCATGTGCGGCTCCGGCCAGGTCTGGTTGAAGATCTCGAACAGCGCGGACAGGTTGAGGCCACCCGCCTCGACCTTGAAGATCGCCTTGCCACCGTTGCCGTGGAGCGGCTTGACGACGATCGCGCCGTGTTCGGCCAGGAAGGCGCGCGCCTCGTCGAGGTTGCGGGTGACCAGCGTCGGCGGCATGAACTGCGGATAGTCGAGGACGAACACTTTCTCGGGCGCGTTGCGGACCTGCGCCGGGTCGTTGACCACCAGCGTTCGGGTAGCGATCCGTTCGAGCAGGTGCGTGGCGGTGATGTAGCCGAGGTCGAACGGCGGGTCCTGCCGCATCAGCACCACGTCCGCGTCGGCGCCGAGGTCGAGCGATACCGGCTCGCCGAAGGTGAAGTGATCGCCCGCCACGCGCCGCACCGTCACCGGATGCGCGCGCGCCCAGACGCGCCCGGCGGCGTAGTTCAGGTCGCCGGCGAGATAGTGGAACAGCCGGTGCCCGCGCGCCTGCGCCGACAGCATCAGCGCGAAGGTCGAATCGCCGGCGATGTTGAGACCGGCGAGCGGGTCCATCTGGACGGCGACGGTGAGGGATGTGGTCATATGCTGTCCTTAGCCCACCCGCCGCGTCGCGGGGAGGGTCAAGGTTGCCAGGCATTTTCCAGGTGACGCGGCAGGCTGCCCGGCGCGAGCAGGATGACGTCGACGCGGACGTCGTCGCCCGGTTCGGCATAGCGCTCCATCAGCAGCTCGGCGGCGGCGGCGACGCGGGCGAGGCGGGGCTCGTCGATCGCATGGTCCAGTTCGGCGGCGGTGCGGCGGACCTTGACCTCGACGAACGCGACCAGGCCGGGGCGGCGCGCGACCAGATCGACCTCGCCCGCCCTGGTCTTCACCCGCCGGTCGAGGATCGTCCAGCCCCGCCGCTCCAGCCACGCCGCCGCATAGGTTTCGCCGCGACGACCGGCGGCGTCGGCGGCTTGCCTGGACAATCTGGAGCGCGGCACGGCCTTGGCTAGCGGAGCGGGGCGATGTCACGCAAGCCGTGCCGGCACGCCGCGCGACGAGCGCGACCTGTGGTCACGCTACCTCCAGGCTCAGCGAGGACTCAATGCGAGAGGCGGATCCAGAGCTTGGGCGTCCCGTCGCTCCCGATCTTGCTGTGATATTTGCTCGTCGCAGCGGCGAGCTGGAAGATCACGCCGATGGTACTCAGGTCTGTATCGGTAAGCGCTTTGCGGATGTGCCGCACGAACTGCAGACCGGGCTCGCTCTTGCCGGAGAAGTTGAACTTCTCCAATCGAGAGTCATCCGCCCAAAGCACGTGTTTTTGGATTGTAAGCAAGCTGATAAAGCCGCTGTCGGCGCCACCACAGGTGGCAAGCATGTCGACCGACTCGATGAGAAGTTGCAGCAACTCGATATGCGCGACCGCACCGACCGCATCCGACATATCTGCGGAAGGGCTGGCTTGCTCGGCGGCCCACTGGATCGCATCGGATACTTCCGGCTTTGAAAACTGTACCGAGTTCAAAAACTTGACCATGTTGAAATCGTCGAGATCGACGGCATTGTCGTTCTGATAGTGAAAACCGCCGGCACCCGACGCGATGATCTGAAACGACATGGTGTTCCCTCTCAGTCCGTGAATCCAGTGACGATCCAGTCGTGGCGCAGCAACAACATGGCGTCGCACCGAGTTCGGCCGACATCTGCCGGACCGTGGACCCGGACATTCGATCAACACCGACCCAAGTACAAGCGGTCGGCGGGAGAGCGGCAGCATGCCCGTCGCATGTTCGGCTCATGGCGCGGGTTCGACGATCCACTCTGGCCCGGCAGTTGACTCCTGCTAACCTTTCTTGATTTGTATCGAATAGCTGGGGGGCTGCCCGTCGCCGATCCACTCGTCATACTTGCTGAGCGCCATGCCGATCGCGTTCAGCACGCCCAGATTGCTCATCCCGGCGGCTTCAAGCGTCGGCTTGATCTTTCGCATGAAGTCCAGGCCGGGGTTATCACCGCCGAGCGTCACCTTGGTAAACCGGTGCTGGTCCTTCATGATGATGTTGTGTTCCCACGTCCACAGCCCCACCCAGCCATGACCGCCGCTCTTCTTGGCGAGATTCATGATGTTCAACTGGATCAGCTCGGCGAACACCATGTTGCCCACCATCCCCGCCGCCTTGCCGACATCCGACGCGGTCGGATCGCGGAGCTCGAAGGCGGTTTTCGCCATGCCCGGCAGCGTGAGATCGCCCGTCGCTGCCGTCATAATGGCGTTCATCATGTCCAGCTCGTTCAACGACGGCAGATTGTCCTTGCGGTACGTAAAGCCGTGATTGCTCGACTCGCCGAAAATCCTGAACTTGAAATCCATGCTGCGCCCCCCTTCGTGGCATGACGGCCTTACTCAGGAGCGTTCCGTATCCCCCCGGATCGCACCCAACCGTACATGGTGCAACGGTCGCAACGTGGTCCGCGATTTGCAATCCTCGCCGACGGCAGCTGTCGCAGGTTCGTCGATTACTCCTCCGCCGCTTTCCTGAGCCGCATCGCCCGAGCGTACAGTTCGCGCCGGTCCACGCCCAAGCGCTTGGCCACTTCGCTCGCGGCCCTGCCGACGGGCAGGCGGGTGAGCGCCTCAGCCAGTGCCGCGTCGGCATCGTCGGCGCTGGCGGGGGCCGCCTCGCCGGGCGGGGCGACGACGATCACGATCTCTCCCTTTGGCGGCACGTCGGCATAGCAGCTCGCCAGCGTCGACAGCGTGCCGGTCACCGCCTCCTCGAAGCGTTTGGTGATCTCGCGCGTCACCGCCGCCTCGCGGTCGCCCAGCCCCTCGGCGAGTGTCGCGAGACAGGCGGCGAGGCGTGGGCCGGATTCATACATCACCAGCGTCGCGCGAATGCCCGCGACCTCGGCGATCGCGGCGGCACGAGCGCCCGCCTTGGCCGGCAGGAAGCCGAGAAACAGGAAGCGGTCGGTCGGCAGCCCGGCGAGCGTCAGCGCCGCCACCGCCGCGCACGGACCGGGGATCGTCATCACGCTATGCCCCGCCGCGCGCGCGTCGCGGACCAGCTTGAAGCCGGGATCGGAGATCAACGGCGTGCCCGCGTCGCTGACCAGTGCGATCGCCTCCGTCGCCAGCCGCGCTACCAAGCCGGGACGAACCGCGTCGGCATTGTGATCGTGATACGGCGTCATGGGTGTTTTCGTACCAATGTGCCTGAGCAATCCGGCGGTGACGCGGCTGTCCTCCACCGCCAACAGGTCGGCGCGCGACAGGATGTCGGCGGCGCGCGGCGACAGGTCGCCGAGATTGCCGATGGGGGTAGCGACGATGTAGAGGCCCGGCTCGAGAACATTCATGGGAGCGGGTCATGGCAGAGGGTGAAGGGGTCCGGCAACGGGGCTGGATCGGGCGCTTCGCCGCCGTCGCCGCGGGCGCGCTGCTCGCCGCTTGTTCCACCGTCGTGCCGCCCGGCGTCGAGCGCGCACCGCCGCCGGTGCAGCGCCCCGCCTATCAGGCGCCGCAGGTGGAGGTCGGTATCCCGCGCGACACCGCGCGCAACCGCGTCGCGCTGCTGGTGCCGCTGACCGGCGGCAATGCGGGGGTGGGTCAGTCGATCGCCAACGCGACGCAGCTGGCGATGCTCGACACCAACACGACGCAGGTGCGCGTCACCAACTACGACACCGCGACCGGCGCCGCAGCGGCGGCCAGGCGCGCGATCGACGACGGCGCGCAGCTGATCCTGGGGCCGCTGCTGGCGGACGATGCGCGGCAGGTCGGGCCGATCGCGCATGCCGCCGGGGTGCCGGTGCTGAGCTTTTCCAACGATACCGGCGTCGCGGGCGGCGGCACCTATGTGATGGGCTATGTTCCCGCGCAGTCGATCGAGCGGGTCGTCGATTACGCGCGGGCGCGCGGCGTCACGACCTTTGCGGGGATGGTGCCCAACGGGCTGTACGGCGAGCGCGCGTCGACCGCGTTCCTGCGCGCGGTGGAGGCCGGCGGGGGCCAGGTGCTGTCGCTTCAGACCTATAGCCGCACCCCGGCCGCGATCGCGGCGGCGGCGGCGCGGGTGGGGGCCAAGGCGCCCTATGGCGCGGTGCTGATCGCCGATGCGGGGCCGACCGCGGCGGCGGCGGCGGCGGGCGCGAAGCGCGGCTCGCCCAGTGCGCGCGTGCTCGGCACCGAGTTGTGGAATACCGAATCCGGCATCGCCGCGCGCCCGCAGCTGGCGGGTGCGTGGTTCGCGAGTGTTTCGGATGGGCTGTATCGGCAGTTCGCGGCCAAATATCGCGGGCGGTTCGGGGCGGGGCCGTATCGGCTGTCGAGCCTGGGGTACGATGCGGTGCTGCTGACGGTGCGGATCGCGCGCGACTGGCCGATCGGGGCTAGGTTTCCGGAAGCGCGGTTGCGCGATACGGACGGGTTCGCCGGGCTGGACGGCGCGTTCCGTTTCGGCCGCGACGGCGTCGCCGAGCGCGCGCTGGAGGTGCAGGAGATCAGGGGCGGTCAGGCGGTGGTGGTCAGCCCGGCACCGAGCGGGTTCGGGCGGTAGTCGCCGCCCGCCGGCGGGACGGGCGCATCCGTCACCACCTCCGGCAAGATCGCATCCAGCAGCAGCGCGCCCGCCTCGGTGACGCGCAGCCGGTCGGGCATCAGCGCGATCAGGCCGAGCTGCTCCAGCCGCCGCACCGCGTCGAAATCGACCGGTGCTTCTCCACCGGCTAGAGCCGCGATCCGGCGCAGGTCCACCCCCTCCGCCAGCCGCAGCCCCATCAGCAGCGCCTCTTCGGCGCGCTCGTGCGGGGTGAGGGCGTCCTCGCGTTCGAGGCCGTGGCTGTTGCGATCGATCGCGTCGAGCCAGTTCTCCGGCTTACGGCGGCGTTGCGTCGCGAAGCCGCCGCGCCGGCCATGGGCGCCGGGGCCGACGCCCAGGTAATCGCCGTAGCGCCAATAGGTCAGGTTGTGGCGGCTCTCCGCGCCTGGCCGGGCATGGTTGGAGGTCTCGTAGGCGGGCAGTCCCGCCGCCGCCGTCCGCGCGCGCGTCGCCTCGAACAGGTCGGCGGCGAGGTCTGAATCGGGGAGCACCAGCCGCCCTGCCGCCGCCTCGGTCGCGAAGCGCGTGCCGGGTTCGATCGTGAGTTGATAGAGCGACAGGTGCTCGGTCCCGAACGCCAGCGCGCGGGTGAGCTGCGCTTCCCACGCGGCCAGGGTCTGATCCGGCAGCGCGTAGATCAGGTCGAAGCTGACACGCGCGAACGCCCGCTGCGCGGTGGCGAGCGCCGCGATCCCCTCCGCCGCGTCATGCGCCCGGCCGAGAAAGCGCAGCGCCGCGTCGTCGAACGACTGCAGCCCCAGGCTGACGCGGTTCACCCCCGCCGCCGCGAGATCGGCGAAGCGCGCCGCCTCCACCGATGACGGGTTCGCCTCCAGCGTGATCTCGACGCCGGGCGCGAACCCCCAATGCGCCGCCGTCGCATCGAGCAGAGCGGCGACGGTCGCGGGCGGCATTAGCGAGGGCGTGCCGCCGCCGAAGAACACCGACCCGACCCGCCGGCCCGGCGTCAGCGCCGCCTCGTGCGCGAGGTCCGCGAGCAGCGCGGCGCGCCAGCGGTCCTGGTCCACCGTCTCGCGGACATGGCTGTTGAAGTCGCAATAGGGGCATTTGCGGACGCAGAACGGCCAATGGATGTAGAGCGCGAGGTTGTCGGGGTCGGTCACCCGCGCGATATGGCGCGGATGCCGCGCGGACGCCACCTGCTGAGCCTGTTGGCGCTGACCGCGTGTGTGCCCGAACTGCCCGGTCGCCAGAACAAGCGCGACGATAGCCCGACCGCCGCCCCGCGCAGCGCCGCGCTGCTGCGCGAGACGATGCTGGCGCGGCACGCGCGCGAGCGGGCGGCGGTGGGGGTGCCGCCGCTGGTCTGGGACGCGGGGCTGGCGGCGCAGGCGCTCGACTATGCGCGGTCGATGGCGGTCACTGGGCGGTTCGCGCGTTCCGAACAGCCGGAGCGGCGCGGGCGCGAGGGCGAGAACCTGTGGGCCGGTGCGCGGGGTGTCTACACCTACGACCAGATGCTCGATGGCTGGGCGGCGGAGAAACGGCTGTTCGTCAACCTCGCCGCGCCGGGTTTCAGCCGGACGGGCCGGTGGGCCGACGTGGCGCATTACACGCAGATGGTGTGGCGCGGGACGACGCGGGTAGGGTGCGGCCTCGCCAGCGATCACGGGCGCGATTTTCTGGTGTGCCGGTATTTGATGCCGGGCAACGTGGCCGGTCGCCGGGCCTATTAGCCGCCGCACCCGCCGGCGAAGCCCGAGCATTCGGCAGGCAGCTATTTACCGACCAGGATCGCCAGCCTCCACCTCGCCCAGACGAACCCGGCCGCGATCGCGAGGGCGCTCAGGACCGCGCCCGACATGATCCACACCACCACCGTGCCGGCTGCGGCGAGTAGCGGCGGCGGGCCGGCGTCGCCGCCGACCGGGTGCAGCGCGTGGTCCGGTCCCTGCGTGACAGGGTGAATGTCGGGCGTCATTCGACGTTAAAACACCGCCGCGACGAGCTTCGCGAAGGCATCGGCGCGGTGGCTGATCGCGTGCTTTTGCTCGGGCTCCAGCTCGGCGAAGGTCCGGTCGTCGCCCAGCGGCACGAACACCGGGTCGTAGCCGAACCCCACCGTGCCGCGTGGCGGCCAGGTCAGCGAGCCCTCGGCGCGGCCCTCGAACCACTCGACGTGCCCGTCGGGCCAGGCGAGCGCCAGGACGCAGACGAAATGCGCGTCGCGGCTCGCGTCCGGCCCCTTGGCGGCGAGCGCATCCTCGACCTTTCGCATCGCCAGCGGCCAGTCGCGGCCGGTCGGCGTCTCCGCCCAGTCGGCGGTGAACACGCCGGGGTCGCCACCCAGCGCATCGACGCACAGCCCCGAATCGTCCGCCAGCGCGGGCAGCCCCGACAGGTCGGCGGCCGAGCGCGCCTTCAGCTCCGCATTGGCGAAGAAGGTGGTGCCGTTCTCCACCGGCTCGGGCAGGTCGAGCTCCTTCGCCGACACCGGCTCGATACCATAGGCCGCCAGCAGCGCCCTGATCTCGCGCACCTTGCCCTCGTTGTGGCTGGCGATGACCAGCCTGCCGGGGGCGAGCTTGCGGACCGCCTGCGGACCCGGCAGGTCGAGGCTCACGCCCGCACCGCCTCGGCCTGGGCCTTGAAGATGTCGGCACACCCCATCCGCGCCAGCCGCAGCAGGCGCAGCAGCGCCTCCTCGTCGTAGCACGCGCCCTCGGCGGTCGCTTGGACCTCGGCGAAGCGGCCGTCTTCCAGCATCACGAAATTGCCGTCGGCATGCGCGGTCGAATCCTCGGGATAGTCGAGGTCGAGCACCGGCGTGCCCTCATAGATGCCGCAGCTGACCGCCGCGACCTTTTGCGTCAGCGGGTCGGCGGCGATCTTGCCGTCCTTCATCAGCCCGTCGATCGCGAGCCGGAGCGCCACCCAGGCGCCCGAGATCGACGCGGTGCGGGTGCCGCCATCGGCCTGGATGACGTCGCAATCGAGCGTGATCTGGCGCTCGCCGAGCAGCTTCAGATCGGTGACCGCGCGCAGCGAACGGCCGATCAGCCGCTGGATCTCCTGCGTCCGCCCCGATTGCTTGCCCTTGGCCGCCTCGCGGCTGCCGCGGGTGTGGGTGGCACGCGGCAGCATGCCGTATTCGGCGGTCACCCAGCCCTCGCCCTTGCCGCGCATCCATGGCGGCAGGCGCTCCTCGACGCTGGCGGTGACCAGCACCTTGGTATCGCCGAAGCCGATCAGCACCGATCCCTCCGCGTGGCGCGTGAAGCGGGGCTCGATGGTGATCGGGCGCATCTGATCGGGGGCGCGACCGCTGGGGCGCATAGAGGGGAACTCCTGGTGTGAGCCGTCGCCGTAGCCGGGTGCGGCGCGGCGGGCCAGCCCGGCGACAAATCGCGACAATTTCGTGGGCGCCGCGATCGGAACGGCTCGGACGATCGTGACGTTCTGTTACCGGCGCATCCGTGCGCCGTGTCGCTTACCAGTAGCTGAAAGGTCTGCCTATGTTCAGGAAGATACTCGTTCTGGCGCTCGCATCCGGCGCCACGCTCGCCGCCGCCGCTCCCGCCGAGGCCCGCCAGGGCTGTGGTCCGGGCGGTCATCGCGGTCCGTACGGCCATTGTCGTCCCAACGTTCGCCCCAATCTGCATCGCGGGCCAGTGCTGGTGATCGGCAACTATTACCATGGGCGCGGCTATTGGGACGGCCGCCGCTATTGGCATAACCGCTACCGCCATCACGGTGGCTGGCGGTATCGCTAAAGTCGGATGACGGGCGGGCGGCGCCGTCCTACAGTCGCGGCATGGCGTCGCTGCCCGTCACCGAATTATCCGACCGCGCGCGCGACATCTTTCGTCGCGTCGTCGACGGCTATCTCGCGAACGGGCAGCCGGTCGGCTCAAGGACGCTCGCGCAGGCGGGGTTGAACCTGTCGCCCGCCTCGATCCGTACGGTACTGCAACAGCTCGAGGAGCTTGGGCTACTTGCTGCGCCGCATACCTCGGCGGGGCGGATGCCGACCGACATCGGATTGCGCCTGTTCGTCGACGGCATGATGCAGGCGACCGAGCCCTCGCCCGAAGAGCGCGCACAGATCGAGACGCGCGCAGGCGCCGGCGGGCCGGTCGAGGAGGCGCTGGCGACGACGGCGGCGGCGCTGAGCGGGTTATCCGCCTGCGCGGGGCTGGTGATGGTGCCCAAGCACGAGGCGCGGCTACGCCAGATCGGCTTCGTCGCGTTGGCGCCCGATCGGGCGATGGCGGTGCTGGTCGGTGAGGACGGCGCGGTCGAGAACCGGGTGGTGGCGCTGCCCGCCGGGATGACGCCGTCGGCGCTGACGGAAGCCGGCAACTACATGACCGCGACGCTGGCCGGGCTGACGCTGGCGGAGGCGCGGTTGCGCGTCGAGCGCGAGATCGCGGCGGGCCGCGCGGCGCTGGACGGCGCGGCGCAGGCGCTGGTCCGCGAGGGGCTCGCGGTGTGGAGCGAGGACACCGCGCGTCGCCCGGTGCTGATCGTGCGCGGGCAAGGCCGGCTGATCGACGCGGCGGCGGTGGCCGATCTGGAGCGTGTCCGCGACCTGCTCGACGACCTGGAGGGCAAGCAGGAAATCGCGCAGCTGCTCGACTCGGCGGCGGCCGGCGACGCCACGC
This sequence comes from Sphingomonas sp., assembly GCF_965200135.1. Lineage (GTDB taxonomy): Bacteria > Pseudomonadota > Alphaproteobacteria > Sphingomonadales > Sphingomonadaceae > Sphingomonas. The sequence goes on from NZ_CBDATK010000013.1 coordinate 370,817, forward strand.
GCATCTTCATCGGCGCGGAGAACAAGCTGTTCGCGCTCAGCGGCTCGTCGGTGATCGCGCGGCCGTTCCGCGGACCGGGCGGGCGCGTGGTCGGCGTCGTCGGCGTGATCGGCCCGACGCGGTTGAACTATGCGCGCGTCGTGCCCATGGTTGATTTTACGGCAGCAACGCTTGCCCGCTTGATGGGCTGACACAGGAAACCACATGACCGAAGAGACGACGCAGCAGGGTGAAGACCTGCGCGAGCAGACCGCCGAAGCCGCGCCCGAAGTGGCCGCGCACGACCGGGTCGCCGAGCTGGAGGCGCAACTCGCCGAGGCGCGGCAGGCGACGCTCTACGCGCAGGCCGAGATCCAGAACGTCCGCCGACGCGCCGAGAAGGAAGCCGCCGACGCGCGCCAATATGCCGCGACCAGCTTCGCGCGCGACATCCTGTCGGTGGCGGACAATCTGGGGCGTGGACTGGCGGCGATGCCGGCCGAATTGCGCGCCGACGACAAGATGAAAGGGCTGGTCGGAGGATTGGAGGCGACCGGCCGCGAGCTGGACGGCGTTTTCGCGCGCCACGGCATCACCAAGATCGCAGCGCTGGGCGAGACGCTCGACCCCAACCGCCACCAGGCGATGCTGGAGGTGCCGAGCGACGAGCCGGCGGGCACGATCGTGCAGGAGATGCAGGCGGGCTACATGATCAAGGATCGCCTGCTCCGCCCGGCGCTGGTCGGGGTGGCGAAAGCGGCGGGATAGGGCCGGGTGACGGCGCCGGGCCATGGTTTCAGTTCGAACCGCTGCGCCCGCGCCGTCAGACCTCCGCAGCGCGCAAGGCCGCGTTGATTTGCGACTGCCAGCCGGGGCCGGTCGCCTGGAACCGGGCCAGCACGTCCTGATCGAGGCGCAGCGTCACCTGCTGCTTCGTCGGCAGCCGCTGTGCCCCGCGCAACTGCTCGCGGCGCTCGGCCAGTGCCAGTTCCAGCGCCTCGACCGTGACGTTGAAATCCTCGGGACCATTCGGATCCGCTGGTAGCGCTATCGCGGAGCCGTCGCTCGCCATCGTTGCTTCTCCTGACAGAGATGAAGCGTGTGGCCACGCCTCGCTTTACATATACCGCCGTCCGGGTCCCGACCTCGACGTAGTTGAAAACCCGCGCCCCGAGCACGAGCGAGATGCCTTTCTTGCCGCGGTCGTCCGCGTCCTTTCCGGCGTCGAAATTCAATCTTTACGGCTGATTGTAACTACGCGAGGCGCTGCGCTTGCCGGCCGATCACCGACGCGAAACGATCGCCTGCCCGGCCGCGAGTACCGCCGCATCCTCGACGACCCCGGTCGCGGTCTGGCCCCAGCGCTTGATCGCGGCACAGCGCAGGCGCCAGCCGATGTAGGAGGAGGCGACCGCCGCCGCCGCCGCGATGGCGGCACCCCGGCGGCGCTTGCCCGGCGCGGCGAGCACCGCGCCGGCGAAGGTCGAGGTCGCCAGCCGCGCGGCCAGTCCGGCGGGGACGATGCGGTCGGGCGCGGTTGTCATCTTGTCGCCCGCCATCTCGCCCGCCGCCAGCGCCACCGCGCCTGCCGCGATCAGTGGATTGGCCAGGAGCGTGACGCCCGGCGCGTCGGCGTCGAGCCGCCCGTCGCGCGCGGCACCGGCGAGGACGGCCAGCGGGGTCATCGCGCGTTGGCCCGCGACTAGGCCGATCAGGAAGGAGGGGTTCATCGGCATGCTCCAAAGTGACGGTTGCCGCGACAACGCCGCAGCCGGCGCATGGATGCCGGGCAAGTTGGCGCATGACGACGGGGGCTCGGGGGAGATAAGGCGTCGGGCATGAACACGAACCTGACCGCCGAGCGTCCGACCTTCGTCACGCATCTGGAATGCTCACTGACCGGCGAGCGCTACGAGGCCGACCGGTTGCACGGGTTGAGCCGGGCGGGGCGGCCGCTGCTGGTGCGCTACGACCTCGACGGCGTGGCGGCGACGCTCCCGCGATCGTCGCTGGAACGGCGCCCGACCGACCTGTGGCGGTGGCGCGAGTTGCTGCCGGTGCGGCGTACCGACAGCATCGTCAGCCTGGGCGAGATCGAGACGCCGCTGGTGCCGATCCCCGCCAGCGGCGGCGCGAACGTGCTGGTCAAGGACGAGGGGCGGCTGCCGACCGGATCGTTCAAGGCGCGCGGGCTGGTGATGGCGGTGGCGATGGCGCGCGAGCTGGGCGTGACCCGGATCGCGATGCCGACCAACGGCAATGCCGGCGCGGCCCTCGCCGCCTATGCCAGCCGGTGCGGGATCGAGACGGTGATCCTCGCGCCGGAGGAGACGCCCGAGGTCAACATCCGCGAGATCGCCGCGCAGGGCGCGCGCGTCTATCGCGTCAACGGGCAGATCGACGAATGCGGCGCGATCGTCGGTCGCGGGGCGGCCGAAGGGCGCTGGTTCGACTTCTCGACGCTGAAGGAGCCGTACCGGATCGAGGGCAAGAAGACGATGGGGCTGGAGCTGGCGGCGCAGCTCGGCTGGACGCTGCCGGACGCCATCTTCTATCCGACCGGCGGCGGCACCGGGCTGATCGGGATGTGGAAGGCGTTCGACGAGCTGGAGCGGCTCGGCTGGATCGGCCCGGAGCGGCCGCGCATGTACGCGGTGCAGGCGGCGGGCTGCGCGCCGATCGTGCGCGCGTTCGAGGCGGGCGTCGAGCATGCCGAGCGCTGGGAAGACGCGCATACCGTCGCGGCCGGCATCCGGGTGCCCAAGGCGGTCGGCGATTTCCTGATCCTGCGCGCGGTGCGGGCGAGCGGCGGCAAGGCGCTGGCGGTCGGCGACCCCGCCATCCTGCGTGCCGCCGACGACTGCGCGAGGAAGGACGGGCTGCTGCTCTGCCCCGAAGGCGGCGCGACGTTGGCGGCATATCGCGAGGCGGTCCGCACCGGCGAGGTCGACGAGGACGAGCAGGTGGTGCTGTTCAACTGTGCGACGGGGCTGAAATACCCGCTGCCGCCGGCGGGGGCGACGCTCGACAAGGACGGCCCGATCGATCTTGCGGGATTGTAGCTCCCCGCGGGGTGACGAGGCGGACGCGGCGCTCTATTGCATGACGGAAATCGGGGGGTCGGATGGTCGAACTGGGTGACAGGCGCATACTCAAGCCGGGGCGCTTGCGCTGGCTGCGGGCGCTGGGCTGGATGGTCGGGCTGTTTCTGGGTCTGGGGGTGCTGTTCGGGCTGGCGGTCGGGGGGCTTAGTTTCGTCGTGCGCGCGGCGCGGGGCGGACCGATGACGATCGCGACGGGCTGGATCGGCGTCGGTGTGATGGCGGTGTCGCTGGCGATCGTCGTCGCGGCCTACCTCCTCGCGGTGCGGCTGGGCGAGGATCGCCGGGCGAGCGAGTTCGCGGCGGCGCGGTTGTTGCCGGAATGGCTCGCGGGGCTGGGTGTCGGCGGCGTGCTGATGGCGGTGTCGGTCGGGGTGATGGCTTTTGCCGGCTTCGTCACGGTCCGACCCGTTCCCGCCAGCGCCATCGCAAGCGCGATCACCAACACGATCCAGTCAGGGATACTGGAAGAGCTGCTGTTCCGCCTCGTCGTGTTCCGCCTCCTGTGGCGCGCGGCCGGGCCGTGGTGGGCGCTGGCGCTGTCGGCGCTGCTGTTCGGCGGACTGCACCTGACCAACCCCAATGCGTCGCCGTTCGCGGCGGTGTGCATCGCGTTCGAGGCGGGCATCCTGCTCGGTGCCTTTTATATGCTGACCGGGCGCATCTGGGCGTCGATCGGCGTCCACATGGGCTGGAACTTCACGCAGGGGTGGATTTTCGGCGCGGCGGTGAGCGGGACGGACGGGTTCGCCGGCGGTCCGCTGACGACGACGCCCAAGGCTGCGGTCGCGGACTGGCTGGACGGCGGCCGTTTCGGGCCGGAGGCGGCGCTGCCGGCGTTGCTGATCTGTACCGCCGCCGGGCTGTGGGTGCTGCGCCGCGCGTGGCTGGCCGGACAGTTTGGCGAGCGGTCCCCGGCCGGCTAGAAGGGCGCGGGGTCGGCGGCGGCGACGACCTTGGCGTCCAGCGTGACCTGGATGCCGTCGGAAAAGGCGAACCGCAGCGGCATCGTCGTACCCGGCTTCACGCGCGGGTCGACATCGTAGAGCATGACGTGCCGGCCGGCAGGCGAGAAGCGCACGTCCTGGCCTGCGTCCAGCGCGACCGTGGCGATCGGGCGCATCCCGGCCGCCATGCTCTCGTGCATCTCGGCGCGTCCCGCCCGCGGGCTGGTGATGCCGGTAATCGCCACGTCCTGAACCCCGCCGGTCGCGTGGAAGTACGCCGCGGCGGGGCGGCCGGGTACGGCGGGCAGGCGGACCCACACGTCGCCGATCTCGCGCTGCGGCGGCTGACATCCCATCAACAGCCCGGCCAGCGTCGCCGCCGTTGCCGCCCGCATCGCCCTGTCCCGTATCGCAAATCGCATCGCCGCCGCCTACGCCTGCACCCTTCTTGCGGCAAGCCGACCCGCACCTATATCGCGCCAAGTAACACAGGTTGCGCTGCCGTAACGGACGCGCCGCCTTTTCGGTTTTCATGCTTGTCAGGGGCTATTCGGACACATGGCTAAAGTAATCGGTATCGACCTCGGCACCACCAACAGCTGCGTCGCGGTGATGGAGGGCGGGAAGCCCAAGGTGATCGAGAATGTGGAGGGCGCGCGCACCACGCCGTCGATCGTCGCCTTTGCCAAGGACAGCGAGCGGCTGGTCGGCCAGCCGGCCAAGCGCCAGGCGGTCACCAACGGCGACAACACGATCTTCGCGGTGAAGCGCCTGATCGGCCGCCGCTTCGACGACCCGATCACCAAAAAGGACACGCAGCTCGTCCCCTACACGATCGTGAAGGGTCAGAACGGCGATGCGTGGGTATCGGCGGGCGGCAAGGAATACTCGCCGTCGCAGATCAGCGCCTTCACGCTGCAGAAGATGAAGGAGACCGCCGAGTCTTACCTCGGCGAGACGGTGACGCAGGCGGTGATCACCGTGCCGGCGTATTTCAACGACGCCCAGCGTCAGGCGACCAAGGACGCCGGCCAGATCGCGGGTCTGGAAGTGCTCCGCATCATCAACGAGCCGACTGCGGCGGCCCTCGCCTATGGCCTGGAGAAGCAGGACGGCAAGACGATCGCGGTGTATGACCTCGGCGGCGGCACGTTCGACGTCTCGATCCTCGAGATCGGCGACGGCGTGTTCGAGGTGAAGGCGACCAACGGCGACACCTTCCTGGGCGGCGAGGATTTCGACAACAAGCTGGTCGAGTATCTGGCCGAGGGCTTCAAGAAGGACGAGGGCATCGACCTGTCGAAGGACAAGTTGGCGCTTCAGCGGCTGAAGGAAGCGGCGGAAAAGGCGAAGATCGAGCTGTCCTCGGCCGCCTCGACCGAGGTCAACCTGCCCTTCATCACCGCGGATCAAAACGGGCCGAAGCATCTGGTGAAGACGATCAACCGCGCCGATCTGGAGCGGCTGGTCGACGACCTCATCAAGCGCACGATCGAGCCGATGAAGAAGGCGCTGGCCGATGCCGGGCTGAAGACCGACGACATCAGCGAAGTCGTGCTCGTCGGCGGCATGACGCGCATGCCCAAGGTGCGCGAGGCGGTGAAGGCGTTCTTCGGCAAGGAGCCGCATACCGGCGTCAACCCTGACGAGGTCGTTGCGATGGGCGCCGCGATCCAGGCGGGCGTGTTGCAGGGCGACGTCAAGGACGTGCTGCTGCTGGACGTGACGCCGCTGTCGCTGGGCATCGAGACGCTGGGTGGCGTGTTCACCCGCATGATCGACCGCAACACGACGATCCCGACCAAGAAGTCGCAGACCTATTCGACCGCCGACGACAATCAGGGCGCGGTGACGATCCGCGTGTTCCAGGGCGAGCGCGAGATGGCGGCGGACAACAAGATGCTGGGCCAGTTCGATCTGGTCGGTATCCCGCCGGCGCCCCGCGGCGTGCCGCAGATCGAGGTCACGTTCGACATCGACGCGAACGGCATCGTCAACGTGTCGGCCAAGGACAAGGGCACCGGCAAGGAGCAGCAGATCCGCATCCAGGCGTCGGGCGGCCTCAGCGACAACGACATCGAGCAGATGGTCCGCGACGCGGAGAAGTTCGCCGACGAGGACAAGAGGCGGCGTGCGGGCGCGGAGGCGAAGAACAACGCCGAGTCGCTGATCCACACCACCGAGCGTCAGCTGGCGGATAACGGCGACAAGGTCGACGAGTCGCTCAAGTCCGAGATCCAGGCGGCGGTCGATGCGGCCAAGGCGGCGGTCGAGAGCGGCGACGCGGATCAGATGACCGAAAAGGCGCAGGCGCTGGCGACGGTCGCGATGAAGCTCGGCCAGGCCATCTACGAGAAGCAGGCGCAGTCGGAGGCATCGCCGTCGCAGGACGGCGCGGGCGAGGCGCCCAAGGAGGACGTGGTCGACGCCGAGTTCTCCGAGGTCGACGAGACGAAGTGATGTGTCCGGGCCGTCATTCCCGCGTCGGGAGTGACGGCCCATTTTGCGTTCGGGGCCGGCGATGACCACCACCATCGATTACTACGAGCTGCTGGAATGCGAGCGCACCGCCGACGCGGGGACGCTCAAGACCTCGTATCGCAAGCTCGCGATGAAATATCACCCCGACAAGAACGCCGGTTGCCGGGAATCGGAGGCCAAGTTCAAGGCCGTCTCCGAGGCGTATGACATCCTCAAGGACCCGCAGAAGCGCGCGGCCTATGACCGGTTCGGCCACGCCGCGTTCCAGAACGGCGCTGGCGGCGGCGGCGCGCAGGACTTCGGCGGCTTCTCCGACATCTTCGAATCCGTGTTCGGCGAGTTCATGGGCGGCGCCCAGCGGGGGGGTGGTCGCCAGGCGGCGCGGCGCGGCGCGGACCTGCGCTACGACATGGAGATCACGCTGGAAGAGGCGTTCCACGGCAAGGAGACGGAGATCACCGTCGACGTGTCGGCGCCGTGCGGCACCTGCCACGGCTCGGGCGCGCGACCCGGCACCAGCAGCACGACCTGCCGTCAGTGTGCCGGCCATGGCAAGGTCCGCGCGCAGCAGGGCTTCTTCGTCGTCGAGCGCGCCTGTCCGATCTGCCAGGGGTCGGGCGAGATGATCGCCGACCCGTGCCCCGACTGTCGCGGCGACGGCCGGGTCGAACAGACCAAGACGCTGGAGGTCAAGGTGCCGCCCGGCGTCGACGAGGGCACGCGCATCCGGTTGGGCAACGAGGGCGAGGCGGGTGCGCGCGGTGCACCGCCGGGCGACCTGTACATCTTCCTCCACGTCAAGCGGCACGCGCTGTTCGAGCGCGACGGCACGACGCTGTTCGCGCGCGCGCCGATCAGCTTCACCACCGCTGCGCTGGGCGGCACGCTCCACATTCCGGGGCTGGACGACCAGACCCACGAGATCCGCATCCCGGTGGGCATCCAGTCCGGCAAGCAGCTCCGCCATCGGGGCGCTGGGATGCCCGTGTTGCAGGGCAGGGGCGTGGGCGACCTGGTGGTGCAGATCGACGTCGAGACCCCGACCAAGCTGTCGACCCGCCAGCGCGAGCTGCTGGAGATGTTCCGCGAGACCGAGACGGGCGACGAATGCCCGGCGAGCCAGGGGTTCTTCGCGAAGTTGAAGAAGGCTGTGGCGGGCTGACCGACCACGGGGAGCGGGTGTAGTGACGATCGGGCGCAGGGCGGTCGTCGGCGGCATCGGCGCGCTGGCGATGCTGCCGGCACGCGCGACGCGGCCGACGTCAGCGACCGGATCGATCGTGAGCAGTTTCGCGCGCGAGCATCGCTTCAACGGGATCGTCGCCTGTGCGACGCGCGGGCGGCGCGACTTCGTTGAGGCGTTCGGCTGGGCGGATGTCGAGAGCCGCCGGCCCATCGGCCTCACGACCCGCTTCGCCTTCGGTTCGGCATCGAAGTGGCTGACGACGGTCGCGGTATTGCGGCTGGTCGAGCAGGGCCGGCTCGATCTCGCCCGGGCGATCGGCACCTGGCTGCCGGCGATGCGCGAGACACAGGGCGGGGCGGTTCCGCTTCGTCATCTCCTGTCCAACACCAGCGGCATCCCCGACCGCCTGGCCGCCGCGCTTCGCGCCGACCCGAGCCTGCGTGCGTCCACCGAGGGGTCGGCGCCGATCGTGGCGCGCCTTGGTCCCGGCGACGTGGCGTTCGCGCCGGGGACGGGCTGGGAATATTCGGCGCTGAACTGGGTCATCGTCCACGCGCTGCTGGAGCGGGTGACCGGCCTGCCGTTCGCCGGCATCCTCGACCGGCTGGTCTTCGCGCCGCTCGGCATGTGGCGCGCGGGACTGGTCGACACGCGCGGCGGGCGTGATGCGGCTACCGCATCAGCCTATGCCACGCTGGACCCGCTCAAACCGAAGATGGCGCCATTGCCGCCCTTCGTGGCGGCGAGCGGCGTCGTATTCGCCACCGTGGACGACGCCCTACGCGCCGCACACGGCATCTTTTCCGGCGCGCTGCTGAGCGCTCGATCGCGCGCGGCGCTGACGACGATCGCCTGGGCGCAAGAGGACTATGCGCTGGGCGGGCGCGTCCGGACGATCGGCGGCCGCCGCTGGGCGTGGGAGGCAGGGAAAGTCGAGGGCTATCGTGCGCTCATCGCCCACGATCTCATCGGCGATCGGACGATCGTGATCTTCAACAATACCGACGTGGCGCAGGCGACGATCTCGTCGCTGGCGGAGTCTCTGGCGACGGTCTGAACAGCGGCCCCGCACCGCCCTCTTCGCAGAGGGCGGGATTGGGCTGACTTAAAAGGCGAAAACCGCCCCGACCGCCAGCACGGTGGTCGCGATCGACAGCAAGCTGCCGGTCAGCGTTTCCATGACGCGCATTGTTGGTCTCCTTGCCGGCACGATGCCGACGCGGACCCATGTGGAGAAAGTTTCGACATCGCGCAATTTTGTTACGCGCGATCACGAATGCAGAATTTGCAACTCGCTTACTAGGCGGCTTGCAGCTGCTCTACGAAACGGGTGGTTGCCGCCTGCAACCCGCGCGAGACGCCCGTCAATGCCGAGGCGGACGCCGACACCTTGACGGACAGTCGTTCCGTGTCGCCCGCCATCCGCACGATACCACGGAAATCGTCGGCGACCATCTGGGCTCCGCCCGCTGCTTCCGCCGCGCTGTGTTCCAACGCGGCGGCGGTCGAGCGTTGCGAGGATACTTCCTCGCGGATCGCCTCGGCGGCGCGGGCGACGTCCTCGACCATCGCGGCGATCGCGTCGAGCGAGCCGCGCGCGATGTCCGCCCCGGCCCCCACCGAACCGGCCAAGGTGCGGATTTCGCCCGTCGCGGCGGTGGCCTGACCGGCGAGCTGTTTCACCTCGCCCGCGACGACCGCGAAGCCGCGGCCGACCTCGCCCGCGCGTGCCGCCTCGATCGTCGCATTGAGCGCGAGCAGGTTGGTCTGCCCGGCGATCTCCTGAATGGTGTCGGCGAACCCCTCGATCGCGGCGGTGCGGCTGGTCAGCGCCGATACCGCGTCGTGGACCGATGCGGACGCGCTGCGGGCGGCGCCGCTGAGCGTCGCCTGGCGATCGACCGACCCCGCGATCTGCCCGATCGAGTGGCTGAGATGACGGACCTGTCCCGCCAGCGCGCCGGCGTGAAGCGTCGAGGCCGACACCGACGTGGCGGTCTGCGCGGCCTCACGGTTGGCGCGCTGCGCCAGGTCGGCCAGCGAACGCGCGGAGTCGTCCAGCTCGCAGCAGGCGGCACCGACGCTGCCGACCATGTCGGCGATGGACGCTTCGAAGCGTTCGGCGAGCGCGACCATGTCGGCACGACGCCGGCGCTCTCCCTCGCGTTCGGCGTTCTCCCGCCGGTCGCGTTCCTGCGTCACACGCGCCTCCGCCGCCGTCGCCGTCGCCATCGCCGCCTCCAGCAGCCCCCGGCCCGCGATCGCGTCGCGCGCCATCGCCTCGGCCTCGGTGCGCGCGCGATCGCCGCGCAGGATCAGGTTGCGGAGTTTGACGGTGATGAAGCCGAGCAGCGCGCATTGCAGCACCACGGCGAGCGCGTGGAAGACGATGCGCCCGAAATTGCCGACGCCCGTGAACACCTGGGCCGGCGCGAACAGCTCCAGCAGCAGGTGGTGGGCGGCGATGAGGACGGATGCGAGCAGGATGGGCCGCCAGTCGCACAGCACCGTCAGCGCCGCGAGCGCGACGAAGAAGTACATATGCGCGTCCATCTGCCACGGATGTCCCGCGAGCAGCGAAACGCCGAGCGCCGGATAGATCGCCGCCAGCGTTCCCACCATCAGCCGCGTGACCGTGTCCTGCCGGCCGCGCCAGATCATGTAGCTGGGGCCGATATTGGCGATCAGGCCGATCATGATCACCAGCCGTGCGTCCCGGCCGGGCATGAGCATTCCGAACAGACCGAGCAGCGCGATCGTCACCCAGGCCATGCCGACCAGCAGGATCGTGCCCTGCCGGCGCAACAGCATCAGCTCGTCGGAGATCGGCGGCGCGGTCACTTGCCGCACATCCACGCAGACGCGGCGAGCAGGGCGACGCCGTGGGCGCGCATCGGTCCGAACAGGCGGCGGCGTTCGCCGCGCACCACGACCGAGCCGCTGATCGGTCCGGGTCCTTCGATCGTCGCGCCCGCCGCGAGGGCCAGGTTGATCGTCGTCGCCAGCGTTGTTCCGCTCAGCGGCACGGCCAGCATCGCGCCTGTCGTCGGCGGCGCGATCGCTGCCGTTACCAGCCCCGCCACCACCACCCCCACCTGTAGCACGGCCGCGGCCAGAGAGGATCGCGAGACAAGGTCCATGGCGGGGCCATATCCGACGCACCTTACTCGCGCGTTAGCCACGCCGGTAACCTGGATTATCCGGCGTGTATCTCCGCTCCGTCGCCGAACACCCGCGCGAACACCGTGTCGACGTGCTTGAAATGATAGCCCAGGTCGAACTCCGCCGCGATCCGCTCGGGCGACAGCGCGGCGTTTACCTCGGCGTCCGCCTTGAGCAGCTCCTCCAGCGACAGCGCGCCGTCGGACTCCCACACCTTCATCGCGTTGCGCTGCACCAGCCGGTACGCATCCTCGCGGCTCACCCCCGCCTGGGTCAGCGCCAGCAGCACGCGCTGCGAGTGGACCAGCCCACCCATCCGGTCGAGATTCGCCTGCATCCGCGCCGGATAGACCAGCAGCTTGTCGATCACGCCGGTCAGCCGCGCCAGCGCGAAGTCCAGCGTCACGGTCGCGTCCGGGCCAATATAGCGCTCGACCGACGAATGGCTGATGTCGCGCTCGTGCCACAGCGCGACGTTCTCCAGCGCCGGGGTGACATAGCCGCGCACCATCCGCGCCAGCCCGGTCAGGTTCTCGGTCAGCACCGGGTTGCGCTTGTGCGGCATCGCCGAGGAACCCTTCTGGCCGGGGCTGAAATACTCCTCCGCCTCCAGCACTTCCGTGCGCTGGAGGTGGCGGACCTCCGTCGCCAGCCGCTCGACCGAGCCGGCGACGACGCCGAGCGTCGCGAAGAACATCGCGTGGCGGTCGCGCGGGATGACCTGGGTCGAGACCGGCTCGATCGTCAGCCCCAGCTTCGCCGCGACGTGTGCCTCGACCCGCGGATCGATATTGGCGAAGGTGCCGACCGCCCCGGAGATCGCGCAGGTGGCGATGTCGGCGCGCGCGGCGAGCAGGCGGGTCCTCGCGCGGGCGAACTCGGCATGGGCATAGGCGAGCTTGAGCCCGAACGTCACGGGCTCGGCATGGATGCCGTGGCTGCGCCCGATCGTCGGCGTCAGCCTGTGCTCCTGCGCCCGGCGTTCGAGCACGCCGAGCAGCGCGTCGAGATCGGCGATCAGCAGGTCGCTCGCCTGCGCCAGCTGCACCGCCAGACAGGTGTCGAGCACGTCGGAACTGGTCATGCCCTGATGCATGAACCGCGCCTCGTCGCCCACCTGTTCGGCGACCCAGGTCAGGAACGCGATCACGTCGTGCTTGGTCACCGCCTCGATCGCGTCGATCGCGGCGACGTCGATCGCGGGCTGCGTGTCCCACCACCGCCACAGCGCCGCCGCCGCCTCGCGGGGAACGACGCCCAGCTCGGCCAGCGCATCAGTGGCGTGCGCTTCGATCTCGAACCAGATGCGGTAACGGTTCTCCGCCGACCAGATCGCGGTCATGGCGGGGCGGGAATAGCGCAGGATCATGCGCGCGCGCTTAGGCGGCACGCGCGCGCATGTCGATCCGAGCCGGAAGCGCCGGTCGTTATTGGCTGTTCCACGGATAGCTGGGCGCGTCGTCGCAATAGCCCTCCACGCCCCGGAACGACGTGCCGTCGGGCGCGAAGGTCAAGGTGACGCGTCCCCAGTTCCTGGTGCCGCCGCGCTCGGTGTCGCAGGGGTGGCCGCCCTCGACCTGATACCAGTAGCCGGTCACGGTATCGCCCCGCGCATCGGCTTCGATCCGGCCGGTATGATAAGGGTAGGTGCCGACGAAGTGGGTCTGGTCGAAGGTGCGGACGGTCAGCGGCCCGAAGCTGTGCGGATAGGTGTGGCCCGTCGCCGGATGGCTGCCGGGCGGGAGCGCGGGTCGGGTGGCGACGCGGCCGTGCCGTCTCGGCGCCGCGAGGCCGGAAGCGGGCAGCATCGCGCCGGCGGACATCATGAGCACGGTGAGGGCGAGACTGGTCGGGCGTACACGCATCGAGTCGGCTCCTTGGGTCATGGGACAACAGCATCGATTATGCGCGATGCGGCGCGGGCTGCAACTCAGATCAGTCCCATCGCCCGCAAGCTCGCATGTCCCTGCGTGCCGATGATCAGGTGGTCGTGGACCGCGATGTTGAGCGGCTTGCCGGCGGCGGCGATCGCCTTGGTGATGTCGATGTCGGCGCGGCTCGGCGCCGGGTCGCCCGAGGGATGGTTGTGGACCAGGATCACCGCCGCCGACCCCAGCTCCAGCGCGCGCTTGACGACCTCGCGAATATAGACCGCCGCCTGATCTATCGTGCCCTCGCTCGCCTCGTCGCGGATCAGGTGGTTGCGCGTGTCGAGATGGAGCACGCGGAACCGCTCCACCGCGTGATGCGCCATGTCGGCGCGCAGATAGTCGAGCAGCGCCTGCCAGTTCGCCAGCACCGGCCGGTCGGCGATCCGCGACTTGACCAGCCGCACCGCGATCGCCTGCACCGCGCGCAGCGACGCGATCGACAGCTCGCCCATGCCGGGGACGCGCGCCAGCGAGGCATGATCGGCCGCGAACACCCCGCCCAGCCCGCCGAACTCGCGCAGCAGCGCCTTCGCGGTCGGCTTGGTATCGACGCGCGGGCGGCCGAGCGCGAGCAGGAACTCGAGCAGCTCGTGATCGTGGAACGCCTCGCCCCCGCCCGCCGCCAGCCGCTCACGCAGCCGCGCGCGGTGGCCGAGCGCGTCGGCAGGGGGGTCGGCGTCCGCCATCGGCAGAACCTAACCGACGTCCGATTGGACGCAAGCGTCACGCCCGCATAAAGGCGGCGCGTGAGCGTGGGAGCAGGCGTGGAGGACGAGCAAGAAGCGCCGCGCCGCCCTCGTCGCGGGCGACGCCTGCTGCTGGCGTTGCTGGTCCTCGTCGTCGTCGCGCTGGTGGGCCTGTGGATCGAGCGCAAGCCGCTCGCGACGCGCTATGCCGACCGCTTCCTGGCGGCGAAGGGCGTGCCCGCGCGCTACGGCATCGCCGACCTGGGCTTCGGGCGGCAGCGGCTGGTGAACGTCGTGCTCGGCGATCCCGCGCACCCCGACCTGGTCGCCGACTGGCTGGAGGCGCGCACCGCGGTGGGCTTGCGCGGGCCGTATCTGACCGGCGTCCGCGCCGGGCATGTGCGGGTGCGGGCGCGGCTGGTCGACGGCAAGCTGTCGTTCGGCAGCATCGACCGCCTGATCCCCGCCGGCGAGGCGGGCAAGCCGTTCGCGCTGCCGGCGCTGGCGCTGGACGTCGAGGATGCGCGCGTGCGGCTGGAGACGCCGGTCGGGCTGATCGGCGCGAAGCTGAGCGGTAGCGGCCGGCTGGACGGCGGGTTCGCCGGGCGGCTGGCGGTGACGAGCGCACGGCTCGGCGGCGAATGCGCCGCGACGATGCCGCGCGCGGTGGTGCAGGTGACGACGCGACGCAACGCGGTGCGGGTCGAAGGGTCGGGCGAGACGGCCGGCGCGGCATGCGGCGGCGTCGCGGCGGGCTATGCCAATGTGAACGGCAGCGGCGAGATCGGGCTGGGTCGCGCGGTCACCTGGCGCGTCGATGCCGACCTCGCCGCGCAGGCGCTGCGCCACCCGGTCGCGCGCGCGACGCGGTTCGCCGGGCGGGTCGTTCTCGCCGGTGGCTTGTCGAACGCGCGCGGCACGGTGACCCTCACCGCGCATGGTGTCACCGGCGAGGGTGTGGCGGCGGAGACGGTGACGCTGGCCGGGGCGGTGCGCCGCGATCCTGCCGCGGCGACCACGCTCGGCTATGACGGCCGGCTGCGCTGGACCCGCGCGCGCTGGGACGCCGCCTTGCGCGGCTTCGGAGCGGCGGGAGAGGGGACGCCGGTCGGCCCGCTGGTCCGGCAGGTCGTGGCCGCCGTGACCGGCGCGGCGCGGGCGTTCGACGGCGACGTCGGGCTGGTCGCCGGCATCGGCGCGGCCGGCACCAGCGTCACCGTCGCCGACGCGGCGCTGACCGCTGCCAGCGGCGCTCGCGCCATGCTGGCGGCAGGCGAGGGGAGTGCCGCCTGGACGCCGGCGGCCGGACTGCGGCTGGCCGGGGTCGCTCGGCTTGGCGGCGGCGGGTTGCCGAATGCCACGATCCGGTTCGCGCCGGGGCCGGGCTATCGCGGCACCGCGACGGTTGCGCCCTATGTCGCCGGCGACGCGCGGCTGGCGCTGGCGCCGGTGCGCTTCGCGGTGGTCGGCGGCGACGTCCGTCTGGCCACGACGGCCACCGTGTCCGGCCCGCTCGGGGACGGCCGGGTGGAGGGGCTGACGACGCCGGTCGACCTGCGCTGGACCGGCGGCGCGCTGACGCTCGACCCCGCCTGCGCGCCGGTGACGTGGCAGCGTGTCGCCGCTTCGGGGCTCGTGCTCGATCCGGGTGGGGTCAAACTCTGCCCGACCGGGCCTGCGCTGGTGACGATGCGCGGCGGCACGCTGGGCGGCGGCGCCTCGCTCGGCGCGACGCGGCTGACCGGGCGGCTCGGGACCACGCCGCTGACGCTCGCCGCGACCGGCGCGCGGCTGCGGCTGAGCGATCGGGGTTTCGCGATCGACGGGGTCGCGGCGCGGCTCGGGTCGCCGGAGCGGCTGACGCGGCTCGACATCGCCACGCTGGAGGGTCGCGCGTGGCCGGCGGGCCTCGCCGGTCGCTTCGCCGGCGCGGGCGGCCAGATCGGTGCGGTGCCGCTGCTGCTGTACGACGCGGCGGGCGAATGGCGTCTCGCCGGCGGCGCGCTGACGCTCGGCGGTGCGCTCACCGTCAGTGACGCGCAGGTTAGCCAGCCGCGCTTCAAGTCGCTCCCCGTCCGCGACGTCGCGCTGACGCTCGCGAACGGACAGGTCGCCGCCACCGGCCAGGTCCGCGCACCCGGCGGCACCCGCTCCGTCGCCGACGTCCGCCTGACCCACGCGCTCGCCAGCGGCACCGGCAACGCCCGCTTCACCGTCCCCGGCCTCGTCTTCGACAAGGCGCTGCAACCCGATCAGCTCACGCCCGTCACCTTCGGCGTCATCGCCGATGTGCGCGGCACCGTCACCGGCGAGGGCGCGATCGACTGGACCGCGGCCGGGGTGACCAGCACCGGCAGCTTCACCACGCAGGCGACCGACCTCGCCGCCGCCTTCGGCCCGGTGCAGGGCATCGCCGGCACCATCCGCTTTACCGACCTGCTGGCGCTCGAGAGCGCGCCGGGCCAGACGTTCACCGTCGCGTCGGTCAACCCCGGCATCGCGGTGACCGACGGCGTCGTCCGCTTTCAGACGCTGGCGAGCGCGCGGGTCCGGGTGGAGGGCGCGCGCTGGCCGTTCGCGGGCGGCACGCTGACGCTGGAGCCGACGCTGCTCGACTTCGGCCAGGCCGTGCAGCGCCGCATGGTGTTCCGCGTCGACGCGATCGCGGCCGACCAGTTCCTCCAGCAATTCGACTTCAAGAACCTCGACGCGACCGGCGTCTTCGACGGCGTGCTGCCGATGGTGTTCGACGCCGACGGCGGCCGGATCGTCGACGGGCGGCTGCAGGTGCGGCCGGGCGGCGGCACGATCGCCTATGTCGGGCCGCTGGGGCAGAAGGACATCGGCTTCTGGCCCAACCTCGCGTTCCAGGCGCTGAAATCGCTGCGTTATCGTAACCTCGCCATCGTCATGAACGGGCCGCTCGCGGGCGAGATGGTGACCGAAGTGCGCTTCGCCGGCGTCAGCCAGGGCGAGGGCGCGGCGCGCGGCGGCATCACCGGGCTGCTGGTGCGCCGGTTGCAGCGCCTGCCCTTACTGTTCAACATCCGCATCAAGGCGCCGTTCCGGGGTCTGCTGGACGCGACCGCCAGCTTCTACGACCCCCGGCGGCTGATTCAGCGCAACCTGCCGCAGCTGCTCGACGAACAGAACAAGCGCGCCGGACCGCCGGGCGCACCCGCCCCCATTCAGCCCCCCGAAAGCGAGACCGTGCCATGACCGAAACGGAGTTGACGAGGATGACGAGAGTTCTGATTGTCGGGATGGCGGCGGTGACGGGTGGGTGCGTCAATGTCACCGCGCCGACCAAGCCGATCGAGATCAACCTCAACATCAGCGTCACACAGGAAGTCGTCTACCGCCTCGACAGCGAAGCCAAGGCGGTGATCCAGCAGAACCCAGGGATATTCTGATGCGTACGTCCATCGCCGTTCTCGCTTTCATCGCGACCCTCGCCACGCCGGCGCTGGCGCAGCGCGATCCCGCCTATGCCGCCGCGCGCTCGGCGGGGCAGGTGGGCGAGCAGCCCGACGGCTATCTCGGCGTCGTCGGCGCCGGCTCGGCCGACCTGCGCGCGCTGGTCAGCTCGATCAATATCCAGCGCAAGTCCGCCTACACGGCCAAAGCGCAGGCGTCGGGCGCGACTGTGGAGCAGCTGGCGTTCACCTCGGGCTGCAACCTGATCGCGAAGACCTCGGCGGGGGAGAAATACCGCACCCCCGGTGGTGCTTGGCAGACGCGCGGGGGCGGCGCACCGGAACGCGATTCGCGCTGTGTGTAGCGCCGGCGGCACGCGCGCAGCGCAGCAGCACGCGCGACCGCCAAGCTCGGCCGGCGAGCGGCGAGGCCGACCCGTCCGACGCGGCTTTGCCGCGGCGGGGCCGTCACGGCAATAAAATCCCGTGACGTCGAAGCGCGGCTCCGCCCGTCTCGCATGTTGCTTTGCAACATGCATGGGGGTCGCGGCGGTTGACACCCCCGCACCCCCCGGCTAACCGGCCCATGCCTTGGCGGGCACGCCTTTCGGCTCTCATGCGCCTGCCCGTCTTTCGTGACGGGACATGTACATGGCCGAAAACGAGTCCGGACCAGACCCCCTCGGCGACGACCCCCGCCTGACCTCGCTCGATGCGCGGCTCAAGCAGGCGCAAGCTGCCGAGGCGCACCGGACGGGTGCGGGCAAGACGGATGCGACCGAGAGTTACAACCTCGGCAACCGTGTGCTCGCCGAGCTTCTGGGGGGAATGATCGGTGGTGCCTTGATCGGTTGGGTCCTCGACCGGCTGTTCGGCACCTCCCCAGCGCTCCTGTTGCTGCTGCTGTTCCTCGGGATCGGCGTGGCGTTCAGGAACATTATTCGGCTTTCCAAACGCTCGAAGTGAAGCTTCGGGCGTTTTCGTTAGGGACTTGAACCAAGTGGCGGCAGGCGGCGGCAAGATCGACCCGATGCACCAGTTCGAGGTGCAGACGATCTGGGATGGCTTCAGCATCGGCGGGCATCAGATCGCCTTCACCAACTCCGCGCTGTGGATGTGCGTGACGGTGGTGGCGCTGGTCGTGTTCATGCTCGGCGGGCTGAAGCGCGACCTCGTGCCCGGCCGCTGGCAGATGGCGGTCGAGGGATCGGCGAAGTTCATCGACAACATGCTCGCCGCGAACGTCGGTCCGGAGGGGAAGCGCTACGTCCCCTATGTCTTCTCGCTTTTCATGTTCATCCTCTTCGCCAACATCCTGGGCCTGCTGCCGCTAGGTGTCGTCGGCGTCCATCCCTTTACCTTCACCAGCCATTTCACGATCACCGGCGTGCTCGCGATCATGAGCTTTTCGATCGTGCTGATCGTCGGCTTCTGGCGGCACGGCCTCCATTTCTTTAGCCTGTTCGTGCCGCACGGCACCCCGGTCTGGCTGCTGCCGCTGATCCCGCTGATCGAGCTGGTCTCGTTCATGGTCCGCCCGTTCAGCCTCGCGCTGCGGTTGTTCGTCGCGATGACCGCCGGGCACGTCCTGCTCGAAGTGCTGTCGGGCTTCGTCATCAACAGCAACAACGCCGGCATCGGCCTCGGCATCGGCGTCGGTATCCCGTCGTTCCTGCTGATGATCGGCATCGCCGCGCTGGAAGTGCTGGTCGCCGCCATCCAGGCCTATGTCTTCGCGCTGTTGACGTCGCTCTACATCAACGACGCGGTCAATCTTCACTAGGGGCGATCACGCCCTCCACCTCTTCCACTTCGACATACGTAAAGGACTGAAATCATGGACGCAGAAGCAGCGAAGCTCATCGGTGCCGGTATCGCCGCGATCGGCGCGGGCATGGCCGCGATCGGCGTGGGCAACGTGTTCGGCTCGTTCCTGGAGGGCGCGCTGCGCAATCCCGGCGCGGCCGACGGTCAGCAGGGCCGCCTGTTCATCGGTTTCGCCGCGGCGGAGCTGTTGGGCCTGCTCGCCTTCGTCGTCGCGATGATCCTGATCTTCGTCGCGTAACCCCCTGGGGGCCGGTCGCTACCGGTCCCTGCAGGAACCCCGATGCCCCAGATTTCGCAGCTCGCCGCGACCTACATGTCGCAGATATTTTGGTTGGTGGTGACCTTCGGCCTGGTCTTCATGGTCGTCGGCCGCGGCATGCTGCCCAAGGTGCAGGCGACGATCGCGGGACGTGACGGGCAGATCACCGGCGATCTCGCCGCGGCCGCCGCCGCGCGCGATGCCGCCGACCAGGCCGAAACCGAGTGGCAGGCGCGCGACGCCGCCAACCGCGAGCGCGCG
Source organism: Sphingomonas sp. (assembly GCF_965200135.1). GTDB lineage: Bacteria > Pseudomonadota > Alphaproteobacteria > Sphingomonadales > Sphingomonadaceae > Sphingomonas. The sequence goes on from NZ_CBDATK010000013.1 coordinate 390,053, forward strand.
CAGGCGTTGCTGGCGGAGGCGCGGTCCACCGCCGCCAAGGCGAGCGAAGCGACGCTCGCCGCCGCCAACCGCCAGCAGGCGGACAAGCTCGCGGCCGGCGAGGCGTCGATCCGCGCCGCCGCCGATCGCGCGATCGCGGAGATCGAGGGCGTTGCCGCAGAGGCCGCGCAGGCGATCGTCGCGCGCGTCTCGGGGGCGCAGGTCTCCGCCGACGAGGCTCGCGCCGCCGTGCAGAAGGTGCTTCATGCCTGATCGAACCTCCAGCGATCCGCAGACGGCGGCCGTGATCCACAATCTGACCGAGGCGGACAAGTTGCAGGGCATGCCGCACACCGGTGGCCACGCCACCACCGAGGCCAATGGCGGCGCCGATCATCACGAGGAGGCGTCGCTGCTCGGCGGCTACGTCACCGGCGGGGTGGTGGTGTCGCTGGCGATGATCGTGTTCATCGCTATTCTGTTGTGGAAGAAGGTGCCGGGCGTCATCGCGGGCTCGCTCGACAAGCAGATCGCCGACATCCGCCGCCAGCTCGACGAGGCCAAGGCGCTGCGCGCCGAGGCGGAGGCGCTGCGTGACGGCTACGCCGCCAAGATCGCCGCCGCCGAGGGCACGGCGGGCGAGATGCTGACCCACGCGCAGACGGAGGCCGACGCGCTGATCGCCAAGGCGAACGTCGACGCGGCCGAGCTGGTCGAGCGTCGCGGTCGCATGGCGGAGGACAAGATCGCCGCCGCCGAGCGCGCCGCGCTGGCCGAGGTCCGCGCCCACGCCGCCGATGCCGCGTCGCGCGCCGCCGCCTCGCTCATCGCCAGCAAGCATGGCGTCGATGCCGACCGCACGCTGGTCGATCGCACCATCGCGGGGCTAGGTCGCCCGAACTGATTTCGTCGGAAGGGAATACCAGATGATCGTCGCGCTGCTGCTCGCCACCGCCCAGACCGCCACCGCCGCACCGGCCCCGGCCCCGGCCGCTGCGCCCGCCGCCACCGCCCCGGCGGCGCGGCTCAACCTCGACACGCCGATCGAGACGATCGTCGCCGATACCAAGGGCAAGGCGGTGATCGACGCCGACCTGCCCGAGCTTACCGCGCATCCGTCCTACGAGATGTTCAAGACGATGAGCCTCACCCAGCTCCAGGGCTATGCGCCCGACAAGCTGACCGCCGCGGTGATGACCAAGGTCGCAACGGACCTCGCCGCGATCAGGTAGATGGGGTTCGGCGGGACACAGCCGAAACCAACTTTACTCCCGCCGACACGGTTAATCGCGGCCCTCGCGCGCGCGACGATCGATACCCGGTCCTCGCCGCGGCGATGCTCGACGCATCGGCAGTCGAACGGGACGGGGCCTTGGTCTGAACGGTCACCGCGATCGTGCGGGGTTCCACGCCTCAGGTCGAGATCGACGATGTGGCGGGCGCGGTGCACGCGGTCCGCCGGTTGGGTCCGCGCTGAGCCGCCGATCTATCGCGGCTTGCGGAAGCGGTAGACGAACTGGTCGGTCTTGCCCCGGATCGCCGGATCGAACACCAGCGCGGTGTGCGGATCGGTGCCGTTGTGGAGCACCGGCAGCTCGCCGTCGAAGCGGAAACCCGCCGCCTCGATCTCCCTGCGCGTCGCCGCCGCATCGCCCCGGTGCAGCGTGTCGGCGACCGCGAAGGGCGTCGCGCCGGGGTTGCCGACGTGGTCGACCACCACCAGCACGCCACCCGGCTTGAGCATCCCGAACAGCCGCCGCGCGATCTGGCCGCCCGCCTCGGGCGGCGCCATCTTGAGGTGGAGGTCGTGCCAGTTCTGCACCGTGACGATCGCGTCGAGCGGCTCGCCGAACCCGAAGTCCGCCAGCGACTGGCGATTGGCGGTCACGTTCGCGCGGCCTGCGACGGCCGCCTCCTGCTCGGTGCCGTAGGCGGCGCGAAACCGGATGAACTCGGCCGGCTGATAGGCGTAGACGTGGCCCTTCGGCCCGACCAGCGGCGCCATCGCCCGCGTCCAATAGCCACCGCCCATGATGAAGTCGGCGACCTTCGCGCCCGGCTTCACCTCGGCAAAGGCGAGGATGTCGGCGGCGTGCCGATTGGCGTCGCGCTCACGGTCGGCGGCGGGGCGACCGGGATCGGCGAGCGCGGCGGTGATCGCCGACGGCGCGCGGTGGGCGGCATGCTGCGCCATCGCGGCGGTGGTCAGGACGGCGGCTGCGGCGAAGGACGTGACGAGTCGCATGGCATCTCTCCTGGGTCTGTCGCACCCTAACACGTTGCCCGCCCCCGCGCCGACTCCTACATCGCTCGTCATGTCCGGCTATGGCCCCCCGACCCGCTTCAACGAGGAGCAGGCGACCTTTACCGTGCGCGGCTCGGATACGCCCGATCTGGACGCGGGCGTGGCGGCGATCCGCAACGTGCTGAAGACGCTGCCGCCCGCGCCCGGCGTCTACCGGATGCTCGATGCCAAGGGCGACGTGCTCTATGTCGGGAAGGCGCGTGCATTGAAGAGCCGCGTCGCCAACTACGTCCAGGTCAAGAACCTGCCCAAACGCCTCCAGCGGATGGTCTCGCAATGCCGGGCGATGACGGTGGTGACGACCAACAACGAGGCGGAAGCGCTGCTGCTCGAAGCGCAGCTCATCAAGCGCTATCGCCCCGCCTACAACGTGCTGCTCCGCGACGACAAATCGTTTCCGTTCATCCTGTTGCGCGGCGATCAGGACTTCCCGCGCATCCAGAAGCATCGCGGCGCGCGCAAGTGGAAGGGCGAATATTATGGCCCCTTCGCCAGCGCCGGGTCGGTCAACAACACGTTGAATGCTCTGCAGAAGCTGTTCCTGCTCCGCTCCTGCACCGACGGCTTCTTCAAGACCCGCGACCGACCGTGCCTGCTCTACCAGATAAAGCGCTGTTCGGCCCCGTGCGTCGGCCGCATCGACACGGACGGCTATGCCGAGCTGGTCGGCGAGGCGAAGCAGTTCCTCGCCGGCAAGGCGACGCAGGTCCAGGCCAAGCTGGGCGCGGAGATGCAGGGCGCGGCCGAGGCGATGGATTTCGAGCGCGCGGTGATCCTGCGCGATCGGCTGAAAGCCCTGACCTTCATCCAGGGCACGCAGTTCATCAACGCCGACGGGGTCGGCGACGCCGATATCTTCGCGCTCGCGGCGAAGGACGGCGTCGTCGGGATCGAGGCGTTCTTCATCCGTGGCGGACAGAACTGGGGCCACCGCTCGTTCTTCCCCGGCCATGTCGCCGACGTGCCGGAGGAGGAGGTGCTCGCGAAGTTCCTGATGCAATTCTACGAGGAGGTGCCGCCCGCGCGCACCGTCTTCGTCGATCGCGACCTGCCCGATCAGGCGGTGCTGGCGCAGGCGCTGGCGCAGCAGGCCGGGCGCAAGGTCGCGTTGGGGACGCCACAGCGGGGCACGCGGCGCCGCCTGCTCGATCAGGCGAAGCGCAATGCGGTCGAGGCGCTCGACCGGCGGCTGGCCGAATCGACCACGCAGGCGAAGCTGCTGCGCGAGGTCGCCGAGCTGTTCGATCTGCCCGAGCCGCCCGACCGCATCGAGGTCTATGACAATAGTCATATCCAGGGCACCGCCGCGGTCGGCGCGATGGTGGTCGCGGGGCCGGAGGGCTTCCGCAAGGGGCAGTATCGCAAGTTCAACATCCGCAACAAGGCGACCGTACCGGGCGACGATTTCGGCATGATGCGCGAGGTGTTCCAGCGGCGGTTCGCGCGCGCGCTGGACGAGGACCCCGACCGCGACGGCGGCACCTGGCCCGACCTGGTGCTGATCGACGGCGGCCGCGGCCAGCTGAACGCCGCCAAGGCGGTGCTGGAGGATCTGGGGATCGAGGATGTGTGCATGATCGGCGTCGCGAAGGGGCCGGATCATGGCCGCGAGGGGCGCGAGGTGTTCCACCTGATGGACGGCCGCGACTTCCAGCTGCCGGTCAACGCGCCCGTGCTGTTCTACCTCCAGCGCCTGCGCGACGAGGTCCACCGCTTCGCGATCGGCGCGCATCGGGAAAAGCGCGCGCGCGCGATCGGCGCATCGCCGCTGGACGAGGTGCCGGGCATCGGTCCGGCGCGCAAGAAGGCGCTGCTGATGCATTTCGGCACCGGCCGCGCGGTCCGCAACGCCAGCCTGGAGGACCTGCAGAGAGCGCCGGGCGTAAGCGGCAGCGTCGCGCAGCAGGTGTATGACTTCTATCACGCGAAGTGAGGGAACGACGATGCGGCTGGGCTGAAAACGAGATCAAGCGCCATGCCCGCGTGACGTGCTGACCTGCGATGTCCAGATTTGGCGGTTGCTTGATCTCGACGATAGAGCGGAGATCCGTTTCGTCTCGACGTGAAGGCAAACAAGCGTTTGGCCCGCAAACGACCGACCGTCCCGCCGTGGATCGACAGGGACGATCGATGCCTCGGCCGCGCCAACCATTCCTTCACCCCGCCCGGCTACCCAGCCGACGATGCCGCAGGTCTTCCTCACGATCGACACGGAGGTCGCGTGGCGGCACCATGCCGCGGGGCTGGCGTCAACGGAGGTGTGGCGGCGGTCGATCGAACCCGGCGGCGTCGGGCTGTCGTATCAGCTCGACCTGCTCGCGCGACACGACCTGAAGGCGTGCTTCTTCGTCGATCCGCTGCCGGCGCTGGTTTATGGCCTCGCGCCGATCCGGGCCGTCGTCGACACGATCCTGGCGGCGGGTCAGGAGGTGCAGCTGCATCTGCATCCGCACTGGGCCGGTGCCCGCGCCGGCGACGCGGACGCGCATGGCCGGTTCGAGTTGTGGGCATATGACGGCCGCGAGCAGGAGCAGCTGATCGCCGCCGCCGCCGAGCTGCTGATCGCGGCGGGCGCGTCCGACCCGATCGCGTTCCGGGCGGGCAGCTATACCGCCGACGACGCGACGCTGGCGGCGCTGGCGCGGCTCGGCTTCGCCTATGACAGCAGCCACAACGGCGCGGAGGCGCCCGCGTCGAGCCGTATCGGCCTGCCCGCCGCGCAGATCGCGCCCGTCGCGCGACACGGCGTCGTCGAGGTGCCGGTCTCGCTCATCGAGGAACACCCCGGCCGGTTGCGGCCGTTCCAGCCCTGCGCGCTGTCTGGCGCCGAGGCGACCGCCGCGCTGGACCACGCGATCGCGCAGGGTCATGCGGCGGTGACGATCGTCAGCCACAGCTTCGAGCTGTCGAACCGCGCGGGCATTCGTCCCAACGCCGTCCATGTCCGCCGCTTCGACCAGCTTTGCGCGACGCTCGACCGGTCTCGCGCGACGCTGCCGACGCGATGGTTCGGCGATCGCCCCGACCTCCCGCTCGACCGCGCCGACCGGCCGCTCGGCCCCGCCCGGCTTCGCACCGCGCGGCGGCAGGCGGAACAGCTCTGGTCCAACTGGGTCGAGGAACGCGCGGCGTGACCGCCGCCGCGGTGCGTTTCGGGATCGGCGCGCGGACGCTGTTGAGCGTGTCCCGCCGGCTCCGACGCATCGCCCTGTCGCTGGACGATGTCCGCGCCGGCGTGGTGCCACCGCGCGGCGCGCTCGCGGCCGAGGAAGACGGGTTTCTGCTGACCTCGTTGCCCGTCGCCGCGTTACCCGCAATCAAGACGGACGGCCTCATCGCCTTCGTCCGCCAGCGCTACGACCGTTCCTGGATCGACCTGACGGCCGGCGAAGCGGCATGGCGCGCGGGTCTTTCCGCCAACGCCCGCGCACAGCTGCGGCGCAAGGCGCGGCGGCTCGGGGTCCACGAGGTCCGCCGCTACCGCACGCCCGACGAGATCGCCGCCTTTCACGCCGCCGCCCGCGCGCTGTCGGTCAGTACCTATCAGGAGCGACTGCTCGACGAGGGTCTGCCCGCCGACGCCGCGCCGTTGCTCCGCCTCGCGGCTGCCGATGGCGCGCGGGCATGGCTGTTGCGGGTCGACGACACGCCCGTCGCCTATCTCTGCTGCACCGCCGATCGCGACACCCTCCGCTACGAGCATGTCGGTTACGATCCGGCCTGGTCGCAGCTGTCGCCGGGTGCAGTGTTGCAGGGCGAGGCGCTGGGGGATCTGTTCGCGGACCGCTTCGCCCGGTTCGATTTCACCGAGGGTGACGGCCAGCACAAGCGACGGTTCGCCACGAACAGCGTGCCCTGCGTCGACCTGCTGCTGTTGCGCGCGACGGCCGCGAACCGGGCGTTGGTCGCGGCGCTGCGGGCGTGGGATGCGCTGGTCGCGATGGCCAAGCGCCGGACACCGGGGCTGAAGCGCTTTCGCCGCTGAACTGCTAGACGGCCGCGATGCACCTGCGCGCCGAAGCCATCGTCCTCGCGGTCCGCAGCCATGGCGAGCATGGCGCGGTGGTGCGGTGCTTCACCCGCGACGACGGGGTGCAGCCGGGCTATGTCCGTGGCGGTCATTCGCGGCGGCTGCGGCCGGTGCTGCAACCGGCGAACACCGTGCTCGGCGAGTGGCGCGCGCGTACCGGCGAGCAGCTGGCGGCGCTGACGGTCGAGCCGATCCATTCGCGCGCGGTGCTCCATGCCGAGCCGCTGGCGGCGGCGGCGCTCGACTGGACCTGCGCGCTGACGGCGGCGGCGCTGCCCGAGGCGCAGCCCTATCCGCACCTCCACGACGGGCTCGACGGCGTGCTCGGCGCGATCGAGGCGGCGCCGGCGGCGCGCGACTGGGCGGCGGCGCTGGTCCGGTACGAATTGCTGCTGCTCGCCGAGCTGGGCTTCGGGCTCGACCTCGACCGCTGCGTCGACAGCGGCGCGGCCGACGACCTCGGCTATGTCAGCCCGCGCAGCGGCGGCGCCGTCAGCCGGTCGAGCGCGCTGGGCTACGAGGCCAAGCTGTTGCCGTTGCCCGCTTTCCTGCGCGACGGCGGCGCGGCGGGGTGGCCCGAGATCTTCGACGGGCTGCGGCTGACCGGCCACTTCCTCGCCCGCGACATCCTGATCGACCGCCGCGCGCCGGCGCTGGCCGCACGCGAGCGGCTGGTCGAACGGTTGCAGCGCGCGGTTGCGTGAGGCGGCTTCGACCGGCAAGGGCAGGGGCATGGCTCTGATCGCAGTTCTGCCGGGTGACGGCATCGGCCCCGAAGTCACCGCGCAGGCGCGGCGCGTGCTCGACGCGCTCGACCTCGGCCTGACGTTCGAGGAGGCACCGGTCGGCGGCGCGGCGTACCTCGCCGCCGCGCATCCGCTGCCGCCAGAAAGCCTGGAGCTGGCGCAGCGCGCCGACGCGGTGCTGTTCGGTGCGGTCGGCGATCCGCAGTTCGACGGGCTGGAACGCGAGCTGCGCCCCGAACAGGCGATCCTGGGGCTGCGGAAGAAGCTGGGGTTGTTCGCCAACCTGCGCCCGGTCCGCCTGTTCCCCGGACTGGAGGACGCCAGCGCGCTGAAGCCCGAGATCGCGCGCGCGATCGACCTGCTGATCGTGCGCGAGCTGACCGGCGACATCTATTTCGGCGAGCATGTCCGCGGGCGCACGCAGACCGGGCTGCGCTATGGCCAGGACACCATGCGCTACGACGAGGCGGAGATCGCGCGGATCGCGCGGATCGGCTTCGCGGCGGCGGCGGGGCGCAGGGGCCTGCTGCTGTCGGTCGACAAGGCGAACGTGCTGGAGACCTCCGCCGTCTGGCGCGAGGTGGTGAACGAGGTGCGCCGCGACTTCCCCGAGGTCAGGCTGACGCACATGTATGTCGACAATGCCGCGATGCAGCTGGTGCGCGATCCCGGCCAGTTCGACGTCATCCTGACCGGCAATTTGTTCGGCGATATCCTGTCCGATCAGGCGTCGATGTGCGTCGGCTCGATCGGCATGCTGCCGTCCGCCGCCCTCGATGAGGACGGCAAGGGATTGTACGAGCCGATCCACGGCTCCGCCCCCGACATCGCCGGGCAGGGCAAGGCCAACCCGTGTGCGGCGATCCTGTCCGCCGCGATGCTGCTCCGCCATTCGCTGCGGCAGGGGGATGCCGCCGACCGGATCGAGGCGGCGGTGGCGACGGCGATCGCGGGTGGTGCGCGGACGCCCGACCTGGGTGGGTCGCTCTCCACCGGCGCGATGGGCGACGCGGTGCTGGCGGCGCTCTGAATGGCGCGACCGCTCGACCTGGCGGTCGTCGTCCCGACCTTCAACGAGCGCGGCAACGTCGCCGAGCTGGTGAGCCGGCTGGACCGCGCGCTGGCGGGGCGCGGCTGGGAAGTGATCCTGGTCGACGACGACAGCCCGGACGGCACGGCGGAAGCCGCACGCGAGCTGGCGCGCGCGGACCCGCGGGTGCGGGTGATCCAGCGCATCGGCCGGCGCGGGCTGTCGTCCGCGTGCGTCGAAGGGATGTGCGCGACCGCGGCCCCCGTGGTGGCGGTGATCGACGGCGATCTGCAGCATGACGAGACGCTGCTGCCCGCGATGCTCGACCGGCTGACGGCGGACCCGGACCTCGACTTGATCGTCGGCTCGCGCTTCGTCGAGGGCGGCGGGACGGGCGAGTGGGACAAGGACCGCGTCGCGAAGTCCGCGCTCGCGACGCGGCTGGCGCGCCGCGTGCTGAAGGCGGACCTGTCCGATCCGATGAGCGGCTTCTTCGCGATCCGCACCGCGATCGTGCGCGGTCTGGTGCCCGACCTGTCGGCGATCGGGTTCAAGATCCTGCTCGACCTGATGACGACCAGCCCCCGCCCGCTGCGCTTCGCCGAGCTGCCCTATACCTTTCGCGTGCGGACGGAGGGCGAGTCGAAGCTCGACCATGTCGTGGCGCTGGAATATCTCATCGCGCTCTACGACCGGATGTTCGGGCGCGTGGTGCCGGTCCGGTTCGCGATGTTCTCGGTCATCGGGCTGCTCGGCACGGCGGTGCACATGGGGGTGCTGTCGCTGCTCTACCTCGGGCTCGGCGCGACCTTCCTGGCGGGGCAGATCGCCGCGACGCTGGTGGCGCTGACGGGCAATTTCTTCCTCAACAATGCGCTGACCTATCGCGACCGGCGGCTGAAGGGCTGGCGGCAGCTGGTCGACGGCTGGGTCTCGTTCGCGGCGGTCTGCGCGGTCGGGGCGGTGGCGAACGTCGGCATCGCCGGGTTCCTCCACGACGTGCGAAGCGGCGCCTGGGCGGTGTCGGCGCTGGTCGGGGTACTGGTCGGCGCGGTGTGGAACTACGCGCTATCGTCGCGCTTCACCTGGGGTCGATACTAGGGGCCGCGATCAGAGCCACGATCCGAACCACATCCAGTGCTGGAACGCCTGCGGGCCATAAAGCGGCGCGGCGGAGATGATCGGCCAGAAATAGAGGAACAACCCCGCGCTCAGCACGACGAAGGACTCATCCCAATGCCGGGCGCGGCCCTGGCCGAAGCGGTGGAACGCGGCGGCGATCGCGAGCGGCAGCCAGAGGCTGGGCAGGTAGTAGTAGTAATAGAAGCCAAGGCTTTTGGGGATCAGCGCCCACATCCCCCAGCCGCCGAGCCACAGCGCCGCGACGCCGCCCAGCGCCACCGATCGCTCGCGCAGCCACCCCCATAGGCACGCGGCGACCGCGATCAGCCCGCCCCACATGATCGCCGGATTGCCGAGCAACAGGATGCCACGCTGCGCGCCGTCGACCGGCTCGTAGAGATACCAGATCGGGCGGATCAGCAGCGGCCAGCTCCACCACGCGGACTGATAGGTGTGGTGCGGCAAGACCTGCGTCTGCTGCGTGAACATGGTGAGCTGGAACGGCAGCAGCGTCGCGAGCGTCAGCGGCTCCGACGCGTAGAAGAAGGCGGGAAGGAAGGTCGCGAAATAGGCGATGCCACTGCCCAGCGCGAGCCGCCACGCCGCGTCCCAAATGGTAAGGCCGGGCCACCGCGTCGGACCGCGCGCCAGCAGGTAGGCGACGGCGGCGAGCACGCCATAGGGCACCGCCACCCACTTCACCCCCGCCGCCAGACCCAGCAGGACGCTGCCGAGCAACCACCGCCGCCCGACCGCCGCGCCTTCGCTCCGCATCGACCACAGCATCGCCGCCGCGCCGACGACCACCAGCGCGGCCATGAACCCGTCGAGCATCGCGATCCGCGCCTGGACGTAGAGCGTGAAGTTCAGGATCGCGAGCAACCCGGTGACGACCGCCGTGCGGACGTCGCGGAACGTCAGCCAGGCGATCGCGTACAGTCCGACCATCGTCGCGGTGCCCGCCAGCGTCGCCATGATCCGCCACCCGAAGCTGTCGTCGCCGAACAGCGCGATACCGATCCCGATCAGCGCCTTGCCGAGCAGCGGATGCTCGATATTGGCGGGGCCGGTCAGCGCCCACAGCCGACGTGCGGCGGGGACGTAATGGATCTCGTCGAACACCAGCGTGTGCGGGGTCGCCAGATGCCAGGTGAAAAGCAGCTGCGCGACGACCGCGAGCAGGATCGCGGCCCCGACCGGATGCGTCGCTCGCGCCCGCCAGACGGCGACGGTATCGCGCGGAACTTCACGATCCTCACGGTACGTCGGCGCGGAAGACGGGGCGCGGGCGGGGTCGGCGAGACCGGGGGCGGGGGTGGAGCGGGTCGGGTCGGCCATCGTGCCCGCGGTGTGGCACAGGCGGGGGCGTGTAGGACAGCCCACCCTCTCGTCGGTCCACTCGACACCCGCCGCCCAACCACTCCCTTGCGGCACCGGGACGCAACGGGCAAAGCGCGCGGCATGAAGCGCCATACCGGGCAGGACCGCTCGATCACCGACCGCTGGCGTCCCGCCACCCGCGCCGTCCGCGGCGGCACCGCGCGTTCCGAATGGGGCGAGACGTCGGAGGCGTTGTTCCTGACGTCGGGCTATTGCTACGACAAGGCGGGCGACGCCGCCGCGCGGTTCGCGGGCGAGCAGGCGGGGATGACCTATTCGCGCCTCCAGAACCCGACGGTGGAGATGCTGGAGGGCCGCATCGCCCTGATGGAGGGTGCGGAGGCGTGCCGCACCACCGCGACGGGGATGGCGGCGATGACCGCGGCGCTGTTGTGCCAGCTACAGGCCGGCGACCATCTGGTCGGCGGGCGCGCGGCGTTCGGGTCGTGCCGCTGGCTGACCGATACGCTGCTGCCCAAATTCGGCATCGCCACGACGGTGGTCGACGCGCGCGATCCGCAGGCGTTCGTCGACGCCTGCCGGCCCGAGACCAAGGTGTTCTTCTTCGAGACGCCCGCCAACCCGACGATGGACATTGTCGACCTGAAGGCGGTGTGCGGGATCGCGCGCGATCGCGGCATCGTGACGGTCGTCGACAACGCCTTTGCCACCCCCGCGCTGCAACGGCCGATGGAGTGGGGCGCGGACGTCGTCGCCTATTCCGCGACCAAGATGATGGACGGGCAGGGCCGCGTGCTCGCCGGCGCGGTGTGCGGGACGAGCGCGTTCATCGACAACACGCTGCTGCCCTTCACGCGCAACACCGGGCCGACGCTGTCGCCGTTCAACGCCTGGGTGGTGCTGAAGGGGCTGGAGACGCTGGACCTTCGGATCAAGCGCCAGTCGGAGCAGGCGGTGACGGTCGGCCGGTTTCTGGAGGGTCGCGTCCCGCGCGTGCTGCATCCGGGGCTGGCGAGCCACCCGCAACACAACCTCGCGATGAGCCAGATGGACGCCGCCGGCGCGATCTTCGCGTTCGAGGTGGAGGGGCGGACGCAGGCGCACGGGCTGCTCGACGCGCTGGAGCTGATCGACATCTCCAACAACATCGGTGATTCGCGGTCGCTGATGACGCACCCGGCGTCGACCACCCATGCCAGCGTCGCGGAGGACAAGCGGCTGGAGATGGGCGTGACGGAGGGGCTGCTGCGCCTCAACGTCGGGCTGGAGGACCCCGCCGACCTGATCGACGACCTCGACCGCGCGCTGACGGCGGTGGGGTTGTGACGCCTGAGGGGGCGGGAGAGGGCGCGCTCACCTTCCTGTTTCCCCACGCCGCGACCACCGGCGAGGTCGTCGTGCGGGTTTCGGTCAGCTATCTGCCCGAACAGTCCGAGCCGCGACGCGGGCGCTGGTTCTGGGCCTATCACGTTCGCATCGAGAACAAGGGCCCGGCGTCGGTGCAGCTGCTGACGCGGCACTGGGTCATTACCGACGGGCGCGGTGCGCGGCATTCGGTGGAGGGCGAGGGTGTGGTCGGCGAGCAGCCGCTGATCGAGCCGGGCGGCAGCTTCGACTATGTCTCGGGCTGTCCGCTGGCGACGCCCGCAGGGGCGATGCAGGGGACCTATCGGATGATCGGCGAGGACGGCCGGACGTTCGAGGTCGAGATACCGAAGTTCGCGCTGGTGGCCCCGACGGTGGCTTCTTGAAATCCTCCCCGGCACGGGGAGGTGGCGCGCGCGGAGCGCGTGACGGAGGGGGTGGGCCATTAGCGAGTCGCTCGCGGTTGGCCCCCTCCACCACCCGGCTGCGCCGGGCGGTCCCCCTCCCCGTGCCGGGGAGGATTTAGGTGAAACGCACCCACCTCCCCCTCAACGGCCTGCGCGTGCTCGACGCCGCCGCGCGGCACCTGTCGTTCACCCGCGCCGCCGACGAGCTCGCGGTGACCCCGGCCGCGGTCGGGCAACAGATCCGGGCGCTGGAGGATACGCTCGGCACCGTGCTGTTCCGCCGCACCACGCGCGGGCTGGAGCTGACGCCGGAGGCCGAGGCCGGGCTGGCGCCGCTGCGCGACGGATTCCTCCAATTCGAGGAAGCGGTGCGCGCGATGCAGGCGGGCCAGTCGTCCAAGTCGCTGACCATCGCAGCACCACGCGACGTGACGGAGAAGTGGCTGATGCCGCGCCTCGCCGCGATCGCCGCCGCCGACGCCGACCTGCGGTTGATCCTGCTCGCCGCCGATGACAGCTTGGACTTCGCGCAGGCCAACCTGGACCTCGCGATCCGCTGGGGCGCGGGGCCGGGGGCGGAGGAGGGCGAGGCGATCGAGGCGGACGGGCTGGTCACCGTCGCCGCGCCCGGCGACACGACGAGCGCCACGATCGGCTGGCCCGGCGCGCCCGACCCGGCGGCGACGATCGGGGTCGCGGACGCGGGGCTGGCGGTCGACGCGGCGGCGGCCGGGCTGGGGCGCGCGACGGTGCCGGAGCTGATCGCGCGCGCCGACCTCGCCTCGGGCCGGGTCGTCGCGGTGGGCGCGCCCGCACCGTCGCCCAGCGGCTATTGGCTGGTCGCGCCGCTGCCGCAATGGCGCCAGAAGAAGGTGCAGGCGCTGGTCGCGGCGCTGGGCGTTTGAACGGGGGGCGTTTGAACGACCGGATCGCGGACCGCTTCGCCAGCGCGCGGCTCACCATGCGACCGGCGCTCGTCGCCGACGCGGAGGCGCTGCATGAAGCCTATCGCGACCCGCTGCTGATGCGCTGGTGGTCGAGCGCGCCGCAGGCCGACCTCCAGACCACCCGCGACTATCTGGCGCCGCGAGAAGGGCGCGACTGGCAGAACTGGGCGATCACGCTGGGCGATGACGATACCGCGATCGGCACGCTTGCCGCGCATCCGCACCGGCCCCGCGTGTGGGAGATCGGCTATCTGCTCGTCCGCGACCATTGGGGCCACGGCTATGCGGGCGAGGCGGTGACCGCGCTCATCGACCTGCTGTTCGGCACGGCGGCGGCGCGGCGCGTCTACGCCGATGTCGACCCGGACAATGCGCGTTCGCTCCAGCTGCTGGAACGGCTCGGCTTCCGGCGCGAGGGATTGTTGCGCGCGGAGTGGGAAACGCACATCGGCGTGCGCGACAGCGTCATCCTGGGCCTGCTCGCCGACGAATGGCGGGTCAGTTCTTGAGCTTCCACCCGCGCCGCAGCAACACATAGCACAGCGCCGCCAGCGCCGCGTCGATCACCAGGATGGCGATGCCGCCGATCGCCACCGGCGAGTCGCTGGTGCCGAGGAAGCCGTATCGGAACCCGGAGATTATGTAGAAGAACGGGTTGGCGTGGCTGAACGCGCGGAACGCCGGGGCGAGGCGGTCGACGGAGTAGAAGGTGCCCGACAGCAGCGCCATCGGCGTGATGACGAAGTTGGTGACGGCGGCGGCGTGGTCGAACTTCTCCGCCCAGATCGAGGTCAGCACGCCCAGCAGTGACAGGAACATCGCGCCCAGAAAGCCG